>DATKPJ010000099.1:0-19992 GCA_035524195.1 Occallatibacter sp.
GGTTCTACCGGGACAGGCATGGTCTTGAGTGAGCCTCCCGATCTTTCGGCGACGTTTCCGGATGGAAGTGGGATGGAGATCTTCGACTCGCTCACCGCGCTCCATCCGAGCTTCCGTATTCTCCCAGGGAGCACCTCGCAGCTTAGGTTCAGCACCACCTCCCAGGCGGTTGATTGCTCGGCACGTGTAAGTGCGGTTCTTTTTGCCGACGAAAGCAGTGAAGGTGACCGGCGGGATTTGCTTCGGATTTACCGGCAGCGGCAGGGCGCCAACGAGGCGCTTGTGCGCTTGATTCCGATTATCGAGCGGGTCACCGACGGCCGGACAGATCTGCCCACGGCGGTGCAAGCGTTGTATCGCTCTGGAGCGGCCTACCAGTCAGTGCCCCAATCTCTCGCCGGGAGCGCAAATTATGGATGGAGCTCGGTAAGTGTGCCCTTCGCGGAATCCGGCTGGTATACGCCAAGCGAGCGGGCCGGCGCAAACCAGGTCTATAACGCCGTGCGATTGGCGCTGGTTTCCCAACGCGGAGCGAAGCGGTTTCCATGGAAGGTTGCATCTGCCCAGGGGTCGGCCACGAATGTTGCGGCGCAGTCGGGCAACCCGTTTCAGGCGCGAGCTGCATTGTTGCTCAGCGAGATGCAGGCTTGGCGCGCGGCGCTCGACGGCCATCTGAAGCCCGTAAAAGGCAAATGACCTGCCGCGACTGTCCTGCTCTTCCAGGTGAATCGCTGGTAAGCCGCAGGACATCTCTCTGTTAAAACGCGTCTCCCCGTAGAATAGAGAGGTAAGCGCGCCCCACGCAGCTCATGGCAGATAAGGCAGAAGACAAAGCGGCTCAAACCGGTGCCCCGCAGGCCCGGCGTAAGGCCGACGACGAAGTTGCCGGCAAAGTGTACGATGCGCGGTTAATGCGCCGCCTCGGCCGCTACGTGCGCCCGTATTGGCTGCAGGCCGGCGTCTCCTCGCTGGCGGTTTCGCTCAAATCCCTCTGCGACGTGACGGGCCCCATCCTGGTGATGGTGGCCGTCGACCGCTACCTTGCTCCCACGTCGAGCACAAACAGCCATACGGATGCCGTGGCGCATTGGCTGGCGCACTCGAGCCCGCTGGCGCGGCTGCTCCCTGCGGCCGGGTTTCCCGGCGTGACGCGGCTGGCGGAAATTTACTTTGCTCTCCTGGTCACGGCATACGTCCTGCAGTTCATCCAGGTTTACCTGATGCAGTGGACCGGCCAGAAGATCATGTTCGACCTGCGCCGCGATATCTTCCGGCATATGCAACGGATGCACGTGGGCTTCTTTGACACACACGCTGTGGGCCGCCTCGTCACTCGAATTACTTCCGATGTCGATGCGATCAATGACATGTTCACCGGCGGGATCCTGGCCATCGTTGACGACTTCTTCACTCTCTCCATCATGGCCGTGGTGATGCTGAGCATCAACTGGTGGCTGGCGTTGCTGGCTTTCTCCGTGCTACCGCTGATCCTGTTTGTTACGCGCCTCTTTCGTGATCATGTTCGCGAAAGCTACCGCCGTGTGCGCGCCGCCATCGCCCGCATCAACAGCTTTACTCAGGAACACATCAGTGGAATGAGCGTGGTCCAGCTTTTCAATCGTGAAAAGCGCGCGTTCGACGACTTCGAATCTGTCAATCGCCTCCACATGATTGCATTTATCGATACGATCTTCGCGTACGCCCTCTATTACCCGGCTGTTGAGCTGCTCTCCGCCGTGGCTATCGCATTGGTGATCTGGCGAGGCGGCATTGGCGTGATTTCAGGATCGGTTTCGATCGGCATCCTCGCGATGTTCAACATGTATTCGCAGCGGTTCTGGAGGCCAATTCAGGACTTGAGCGACAAGTTCAACATTCTGCAAGCGGCCATGGCCGCATGTGAGCGCATCTTCAAACTGCTCGACACCGCCCCGGAAATCGTGAACCCCGCCAATCCGCAACTGGGTGACGGCTCAAATCGAATTGAGTTTTGCCACGTCTGGTTCACCTACCAGAAACTCTCTTTGCAACAGCAAGCTGCTGTAGATCAGGTAGTTCATTCAGGGGCAGCCAATTCGCAGCTCGCTGCTCTCACCGACATAGAGTGGATTCTGAAAGACGTCACTTTCGTGATTGATGCTGGACAGACCATCGCGATCGTGGGCCACACCGGCGCGGGCAAAACCACGCTAACAAGCTTGATGATGCGGTTCTACGACGTGACGGCCGGCCAGATACTTGTCGACGGCGTTGACCTGCGGCAGCAGGACCTCACAACGCTGCGCCAGCATTTTGCAGTGGTCCTGCAGGATCCGTTCCTGTTTAGCGGCACCGTGGCAGAGAATATTCGGCTTGGCAACGACGAAATGGCAGAAGCTGCCCTTCGCCAGGCTGCGCGCGATGTGAACGTGCTCGATTTCATCGAAACCCTGCCGGGCGGCTTTGACGAGCCGGTCAGGGAGCGCGGCAATTCCCTTTCAACCGGCCAGAAGCAGCTCATCAACTTTGCGCGGGCGCTGGCCTACAATCCCCGCATCCTCATCCTCGACGAAGCCACTTCGAGCGTAGACACTGATACGGAACTCCGCATTCGCGGCGCTTTGGAGCGTATGGTCGAAGGACGGACCAGCGTGCTGATTGCGCACCGGCTTTCAACAGTTCAACGCGCCGACAAGATCCTTGTTATGCACAAGGGCCAGTTGCGCGAGATGGGGACACACCAGGAACTACTGGCACAGCGAGGCCTCTACTGGAAGCTTTACCAGTTGCAGTACAAGGACCAGGAAGCGGCCAACGGTGTTGCTTCGGTCGGGGAACCATCTATCGCACCCGCAGTTTGATGTGAATGCCGTTTGAGTCAGGCAGGATTCTTGAGCAGCCAATACTGGAAGCCATCTACGATGGCCATCAGCGCCGCCTGGTTCAAATCGCTGCTTACTCCTGCGGTGGTCCAAGGATCGTGTCCATCCGCGTGGAAGCTGACTGTAACCCGGACATGCGCGGCCGTATCATGCGCTGAGACGTCGATTGCAGTCACGGTAAATCGGCCCAATCGCATCCGCGCAATGGGCGGATACCACTTCTCCAATTCGCGCCGCATCGCCTTGGTGAGCGCGTCAACCGGACCGGCTCCTTCTGCCCGCGTTGCGACCACGCTGGATTCGCCAATCGTCAGAAGCATGGAAGCCTGAACGTATCGGTTCCTAGTTTCATCGGATTCGTCCAGAACTCGCCAGCTTTTTACGTTGAACCAATTCTGCAGGATACCCTTCACCCTCATGCAAGCAAGCCGGAACGAGACTTCGCTGGAGGTGAAACCTCCGCCCTCGATCATCGCCTGATTTGCGTCCATCAGCGCCTGGGACTGCGCCGAATCCAGCGAAACATCCACAGCTTCAGACAGCAACATGATATTGGCTCTTCCCGACTGGGCATTGACCCCGATGACGGGCTGGGCACCTACTCTGGCGGGATCGCACCACAGATAGGCTCCCGGATGCTTGCGTTCGCTGCTGCCGTGCATGCCGGCCCAGGTTCCAAATGCGCCGCTGCCGACAATCGGTGCACTGTGCGGCACTTCGAGCGAGAATGCCTCATATGCTGAATGCGCAAGGCTGGTCAGACCAGCGAGTGATTCGGGAGGGACAAACTCTGCTTCGCCGCGAAGTTGCATGCTGCCAATCACCGTTGTCAGGTTCACGTTTCCGCAGCGTTCGCCCGTCCCAATCAGCGTGCCCTGGATATGCATTGCGCCGGCGAGAATCGCCGCTCTTGAGTCGGCGGTTCCAAATCCCCGATCGGTATGTCCATGAAATCCGAATACAGCCTCGGGAAATGACTTGGTAAGGCCGCCGATCACGTCGGCGACTTCTTCAGGGCTGGCACCGCCCGTGGTATCGCAGACAACGATGCGGCTGACACCCTGGCGCACGCATTGGTCGGTCAACGCGTGGAAATGATCAAGACTCCGTTTGGCAAAATCGGTTTCGCACAGCTCGCCATTTTCGCGGCGTCCGCAGCAGGCGTCCATCGCGTGCTCCAGATCCACGATCACTTCCAATCCGTGGTCCTGCAAGAAGCTGATGGTCTCGCACGCCATCAGGAGATTTTCCTCCGGACTCGTCTCCAAGGACTTCACTACGTCAAGAAGCCTTGATTTGACGACGACTACGGCGACAGGAACACGTGATTTGTGGCTCACGATGAACTGGGCGTCGGGCCAATCCTGCACCTGTGTGCCGCGTCCACGCGTTCTGCCAAAAAGGGCAAGCTTCATCGTTCCCGTATCGATCCCGTGGAGTGCGCGTGCCAGATCGTCCACAAATTTGTTCGACCCGGCAAACCCAATTTCCGCGTAGCGCACGCCGAAAACCGCCATGCGCTGCAAGAGACCTGCGGCGTTGGGCACAGAGATTTCGATATTTGGCTGTTGCATACCGTCGCGAAGACTGGTGTCAAACAGCTCGATCTTCCTGGTTTGTGTCTGCTTCATTTTTCCTTGATTTTCGGGTGACGAAATACTCTTCGTGTGGATTTCCTAATCCTATCGGCAGAAAGGGCAGAGAGCAAAGACAGGATAACCCGTTCACAGAGGCCAATGCGGATGACTTCCGGGGCTGAACAGAAGAGGCCATTCCGTCTTGCGGGATGGCCTCTTCATGCTGCGATCTGGAACCAATGCTACTTCGCGCCCACCAGTGAAGGACGCGTATCCAAGCTGCCATTGGCATAGCCCTTGGCCATCTCTTCGATCGGCTTCGGCGAGTAATCACCTGCGTGACCAGCCTGGCCGAATTGCGTCATTCGTTGTGCCACAACCTTGGCCATCGCCTCGCGCGCCGGCTTCAGATAATCGCGCGGATCGAACTTTTCCGGGGTCTCCGCGAACACCTTGCGGATGGCACCTGTCATCGCCAGGCGATTGTCCGTATCCACGTTGATCTTGCGCACGCCGTTCTTGATGCCAAGCTGAATCTCCTCTACAGGCACGCCCCAGGTCTCTTTCAGCTTGCCGCCATACTGGTTGATGATGTCCTGCAGGTCCTTCGGCACCGAGGAACTGCCATGCATGACGAGGTGGGTATGCGGCAAGCGGTTGTGAATCTTGATGAGCAGATCCATCTTAAGAACTGAGCCATCGGGCTTCTTGGTGAATTTGTATGCGCCGTGGCTGGTTCCGATCGCGATGGCCAGCGCGTCAACGCCTGTGCGCTCGGCGAATTCTACCGCCTGATCGGGATCGGTTACATGCTCAAGTCCGGAGCCACCTGCGCCGTGGCCGTCCTCGATACCGCCAAGCACACCGATCTCTCCTTCGACCGTAACGCCGCGAGGATGCGCATACTCCACAACGCGCCTCGTCACTGCAACATTCTCTTCAAAGGTTGACGGTGTCTTGCCGTCCTCTTTGAGCGACCCGTCCATCATCACCGAGGTATAGCCGAGATCGATCGCGCTCTTGCACGTCTCAAAGCTGTTGCCGTGGTCCTGGTGCATGGCGATCGGAGTATCCGGATTCAGTTCCGCCGCAGCCTGAATCAGCTTGAAGAGGTAAAGATCCTCGGCAAACTTGCGCGCGCCGCGGCTGGCCTGCACAATCACCGGTGACTTGGTCTCCCGAGCCGCCATCATGATGGCCTGGATCTGTTCCATATCGTTGACATTGAATGCTCCGACGCCGTATCCGCCCTTGGCGGCCTCGTCGAGGAGTTGCCGCATGGAAACGAGAGGCATGAAAGTTCTCCTTCTGGGCTGGCTCTGCCGGAGATGTGCTCTAGACCTGAAGAGTCTAGAAATCAGATTTGCCAACGGCCGAACCGCGATCATCCTTATGGTAGCAGAGGCGCGCAAGCATAACGTGTGCTTGATAGCACAGGCGTGCAAGCCTTAAGCTGGCCAGATATGGAATAATCCGTGCGTGCCACTCGCCGCCGTTGTCGCCCCTCACAGTGTCTATTTACTGGCATGTGCAGCGGGAGCCGTGGTGCTCCTGCTGATCCTCATCGCGTGGGTGCGCCTGCACCCTGCGCTTGGTCTTGCAATCGCTGCGCTCACCCTTGGATTGGCGTCCGGCATGCCGTTGCGCCAGGTGCCTCTCTCGTTTTCAAACGGCGTTGGCGGACTCATGGCGCACATTGCCATCATTCTTGGCTTCGGAGCCATCCTCGGCCAGCTCGTGGCCAGTTCCGGCGGAGCAGCAGCCTTGGGCAACTCTCTTGTAGAACGATGCGGCGAGAAAGGCCTGCCGTGGGCGCTTTGCGGGCTTGGCATCCTCGTTGGAATGCCTGTTTTCTTCGAGGTCGGCCTCGTTCTGCTCATGCCGATCATTGCCGCAGCCGCTCGAAGCAGCAAGCGGCCGCCGATCCTGGTGGGAATGCCGCTTCTGGCAGGGCTTTCCATCGTACATGGCACGCTTCCGCCGCACCCCGCGGCCATGTTGGCTGCAACCGAGTACCACGCTGATCTGGGACGCACGATTCTCTGGGGCCTCGTAGTAGGCATTCCCACCGGCGCCGTCGCTGGGCCAATTCTAGGATGGTTTCTTATGCGGCGATGGAAGAAGCGATCCGCGGCAGGCGAAGCCCAGTACGAAGAAACTTCGTTGTTCGAAGAGCCTGTCGACTTCCCTGCCGACGAGATTGTCGCCACTCTAGGCGGAGACGCGGCCGCGATGGCGAGCGGCCCTGTACAGACACGGACGAGGGTGGATTCCTCGCCCGTCGGCCCCATCCGAGCGGCATCGGCCATTCTTCTGCCCATCGGTCTCATTTTTCTTGGGAGTTGGTCCGATTCGCTGGCTGTTCCAGGAAGCTTCGCCAATCAGGTTCTCCGCTTCATCGGCAGCCCCGATGTGGCATTGCTCATCGCTGTTCTGATCGCGCTGATCACGCTCGGCCCTCATGTTCACATGGGCCACGATCGGACGTCCCGAAAACGGGGCATGCTTCGCACCTTGACGGCCGAATCATTCGAGCCCATTGCCAATGTACTGGTGATCATTGCTGCGGCTGGAGGCTTGAGCGGCGTGCTGCGCGACTCAGGCGCGGCGCAAGCCACAGTCGCGCTGGCTCTCGGTGCGCATATCCCGCCGTTGGTGCTGGCCTGGCTGCTGGCCGCCGTTGTACGCATCTCAATGGGATCTGCGACCGTCGCCATGGCGGTGGCCGCCGGCGTCCTCGCCCCGATGGCCGGTCATCTTGGGGTGCAGCCGGAACTTCTTGTGCTCGCCACCGGCACCGGCTCGCTGGTCTTTTCGCAGGTAAATGACCCCGGATTCTGGATGATCCAGTCGTTCTTCCGCCTTGAGATTAAAGAGACGTTCGCGACCTGGACTCTGATGGAAACTGTACTATCCGTGACCGGCCTGATCATGACGCTCATCGTATCGGCCCTGTCTCACTAAGGTCGCGTTGACTGTGTTGCGATCGCCGCTCCCGATCCGCTAGGCAACACTATTTCCACGCACCAAGGAGTCGGCGCACGAGAACCATCTCTCCGAGGTGATAGGCGTTATGATCAGCAACCAGCATTGCCTCGCGGAGAATCGTCTGCCCTTCGCCGTGCGGGATTTTGGCAAACAGGTCGGTTGATTCATCCTCGACCATGTCGCAGATCGCTTTAAGGTCCTTGCGGAAGGCCCGCACGCTCTTCTCCCACGCCTTCTCGTCGGAAGGAGCGGATTTGCCTGGCCAGTATCCGCTGGGCCAATCTGGCGACTTGTGCTTCGGATTGCGCGAGAACTCGAGAATGTCCCACTGCGCGATGCGCAGATGTTCGAGGATCTCCCATGGTGAATGTTCTGATCCCCTCGGCCGTTTTCCCCGCACTTCAACCGGAACACTCTTAAATGCGGCATCGAAATCGGCGTGTGCATGACCGCCCTTGAGTAGGTTGACAATATGCTGTCGCAAGGAAGCATCGTTTCCCATCGCCTAAAATCCCTCCATCTCTCAGTTATATGTTGAATCAAAACTGCGTTGCCCAGAACGAATAGCCTTCACGGCCGCATGCCTGAGTGATTCACGTCAGCCCGAAAAGATGCTCGAATCTTGCCGACATCTTCACGCATCGTTCGACAACTATTCATCTTCCGTATAAGGTGCCTGGCGCGATAGTCTGCAATTGCATTCAACAAATTCTCCGAAAGGCATCTCACCCATGACGCGCTTTCGTGTTGCTATCGCAGCAATTGCCTTTGCCGCCGGCGTTGTTTCCGCCTCGGGGCAGACCGAAACTGCCAAACCCCAGTATCCGGATTATCCGAGCGAGACACCGGCCGCGCTGCATCCTGTGACCGCAAGCTTTGACTACACACGCCGCGAAGCGATGATCCCAATGCGCGACGGGATTCGTCTCCACACCGTAATTCTGGTGCCAAAAGGCGCCGAGCATGCGCCGATTCTGCTCACGCGAACGCCTTACAACGCCGACGAACTCACGAGCCACGCCGCCAGTTCACATCTTGGCCCGATTCTCTATGGATACGACAATGTCACCGACGTGATTATCAAAGGAGGCTACATTCGCGTAGTCCAGGACATCCGCGGCAAATACGGATCCGAGGGTGATTACGTCATGACCCGCCCGCTACACGGTCCACTGAATCCCACTCCGGTGGACGAGTCCACCGATACCTATGACACCATCGAATGGCTTGTCAAAAATATCCCTGAGAGCAACGGCAGGGTCGGGATCCTTGGTATCTCTTATGACGGCTTTCTTCCTCTCATGGCGCTTGTTCACCCGCACCCCGCCCTCAAGGTGGCCGTGCCCATGAATCCCATGGTCGATGGCTGGATGGGTGATGATTGGTTCCACAATGGCGCCTTTCGTGAGCAGAACATGCCTTACATATACGAGCAGGAGGGCACCCGTTCGAATACTGCCCACTGGTGGACATCGACGTTCGACGACTACGACCTTTACCTGCGCGCCGGGTCGGCAGGGGAACTCGGTAAAGAGCACGGAATGGAACAGCTCGGCTTCTGGCGCAAGATTCTCCAGCATCCCAGCTACGATTCGTTCTGGTCTGATCAGGCCATGGATAAGGTGCTGGCAGCCGATTTCACCGAAGAGGGCATTAAGGTGCCCATCATGCTGGTTGACAGCCTCTGGGACCAGGAAGACATTTATGGTGCTCCCGCCGTCTACAAGGCCATCAAGCCGCTCGATAAGGACAATGACAAAGTCTTCCTCGTTCTCGGCCCTTGGCATCATGGACAGGAAATTGAGCCCGCCGACTCACTCGGCGCCATCCGCTTCGGCAGCGATACCGGCACGTGGTTCCGGCTTCATGTGCTGTTGCCCTTCCTCGATCATTATCTAAAGGACGACGCACCCCCTGACCACGTAGCTCCGGTCACAGCGTTTGAAACCGGCGTGAACAAATGGCAGCGTCTAAATTCATGGCCCTCGGAAGCGGCAACAAAGCCACTTTACCTCAGAGGCGGACTGAAGCTCAGCTTCACTCCGCCTACGCAATCGGATTCTTCGTCCGACGAGTTCGTCTCCGATCCGGCGCATCCGGTGCCCTACCGCCCACGCCCGAGTCAACCCATCGGCTACGTTCCTCCACTCACCTGGGTCCAATGGCTAGTGGACGACCAGCGCGAAGAATCAGGCCGCTCTGACGTTCTCACTTACACCAGCGACGTTTTGAGTGAACCCGTCCATATCGCGGGTCAACCCATCGTTCACCTCGTTGCGTCAACAAGTGGCACCGACTCGGACTGGGTAGTAAAACTCATCGACGTTTATCCAGATCAAGTTGCAGATGAGCCCGAACTGGGCGGCTATCAACTTCCCATTTCAATGGACATCTTCCGCGGGCGTTATCGCGAGAGCTACTCCAAGCCCGAGCCCATTACCCCGGATAAGCCGCTAACTTACCGGTTCGCATTGCCCACGGCGAATCACGTTTTCTTGCCTGGACACCGCATAATGGTACAGATCCAGTCGAGTTGGTTCCCACTCTTCGACCGCAATCCGCAGACTTTCGTACCCAACATCTTCTGGGCTAGGCCGGAGGACTACAAGAAGGCCACGCAGCAGGTCTACCACTCGCCCGGCGAATCCAGCAGCATCGAGTTGCCCGTCGCAGCGAATTAGCGACCTGGAAACACATGGGTGCCGAGGCGGCATTTTGCAAGTGCTCCCGCCAACAGAAACCGACCCTGCAGAACAACCCGCAGGACGCTCGCGAAGCATTGTGTTTCATTAGGGAGACCTAGGGCCATTCGCAATCAAGGGAGGCCCGTTTCAGATATCTTTCGCGGTCCCGCTTCAGTCCTTGCGCACTTCGAACTTGCAAGGTTGAACGATAACCCATAACTTGTCCATAACTCGAAAGTCACTAGTCAAACAACCTTCTGTCTCAAAATATGGAATTCAACCTACGAAGGTCGGATAAGATCGAGATGGACAACCTAAGTTCCAAAGTTGAGTCGCATTGAAGGCCGCCAAGTCTCTGGCAGCTTCCTCCCTTGCCTCATGCCAGCTCAATTACGCCGTAATCAGACGCGGCGCGACGGGTTATCCACGTACGCACAAAGCATGAGGAGAAGGAGTGTCAGAGAGATCTGGACGGCTGCAGAGTCGTCTCTTCTTACAACGCGAACCACTTACACTGGCCCTGCTCACCGGTTCGGCAGTGCTAATGTTCCTGTTTGTTGTGGGACTTTCCCGCTTCTATCACAATCAGCAACAATCTCTTGCATTGCGATGGTCGTCACGCGGCTCTGCGGACCTTCAGGCACAAAAGTTCACGGATGCGGTATCGGATTTCCGCACCGCCCTGCTGTACTCCCGCGACAACTATTCCTACCAGCTGAGTCTCGCTGAAGCACTGTTGGGAGAGAAACGAACAGACGAGGCATACGCCTACCTGATTAATCTGTGGGGCCAACAACCGGAAGATGGTCTCGTCAACCTGGAACTGGCGCGCATCGCAGCCGGACGCGGAGAGACAGAAAGGGCTCTTCGTTATTACCACAACGCGATCTATGCAACCTGGCCGGACGATCTGGAAATCGAGCGCCGCACAACTCGTTTAGAACTGGTTCAGCTTCTCCTGCGGAATCACGCCACGGCTCAAGCGCAGTCGGAATTGATCGCTCTGGCGGCTAATCTCAGAGACGACCCGCCCGAAGAGGCTCAAGTCGGCGAACTGTTTCTTCAAGCCCTGGACTACCGCCAGGCCCTGACCGAGTACGAGCTGAGCCTTAAGGATGGCTGGCGCTCTCCCGCAGCCCTTGCGGGTGCTGGACAAGCCGCTTTTGAGTTGGGCCAGTATCCCGTTGCACATAAGTATCTGCAAGAGGCGGTGGCTGCTGCTCCCCGCGACACCGTGAGCGCTGCCCGCCTCAGGACTACTGAGCTTGTTCTCCATATGGACCCATTTCGGCAGCAGATTCCGGCCGCGGAGCGCGATCGGATTGTTGTCCGTGCCTTTGCTGCCGCGGGCAAGCGCTTGGACGCCTGCCCTGTCAACGCCGGTTCAACCGAAATAGCAGCGCAACCTAATCTGGCCCCGTTATGGGAGAAGCTCGATCCTCAGATCAACATTGCGAATTTGCGTCGGAATCCGGACCTTGTCAACTCCGCGATGGAACTGGTCTTCAAAATCGAACGCCAAGCCAGTTACGAGTGCGGAGCTTCGACAGGGACTGACACGGCGCTCCTTCTGATCGCAAACCTGCATGAGGGACTCTGAATTGGCATCTCCATCCATTCTCCAATCCGGAACGCTGGTCGCGGACGAAAAGGTTGAACGCGAGGCATCTCCGCTTGAACGTTCTCCCGGGACTTGGCTCGGCTCATTCTTTCGCGAGGACCGGTTCTTTCTCGTCCTATCCGTATTCATAGGGATCTTTTCTGGACTGGCTGTTGTCTGCTTCCGCTTCACTATCGACTGGTGCCGCATTTATCTGCTCGGCACCGGTGCTCAACCTTCGGTCTGGCGTCTTATTCTGGCACCCACCCTCGCCGGCCTGGTAATCTCAGTACTCGTAATTCACGTTTTTCCTCTGGCCCGGGGAAGCGGCGTAAATCAAACCAAGGCTGCACTCTTCATCTACAACGGCTATATTCCCTTTCGTACCGCGGTTGGCAAGTTCATTACTTCCGCGCTCGCCATTGGTTCCGGCTTCTCGCTCGGGCCTGAAGACCCTTCGTTGCAGATCGGTGCAGGTCTGGCTTCCGCTCTGGGACGGCGTATGCGGCTTTCACGCGATCGTATGCGCCTCATCGCCCCGGTCGGCGCAGCCGCGGGCCTGGCAGCCGCATTTAACGCGCCGATCTCCGCGGTCCTGTTCGTGATTGAAGAAGTCATCGGGCGGTGGACGGCAGGCATCCTGGGCTCTGTCGTGCTGTCCGCCGTTTCGAGCGTCGTTGTCATGCGCTGGTTTCTTGGTTCTCAGCCACTCTTCCGCATTCCGGTAGTGGAGTTACAGCGTCCCTCGGAGATCATCGCTTACGCGATTCTCGGAATCGTCGGGGGTCTGGCATCGGTCGCCCTCGCCAGCGGCATCGGCTTTCTGCGTCCTAAGTGCAAAGGGCTTCCACTCTGGACCAAGTACTTTCAGCCGGCCGTTGCCGGCCTCCTCATCGGATGCATCGCCGCGTTTGGCGCTCCGCAAGTGTTGGGAGCCGGGTACGTGTACATGGACGAAGCGATGCACGGCCATTTCACCTGGCAATTCATGGCAATCTTGGCCATGCTCAAGATCGTTGCTACTCTTTTGTCCTTCGTAAGCGAGACACCGGGCGGGATGTTTGCCCCCACCTTGTTCATCGGAGCCATGTTTGGTGCAGCGGTTGGCGGAGCCGAACACGCCCTTCTGCCTCATCTGAGTGTCTCGCCGGGCACGTACGCCCTGGTGGGTATGGGAGTTCTCTTTGCCGGATTTCTGCGCGCTCCAATGACGTCCGTATTTATGGTTCTTGAGGTTAGCGGCAACTATTCGATCATTGTCCCAGTCATCGTGGCGAATACCTTTGCCTATGTCATCTCGCGCGGCTTCCACCAGACGGCGATCTTTGACACCCTCACCCGGCAGGACGGCCTGGAACTACCTTCGATGGAAGAGCAGAGAGAGGAGAGCATTCTGCGAGTCGAAGACGCAATGGTGCCGCACAATGGTCCAGTGCTGGACCAGAACGATTTGCCAGCCTGGACAGCGCGCCTGGTCGACCGCAATGCTCCTGACATTTTCCTTGTTCGCTGTCATCCCACAGGGTGGAGCAGCGTGACCCGGAAAGAGATCGAGACCTTGATCGACGAAGACAAGGACGGCCACACATTGGCGTCCGTACTCGCCGAGCGTCATATTTCGTATGTGCATCCCGATCAACCGCTCGACGTGACTTTACGATATCTCGATCGATGGCCACTTCTGCCGGTGGTCAACCGGGCCGATTTCAGCAAGTTGGAAGGTGTCATTACGCAAGGAGCCGTTCTGCAGACATATCGCGATTTTGAAGGGGAGTGAAATGCCAGTCCTTGAAGCAGAAGCAGTAAAAACACCAAGTGCGGCCGCCAGGAGAATTGGAAAACTGGCTGGCGCTGCCCTGATTTCAGCCTCGTTATCTACCGTCATTGCCGCATTTTTTCGTAATTCAATCGGCCGTATGACATCTCACGTCATCTTCATTATCGTCGTCGTAGCGATCGGTTTACTAATGCATTGGACTGGACATGCAATTGATCGGTTGGATGCCGGTCTTGTCTTCATGCTGTTTCTCTTTGAACCCCTAGGTCGTGTTCTGCTGCACCTGGAGGCTGCGCCCGCGAATGCCCTTCTTGTTCTGCCGCTCGCTATGATCGCTGCCTATTTCTTTGGGCACGAAAACTCAGCTGCAGATTCGCAGGACTGACTTACGCATACGCCTTCATATCCCGAGCACCGCACACTGCGCCACAAAGATCTCCTTCAATCCTGCTTCTGCCAGGTCGATCAGGGCGTTTAACTGTGTGCGGGAGAAGCTTCCCTTTTCGGCGGTGGCCTGGGTCTCGACGAGACCGCCGTCGGCCGTCATAACGATATTCATATCCACCTCGGCCTGCGAGTCTTCTTCGTAGCAGAGGTCGAGTAATGCCTGGCCGTCCACAGTGCCAACTGAAGTTGCCGCCACCAGTTGCTTCAGCGGCGACTGCTTAAGGGTTCCAGCTGCGACCAATGCATTCAACGCCAATGCAAGCGCTACCGCCGCGCCGGTGATCGCCGCAGTCCTGGTTCCTCCGTCGGCTTGAATCACATCGCAGTCGAGAATCACGGTGCGTTCTCCCAAGGCATGCATGTCGACTACTGACCGAAGGCTCCTGCCGATGAGCCGCTGAATCTCATGTGTCCGGCCGCCGATCTTGCCACGTTCGCTCTCGCGAGGTGTGCGTGTGACAGTCGAGCGCGGCAACATGGCATACTCAGCCGTCACCCAGCCGCGGCCCGAATTGCGCAGCCACCCCGGAGCACCTTGCTCGATTGTTGCGTTCGTTAACACACGGGTATTCCCAAGCGTGACCAGGACGGAACCCTCTGCAGTTTGGACATAATCCGGTATCAGCGAAAGGGGGCGAAGTTGCGTTGGCGTACGGCCACCGGGCCGGAAGAACGGTGAGGCATCCTTGGCGTGCATACGGGGATTGTACGGGAACCCATCGAGCCGCAGCCGGAATACCGTTCCAGAATGGGAATTCGCGATGACTGGCGAACCGAAACGGAACCCTAGGATAACGATTTCTAATTCAATCGCTTACGACTTTGGCAAGGCGAGTCATTCCCATTTGGGGACGAATCTTCCCGCGCATCCATGGTCCCTCTTTAGCAGCATTCTCTGGCTCATTCGACTCTTTATCAGCGACTTAGAGAGTTTGTCCGGATTTGGCACGCAACGTGTATTAGAAACGGGCAAGTCCCAAGCATGAAACGAGGAGCCGGACTGGAGTCAACGCTCCAATTGGGAAAGGCACATCACTAGCGAACCGAGAGAAAGGAAAGGCCAGGCATGCACCACACGGAAATGGCGGAGGCCCTTGAAGGGGCCGAATTGAAGACACCTGAATCCATGATTCCAACCCTGACAACTGTGGCCAACGACTGCGAAACATTGGCAGAAGTCGCTCACGACGCTCGAAACATGGTCACAGCGTTGGGGCTTTACTGCGATTTGATTGAAGTACCCGGTGTGCTGGCCACGCCTTTCCAGCACTATGGAAGCGAATTGAAAATTGTGGCCGCCGCCAGCCGTCGACTAGTGGACAAGCTCATGGCGTTGGATAACCCAAGTGGAGCGTCCTCTGGAAATCAAACCAATAGAACGGCCGAGGCAGACACGACTGGGTTGACAGCAGAATTCCAGAACCTACCGCTGTGTGGACCAATGGACTCCGTACCGGTAAAGCTGGTTGACAATCTGGCTGCGGAGCTGAAGTCGAACCGAAATCTGCTGTCGGCAGTTGCCGGCCCGATGATTATTGTGACCGTTGACATGGTTGGCGGAGCCCTGCCGGTGAAGTTGCACGGAGAGGATCTCACGCGGATTCTCGTCAATCTGGTGAGAAATTCAACTGAGGCAATGCCGGAAGGTGGACGAATCCACATCACACTTCTCGAGGACGTTCCGGCCCCTGGTACTGAACTCTGGCTCACATTGAATATCGAGGACAACGGCCCCGGCATTCCGAATGAGGCTCTCGAAAACATCTTTGAACCAGGCTTTACCACCAGGACACGCTCGGATGATGCGAACGGGACAGGCAGTTGGAGACGTGATCATCGCGGGCTTGGATTGTCAATTATCCGGTCCATCGTGGAAGCGGCGGGCGGGTTTATCCACGCGGCGAACCGCGATCCATCGGGCGCTTGTTTCCAGATTGAGCTGCCAGTGAGAGTCTCGTAAGTCAACCGGCGAGTTTGTCGCGATTCCACCAGAAGATGTCAGCATTTAACGATCCAAGGACGAGGCGAATACAATGCTCGAGACAGCTCTTCCGACAAAGATCATGGACTATATCCCGCACATGGCGGAGCAGCCGACGAAACTGCACCTGCTTGTAGTGGATGCAGACGTCGCTGTCCGTTCCGCTTGCGCCGAGATTGCCGCGGGCCTGGGATATGCAGTGGAGAGCGTTGGCGATTTTGGCCGGGCGCGCAACCTGCTGAGTGGACATGCAATTGACATTCTGCTGGTCAATCTTCCATGGGGCAGAAACCAGGGTTTGGAACTCGTTTCGGAAGTGAAGCTCCTTTATCCCCAGATGTGCATCATTGCCATGACCGCTTCGAATTCAGTGGGGGCGGCAGTGGAGGCGATGCGTTGCGGGGCATCGGACTACCTGACGAAACCCTTCGCTGTGGATGAACTCTCCACGGTGCTGGAGCGGGCGGCTTCGAGCAAGTCGATTGACTCGGCAGCACGGCTAGTGCGCGAGCAGTTGCGACAGAGTCACGGGCTGGGGGCGATGATCGGTCACTCGGGGGAGATGGAAAAGCTGTACCGCATCCTCTCAAAGGTGGCACAGACATCGCATCCGGTGCTGATTTTGGGTGAAAGCGGGACCGGCAAAGAACTTGTGGCCCGCACTATCCATGCCTATGGGCCGAACGCCCAGAAGCCATTTTTGCCGGTGGATTGCGGCTCGCTGGTACCGACACTGATCGAAAGCGAGCTGTTTGGTTATGTGAAGGGAGCCTTCACAGGCGCCAACCGGTCGAAGGACGGCCTGCTGGTATCGGCCGAAGGGGGCACTGTCTTCCTGGATGAGATTGGAGAACTTTCCCTTGATCTGCAGTCCAAGCTTCTGCGCGCCCTGCAGGAAAAGGAAGTGAGGCCTGTCGGCGCGACACACCGGGTTCCGATCAAGTCTCGCATCGTGGCCGCGACGAACCGGGATCTGGCGGCAATGGTGGAGAAGGGAACTTTCCGGAAGGACCTCTTCTACCGGCTCAACGTGGTGAATCTCCGGTTGCCGGCGCTGCGCGATCGTCGCGAGGACATTCCACTCCTTGCGGCGCATTTCCTCGAACGGGTCAGTCGCGACCGGAATACCAAGTTTATGCTCAGCGACGAGGCTCTGCGGACCATGATGCGCCATGACTGGCCCGGAAACGTGCGCGAATTGGAGAACGCAGTGGAGCGAGCTTGCACCATGTCGTCGGGTCCGGTGCTCCAACTGGGTGATCTGCCGACACAACTGCAGCAGGAAGGCCTGACGCTGCATCGAGCAGAAAACAAGACTGGAGACGCGGAGGCTCCCGCGGATGCGCATCAAGTGAGGTCGCTTGCCGACCTTGAGCGCGAGGCTATCGTGAGAGCGATACGCGCACTAAACGGCGACAAGCTGCAAGCTGCCAAGCTGCTTGGCATTGGGAAGACAACTCTCTATCGAAAGCTCAAAGAGTATGGCATCGCCGACCCGCTCGAAGAGAATTGAGCATCCGGGACATCAAAGGCCCGATGCGATTGAGCGAGGAACGAGAAGCGGCGGTTGGGCTTGCCTGCGGAACATATCGAAACAACAGTCCGGCAAGATTTGGCCGGCATGAAGAAGGAGTTGAGATGAAGATTCTCATGGTGACGGGAATTGAAGGCGCGCGGAATTGTGCGGCCGCGACTGGCGCGATTCTTGGAATGGAAGTTGAAGTGGCAGAGGGACGCAGAGGAGCGCTAGCAGCGTTGCGGAAGCGGGAGTTTGCCGCGGTTGTGCTGGACGAAACCCTGGTAGAGTGCGACCCGTCAACAGCGGAGATAATTTGGGAGAATGCGGGCCTTGCGATTCCCGTGCAAATGAACTTTGCGCTTTCAGGCGCCGCGCGCATTGTACGGGAGATTCGCGCCGCATTGCACCGGCGCGAGCGCGAACAGATGCTAGCGCGAGAAGCGGCAACAGAAGTGATTGAAACGGAATTGAAGAGCACAGTTGCCGGGCTTCTGTTGAACTCGCAGCTCGCCCTTGCGGAGGGCGAAGTGCCAGCCCGGGTGGCGCAGAAGTTGCGCGTGATGGCGGAACTGGCGGGCAGTTTGCGACAGCGACTGAGCGCGCTGCCTGAAGTTCGCCGCTCGCCCGCGACAGGAAGGCCGGTTGCGTAAAATCCTGAATTCTCCTATGCGCTGAACCAATGCACTGCTTGTTTGTACGTATCGCCGGGATCCATGAGTCCCGGCGTTTTTTCTTCGCACGCCGGACCAGAGAACAAGCCTTATCCGACCAGCGCGTCGGCAATGGCCAGGTGCTTGTCGAGAGTTGCGATGCCGAGGTCAAGTTCTTCTTTGGTGACAATGAGCGGCGGGGCAATAACGAAATGGCTGACCCAGGCCTGCTGAGCTACGCCATCTGCCATCATCTTTGCCGCGATCTGGTCGACAACCAACGGCTTGCCTTCGACCTTGTCACGCATGGTGTTGAAGGGCTCTTTGGTTTTCCGGTTTTTGACCAGTTCGACAGCGAAGAAGAGGCCGAGGCCGCGCACATCGCCGATGGAGGGGTGTTTTTCTTTCAGCGCTTCGAGCTTTTCGCGGACATACGACTCGAGTGAGGCGGCACGCTCGACGAGTTTGAGCCGCTGCATCTCCTCAATGGTGGCGACGGCGGGGCCGAGGGTGATGGGATGCGCCTCGTAGGTGTGGCCGTGGGAGAAGTAATGGTCCTCGAAGTAGTCGGCGATCTTCTTCGTGGTGGCGCAGAGGCCAAGCGGCACATAAGCCGAAGTGATGCCCTTTGCGGTGACGAGAATATCGGGTTTCACGCCCCAGTGATCGATAGCAAACCACTTGCCCGTGCGGCCCCAGCCCGCCATGACCTCATCGTCAATGAGCAGCACGCCATGGCGATCGCAGATTTCGCGGAGACGCGGGAAATACTCAGGCGGCGGGACCAGGACTCCATTGGTTCCCACGACCGGCTCCACGATGATGGCAGCCACGTCGCTTTCATTTTTGATCATGTGCTCGATGTAGTCGGCACAGGCGATGTTGCAGCCGGGATAGGTGTGCCGGATGGGGCAGTCGTAGCAATTGGTCTCGGGCGCAAAGACAAAGCTGTGGCCCTTGCCCGCGGGCTCCATGGCCCAGCGGCGAGGATCGCCGGTGGCGGCGATGGAACCCATGGTTGAGCCGTGATAGGAGCGATAGCGGGAGATGATCTTGTTCTTGCCGGTGACCATGCGGGCGATTTTGAAAGCCGCCTCGTTGGCCTCAGTTCCACTGGTGGCGAAGAAGAATTTCTCAATACCGGCGGGCAGGACCTCAAGCAGTTTGGCGCTGAGGCGGGCCCGAGCCGAGGTGGCGTAGACGGGACCGACAAAAGCCAGCTCCCTGGCCTGCTCCGCGATCGCCTCGACAACGCGGGGATTCTTGTGGCCGAGGTTGACGCACATCAACTGGGAACTGAAGTCGAGATAGCGCTTGCCCGCGCCGTCGGTGAACCAGCAGCCTTCGGCATCGGCGACATAGAGGGGTTTCCATGTCTTCTGGAAGCGCCAGGTGCCGTAGTTGGTCTCGCGGGTGACGCTGCTGATCTGCTCGGCTGTGAGTTCTGAGCCGGTAAGAATGTCGCTCATGATGGGACCTCCCGACTGGGGGAATCGTGTCCCGTTCATGGTACGGCATGGCGCGGCGGTGGCGCAGGCAGGGTTCGGCTGCCGGGTAACAGTTGCGGTCAGGAAGCTGGCTTTCCTCCAATCACCCCCCCTGGGGGGGGCCTAGCGTAAATTATTCATTACAATTGGCTTATCGGCTGCGCGTTGCGCTAAATATTTCTCAGCAAAGGACTTATCCGCAAATATTTCTCAACAAAGGAGTTAGAAGGCATCTTTTCAGGCTTCAGCTCCTATCGCTGGGCGTAAATATCCTACTTTCAATTATTTAGCATTTTTGCTCCGGGCTAAATATTTCTCAGCAAAGGACTTATCCACAAATATCTCTCAGCAAAAGCTTTAAGTTGTCAGCTTTAAGCTCCCAGCTCCTAGCTTCTAGTGTGCTGTGATGCTTTGATTATGC
>DATKPJ010000100.1:0-8733 GCA_035524195.1 Occallatibacter sp.
GGCTTGCAAATAGCACGCGAGAGCGGGTTGATCTCCGATCGGGACTACCGCGGCCTCCTCGCAATCGATGCTGCGGAACAGTCTTTCAGGCCGGGACGGCGGTGGAAGTCCCTGGCCGACAGTGACAACGACCCCATTTACTTGGCCGGTCGTCACACCACGTGGCGGGATTGGGAACGGCGGGAGGACTATTACGCGGAGGGACCTCTTCTCTGGCTCGGCGTCGACGCACAGATTCGCAAAGTGACTGGTGGCAAAAAGACACTGAAAGACTTCGCGCGCAGCTTCTTTGCTGCCGGTCCCAAACCTCTCGTTGTAGAGCCTTACACATTTTCCGATCTGATCGCTGCGTTGAACACCGTCGCGCCCTTCTCGTGGCGGGACTACCTTCTTACGCGCCTGAACGCCCACGACGGATCGTACCTTCAGGATGATCTGAGAATCGCGGGCTATTCGCTGATCTTCGATGCAACAGAGACCAACGTGTTCGCCCAGGAGGAACAAGCGGATGGAGTCGTCGACCTGTCGTACTCGATCGGCGCGCGGGTTCTTCAGAACGGCGTGCTTCAGAGTGTCTCCTGGGATGGCCCGGCCTTTAAAGCGGGTATGGTCCCGGGAATGAAGATCAATGCAGTCGACGGCAAGGCATTCAGTTTGGACGCCCTTCGCCAGCGCATACAAGCTGCATTACCCTCGCACATTCGGCTGACCGTATTAAACGAGGCAGGAGAGGTCGAGGAACTCGACATTAACTACCGCGCTGGGCTCCGTTTTCCCGATCTAAGCAGTCTCAATTGACGGCTGTTCGTCGGAGCATTCATTGAGTCAAAAACCAAATTCTGCTGAGAAACCGGAAAGTTGTACATCACTTAGCTTCGCCAATACTTCTTTAAATTCTTCAGACGCACAAAGGCCCATCGGTCTCGCTGATCGGTTGGAATTTGAGCTCAATTGATAGCCAATGCAGAGGAAGGCCGCTCGGGCTGGACGCTCGAGGACGGACGCAGCTTGAGGCAGAGGTCGACAGGACAAAAAGGGCACAATAACGGTTACCGTGCGTGCCTCAAACGCCAAAAGGAGCCATCCATTGCGCTTATTTTCTGTTAGTTACAGCTTTCCAGTGCCCTGTCACGGCAGCGGTGTAACCACGCCGGCAGGGTTCGTAATGAGACACCCGTAAGGTCTGCTGATTTCCAGTGGGTAACTTTCTACTTGGACGTGTAGTTGGCTTGTCGTACACCTGATCTTCTCGTTCGATCACCAGTGCAATCGAGTGCGGTCAATTCTTGACTCGGCGGATCAGTACCGGTAGACGGGCCGGAGTTTTCGGTTTGCAAAATCTAGTAAACTATTGATAATAAATAACTTATAGCTATTTACCGATGCAGAAGGTGGAGAAGATCAAGTTTAGGATGTCGTCCGGGGTGGTTTGGCCGGTCAGCGAGTCGAGTGCCCAAAGAGCACGATACAAATCAATCAAGATCATCTCGTGAGGAATGCCGTTCTCGTTCGCCCGGTCGGCATCGTGCAGGCCCGAACGCGCGGATGCAATCGCTTGTTGATGTCGAACGCTGGTGAGAAGACCGGGCTCGGAAGCCGCTCCGCCTGTCGCGAGTTGGAGAATACGCTCGCGAAGCTGGTCGATGCCTTCGCCCGTGAGAGCCGACGTAGGTAATGCGGCGAGACCCCTGGATGCGACCACGGCCAGATCAGTCTCGATGCCATCGCGGCCCGCCAGGTCACTCTTGTTGATGGCGACCAGGGCGGGGCGGCCTTCCATGGAAGAGAGCAGATTGCGCTCCTCCTCATTCAGCGGTTGCGAGGCATCGAGCACCACGAGCACAAGCGCGGCGTCGGCCAGCGCTTCACGGCTGCGGGCAATGCCAAGCTGTTCAACCTCTTCGCGGGATTCGCGCAGACCGGCTGTGTCGACAAGCTCAAGGGGAATGCCCTCCAATGAGATTCGCTCAGTGATCAGATCGCGCGTGGTGCCGGGGCTTGCGGTCACAATGGCGCGGTCGCGCTCGACAAGACGATTAAAGAGTGAGCTCTTGCCGGCGTTGGGACGTCCGACGATCGCGAGCGTGAGCCCGTCGTGCACAATGCGGCCGCGTGCATAGGACGCTTCGAGCGCGGCAAGCGTTGGGCCAAGCTCGTGAATGCGGCGCGCGATTTCTGCTTGCGGCGTCACGTCCACGTCATCTTCGGCAAAGTCGATGCCGGCTTCGAGCAGCGCAATCAATTCAACTAACGACTGCTTTACGGGTTGAACGCGGCGACTGAGCGAGCCCCCCATCTGGCTGGCGGCCTGTCGCACCTGGGTGAGCGTTTGAGCGTCGATCAGGTCCCGCACGGCCTCGGCCTGGGTGAGGTCAAGCTTTCCGGCGAGAAATGCCCGATGCGTGAATTCGCCGGGCTCAGCCAGACGCGCGCCCAGTTCGAGTGCGCGGCGCAGCAGCAATTCAAGCACCACCGGGGATCCGTGTGCAGCAATCTCGACCAGGTCCTCGGCGGTGTAGGAGTTAGGCGCGGCAAAAAAGGTGACCACACATTCGTCGATGCGTCCGCCGCCGGCATCGGATGAATCGAGAACGTCAGCCAACCGCGCCCGGGCGTGTTCCATTGGCTGACGGTGAGTAACCAGTTGCGCAGCAATCGAGGCGGCATCCGGTCCGCTGAGGCGAACGATGCCTATGCCTCCCCGCCCGGGGGGCGTCGAGACAGCAGCGATTGTCTCGACTGCCGAAACTGAGGCTGCGGATTCGACTTCGCCGGTGGCCATTGGACTCTCATCATTGTAAGGAAGCAGGCCAGGTCTGGCCCGCGAATCGGCGGATCGGTTAGATCTGTCGCCTGACTGCCGGCGGCTCATGTCTGGTGACAACAAAAACCTTTTATTAGGGGCATTACGGATATAATCATCCAAACCAATACGCAACGAGAATACTGCAGGAACGTTTCACGATGCGTTGCGTAGAGTACTTATGAAGGTCTCTTTCAGTGATCATTGAATTGTTGCTTGGGCGTGCAGCGGGCTCTTTGTCGCGCGGGATTTGGCAGGGATTCTGGTTAGCGGTAATTCTCGGTTCATCGGCTTACACGGGAGCGGTCGCGCAACAGCCGTCCGCAACGGTGTGGCAGGGGGTGCTTCGTAGTCCGGGAGGCGCACCCATTGCTGATGCCGAAGTTCTGCTTACCGGCAGTGGCTCTAAGGTGAAGGCCAAAACCAGTGCGGATGGACACTTTCGCCTGGCGCAGCTCGCCCCCGGCCAGTACCACTTGACCGTGGAAAACAAAGGTCGGAAGGCCGAATTCGCTGAACCCATCGTGATTACCGACATCAACACTTCAGTCGCTCTGACTCTTTCGACAAGAGGGGCGATTTCGGTTGCGGCGCTCAACGAAAAGGCGCAGGGTGCCACGGGCGGTGAGCAGCTTTCGAGCCAGGCTGTGAGCGAGTTGCCGCTGAACAAGCGCGACTTCAGTTCGCTGCTGCTACTGGCGGCCGGCACCATGACCGACACCAATGGCGCAACCAACTTTACGCAACAGTTTGCCATCAACGGACAACGTGGTGTCGAGGCGACATTTGCCATGGACGGCGCCGACATCAGTGATCCGGAGATGGGTGGTTCCACTTTCTCCAACTTCAATGTCGATGCGGTGGAATCGATCGATTCGAGCTCGGGCTGGATGCCGGCCGAGATTGGCCGTGGCGCCGCGGGATTTACGAATATCGTTACGCGCTCGGGCGCGAGCGGATTCCATGGGTCAATCTTTGAATTCGTGCGTAACTCGGCTTTTGACGCGCGCAACTACTTTGACCACGCAACTCCGGTTTATCCGGGACGGATTCCGCCTTTCCGCCGCAACGAGTTCGGCTTTACGAATGGTGGGCCAGTTTTCATCCCCCATTTTTATGATGGGCGCAAGCGGACTTTTTACTTTACCGAGTACCAGGGATTCCGGCAGGTTCTGGGCACGACGCAGGTGCTGCCAGTGCCAACCGCCGCGCAGCGTCCTTCCCCGGGCAGCCAGATTGTTGATGACACGGTCACCTTTCCCGACAATTCTGTGGACACGCTTGAGATTCCCGTAAATCCCGAGATTGCTGCGATTCTGGCGCGCTATCCGCTGCCCAACTTGCCCACCGGCTCATTTGGCGCGAACACCTATGCAACGCCTTCGAAGGTGGCAACGGATGCCGACCAGTTTTCGCTGCGCATTGACCAGAACTTTTCGCCGAAGGACCGTTTCTTCGCGCGCTTCACGATGGATAACCTGACCGGCCCAACCACAAATCCCGACCAGACTGCGATCGATCCCTCCTTCGGTGTGCAGTACATTGACCGGCAGCGTAACGTGGTAGGCACCTACACGCGGACCGTGTCTCCGAAACTGGTACTGGAATCACTGATCAGCATCACACGGTCCACCCCTGGGTTTCCGACGACCAACTATACCGATCCCGGCGTGAGATTCAACGACGGCCTCTTTGAGGCCTTCAACAGCGCGGCCGGATCGGTGATGCAGGCGTACGGGAACCTTTTCCAGGGCCGCCAGACAGTTGAATTCAATTCGGGTCGTCATACGTTCAAGGCGGGGTTTGAGGCGCGCCTCAATCGCGACACGACGTACTTTGGCATCAACCCAAACGGGGCATATAGCTTCGGCAGCGGAACCTCTTACTCCAACGAAGCCATCGCGTCGCAAAGTGGCATGCATGACATCCCCGCCGGCGGCCCATTGCCTGATACGCTCTCGGCTTTCCTCTCCGGCAGTCCGTTTGACTATACGGTCGCTATCGCGCCCCCATTCATTTCCGGCGGCGAGCACATCGGTCCCGCGGCAATCAACCGCAGCGACTATAACCTCTGGGCGCAGGATACCTGGAAAGTAACTCCTCGGTTTACTCTCGACTACGGACTTCGCTGGGAACTGTACACGCCCATCTCAGAGCGCGCCCACCGGACTGCGAGCTTCCGTATCATCGACGGAGTACAGCAATATGTCATTAATCCGCAGCCTGGATATCGGACAAGCAAGAATGCCTGGGGGCCGCGCGTGCAGGCATCGTGGCAGGTTTCGAGCAAGTTGACGGCACATGCGGGGGGTGGCATTACCGTCATTCCGCCCAACATCTGGCAGGATAACTTCCTCACCGGGTCGACCCCATTTGCCATCTATCCGCGCCGTGTCTCCTCCGCTGCCGCGCCATTCAGTTACGGGTATCAGATCACTCCCAATGAGCTTCCTGATACCTATACACCGGCGGGCGTAAATGTTTTTGCTTCAGGAAAGACAAACAATGTGCCCGCAAACACCGTGATGGATGTAGATCGTTATGAGAAGGACATGGCGGCCTTGACGGATAGCGGCGTGATCAGTGCATTGAACCTGAGCGGCATCGACGCCAGCTTTGGCAACGCTACGCTCTATACCTGGACCGCGGGGCTGGAGCAGAAGCTCGGAAACCTGACGGCAGACGCAAGCTACGTGGGCACGGCGGCGGAAAAGTTGCCGCGCTACGGGTTTCCAAACGCATTTCCAGGCGCCTCGCCGGGCTATGCGCCGTACACGCAGTTTGACAGCGCGGGCAACGTGACGGGCGGTTTCGGCGTGGAGAATGTGATTTTCGCCGACGCGCATTCCACTTATCATGCGCTGCAAACTTCACTCGCGGGAACAGTCGGTCATGGCGGGCCTGGAGTACAGGCAAGTTATACGTGGAGCAAATCCCTTGACGATACCAGCATCGTGCTCGGCGGGACTGGATCCACAGGGGCCGTGGCTTCAGGGTACTCGCAGGATCCGTTTGATACGCATCCCGAAAAGGGCCCGTCGAATTTCGATGTGACACATGGCTTTGGTCTGAGCCTGGCCCAGGACTTACATCTGGAGAGCGCGCAGTTTCTGCAACCCATCAGCAGAAAGGTTACCGACGGTTGGGAGTTGCTGAGCATATCGAGCATTAGTTCCGGCTCGCCTTTCACCGTCTACTCGGGCATCCAGCAGACGGGTTACGGCTCCAATGGTGTCGATCGTCCGGACCAGATCGCAAAGCCGCATCTTTCAACTGCGCGCAAAAATCGTGAAGATTACTTCGGCGAAGGCGCCAACAACGCGACCGCATTTTTCTCGATCCCGATTCACGTATCCGGCGGCTCCGGACCAAACCAGGGTCGGTTCGGAACGCTGGGACGCAACAGCTTCCGCGGCCCGGCCTTTTACAACTTTGATTTCGCGATGATCAAAGACACCCCGTTTGGCCGTCGCAGGAGCGGCGCAGAGCGAGTCGATTTGCAGTTCCGCTCGGAATTCTTCAATCTCTTTAACATTGTCACCATGGGGTTGCCCGCCAATATTCTGAATGGCGCCGGCTTTGGAGAAATCAGCAAGACGGCGGGAAACTCGCGGCAGATTCAGTTCTCGCTCAAGTTGATTTACTGATACCAGTTCTTCCGTTCCTCAGAATTCGCGCATTGTTGCGCCCGTATCGTCTGCTATAAAGGGTGCGTCGTTCCGGCCCATCTTCAGCCCGTTCTCGGCGAGGAGCATGCGGGTGCGCGAGGGGTAACAGGAGAGGTCCATGAGGTTTAATCGTTTTGCGGCCGTTGAGCGCCTGGTTCTATCGATCGTCGCGCTTGCAATCTGCGCATACTCGTCTCCGGCACAGCAATCGCATGCACCCCAGTCGCACCACCTGGCGGTCGATCTCACGGTGGTTAAGCCGGAGACGGTCGGTTTCTCATCCGAGCGGCTTGAAAACCTCCACGCACTTATGCAACAGGCTGTGGATACAAGGCAGATCGCCGGTATCGTAACGATCCTCGCGCGCCATGGCAGAGTAGTGGACTACCGGACCTATGGCGTTAGCGATCTCTCCACCGGCAAACCCATCCAGAAAGATGCTATCTTTCGCGATTTCTCGATGACCAAGCCAGTAACTGGCGTCGCGATGATGATTCTGTACGAAGAAGGCAAATGGCTGCCCAGCGATCCCATCTCCAAGTACATTCCTGAGTTCGCACATCTGAAGGTCTACGGCGGTGTGGGCGCCGACGGCAAGATGGTCCTCGTCGATCCCGACCATCAACCCACTATGCGCGAGTTGATGAGCCACACAGCAGGATTCACGTACGGTTTCTTCGGCAATACCCCCGTCGACCAGATGTATCGTGACGCCCACCTTTTCGAATCGAAGAACCTCCAGGAATTCGTCGGCAAGCTTGCGAGACTGCCTCTGCTCTATCAGCCGGGAAAAGGCTGGACCTATTCAGTTTCGATGGATATCGAGGGATACATCGTCGAGAAGCTTTCCGGCCAGTCGCTCCCTGATTTCGACCGCGACCACATTTTCATTCCGTTGGGTATGCGTGACGCCGGCTTCTACGTGCCCACTGAAAAACGCAGCCGCTTCGTTACGCTCTATACCACGGGTCCGAATGGCGAGCTTGTCGCGAACAATAATGGAGGCCTCGCTCCACGCGACTACGCCAGGGAACCTGAGCTGGCTTCCGGTGGCGGCGGAATGGTTTCAACTGCCGAGGACTACTACCGCTTTGCCACCATGCTGCTGGACGGCGGCGAGCTGAACGGCGCGCGCATCATTGCTCCATCCTCTGTGAAGTTGATGACCTCAAACCACGTGCCCGCAGAACTACTGACAGGGAAGTTTGGGATCGGTCATGCAGTGATGCGGCCTGGCTTCGGATATGGCTACAACGGAGCGGTCGAATTCGATCCTGCCGAAGCCAACCTTCCCGACGGGAAAGGAACATATCAGTGGGACGGCGCGGCCGGCACATGGTTCTGGGTCGACCCGACCAATGATGTTGTGTTTGTCGGCATGATCCAGCGCATGCTGGGTCCGGCCAGCCCGAATCTCGAGTGGCAGAGCCGCGCCACGGTGTATGGTGCATTGGTCGACCCCTCGAAATAGCGTCTGACATTGAATTCGGCTTTCAAGATCCCGCACGACAATTCTTCCCTATTGCATTCCCATATGGAGGAGTGTATGGTGTTCTCTATGGCGTTGCCATAGGAGAACGAGATGGGCGGGAAAACCGATGTCTGGCAGGGAACGCTGGCGCTGATGGTGCTGAAGACGCTGGAAACCATGGGGCCGCAGCATGGCTACGGCCTCGCGCGGCGCATCGAGCAAACCAGCGGGGACCTGCTCGAACTGAACTACGGCACACTGTATCCGGCATTGCTCAAGTTGGAACAGGAAGGCTACATTCGCTCGAGCTGGGGAGTATCCGACAACAATCGCAAAGCAAAGTTCTACGAACTGACCAAGGCCGGCCAGCGCCAGGTGCGCAAAGCCGCAGCCGACTGGGAGCAGGCGACCGAAATTCTCGCGCGCTTTCTCACCCCGAACGCCGAAGCTTGATAGGGAGAACAGATGAGGAAGCTCAGAGCATTCTGGATGAGGGTTCTCGGCATGTTGCGTCCCGGCCGCGCCGATGAAGATTTCGAGACCGAGGTTGAGTCTCATGTCGCGCTTGACACCGAACGTGGCCTACGCGCTGGCCTGACTCTGCAAGAAGCCCGCCGGCGGGCCCTCATCCGCCTTGGCGGCGCCGAACAAACGCGACAGGCCCTTCGTGAACGGCGCGGCTTGCCTTGGCTCGAATCGCTTTTTCGCGATCTTCGCGCCAGCCTGCGGGCTTTGGCCAAGCATCCCGGAGTCACCGTCATCGCAATCGTATCCATCGGATTAGGCATCGG
>DATKPJ010000101.1:0-103491 GCA_035524195.1 Occallatibacter sp.
CGGAAACTACACAGAACGGAATAAACAGCGGGAGGCAATATGGCCTTCATTACCGAGAAAGAGGAGTTGAAACCGGGCCTGATTCTCTTCCGGCGCGGTGACGTGGACCATCGCATGTGGTATTGCCGCATGAAGATGCCGAAGGCCGACCGCTACAAGACGGTTTCCCTCAAGACGGCTGATATGGGCGTGGCGAAGGAAAAAGCATTCGACCAGGACGCCGACGTTCGATTTCGCATCAAGCATGACGTCCCCGTGTTCAACCGCCCCTTCCGAGACGTGGCGCGAGAGTATCTGCTGACGCAGGAAGCGCGGGCGAAACGTGGAGAGATCAGCGCCGCACGGCCCAAAAAACTTCGTGCCGTCATTGAAGGCACCTTAGATCGATATGCAGGTTCCACGCAGGTCCATCTTATCGGTGACGAACGCTGGGGCGGCTATCCGGCATGGCGGCGGGAGAACGGCGCGGGGCGCAACCGGCGCAACGGTGTTCGGGAAGTTACCGATGAGATGGCGCAATCCTTCGCGGACCACGAATCCGCACGGCGCACCAAGGTTCAGCATACGAAACGCATCCGGGTATTGAAGCCAATTGCAGTCAAACCGCAGGACGTTCGTGCGGTTCCCTTCATCAGCGATTCCACCATCCGCTTCGAGATGTCCATCTTCGGGGCGATCATGAACTATGCGGTGAAGAAACGCTATGTTCCCGCAAGCCAGCGTTTCGATGAGCGCCCGAAGCTCAAGACGATGCGGCGCGACGAGTTCACGCTTGAGGAGTACCGTAAACTCCACACGGTTGGACGCAAATGGATTGCCGAGACCCATAAACCGTCAAGCGTTTGGTATCGTACCGTCACCTACAACATGATTCTGATTGCCTGCAACACGGGCATGAGACCAGCGGAGATGAAGAATCTGCGCTGGCGCGACATCATGCCCGCAAAAGACCGCGAGGGCCGCGAGATCGTTGTCCTGTTCGTGCAGGGCAAGGGCAAATCGCGCAAGTTGGTTGCGCCTAAGAGCGTGGGAGATTATTTAGAGCGCATCCGCGCAATCTCGAAAGCCACGACACCGGACGACAGGGTGTTCACCACCATCACGGGCCAGCCCGCGAAGATGCTTTACAGTTCATTGATTGCCGATCTTCTGAATGAAGCGAATCTGCGCGAAGGAACGCAGGGCGTTCCGCGTTCGACGTATTGCTTCCGGCACACCTACGCCACGCTCCGCTTGCAGGAAGGCGTGGACGTGTATTTCCTTGCCGAACAGATGGGAACCTCGGTCCACATGATTGAGCAGCACTACGGGCATGTGAATACGATCAAGCACGCCGACCGCGTGTTGCAGGGAATGGCGGGATGGGAGATGCCGCAGACGGACGACAGCAAAGCAAAGGCGTCGAAAGCGGCTGAGACGCACGATAAAGACAAGAGGGGTCAGCACCGAAGGCCGCGTTGATCGTGAACCTCCCGAAGCCGTCTTTGCCGGAGCCGCTGGCGGAGGCAGGCGTGGGGAGGCAATTGTCCCGAGGTCCGGCCCGGACCGTTCTTCATTGTCTTGATTTGCCGCTGCCCCGCCGGGGCGTTCTTAGCGGCAAATCCGTGCGCACGAGCCGCCGCTGGCGGCTGTTCTTCGTGCGCTTTCTGTGGGTCTTCGTCAACCGCGCCGTTGAGGTTCCCGGCATGTCACTTCGCTATTGCGTGGCGGCCAACACAGAAATGCGCGGCACACGGATTTGATTCTCACGCTTGCGCGTTTGGGCAATGTCGTAAGACGACTGCATACGCATCAACGTGTCCATCTTCACTCCAAAGGCTTTCTCGATGCGGAGCGCCATATCCCCGGAGAGGTCGGCTTTACCATTGAGCAAACTGGACAACGTAGGCCGCGAGACGCGCAACGCTATCGCCGCCGCCGTGACCGTCAACCCAGCGGCCTCGATAATCTCTGTCCGAATGAAATCCCCAGGATGGGGCGGGTTCTTCATAGGCATAGCGTTTTCTCCTTCGGCCTAGTGGTAATCCTCTAAATTCACGTCGTAAATCTCGCGTTCGGCTGTGTCGATACGAAAGGTCAACCGCCGATTGGCCGTAACACTCAGGCTCCATGCGCCCTTCCGGTCGCCTGTTAAGGTATGCGCCTTCCATGAGGGCAGCATCCGCAACTCTTCCGCGTCTTCCATGTCCTCCAGAAAGGCAAGCATCTTGCGGAGCTTATCCACCGTATCGGGCGGTACGCCTTTGGTGGCGTCGTCCGCGTAGAGCTTCTTCAGACCTTTATGGACGAAGTTTCGTATCTTCACCTAAACCACTGTAGCCTGTAGCCTAACACTTGTCAAATGTTGGCATATAGACAATTCAAGCCCGTTCCAGGCTTTTTCGGGAAGGGTGCTGCGCCCTTCCCGCGCTGCAACCGCCCATAGTGCGGGCGTTTTCCGCTTCCCATCCATGCGGGGCCTGTGTCCTGCCCCGCAACGCCCGGCCCCTACATGCGCACGAACGTACAGCAATAAGGAAGTTAACCAATTTTCTTTCTTCGTCAAGTGCCCCCGCTTCAGGCAACGGTCTGGCAGAGTCGGGAAGAACCCGTCAAGGGTCTCCGCTGCGCTCCGATGAACGCCACAGATCGGCGCCCTTGACTGAACCTTCCCGCCTCCGCCCGTTGCGAAGAGCCATGAAGCGGGGGCACTCAACGAAAAAAATTTGGTTTGGGTGCTCTTGCTTCTGGACGCCAATCGGCCCCACGGGGCAACAGCAGGAGCAGAGCAATGACTTCCACTATCAGTATCGCCACTACCAACAATGCAGCGTCGCACAGCAAAAATGCGGCGCAGCGGAGCCGCAGCGATTCACCTTACCAGCAGCGCACCACGCAGCGCGACAACCCCACACAGCTACTCATCAAGCAAGCCGTGGATTACCTCATTCAGCAGCTTGAAGCAGGCAAGAGTGAAACCCTGACCGCGTATCTGAACGCAATGGCACGTTTCCATTCCTACAGTTTCGGAAACATTTTGCAGATCGCCAGACAGCGCCCGACGGCCACGCGGGTGGCGGGCATCCGCACATGGAACGAAATGGGACGATTCGTGAAGAAAGGCGAAAAGGGCATTCAGATTCTCGCTCCCATGATGGGCTACAGGCGCAGAAAGAGCGCCGACGGCGAAGCGGAGCCGGAACCGGAAACCAAGCCTCAGCCCGTGCTGATCGGTTTCCGCGCCGTGTACGTGTTCGATGTGGCGCAGACCGAAGGTGCCGACCTGCCCGAATTCGAGCACAGTGTTACCGGCGAAGTGGGCGAGCACTGCGACCGGCTGATCAATTTCCTCACGCAGCAGAATATCGCGCTCGAATTCAACGAGAAGATTGCCCCGGCTCTTGGCGTCAGCTACGGCGGTAAGATCGCGCTGCTCCCCGGTCAGTCGAAGGCCGAGGAATTCGTCAGCTTGGTTCACGAGACGGCGCACGAGCTATTGCACAAGGCAGAGCGCCGCACCATCACTACGCAGACCGTGCGCGAGACGGAAGCTGAGGCCGTTGCTTTCATCGTGGGCCAGGCCGTTGGCTTGGAAATGGGTAACGCCAGCAGCGACTACATCCAGATGTACGCGGGCAATGCGGCACTTCTGGCAGAAAGTCTCGAAGTCATCCAGCGCACCGCCTCCACCATCCTCCGGGCCATCCGCCCGGAGGAACCCAAAGAATCCGAATCATTCGCAGCGGCCAGCTAAGCCGCGCCGTGAGCGGGCACGCTCAGGGTGTGCCCACTTTCCCACTCACGCTCGACAACCTGAATAGGAGATTCCGACATGACTACAGCAGTTGAATTGCAATCCGAATATCGTGACCTGCCGATCCTCAGCCTTACGGAATCGGCAACCAATCCGCGCCGCACGTTTGACGAAACGGCGCTCAACGAACTGGCCGAGTCCATCAAGACGCAGGGCTTACTTTCACCGCTCTTGGTTCGGTCCAAGGGCCACAGCTACGAAATCGTAGCCGGAGCGCGGCGCTACCGCGCAGCGCAACTGGCCGGACTCGATTCCGTTCCCGTCCGCATCGTGGAACTGACCGACGCGCAAGCCCTCGAAACTAGTATCGTTGAGAACCTTCAACGGCGCGACGTTCACCCGCTGGACGAGGCGACCGGCTATGTCTCGCTCTTGCAACTTGATTACACCGTGGAGCAGATCGCGGCGAAGTGCGGTAAGTCGCCGGCATACGTCGCGGCCAGAGCGAAATTAGCAGAACTTGCACCCGCCGTCACCGAAGCCTTCGCCAAAGACGAGATCGGCGTGGGCCACGCTCTCTTATTGGCGCGGCTCCAATCCGAGCAACAGGAGGAAGCGCTCGCCGCCTGCTATCAGGAAACCTACACCAACGGCAGCAAGCCCAAGCGCATCCTGCTCCCTGTCCGCCATCTCCAGCAGTGGATTGAGTACAACATTTTGTTGGAGCTTGCTGCCGCGCCGTTCTCGAAAGAAGACGCGCAGCTTGTGCCCGAGGCCGGTTCCTGCATAGATTGCCCCAAGCGCACCGGCCACAACACGCTGCTCTTTGCCGAGATCGGAGTCAACCAGCCCGATTCGTGCAGCGATCCGACATGCTATGCGGCGAAGATCGACGCGCACGTAAAGCAGTCCGTTGCCGCCAAGCCGAAACTGGTACAGATCAGCACCGCCTATGGTAAGCCCGCCGAAGGCAGCCCGGTCATTCCGCGCAACAAGTATGTCGAAATCCGGCAGGACAAATCGCAGCGTAAGAATGAGCGCGATTTGCCCGAATACAAATCGTGCAAGTACACCGCCGAGGCCATCGTCACCGAAGGCACCGAGAAGGGCGAAACCAAGCGGGTTTGCGCCAATCCCGAATGCCCGGTCCATCACCCGAAGCGGCAGAGTCAACGAAACCACGCCGACGCCGGATTCAAGGCCGAACAGGAAAAGCGCCGCCGCGAGGAGGCCATCGCGCAGACCACCGGAATGCGCGTCCTCAAAGCCATCGGCGATGCGGTTCCTGTTCGCTTGATGAAGCGCGACCTGCTCTTTCTGGCCGAACGGCTTGCGGCGATGCTGGACGAGCGGCAGCTCTCAGTTCTCATCCGGCAGCACGGCATCGGGAAGCCCAAGGACGACACGGCTCCGGCGAAACTGCTGGCGGCCATTCTGCCAAAGGCCGAGGAAAACAAGCTGGGCCGCATCGTGATCGAAACCACGATCCTGCTGTCCATGCACAACCCGACCGACGCGGCGAAGATTCTCCGCATCGCGGCGCACGCGTACAAAGTGGATGTTGAGGCCATCTCTGCAACCGTCAAGCAGGAGTTTGCGGCGAAAGAGAAGTCCAAATCAGGCAAGAAGACCGCGCCCAAACCTCAGCCGAAACCCGGTAAAAAAGCGGCTGCGTAACGAATCGATCGACAACCAACCTTGCGGAGCCAGCAAGATCGGCTCCGCATTTCTGTATCCCGCTGTCCGTTTGCCCGCCCTTGTCCGATGCCCCGGACGAACGCCGGGGCGACACTCTCCGCCCACCCAACGGGCAGCACCGCCGGCCCCGGTGTATTGCAGTTGGGAAGTGCGTTTCAGGGGATCGATCCTGATTCTCGGGCGTAAACGGAGCTCAGTGATTGATGCGGCCTGAGGTCACCGGTTGACAATAGACCCGGCCGGCTTCCAGCGGTTCATCATGAGGCTCCATCCTCGACGAATGCGAGACCGCCGAGGGACCATATGCGCGACTCTTGATGGTCAGGCGGTTGGTAGCCACGGCCGTGAATGTCAGCTATTGGCCGGTCAGCAGGGCAAAGCACGTTCCAAGCCGGGCTCTCGAAAAGCGTCTTCGCGATGATGCGCACGTCGAGACCGCTTGGGCCGATAGCACACCCATCGGCTTATTCCGCTCGCGATTCCCTTGGTCAGTGACCACTGCTCCGCTCGTGTTCGGAACATACTCGTACTAGATCGAGTCGAGGTTAAAAAGCCCTTTGTCAATCGTTACGGAGATAGCGTCCGGAAGAACCCACGGACAATGAACGTAGTCGACGATCCGCTGAATCTGGTGTCCCGCAACGTCCAGGCGAATAACGGAGTAAGGTGTGAATGCGTCGGCGCCGCGTTGCAGAATCACCACCGCCGGCTCGCCATCGACTTCTCCGATTGCTAGTCTCCAGGGCATAGACAACCGTCCCCAGTTGGAAAAATAGGGCGCATCCGCAAGTCTGCCGGCGAAGGCGTCTGCCACATTGAGCCGGGCATCAGCGCTGATGAGTTCCCGAACGCCGTCCCAGTCCCGGGAATTAAAGCGCTCAACATAAAGTTGCATCACGCGTCTCAATTCCGGAGATGCTGTCCGAGACGGCTTCGGTTGCGGAGAAGAGCCAGCTAGCTTGGTTCGTGCGCGATTAAGAGCGGCTTTGACGCCGCCAACCGTGGAATCGACCAGTTCCGCAATCTCTTCGAGAGAGTAGTCGAGTACGTCCTTCAGGAGCACGCACGCCCGCTCTTTAGGAGGGAGCGTGAGGACGAGATGCTCCACCGCGCGACCAATCCCAAGAGCAACTGGTTCCGTAGCTTGTATGGCTTCTGGAACAGCAGCAAGTGTTTCAGCTTCATCGCGAACTCCGCGGCGCCGCAGAAAATCGATACACCTATTGTGTGCGATGCGAAAAAGCCACGGCTTGAGCGGGCGGCTTTCGTCGAACTGATCGAGTTTCCGGTACGCCTCGAAAAGGGCCTCCTGTACGACGTCTTCGCCATCCATCACATTGCCGGTCATGCGCGTGCAGTAGCGGTGCAGCGCGGGCCGAAGCTGCGTTACCGTTTCGAGAAATGCCAGGTAACGGGCTTCGAAGGGGCCCGACGGAACCGCGTATTCTGTGGTGGTCATAATTTATCCTTTTGCCGTTGATTTCCGGTAGCTGAGGAAACTGTCCTCGCTTCGCCTTAAGCTCGACGACCGGGTGCGCAAACCTTTCTCAGTCTACGAGGAGTCCGCCAGTTAAATTGACCACGGCGCCGGTGATTCCACTCGCACGGTCCGAGGCCAGCCACGCGGCCGCGTTCGCGACTTCAGCGACGGTGGTCGTTCGTTTCCTGTGAGTGAGGTTTTGGATAAAGCTCTGGAATTGCTCCCGAGTTATGCCCATTGCCGCAGAGTGAAGGTCGAACACCACATCGATAGTATCTGTCTCGATGAGTCCGTTGGAGCGGATAACGACCGACCGAATACCCTGCGGACCGAACTCAGCCGACAGGCCGCGATTGAGTCCTTCCATGGCCGCCCATGCAGGCCCCATGCCGCCTACCAGCGTCGCTCCCCAGCGCGCAGGTTCCGGCGTATGCATCAGGATCACTCCTGAACCCTTTTCTGTCATGAGCCTTGCCGCAGCACGGGCAGTCAGAAAGTGGGAGCGCGAGTAGGTAGTGAGGGGCGCCATGAAGCTATCCACCGGCAGCATCCCGATTGGAACGCCCTGGATTCCATTCTGCGGGATCCCAATGGCATTAAAGGTGATGTCGATCTTGCCAGCGGTCTTGATTACAGACACGAGGTGATCCTCGATAGCGCTTTCATCGAGCGCGTCGACCACGGCCGATTCGGCCCTTCCGCGAGCTGCGACAATCTCCTTCGCAACTGCGTCAACATTATTTGGGCTTCGTCCCGTGAGAAAGACCCTTGCACCTTCCCGCGCGAACTCCTTGGCGACGGCACTCCCGACAGCCCCACCAGACCCATAAACGACAGCGACTTTATTTTCCAGTAACATTTGTCCTCTCCAATTGAAGGGCATTATTTGCCCCGATTTCTTGTTTCAGTTGGAATTCGCCATTTGACTCATTCCGCAAGATGCGTTTCCGTGAGGCGCATCTCAGCGCTGATGTCCTTGCGATCTTGTTTCGCCCACTGGCACATGCTGGTGAGCGGTGCAATGAAAGTTCTTTCCAATTCGGTCAACGAGTATTCGACGCGACGCCTGTTCGAATCCGGTCAAGTTCCTCGCAATCAATCCCGTGGATTCTAGGTCGCGAAGAGTTCTGGTAAGCATGCGACTACGGTGTCCGAATCCGCGAACAATTGGCGGCATGAAGATACTGTCACTTCTAGTACGGTTGTCGAGTCGGGCAGGATACGAAGGAATTCACTGATCTTGCCAAGGACAATTCCCCGGCTCACTCTTGCGGTTATTAGACCGAAGGAGAGATCCGACATTCAGGGGCATTGGCTGGACGTGGTCAAGACGAGAACACACGAAACGCTCGGCCACCATGGCATCGCCGGACTGCGTTAAGGCTTCATGCCGACCAGAACAACTTTCTCGATGTCTCTCAGCAGGATGTCGATGGATGCAAAGCCCGCATCAGTGAGCAGACCGATCCACTGCTTCACAGAGAACGCATCCCCGATGTGTCCCTGATCGACCGGTTCTCCGAGAAAGCCATAGTCATAGCCCACCAGATCTCTGACGCGAGACCAGAATCGACGCCAATCTGCATAGCTGTGCTGGCTCGGCTGTTCCTCTCTCCATGTCCTGAGCCAGGGTTCGAACACCGGCTCGGATCGTGCCGGTTCCATAACCAGACAGACGCCGCCCGGCCTGAGCAACTGAGAAATCTCTCTGAGAAGTTCTACGGCGTCTCGCTGGGTAAGCCAATGGATTGAATTTACTGCCACCGCAACGTCGTATTCAGTCCCAAGACCCCGCTGCCACTCGGGTTCGGTCAGATCCCGCACGAAGGTGCGCCCTTCTATGCCATCGCGGCGATTCACAGCACCGCACAAGGCGGCGAAGAACTCGTTCCGGTCCACGAAGTCGACCACGGCGTGCGGAAATCGCGAACAGATCATGCGTCCCGCCTCACCTGGCCCGCAGCCCACGTCAAGGACCTTGACTGGCTGCTCGTTCGCGAATGGAATCGCCGCCGCGATGAGCCTGAGTGCGCCCGGTTTGGCGGGACCCTGTTCAGCACGCCAGAGGTCGAGCCACTGATCAGGGTCTTCGTCGCGAAGTCTGTTCTCAATTTCGATCAAGGCAGGAATCTTCATTGGTTCTCCCACTGCGGCGGCCAATTCCCCGACAACCTCGTTATCGACTGTCAATAGCGATGGCGTATTGGAGAAATTTGACCGATATTAGAACGGCAGTCTACGCGTCCCGCGTTCGCCGCAGGAATTCGAGAGGGCTCAATCCTGAGAAAGCCCTGAACTCGTTGATGAAATGGGACTGGTCATAGTATCCGCTGGCGAGCGCAAGATTTGTCCAGGGGCGTTGAGCCGACGGGACCCTGCAATCGTTCTCGGCGGATGCGGAGTCAAGATACGGCCTTCCTTCCACATAGGGCGAAGCGACTTCACGCCTGCAGCGGTGGACTGCGGCGAGAGCCAGCTGAAAGCGGCCGATCCTCGCAATCAGTTTGGGTGTCATGCCGAAATACTTGTGAAACTGAGCGATCAGATGGCGCCGGCTGCATCCAAACTCCAGCGGAAGCCGCTCCAAATCGATGTGATTCGGAGAGCTCCGGAGCATTCGCCATGTATGGTTCAGACCCTCCGGAGGCGCAGGTGCGGATGCCAACCGTGCAGTGAGGATACCTTCCACCACGTTGAACCGTTCCGCCCAGTCCTTCGTGTTCCCTGCACGCTCCATGAGTAAACGCGAAAATCGCGGGTCGATTGTGTCCAGCGCAGCAGTACAACCCGCAAGCCGATCCAGAGGTGTCCTCAGGAGCATATGTGCGCCCATGGGGGTCAAACGAATGACCAGAAAATCCCTCGATCCCTCCGCCTCGCGCATATGGTGACGTTGCTGAAGAGGCACAATCCACGCGTGTTTGTGATCGGTTGTATCACTCCTCTCTGGCTGAATAAAGCGATGAGGGCCAGCAAAACTCAGAATGATCGCGACTTCCCGCGATGGAAGATGTCTCTCGTAGAGCGGTCGGGGCAGGGAGCCCTCACTTGCAAAATAACCAAGAACATAATCACTAAGGTGCGGCTCGGAAGGGCGCTGGGCAGTGCGCCAGCCGCCCATCTCAGACCGGTGACTGTCGTTCTCGATACCAGGTTGTTTAGACGGTCTCATTGCCAGTATTGTGCCATCCCAAGTCCAGGTGCTGTTCTCTGAACTTCGACACCAGAGCAAACAAATCAGGCCGCGCCAGGCAAACTGCAGCGGAGCAGAGGCACTCGGCGGCCGCTTTGACGATTTACCCGTCATGGAGAACCCGCAAGAGCGCTTGCCGGTTCTCGAATCCTGACTTCAAGTTCTCCGACCAACCGTTTCGAGTCGCAAAGTACGATCGAGCCATGCCTCTTGGCCGCGTTGTTATTGTTTAGCGTGGACTACATGCACACCAGCGTGTCCGGGCGCGAGTTTTTGAATGGCCTGGCCGAATTTGGATGCGATCTGCTGGAAGGTGATGTCTTCGATGACGCGAAAGCCGTGCGCGCGAAGCATAGCTGTGATGCTCGCCGGCTCGAAGCGGCAGACCGAACGTTCACCAATTCTCTTAAGCTGTTCGTCCCGCGCCTTTTCTAATTGCCTCAGCTCCTCTGAGAAGGCCTCGGCAGGTTCCATGTAGTCGAACACCACCTCGGGGTTCTGGATTGACGATATGTAGCCCAGAGTGCGTCCGATCACGTCCTGTGTGAGGTAGGGCACAACGCCGAGCCAGGTGAAGAATGCGGACGCGTCCTGCTGAAAGCCCGCGGCGGTGAGCTTCTCTCCCACATCGTCCTGTTCGAAATCGACCGGCACGAAAATGAGCCATGGCGGAAGCGCAATGTCAGCTTCAACCAGGCGTTCACGTTTCCACGCCTGCGTCGCGGGATGGTCCACCTCATAAATAGGTATCTGTGCGCCGTGGGGATTGCGAAGAGCAAACGTGTCGAGTCCGGCGCCAAGGATGACAATCTGCCGAGTCCCTCGTTCGACAGCACCCGACAAAGCATCTTCCGCAATCCGGCTTCGCGCCGCGGTGAACAGACGCCCGATGCTGGCCAAAGGGTGCGCGGTGGCAAATTGCAGCACATCCTTCTCCTCTTCGCTCAGAATCGCCATCGCAAATGGGTCATGGAGGATTGCGCCATGATCGAGCACCTGATGAGCAGCTCGTTGACGGGCAACCATCAGGGCTGTACGGCTGGGTTCATTAGGCTTCATTTTCTAGACTCCGTCGTCATCCATAGCCGAGTTGCGTGTGTTGTCGGATGCGCGACTGAACACAATTCAAACCGATATCTTCCGCCCAATTGGACACCTCCTGAATCCGGCGTCAACAGCTAGACCAGACGGCTGAGCGATCCACAGACCCTTTTTTGCCACTAGCATGCGCCGACCACGCGACCGATCAAGTTGTTGGACCATATCCTGCAAGAAAGGCTCGAACAGCTGCAACAGCGTAGCGTTCCAGTTCTTCAGGGCTGGAGTTGCTATCCCCTGTAAACATAGCCCTATCTATCGGTACCCACAGCAGCATTCCAATGAAATGATTGGCAGCCAGCAGCGGATCATTCACGCGCAGAAGCTTGCGATCAGCAAGGCTCTGAAGGCTTATTGCGAGGGTGGCGAGTACACGCTCGAAGCCTTGCTCGTACCAATCGCGGCCAACGTCGGGAAAACGCTCGGCGTTTGCCACTACCAGGCGGCGTAATCGCAATCTCCTTGGCTGCGTCAGGGTACTAATGACTCGGCGGGCGAGCACAATCAAGCCCGACTCTACGCTTCTTTTCCCAGCCATCCATTCGGCAGCGAGACGCACGAGATCGTCAATCTCACCGGATGAATCACGCACAATCTCGGCAAAGAGCCGCTCTTTGTCAAAGAAGTATTTGTAGAGGGTGGGCTTGGAAATGGCGGCTTTCGCCGTAACCTCGTCCATGCTCGTACAATCGTAACCCTTCTCCAGAAACACTTCTGTTGCCGCCAGCAGAGCTCTGCGTTTGCGATCTGAGCGCCTTTCCGAGATTGGTTTCATGTGATTTCGGACTAAGAATTCATCTAGAGTTGGTTCATATTGATGAGGAACTCAGCGTTATTACGCGATTTCTCGAGGTACGCGATGATGAGCTCCATGGCTTCAACCGGAGAGAGCGGGTTGAGCACGCGCCGCAGCACGAAGATGCGCTGCAGGTCTTCTTTGGGGATCAGCAGTTCTTCCTTTCGCGTGCCCGAGCGCTGGATATCGATCGCCGGGAAAACGCGCCTGTCCACCAGCTTTCGGTCGAGGATGATCTCCATGTTGCCCGTGCCCTTGAACTCTTCGAAGATGACCTCGTCCATGCGCGACCCGGTATCCACCAGCGCCGTCGCGATGATCGTCAGCGACCCGCCCTCTTCGATGTTTCTCGCCGCGCCGAAGAACCGCTTCGGCCGCTGCAGAGCATTGGAATCCACGCCGCCCGAGAGCACCTTGCCCGACGGCGGCACGATCGTGTTGTAAGCGCGCGCCAGGCGCGTGATCGAATCCAGCAGGATCACCACGTCGCGCTTGTGCTCCACCAGCCGCTTGGCCTTTTCGATCACCATTTCCGCCACCTGCACGTGCCGCGCGGCGGGCTCGTCAAACGTCGAGCTGATCACCTCGCCCTTCACCGACCGCTGCATGTCCGTCACTTCTTCCGGACGCTCGTCGATCAGCAGCACGATCAGCACAACCTCAGGATGGTTCGTCGTAACCGAGTTGGCGATCGCCTGCAGCAGCATCGTCTTGCCGGTGCGCGGCGGCGCAACGATCAGCCCGCGCTGCCCCTTGCCGATCGGTGTCATCAGGTCCATCACCCGCCCGCTGATGTTCTCGCGAACGGTCTCCATCTTCACCCGCTCCTGCGGATACAGCGGCGTCAGGTTGTCGAACAGGATCTTGTTGCGCGTCTCTTCCGGCGACTCGAAGTTGATCGCCTCAATCTTCACCAGCGCGAAGTATTTCTCGCCTTCATGCGGCGGCCGCACGTTGCCGCTGATCGTGTCGCCGGTTTTCAGATCGAATTTGCGAATCTGCGAGGGCGAAACGTAGATGTCGTCGGGCCCGGGAAGATAGTTGTAATCCGGAGAGCGAAGAAAACCGTAGCCGTCAGGCAGAATTTCCAGCACGCCTTCGGCAAAAATGTGCCCTTCTTTTTCGCTTTGCGCCTGGAGAATTTTGAAAATCAAATCCTGTTTGCGGAGCCCGCTGGCGCCCGGAATCTCGAGCGTGCGCGCAATGCGGCTCAGCTCGGTGATGTTCTTCTCTTTCAGTTCTGCGATTGTCATGAATCACCTGCGGTGAATTTTTGAGGAGGGGATGTTCGGATCGGGAGGGTGCAACGGGTGGTGCGGGGAACGGTCTTGACTAACGGGGAAGGGCCGGGCGCGAGAGCCGCGCGGCCCGGGGGAATCTAGGCAGCGCGGCGATGGGTTTGCTGTGGCAGCGTCATGGTTTCCGTGCGAGCTGCGGCGGCCGCCGCTGCCGGGCTCGTGTCCCGGAAGCGGAGCAGCACGTCGTTCATCGTGTCCTGCAGCCGCGTGTTCGGCTTGTGCAGCTTGCGAGTTGCCTTTGAAGCCAGCTGGCAGAGTTGGTAGCGATTGCTCACATGCGTGAGCGCACCAAAAATCAGTTCAGAGCGCATGGTGGAGTCTCCTTGCTTTCAACTAGTAAAATGTCCGACTGCTTTCGATCACAGAAACACCGCTGAACCACTGAGGCCCGAAGCAGGCTGGGATAAATATTGATGCCGAAAGCTCTGTCCCTTTAGACGCGCCAACGCGAGCTTTTGGTCAACTTTTTTCCCTTCTGAAAAATCTCTGCAATGTACGGATCGCGTCGCTTGACTCCAGCGCCTCACTGCTTCTGCAGACAAAAAATGAGCGCTCGCTCCCGCTCGGGAGCAACTTCTCTTCTGCCTGACCGGATTGGATGAAGCAGAGCGGCGAGTACCAGAGGTCAATTTCGACAGTTTTGAAAATAACTCCGGGTTGACGCTGGGTCAACTGCTTTTTTCATAGCCGTCTGTGACCGTGGTTACCGAAAATGGGAGTCTTGCGCTAAACCATTGATCATTCAGTCATTACCTTGCCATCGGGAGAATCAATGTCGATACATGTCCCCTCGCGTCAATCCCGAAAACCATAGAGGGAAATCCAGCAGACCGGGTTCCATCAAAATAAACCTATTTTTATCAATAAGATGGAAGAATAGGTCAGCCTCACTCCACGAGGCCCCCAGCGTGTCTCCTGTGTAAAAGCGACCGTTTTGCGCGACCCTTGCCTCTGCGCAACAAAAGGCCCGGCATCGCGCCTGTCGATTCAAGCGCGCGTTAGCCGGCCGCGCGTTACCAGCGTCATTGCTCTTCCGGGATCCCACGCACAAGCAGCGACTCGCTCAGCCGGCTGCCTGGACCAACCGTTGGTTGATCGATCGAACAACCGTGAAACAATGCCCGCCGGAGTCTATTTCGGGTTCGAGAGCGCCTGTTGCACCGTCTCGGAGCTCGGCTCCAGGTTCTTCAGATACTCGCTCACCCGCTTGCGCTCTTCGGGAGCCAGCGTCGGGACCAGAGCGAGAAGACGGCGCATGGTCGTCCCCATGTCGTCTACCAGGTTCATCATGCGAATGGCTTCGCCGGAAAGGGGCATAAGTCCGTTGACCTCTCTTCCTATTTTCCGCGATGCGGCGATTCCGGTAAAGGTCGGCGCCGCCCCTTCCTCTGAGCGGCCCTTCGCCTTATGAAAATCTTTCCGGCGCCGGTCCTCAGGCGCCGGGCTGTTTCAGGTCAGTCCTGCTCTTCCTTCGGCTGCTGCAGGCTCACTGCCGGAATGTTCTGATCGCGCACCAGTTTGTTGAACTGCTCGATCCCCGAAGTCTCTACCTTGTGCAGGTGATCGAGTTGCGTCTGCAGCTGCGCGCTCAGCTCCTGGAACACGTCGTACGACTGCTGCGTCGGAGCCACATCCGAGTCCTCCACCACGCCTTCCACTGAGGCCAGCTTGTTGTTCAGCTTGATCGGATAATTCAGCGCATCTTCATCCGCCTTCAGCTTCGTCTGGTAGATCGCCTCTTCAATCCCGGTCAGCTCATCGGTCAGCTGCTTTGCATCCGTCTTCACCTTCTCATTCGAGTTGGCCAGGTACGGCTTCAGCTGATCCTTCGCCGCGCGGATCGCCACCACGCTCTGGTTCGCCTCCGCTACGCGGTCGCGAATCTTCAGCGCCAGATCCAACTGCTTCTGGAAGTCCTCCTGCGTTGTGGGCGCCCGCGGATCCTTCACCACCGTGAAGTTCTCCGAGGTCGTCTTGCCGTCCACCACCAGCTCCACTTTGTACTCGCCCGGAATTGCCTCCGGTCCCCGCAGCGAGCCGTCCCACATCAGCAGCCCCGGAAATCCCGGCGTATCGCTGTAGCGCATGTCCCACACGAACTTGTTCAGCCCTTCCTTCGCCGGAGCCAGCCTGCCGCCGCGGCGTTCGTAAGGATTATCCGGCTCCCCTTCCGCCCCCTTCTTCGGCTTGCTCGAAATCTCGCGCACCAGCTTCCCATCCGCGGTCAGGAACCGCAGCTTTACTTCATCCTTCGGCTTGTCTTTCAGGAAGTAGTAGATGACCGCGCCGTCCGGCGGATTCTCTCCTACCCCCGCCTCGCGCCCGAATCCAAATCCGCCGCCATCGATGCGGATCGTCTTCTTCACCGGGAACAACTCCACCGCCGTGCTGCGGTTGAAGTGCGCCGGGTTCAGCGCCCGCACCAGCGGCATGTCGTCCATCACGTAGAAGCCGCGCCCCTGCGTCGCAAGAACCATAGCGTCCTGCTGTTTCTGGAACGCGATGTCGGTCACCGGAACCTCCGGCAGGTTCAGCTGGAACGGCAGCCAGTTGTCTCCATCGTCGTACGAGATATAAAGATGCGACTCCGTCCCCGCGAACAGCAGCCCCTTCTCGTTGGGATCCGGCCGAATCGCCCGCGTAAAGTCATCGTCAGGAATCCCGCTGACGATCTTCTTCCAGGTCTTCCCGTAGTCGTTGGTCTTATAGAGGAACGGATGAAAATCATCCGACAGATACATCGTCGCCGCCACATACGCCGTCCCAGGATCGAACGGCGATGCCGCGATGCAGTTGATGCGGATCCACTCCGGCATATCCTTCGGCGTCACGTTCTGCCAGGTCTTCCCATCGTCCTGCGTCACATGGATCAGCCCGTCATCCGACCCCACCCAGATCACGCCCGCCTTCACCGGCGATTCGTCGACGGTGAAGATCGTGTCGTAATACTCCACCGCCGTGTTGTCCTTCGTGATCGGTCCGCCCGACGGCCCCTGCTTCGATTTGTCGTTCCGCGTCAGATCCGGGCTCATCGCCTTCCAGCTCTGCCCCTCATCGTCCGACGCCAGCAAAACCTGCGCCCCCGCATACAGCCGATGCGGATTGTTCGGCGAAAACAGCAGCGGGAAGCTCCACTGCATCCGGTACTTCATCGCCTCCACGCCCGACCCCATCGGGTTGTCCGGCCAGGGGTTGATGTTCCGCAGTGACCCGGTCTTGTTGTCGTACCGCGTCAGCAGCCCGTCATACGATCCCGCATACACAAAATTCGAATTCAGCGGATCAGGCGCAATCCACCCGCTCTCGCCGCCGCCCACATCGTGCCAGTCGCTGTCCGTGATCGCCCCGTTGTTGCTCCGGCTCACGATCTCCACGGTCGAGTTGTCCTGCTGCGCCCCGTAAATGTGATACGGAAAATCGTTGTCCAGCGCCACCCGGTAGAACTGCCCTGTGGGCTCGTTGCCCTCGGTGCTCCAGCTCTTGCCGCCGTCGAAGCTGATCTGCGCCCCGCCGTCGTCCGACTCGATAAACCGGTTCGGATCCTCCGGCGCAATCCACATATCGTGATTGTCGCCGTGCTGGTTACGAATCGTCGTAAACGTCTTCCCGCCGTCCGTGGACCGGAACAGCGCCGTGTTCACCGCGTACACCGTGTTCTCGCTCTTCGGATCGGCAAATACCTGGGAGTAGTACCACGCGCGCTGCTTGATTTCGTTCTGCCCGTTCAGCTTCGCCCACGTCTTGCCCGCGTCGTCTGACCGGTAAATGCCGCCGTCCTGCGCCTCGATCAGCGCCCACACCCGCTCGGGGTTCACCGGCGACACCGCCAGTCCAATCCGCCCCAGCACCCCCTTCGGCATTCCAGGATTGTGCGTCAGCTCCGTCCAGGTGTCGCCCCCATCGGTCGACTTCCAGACCCCGCTGTCCGGGCCGCCGCTCTCAAACGTCCAGGGATGCCGGACCACCTGCCAGAACGCCGCATACAGCACCCGCGAGTTCGTCGGATCCATCGCCAGATCCACCGCTCCGGCCTTGTCGCTCTTGAACAACAGCTTCTGCCAGGTCTTCCCGCCGTCCTTCGACCGGAAGACGCCCCGATCGGCATTCGGTCCCGCCATATGACCCATCGCCGCCACATACACCAGGTTCGGATCGCGCGGATCGATGCGAATCGCCCCGATCTGCTGCGTGTCCTCAAGCCCTACATGCTTCCACGTCTTGCCCGCATCCATTGACTTGTACACGCCGTCGCCGTGCGACGCATTCCCGCGGATCGCGCTCTCGCCCGTTCCCACGTAAATCACGTTGTGGTCGGAATCCGCGACCGCGATCGCCCCAATCGACCCAAAGTTGATCTGACCATCGGTGATCGGCTTCCACGTATGCCCGCCGTCGGTGGTCTTGAAGACTCCGCCGCCGGTTCCGCCGAAGTAGTACACCAGCGGTTCGCCCGGAACGCCCTCCACCGCATCCACGCGGCCGCCCCGGAAAGGGCCAATCTGTCGCAGCGCCAGAGCCTTGAATCCGGCCGCCGGACCCTTGTCCTGGCTCGCGCCCGGATTCTGGTCCGAATCCGTATCCTGCGCCATACCGGCCACGGCCACTCCGCCCAGCACGACGGCCAACCCGGCCATCCGCACGACGGAACGCCACGAAAAAGCAAAACTCCTCTGGAAAATGCGCACGACGAGACTCTCCTTTTGATGGAACCGGGCCTCACTGCGCCCCTTTTTGAGTTTGGGGAGAACGGATTGTGTCGTTGACGTTTGAGCGCGCCCTCAGGACGCAGGCCATCGGCGCCTGCCCGTCCAAACTACGCTGCCGCCACTGCCTGGGCAAAAGTGACTTCGCAGAATACCGGCACACGCCGCCCCGCGCAATAGTTTCCTCGCACTGGGAAAAAATCCTGCCCCCGCCCGTCTAACCCTGCAAGCGGCGCTTGTCGGCTACCCGTCCGCGTGTTTCCATAGTCGAGCAGCCTTTCGAATGACCTTACTGGACCTCTGTGCGTACCTCGGCCTCGGCGCTGCCGGAGCGGCTACCGTCAACCTGCTCCTCGGCCTCCTCATCGCCCTGCGCTACAGCCCCAAACGTCATTGGCCCCACCGGCACATCAACGTCTTCCTGCTGCATCAGTGGACGGCCTACCTGGCCGTCTTCTTCACTCTCACTCACCCGGTGGTCCTGCTCTTTCTCCGCGCCCCCGCCCCGCACTTCCGCCTCATCGACATCCTCTGGCCCATCCACTCGCCCCTGCAGCCCAAGCTGAACCTCGCCGGAGCTGGCGCCCTCTATCTGCTGCTCCTGGTCTTCGTCTCTTCGCTGCTGCGCACCCGCATCGGCCGTCCGCTCTGGCGTAATCTGCATTACCTCGTCTATCCCGCCGCGGCCTTGCTCCTGCTGCACAGCATCCTTACCGACCCAAATTTGAAAGACGGCCATCCCGACCTGCTCGACGGCGGCAAAATCTTCGTGGAAATCGCCGCCCTCATCAGCTTCCTCGCCATCGCCGCCCGCGTATGGCTCCGCGGCCGCGGCCTGCGCCCCGCTCGCGCCACGCCGGCCCCGCGACCCGAGCCCGTCCTCGAAGACGAAATCGCCTGATATCCCGAACCGCCCTGGCAAGGCAAGACTGCAGAAAGAGCCGCGGCTTTGAAAGGGCACGGATTCAGCCGTGCCGCAAGACATCGCTAGATGGACCCGGCTTCTCCGGCCTGCAGGCTTTCGCTCTCCGCGCGATTCCCCTGTGTTCTCTGTGTCCTCTGTGGTGAGTCGCCGGTCGTGCGTCCCGGACATTCCATTCGTTTCGGCAAAAAATCCGATCCGCCGTCACGGATTCGGCAGCGCCGAACACGTGCTCCGCAGCAGCGATGATTCCGCCGGACCCCTCTTCGGCTCCTCATCGTACTTCTTATCCAGATCCTGCAGCCGTACCGGACTCTGAAAGCTGTACACGTTCCCCGAGCACACTACCTCCCCGTCCAGCCTGAACATCGCGAACGTATCCACCGCGCCCCCGCCAAACCGCACCTTCGTCCCAAACAGATTGGTCGTCCGCGTCACAGAGCCCCCCGATTCCAGCGCCTTCAACCAGATCAGGTGCTGCCACGTTCGGTTGCCCGACGTCGCCGGGTCGTCGCCGATGTTCAGCTTCCGCGCCACCGCATCCGCCGCCAGCACCGCGGCCAGATGCGGTTCGGTATTCGCTGCCGGTGCCGAGCCGCTGCTGCTGCCCGAGCCGCCGCCGCTCTTCGCCTCTGGCGCCGAACTCGTGATCGCCGTCAGAAACTGCTTAATCGCGTCGTTCACACTGGCGACATCGTCTCCCTTCAGCTTCAGGCAGCCGTCATACGCCGTCACCAGCTGGTTCAGATTTTCAAGATACGGCGAATGCGCTGGGTCCGGACTCGAAAGCCCGTTGGGGCTGTATAACTCCGGGATCAGCACCTGAATGTTCAGCGCCCGCAGCTGCCGTGCCACCTCGTTCATCAGCGCCGGATCGTGCACCGTCCCCACCACCGAGCTCACCGACTGGCTGCTGCTGAACATTCCCATCACCGCGCCCGCGCCCGAAACCATCTGCCCCGGCGCCGTGGAATTGATCAGCCCCAGCACCGTGCTGCCCAGCCCCCGCGCACTCGCGCCGCCTGCCGGTTCCTGGCTCTTCGCCTCTCCCGGTCCCTTTTCTTCTGCGGCGTTTGGACTGGCCACGCATACCGCCGCCGCCCGCGCTCGCAGGCTGTCGATCGCCGCCATATCCGACCGCCAGATCTGAAAATCCTGCACCAGCGTGCTGCCGCCCGAAACCAGCACCACTCCCTGCGGAGCCTGCCCCTCGTTGTTCACCACGCACGGCACATGCGCCCCCTTCGGCGCATCCTGCACCGCGCCCCCATACAGATAGCGCGCGATGTCGCATGCGATAGCCTCGCTGTTCTCCGCCACCGCCCGGTAGGTGAACATCTCCGTCTCAATCGAAAACCCCGGCGCGTTCGAGCTGCTTCCGCTGCTGTCGCCCGAAGACGAGCTCCCGCCGCTGCCCTTTTGTCCGGCCGCCGTGAGACAGCAGAGGCACAGCGCCCCAGCCACTGCGATGCGCGACGAGATCAGCATGGACCCTCCCGTGAGACTGACACTTCCTTCCGCCCCCGCTCCGCGGCCACATCGCCCTGGGGATACAACCACCCCAACATTTGTGTCGTTTTTCTGCGCGATGTTCCTGGGAAAATGCCCGGCCAGTCTGAGGGAGAGGCCCCGAGTGTACCCCAATTCCCGCACCCTCAGCATCCGAATTTTCGCACCGGTTCGCTGCTCCGGCGCCCTGCGCCACGGCACCCGCCTCACCCCAGCGCGCAGCGAAGAAAGCGCCGGAGGCCAGCGATTATCATGGCCCCCATGCCCTCGCGCGCCACTCTCCTGGCCACCCTGCTGCTCCTCGCCACCGCCGCAGCCTCCGCCCAAACGCAACCTCTCTGCCCCACCTTCAACCAGGTCCTCACCCAGCACCGGATCATCGGCGGAGCCATCGCCGTCGTGCGTGAATCAGCCCCACCCCAAACCTGTTTCTACGGCGACGCGCGCCAGTCCACCCATCAGCCCATCGACGCCGCCACCGCGTACAACTGGGCCTCCATCACCAAGACCATGACCGCCATCGCCATCCTCCAGCTCCGCGATCGCGGCAAGCTCTCCCTCGACGACCCCGCCGTCCGCTACATTCCCGAGCTCCGCCAGGTCCACGACCCGTACGGCTCCATCGACGCCGTCACCATCCGCACCCTCCTCACCCACAGCGCCGGCTTCCGCAATCCCACATGGCCCTGGGACTGCGACGACTCCGCCAATTGCGACTGGCAGCCCTTCGAGCCCACCCACTGGTCCCAGATCGTCGCCATGCTCCCCTACACCCACGTCGCCTTCGCCCCCGGCTCGCGCTGGAGCTACTCCAACCTCGGCTACGTCTTCCTCGGCCAGATCATCGAGCGCCTCACCGGCGACGACTTCGAGGTCTACATCACCAAAAACATCCTCATGCCCCTCGGCATGACCCAGAGCTACTTCGATATGTCCCCGTACTTCCTCGAGTCGCACGTCTCCTCGAGCTATCTCCGCGCCGGCGACAAGCTCACCCCGCAGCCCTTCAACTTCGATACCGGCATCACCACTTCAAACAGCGGCCTAAAATCCCCCATCACCGACATGGAGAAGTACGTTGCGTTCCTGCTGGGGACCCAAACCGAAGGTCCGCTCCATGCAATGGTCTTGAAGCGTAGCTCACTGGAAGAAGCCTGGCACGGCATCCTCCCCGTCACCGACCCAGGCCGGCCCGCCACCCCCTACACCACCGGCGCGCCCCAAATGGGCCTGGGCTTTTTCACCACCGAGATCGGCGGCCACCGCTACGTCTACCACGACGGCGACCAGGGCGGCTTCTCCTCCGAAATGTTCCTCGACCCCGCCCGCCACACTGCCAGCCTGCTCGTCGTCAACACGACAGATACCGGCGCACCACCCCCGACCCCCGCCACCCACGCCGAATCCAACACCGAACCCAACCCCGAAACCGACCTCCGCCTCACCCTCCGCCGCTACCTCCTCGACCACGTCTTCCCGCAAGAGAGCAGCAACCCGGCGGGCAACCCGTCACATTGAACCGTCTTCCAATGCTCGGCTTTCTGAGCAAGGAGCGAATTTGAGCACACCCAGGGTCCCGAATCCAAAGCCCGCCAAAGACAGAGTCAGCAAACTCTCCACCGAGATTGCAGCTCAAAACCGCGGTGACGCCTTTGGAAAATTTGCCGCCGCCGCTTCTTCCTGGCTGGGTTCGAAGTGGGCCTTCTCGGCCGCCATCGCCATCATCCTCGGGTGGGCCGTCACCGGGCCCGTCTTTCATTTCTCCGATACCTGGCAGCTCATCATCAATACCGGCACTACGATCGTCACCTTCCTGATGGTCTTTCTCATCCAGAACACCCAGAACCGCGACGCCCGCGCCATCAATCTCAAGCTCAACGAGCTGATCCACGCCATCGACGCGGCAGGCGACCAGATGATGGACATCGAGAAACTGAGCGACCAGGAACTGGACGTGCTCCAGGCGCGCTACGAAAAGATCCGAGCGGCGTGCATGGCGCGAACACAGCGCCAGGTGAAATCCGGCAGGAATTAATCCCTCTAATTCAATTCCGGCCCATCCCCCGCTCCCCCAAAATCTCCCCCACCGCCGCCACCGCCGCATCCAGTTCCGCATCCGCCGTGTAAAAGTGCGGAGACATCCGCACCCCCGCCCGCGGCCGCCAGTCCACCAGAATCTCCCGGTTCAGCAGCTCCTGGCACACCTCCTGCGAATGCGGCATGTCGATCGACACCGTCCCGCCCCGCTCCTCAGGATTCCCCGGCGTGTTCACCCTCCACCCATGCTGCAATGCCAGCTCGATCAGCCGCGCCGTCTGCCGCTTCGACTTCGCACGAATCCGCTCCACGCCCACTTCCGCGAGTATCCGCAGCCCCGGCCGCGCCGCCTCCAGCGCCGGTATATTCGACGTCCCGTTCATGAACCGGTACGGCGGCTCCGTGTACCGAATCGCCCCCGTCTCAAACGCAAACGAATTCTGGTGCGCGAACCACCCCGTAAACTTCGGCTCCAGCTTCTTTCCCAGATCCGGACGCACGTACAAATACGCGGTGCCCGGCCCCCCGCACAGCCACTTCAAAACCCCTCCGCACGCAAAGTCCACATTTAAATCTGTCACATCCACCGGCACATTTCCCAGCGACTGGAACGTGTCCAGCAACACATGCGCCCCCACCCGGTGCGCCTTCTCCACAATCGCCTTCGCATCCTGGATGTACGAACTCCGGAAGATCACGTGCGACACCGGCACCAGCAGCGTCGTCTCGTCAATCGCGTCCAGCAGCCGATCGATCGGCACCCGAATCCCGTCGTCGGTCTTCACCATCTCCACCCGCGCGCCCAGCCCCCGCTGCGCCTCCCAGAAATACATCACCGAGGGAAAATTCAGATCCGAGTACACCACCTTGTTCCGCTTCCCCGAAAAATCAAAGCACGAAGCCACCACCGCCTGGCAGCTCGTCACGTTGGGATGCGTCGATACCGACCCCTTTGCCGCATGCATCAGCGCGCCAATCTCCGCGCCCACCTCCGCCGCCAGCATCCACCAGCTCTCTTCCCACGCACGCACGCCGCGGCTCGCCCACGCATCGGCATAGCCCTTCATCGCCCCGTACACCTCGCGCGGCATCGCCCCCAGCGAGTTGCTGATCAGATAATTCGTCCGTTCAAGAATCGGAAACTCCGCCCGATAGCGAAGCAGTTCATCCTTGCTCTCATGCGTCATGCAGATTCCCACCCTCGTCCCTTGTCCCCGTTCTCCACCGATTCCGCAGCACCAGCCACCCCAAGCTCAGCAGCGCCAGATACGGCAACCCGCTCACAATCGTAATCCGCGACTGCGGCACCCACCACGTCGACGTAACCGCCAGCAAAATCCCCACCAGCCCAATCGCGGAAAACACCGCCCCGCCCGGCGCCCGCATCGGCAGCGCCGCCACCTCCGCCCGCGTCAGCCTCCGCCGAAACGCAATATGCGCCGCCAGCCCCACGCACCACGCCAGCATCCCGCCCGCCAGCGAGCACCCAATCAGCCACAAAAATGCCGACCGCGGCGCCCAGTGCTCTGCCATCAGCGCCATCGGCACGCCGATCCCCGATACCAGCAGCGCCAGCTGCGGCGATCCCGCCCCGTTCAGCCGCCCCAGCGCCGGCGGAGCGTGCCCGCTCCGCGCCAGCGAAAACATCATGCGGCTGCACGCGTACATGTTTGCGTTCGCTCCCGAAAGTGCCGCCGTCAGCACCACAAAATTCATCACCGTAGACGCGGCAGGAATCCCCGCCACCACAAACACGCTCACAAACGGGCTCTGCGTCACCCCCGCGCGATTCCACGGCAAAAATCCCACCAGCACCACCGTCGCGCCCACATACAAAAACGTCAGCATCGCGAACATGATTTTCGTCGCCCGCGCAATCGCGCGCGTATCCCGCGCCTCTCCCGACGAAATCGAAACCATCTCCAGCCCCAGAAAGCTGAACAACGCAAACGACACCGCCAGCAGCGGCGATACCATCCCCGTCGGAAAAAATCCGCCGTGAGCCACGTACTGCGGCGTCGCCCGCCCGCCCAGCAGCAGAAAAGCCCCCGCCAGCACAAACACCACGATGGTCACCACCTTCACCATCGCAAACCAAAATTCAAAGCTCCCGTAATCGCCCACCGGCCGCAGATTGATCGCCAGCAGCAGCGCCGAATAGACCACAATCCACACAAGCCCCGGCACGTGCGGAAACCAATACTGCGAGTAAGTCGCCGCCGCCACCAGCTCTCCGCCCACCGCGGCAGCAATGGCGAACCAGTATCCGTAGCGCGCCACGAACCCCGCCCAGTCGTTCAGGTACAACTCCGCGTACAACCCAAACGACCCCGCCCCCGGATGCGCGCTCGCCAGCTCGCCCAATGCGTTCGTCACCGTCCACGCCAGAAACGCGCCCACAAGGTACGTCAGAATCAGCGCCGGCCCCGCAATCTCAATCGCCGCCCCCGACCCCAGCAGCAGCCCCGTCCCAATCGACCCGCCCACGCCCACCATCGCCATCTGAGCCGCGCTCAGCTGGTGCCGCAACCCCTTCTCTTCACCGGCGCGCTGCTCCAAAGGCATGCGGGCCTTATACCAGACCGCCCGCCCCTTGCCCAGAAAATGTCGACCATCGGCGAGTCAACCCGGCCACACGCGTCCCTGCCAATCGCAGCCCCCGACTTCTTCGCCCGCCACGGTCGGCGGAACTTTTTCGCCCTTTCCCGCGTAAACCGCACTAACATCCTTCTCCCATCGAGGTACTCATGGAGAACCTGGCGCAGGACGTTCGCTACACGATTCGAACGCTCCTTCGGGCCCCCGGCTTTTCCTTCATCGTCATCCTCTCCATCGCGCTCGCCGTCGCTGCCAATGCCACCGTCTTCAGCGTGGCCAATGGACTTCTCTGGGGCGTCCTCCCCGTCCGCGATCCCGGCCGCATGGTCATGTTCTCTGAAGGCGACTCCTTCTCCTACCCCGACTACCTCGACTATCGCGACCAGACCGCCGCCGTCTTTCAGGGCGGCGTCGCCGCGCACTTTCCCCTCGTCCCCGCCAGCATCGGCGGTAAAGGAGCACCCGAGCGCGTCTGGGGCCAGGCCGTCAGCGGCAACTTCTTCCCCGTTCTTGAGACGCCCATGGCCCTCGGTCGCGCCATCCTGCCCACCGACGACACCGTCGCCCAGGGACACGTCATCGTCCTCAGCAATGGTCTCTGGCGCCGCCGCTTTGCCGCCGACCCCGGCGTTCTCAACCAGGACATCGCTCTCAACGGACAACACTTCACCGTCGTCGGCGTAGCCCCGCCTGGCTTTTACGGAGTCGACCACGGCATCAATTCCGATTTCTGGGTGCCCCTCTCCGTTGCTGGAAAAATTCTGCCCGATCTGACGGCCGACGGCGGCGACCTTTACTCCACGCGCGGCAACCAGTGGGTCATGCTCGACGCCCGCCTCAGCCCCGGCGTCTCCCGCTCCCAGGCTCTGGTCGCCGTCAACCTCGTCAAGCAGCGACTCGACGACGCCTGGCACAAGAGCGACAAGACCCACGAGAAAGTCACGCTCCAGCCGGCCGGCGCGCTTATCGCCGGCTCCGCTACCCCTGCCTTCCTGCTCATGACCGTCCTCTCCGTCGTGGTTGGCCTGGTCCTGCTCGTCGCCTGCGCCAATGTCGCCAACCTCCTGCTCGTCCGCGCGGCCGGCCGTCAGAAGGAAATCGCGATCCGCCTCGCCATCGGAGCCGGTCGCCGCCAGCTCATCCGGCAATTCCTCATCGAAAGCCTGCTCCTCTCCCTCACCGGCGCCCTCTTTGGATTTCTTCTTGCCGCCGTCGCCGCTCGCGCCATCTCCAGCTTCCGTCTCCCGCTGCCCATGCCCATTTCGTTCAACTTCAACGTGGACACGCGCGTGGCCCTCTTCACCCTCGCCCTCTCCGTCCTCACCGCCGTTCTCTTTGGACTGCTCCCCGCCCTCCGCGCCTCGCGTCCCGATCTCGTTGGATCGCTTAAGGACAATCCCGGCGGTTTCCTCAGCGGCGGCCGCTCCCGCATGCGCAACGCCCTCGTCATCGTGCAGGTCTCGCTCTCTCTCGTTCTCCTCACCACCGCCGGACTTTTCCTGCGCAGCCTCGGCAATGCCTCCTCCATCGACATCGGCTTCCAGCCCTCCCACCTCCTCGTTATGTCGGTCGATCCCAAGCTCGAGAATTTCTCGAAGCAGAAGACCCGGCAGTTCCTCGCCCAGCTGCATGACCGCGTTGCCGCGCTCCCCGGCGTTCGCTCCGTCAGCTATGTCGGCGACGTCCCCCTCAGCCTCGGCGCTACCAATAATGACTTCGACGTCGACGCCACGAAGGGGCATCCCGCCCGGAAGGTCCTCGCCATCGTCGACTCCATCGGCGACAGCTATTTCCAGACCATGGGCATTCCTCTTCTGCGCGGCCGCGCCTTCACCCCCACTGACACTGCATCAGCCGCCATCGTCAACGAAACCATGGCCGCCCATCTCTTTCCTGGACAGGACCCCATCGGCCGCTCCATCCGTCAGGACAAGGACACCTACACCATCGTCGGTATCGCCCGTGATTCCAAACTCCGCACCATCGGCGAAAAACCCTCCGACGCCATCTACTTCTTCCTCAATGCCGCGCCAGAAAAAGCCAACAGCTTTTTCGGAACCTCCATCCTGGTGAAGACGACGGTCGATCCCCGCACCCTCGCCTCGGCCGTCCGCCAGCAGATCGCCGCGCTCGACCCCAACATGGCTGTCTTCAACACCCAAACCATGCAGGAGCACGTTGACGAATCTCTGCTCCTCCCCCGCATCTCCGCGATTCTGCTCGGCATCTTCGGAGCCATTGGACTCAGCCTCGCCTCCATCGGCCTCTACGGCGTCATGAGCTATTCGGTGCGGCGGCGGACCCGCGAAATCGGCATCCGCATGGCGCTGGGAGCCAAACGCCCCACCGTCCTCGGCATGATCCTCCGCCAGGGCCTCGTCCTCACGTCCATTGGACTGGCCATCGGCCTCGCACTCGCCCTGGTCCTCGGCCGATTTACCGCGAGCCTCCTCTACGGCGTCAGCGGAACCGATCTGCTGACCTTCGCGGCGGTGTCGTTCGTCCTCATCCTCACCGCAATCGTCGCAGTCCTGGTCCCAGCCCTGCGCGCCGCCCACGTGGAACCCTCAACCGCCCTGCGCTACGAGTAGCCCCCGAGGACCCCACGTCCAACGAGTTGTCATCCTGACGACTCGCACAGCGAGTCTGAAGGACCCGCGGTTGCTCTTCTATTCGCGAGGCTCCGACAAAACAGGGCGAGTGGCCGGCGGAATGGCGATCTCCTGATCTCTCCTGAACCGAGACCCGTTTACCGAATTCCCCGTCCTTCTGTGGAAATCCTGTCAAGCCCCCCGCTTCCGAACGAAAGTAACGACCATTGATACATAAAGAGTTCCACGCCAAAATACCCTGGAATATTTGGCAGTAAATCCAGCCAAACTTGGTATTCTGAACTTATAGAGTAAAAAAGAAAAAGCCCGCGCCGCGCGGGCTTTTCCGTTGTCCTAAACCGTAAAACGTGACCCGAGGCCCTCGACCAGGGCCCAAAATAGGAGCCCCCTGCCAAGTGATCGGTTATCAATCAAATAGAAGCCAGAGGCCCCATACGCCTGCCTTCAACATGCAGAATAAAAAAGACTTAGGAGAAATTTTGACCCATCAAAAAAAGAACTGTTTTTTCGATGAAGATCGACCGTCCTCCAGTACCCCAGAGCAGAACCACCTGCTTTCACACACTTACGCAAGCGCGAAATAACATCCTCTTCGCATTCACATACTTACATAAGTTGCGCGAATTTTCCGACCCAGGAATGGCGGCGAAGCCGCGCCGGCCCGTGCAGCCAGCACCTACTCGCGACGCTCCTGCAGGAAGTCCGGCGCCACTGGGTTCTCGTACAGCGAGTAATCTCGCGTCACCACCGTCAGCCCGCTCGGCGTCACGAAGTAGTTCTTCCGGTCCTCGTTTGGGTCGTAGCCGATCACGGTTCCTTCCGGCAGATGCACATCGCGATCGATGATCGCCCGCTTGATCCGGCAGTGCCGCCCGATGTTCACGTGGGTAAACACGATGGCCGAATCCACTTCCGAATACGAGTTGACCCGAACGTCCTGGCTCAGCACGCTGTTCCGCACCACCGCTCCGGAGACGATGCACCCTCCGGAAACAATGGAGTTAATCGACATGCCTGTTCGCCCCGGCTCGCCAAACACAAACTTAGCCGGGGGATACTGCCGCGCCCGCGTCCGGATCGGCCAGCTGTTGTCGTACAGGTTGAAGATCGGAGAAACCGAAGCCACATCCATATTCGCGTCGAAGTAGGCTTCCAGCGTTCCCACATCGCGCCAGTAGAGAGCTTCCTTCCGGTTCTCGTCCACGAAGTTGTACGCGTACATCTTGTACTTGCCCAGAATCGCCGGCAGGATGTTGTGCCCGAAGTCGTGCTGCGAATCCGGATCCTCGGCGTCGCGAATCAGCGCCGGCAGCAGCACGTCGGTATTGAAGATATAGATGCCCATCGAGGCATCGACCATGTTGGGATTGAACGGCGACCGCACATCGGTCTGCTTCGGCTTTTCGAGGAACCCGGTGACCTCGCCGTTGTGCGCGACCTCGACCACGCCAAAGCGGCCCACATCCGCCGGCTCGATCGGCAGCGTCGCGATTGTCACATCCGCGCCCGAGTCTTTGTGCTGCCGCAGCATCTTGCCGTAATTCATCTTGTAGATCTGGTCGCCGGAGAGGATCAGCACATGCTTCGGCTGCTCGGATCCGATCGAGTAGATGTTCTGGTAAACGGCGTCGGCGGTGCCCACATACCAGTTCGAGCTCACCCGCTGCATCGGCGGCAGAATCTCGATGAACTCGCCCAGCTCCTGGGCCACAACGCTGGTCCAGCCCTCGCGGATGTGCCGGTTCAGCGAAAGGGCTTTGTATTGAGTGAGGATGTAGACCCGGCGCAGGTCGGAGTTGATGCAGTTGGAGAGGGTAATGTCGATGATGCGGTACTGGCCGCCAAAGGGAACCGCCGGCTTCGCCCGATCCCGCGTCAGCGGAAACAGCCGCTCCCCCGCGCCGCCCGCCAAAAGTACGCCAAGAGTGTCCTTCATCGGCATGTTCGCCTCTCACCGCTGCTGATTGGCTCCCTCGCGCGATCTTTCTGCGGCCGGACCCGGCGCTCCCACCCCTGCCGCCGCAACTTGGGGGAGCGAAGGCCAGATATATCACAAGTTTGGCGAAATGTGCGTCCCCCGGCGAACTCAGGAGTCTTCCGGCTCCCCGGAGTCGCCGGTCACGGAAATCCGCAGCGATTTCAGGAAATGCAGGTCCTGGGCCGTAAATGTCCCCTCTTCGCCCGACTCGGCCTCCGCACCGCTCTGGCCAGCCTCCAGCGCGCCCGCTGGCTGCTCCTCCACCTCGTTCAGCCCGATGGTCGCTTCCAGCATCAGCAGGACTTCAAAGCCCTGCCGGCGAATATCGGCGACCACGCCGGCGATTTGCGAGGACTCGGAGACGCTCTCGTGAATGGCCTCGCCCAGTTGCTGAACCAGCTTGCGGAGTTTTTGATTCAAGTCAGAACCTCGATTTCCCGGCTTGCGGCATGGGCCCGCAACATCCGCTTCTTCTTACCTTATCTTCTGATGTTCCCGCGCCGCAATGCGCCGTCGCAACCCGGCCTTTGGCCCGCTGCTAGACTTTTTTCATGCAGCCGAATCGCATCGGCCGGCTTTTTGGAATCGGCACCCGCGTCGCCGTGGGCAAGCTGCGCGACGGCGCCGCAGGCGCGGCCGCTGCCACCCAGCGATCCGCCGAGACCCGGGCGGCCACGGCCCCGTCGCCCTCCGGAACCCGCCCGGCTGCCCGCATCGACTACGCCGAAGGCGGCCGTCGCGTGGCCCGCGGCGCCGGACGATTTGGATCAGCGCTGGTACGCCCCTTCGCGCACGCCACCGGCGTGCTCACGCTGCAGATCAGCGGCGTCTTCTTCGCCTTGTTCACGGCCTTCTTTGCCCTCCACGCCTGGCAGGCGTTCAGGACGCTCGGCATTCACGACCGGCATGTCCTCGTCTACGCGGTCTTTGCACTCCTCTTTGCCTGGTTCACTGCCACGTCATTCTGGCGCGCGCGGAAGAGGCAAAAGCAGCGCTAAGGCAAGCGCGGGCTCTCGTCGCTTACAATGTCGGGTTCCCATGCCTGACCAGGATAAATCGAAGCCGCTCTACACTTCCGAAGATCTTGCGTCGGCTGACCCGGATCGCGATCTCGGATTCCCCGGGCAATTCCCCTTCACGCGCGGCATTCAGCCCACCATGTATCGCGGCCGGCTCTGGACCATGCGCCAGTACGCCGGCATGGGCGACGCGGAGGAAAGCAATCGGCGCTACCGATTCCTGCTGGAACAGGGAACCGCAGGCCTTTCCGTCGCCTTCGATCTGCCCACCCAGATTGGCTACGACTCCGACTCCCCGATGGCGCTCGGCGAGGTCGGCAAAGTCGGCGTGGCCATCGACTCGATCGAAGACATGGAGCAGCTCTTTTCCGGCATTCCTCTCGATCGCATCTCGACCTCGATGACCATCAATGCCACGGCCAGCATCCTGCTGGCGCTCTACGTGGCCGTCGCCCGCCGCACCGGTGCGGATGTGAAGAAGCTCTCCGGCACCATCCAGAACGACATTCTCAAGGAGTACATCGCCCGCGGCACTTACATTTATCCGGTCCGCCATGCGATGCGCGTCGTGACGGATGTCTTTGCGTGGGCGGGCGAGCATGTGCCGGAGTGGAACACCATTTCCATCTCCGGCTATCACATGCGCGAGGCTGGATCGACGGCGGCCCAGGAAGTCGCCTTCACCCTCGCCAACGGCCGGACTTACGTGCAGGCGGCGATCGATGCGGGACTCGACATCGACCGATTCGCGCCCCGGCTCTCCTTCTTCTTTAACGCGCACAACAATTTTCTCGAAGAGATCGCGAAATTCCGGGCTGCGCGGCGCATCTGGGCCGGTATCATGCGCGATCATTTCGGCGCAAAAAACCCGCGCTCGTGGATGCTGCGCTTTCACACGCAGACCGCGGGATCGACGCTAACCGCGCAGCAGCCCGAGAACAACATCGTCCGCACCGCCATCCAGGCCCTCGCCGCCGTTCTGGGCGGAACGCAGTCGCTCCACACCAACGGATACGACGAAGCTCTGGCGCTGCCCACGGAAGAAGCCGCCCGCATCGCCCTGCGCACGCAGCAGATCATCGCCACCGAATCCGGCGTGGCTAATACCATCGATCCGTTTGCCGGATCGTATGCGATCGAATCGCAGACGAACGAGATCGAGCGCCAGGTGAAGGCGTACTTCGAGCGCATCGAGACCGTGGGCGGCATGCTGGCCGCTATCGAAAGCGGCTGGGTGCAGCAGGAGATCCAGAACGCGGCCTACGATCACCAGCGAGCTGTTGATGCTGAAGAAGCCATTGTCGTGGGCGTGAATCGCTTCGCGCGGGACAAAGAGCCGGCCATCCCAACGCTGCGAATCGATGAGGAACTGGAGCGGAAACAGGTGGAGCGGGTGCGCACTCTGCGCTCACGGCGCGACGCCAAAGCCTGGCAGGCGTCGCTGAACAGGGTGCGGGAGAATGCCCGTTCCGGAGCGAACCTGATGCCGGCCATTCTCGATGCCGTGGAAGCCAGCGCGACCGTCGGAGAAATCGCATCGTCGCTCCGTGAAGTCTTCGGCGAGTATCGGGAGAGCGTGACGGTTTAAGACCGCCGGCGCTCCGAAGGCCTCCGCGCGCTTTGCCCTGACGTACACTCAATTTTGATCCAGTGGCTCTGCTTCATTCGGAGACTTATGAAACGTGTGCTCTTTCTGCTTATCGTCTTCATCGCGCCGAGCGCTTTCGCGGCGAGTCATCCCGTGGCGTTGTTCTACCTGACCAGCGACCCCACCTCGATTCGGGACTTCTTCGCCCACTCCTCGCAGATCGACCTCCTCGTGCCCACCTGGTATCAGGTGGATGAAAACGGCCTGGTGACAGGCGCACCGGAGCCGGCCGTTCTCGAGAAGGCACAGAGCGAGAAGCTGCCGGTGATGCCGATTGTCGCGCTGTTCAACAAGACGAAGTTCCATCTGCTGGCTACGAACCCGGCGGCGCAGGCGGAAATGAACCAGGCGCTCATCCGCGAATGCAAACTGCACGGCTATATCGGCTTCCAGTTCGACCTGGAAAACGTGTCGTGGACCGATCGTGACGCCTTATCCGCGCTGGTAAAAACGACGGCGGACGCGCTGCACGGCGCCGGCCTCAAGCTCAGCATCGCGACTGTGCCGAATGCGCCGGGCTATCCGGGCGAGGGCGGCTTCGCAAAATGGATCTACACCGACTGGCGCGGCGCTTACGATCTGGCGGCTCTTTCCAAATCCGTCGATCTGATCTGTCTGATGACCTACGACCAGAACACCCGCTGGACAGAGCCCGGACCGGTGGCCGGATGGCAATGGACGCTGGAGAACATGAAGTACGCGCTCCAATTCGTTCCCAAAGACAAGCTGTCGCTCGGCATTCCCGTTTACGGATACCACTGGTTCGCCGGCGCCCCGATCGTCGAGCCACCAGCGAAGCCAGGCGAGCCCCCGATCGAAAAGCCGAATCCCACCGCCGACTACATCGGCGCTCCCGACGCCGAGCTGCTGGCCCGCGACTGGGGCGGGAAGATCCAGTGGGACGCTGACGATCACACAGCCTGGTTCTACATCAATCGCGACCAGATGCGGGAGTGGGTTTTCTTCACCGACCTGCGCACGTTTAAGGATCGCTACGATCTGGCGCAGCAAAACGGGCTTGAAGGATTCTGCTCCTGGGTTCTGGGCCAGGAGGATCCGCAGATCTGGACGATTCTGCCGCAGCGCCAGGCGATCACAATGGGCGGAGGGAGCGGCCGGTGAGCGCAGCTCGATGGTGCTTCGCGGGCGCCCTGCTGTTGGCCTGTGGAGCAATCCTCGCACCGGCGCAGCAGAATTTTGTCGATGTAAAGCCGTCGCCCCAGCAGGTCGCGTGGCAGGATCTGCAATTCGGCGTGATCATCCATTTCTCCACCAACACGTATCTGGATCGCGAGTGGGGCGACGGCACCGCCAGCCCTTCGGTCTTCAATCCCACCGACTTCAATCCCGACCAGTGGATGCAGGCCATTCGCGCGGCAGGAGCGAAGTACGTCGTCCTGGTGGCCAAGCATCACGACGGCTTCTGCCTCTGGCCAACGGCGCAGACCGACTACAGCGTGAAGTCCAGTGCCTGGGAAGACGGTCACGGCGACGTGGTCGGCGATGTGGCGAAGGCAGCCCGCAAGTACGGTCTGAAGTTCGGCGTGTATCTCTCGCCCTGGGATCGCCACGACCCGCGCTACAAAGACAACGCCGCCTACGATCGCTACTACGAAGCGGAGATGACCGAGTTAGCGTCGAACTACGGCAATCTCGTCGAGTGGTGGCTCGATGGGGCCGGCAGCGCCGGTCATGTCTACGATTTTCCGAAATACATCGAGACCCTGCGCACCTATCAGCCGAACACGGTGGTCTTTGCCGACACCGGCCTCTTCGAATATGGCGATGCGCGATGGGTCGGCAATGAGGACGGCTTCGTTCCGTACGAGGACTGGGATGTCATTGACCGGCACGGGTTCGTGCGCTGGCGTCCGGTGGAAGCGGACACGCCGCTGCACAAAGGACACTGGTTCTGGCATCCGAATGACGAAGCTACGCTGAAGACGGTGCCCGAGCTGCTGACCACCTGGGACGACACAGTAGGCCGCGGCGCTCAGCTGATGCTGGGCCTGGCGCCGGATCGCCGCGGCTTGCTGCCTGACGCGGATGTGGCTCGCCTCGAAGCGTTCGGCAAGGCTCTGCGCGCTCGCTATGCGCACAACCTTGCCCTCGAGCATGCGCCGATGACTTCCGATCAGGGAGCGGCTGTTGACGGCAATCCCGACACCTTCTGGTCGGCGCCGGCCGGCTCGCATCACGCCGTGCTGGAGCTGCGCTTCCCAAAGTCGATCACCTTCAATCGCGCGCTCACGATGGAATGGCTCAATGACGGCCAGCGGATTGAAAAGTATTCGATCGATGTCTGGACAGGTTCAGGCTGGAAGAGCGTCGCGGCGGCTCAGGCGATCGGCCACGAGAAGATCGACATCTTCCCGGAGGTGACGGCCAGCCGCGTGCGGCTCAATATCCTCTCGAGCACCGGCGCGGCCGAGATTCGCGAATTTCAACTGTCCTTTGTGCCGGAATCTTCGGGCGCGCCGAGCCGGTAGCCGCGACCAGGAATGCTACCGTGGAGCAGCCATGCGTGCCGTTGTTCAGCGAGTCTCGAAGGCTTCCGTCTCGGTCGAGGGCCGGATCGTCGGCGAGATCGGACAGGGCCTGCTCGTGCTGCTCGGCGTTTCCCGAGCCGACGCCAAAGCCGATGCGGAGTACCTCGCCGAGAAGATCGCCGGCCTGCGCATTTTTGAGGATGCCGGCGGGAAGATGAACCTGAGCGTTGCCGACATCGGTGGAGCGGCGCTTGTCGTGTCGCAATTCACCCTCTATGGCGACGCGCGTCGCGGCAGGCGGCCCTCCTTTGACGAAGCCGCGCGCCCCGAGTCCGCACGTGAGCTCTGCGACTCATTCGTTGCCGAGATTCGCAGTCGCGGCTTGCGCTGCGAAACAGGCCAGTTCCGGGCCACGATGTCGGTGTCTCTCACCAACGAGGGGCCTGTGACGATCCTGCTCGACAGCGCAAAAGCGTTCTAACGGCGCCCAACCGCGGAGTGGCGGAAACGCGGCGAATGCTGGCACGCTCAAGCGGAAGGAGCCACCTGAAGGTGGCTGATTTCAGATGATTTGCAGTATCTGGTGCCGAAGAAGGGACTCTTGTCGCCGGTGATAGGTCAAGTAATTGAAATCAGTACAACTTACTGATCTCGCATTCGTTGCTGCACAGTTCGCGGTTTTCCATTGAGTCCACGGTTTCCACGAAACTATACCCTTTCCGCGATTTCACCGTGCTATATCGTGCTACAGAATTCGAGCTGAATTCGTCAGCGAAAGTATGCGCCTGATTCGGCGAACCCGCAAGTGCGAGCAAGATCCGGTAGTGGGTCAATTGACCCGCTACCCAAGATTCTTCGGCCCACGCGCACCGGAATGCGACTCTGCCCTTCAGTCCCGGCATTGTCGCAGTCTTCCGCTGCTTCTCTGCAGGGGGCACGTTCTATGGAACAGGAACTGACTGCATCACGGGAACCCCGCAGAACCCGCCATTATTTCCGATGCAGAAAGTAATTTTACGTCCTGGACCCAGTATTTATGCGGGTACTGACAAACTTGCCGTTGTCTGGAGACGCTGGAGACACCTTTGCCCGTGCCTGACGCTGCCAAATGTGGCCGATCGTATACATTAGGGCGATGCCACCGATCGAACGCATCAACTTATAAAAGTAACCGATCGACCACCTCTCGAAATGTCACCGATCATATACGTTAGGTCTCGAGGTTTGCCATGATCATCAGAACTCCAGCCGATTTGGGAGCACTCATTCGCGACCGGCGAAGCCATCTCGGAATGGACCAGGCGTCCCTTGCCAAGTCCGTCGGAACCAGCCGCAAATGGCTGATTGAGGTTGAGAAGGGAAAACCCACGGCGCAAATTGGACTGATTCTGCGTACGCTTCGCGTCCTCAAGATCTCCCTCAGCGACAGTCAGCAAGCCGCCGGAACCGTTGCAACTCTACACACTTCTGAACCCATCGACATCGGCAGTATTATCGACACGCTCAAGCGCCCAAAGAAATGGACGAGTTGATCGCACTGGCGATCGGCCGGACCATGGGAATGCTTCACTACCAGAGTGGCTATGTGTCCTTTGAATACGACCAGCTTTGGCGCGAAGATGCCAACAGCTTCCCCTTGTCGCTCTCGATGCCACTGGCTATGCGCGAGCACAGCCATGCACGAGTCGACCCATTCCTATGGGGGCTTTTGCCGGACAATGAGCAGGTTCTTCAGCGCTGGGCCAGCCGCTATCAGGTGCCCATATCGCGCTGCGGCGTGATCGCGGCGAAACGCGTGACGTGATGCCGTGAGCACAGAAGAACTGAACCTCGCCGCCGACTACAGAGCCCGATCGCGGCGGAGAAAGCAGAGCAAGACGATGAAAATGATGGACAACATCCCCGTATGGGGAGAGCACGAAGAAAGGACGCTGGGTCAGATCCGCACTTGCGCGGCGCTGGCTGATCGCGCTGCGCTGATGGCAGACGGGCACCTCTGCTACGCGGTTCCGATTGGCGGCGTCATTGCCTGGAAGGACGCGATCAGCCCCTCGGGCGTGGACTTCGACATCGCCTGCGGCAACAAGGCCGTGCGCCTCGACATGCCCGGCGAGGAACTGCGCGCCAGGATCGATCTCATCATGGACGAGGTTTGGGCGACGCTCAGCTTCGGCGTGGGCCGTAGGAACGCCGAGAAGGTCGAGCACGCGATCTTAGAACGGGATCATGATGGCTGGGAACTCGACGCGACGCGTCCCCTGCGCCAGAAAGTTGAGAATCAGCTAGGCACTATCGGCTCCGGCAACCACTACGTCGATCTCTTTACCAACGAGGAGGACCGCGTGTGGATTGGCGTGCACTTCGGCTCGCGCGGCTTCGGCCACGGTGTCGCCACCTGGTTTCTGAAGGCTGCCGGCGCGAAGGACAGTATGGAAGCGAGCCCTGCGTCCTTTCTGCGTCGAGCGACCTCGGAGAACAGTACATTCGCGCCATGACTCTGGCAGGCGAATACGCTTACGCCGGACGCGACTGGGTGTGCGATCGCGTGGCACGCATCCTGGGCGCGACCGTCGTCGAGTCAGTGCACGTCCGTCGATTGAAGATACGCGAGATTTAACAGCTCGCCGCACATGCAGACCAACCCGAATTGGCTGCGTCCTGCTTCGCAATATCCAGTGAGGATCAGGACCATGTCTTCTATTCGCTCTTTCGATTCTATGAGCGCCAGCTGCGGACGAAATTGGCCAGGACGCGAGTTTCAGGCGGCTTCCTTTTGATCCGATTGCGCTGAGCAGACTGCGCCACGATTCATCGAAAGACTTTGCCCCGTTGGCCTTCAGCTCAGCAACCAGTTATTCGAGATCAAGGCCAGCCTTTTCGAAGTCCTCGATAACAGCTTCGCAGTCTCCACCGTCTCGCGGAAGCGTTCTGGTCAGCTGGCCGTGATTAGCGAAGGCCAGCAGCGTCTTTTCGGGCATCGGACGATGATATCGATCCATATCTTGATGTGACTCGGAGCATGCGCAACACCGGCGGCGGGGGCGCGCTGCAGCGTTCCGCCACACGAAAGTATTAATCGGTACCTTCGTCTGATTGTTGCAAATCTGCTGCTCTGGCCTAATCGCCACATGAAGCTCGCGACGATGCCGGCGCTCGCGGGGCGTAAGAATGTCTGCTGTGACGTGAACATTCGCTCCGGGCGCGCTTTGCTCTTCGGAGTGAACGGTGAAGAAGGAAGAGCCCATGCGCTCGATCAGCCATTTCATTAACGGCCGCAGGGTGGCGTGCAACAACGCCTTCACCAGCCCGGTCTACGATCCGAGCACCGGGCAGGTGCAGGCGCGGCTGGAGCACGGCAACGCCGCCCTCGTCGCGAAGGCTGTCGCCGCCGCCAAGGCAGCCCAGCCGGCATGGGCCGAGATCGCCCCGCAGAGCCGCGCCCGGGTGATATTCAGGTTCAAGGCATTGATCGAAGAGCGCAGAGAGGAACTCGTCCACCTGATGTCCTCCGAACACGGCAAATTGCTGAACGACGCGGCAGGCGAGCTGCAGCGCGGCCTGGACGTAGTCGAATTCGTCTGCGGTGTTCCTCATCTGCAGAAGGGTGAATTCACCCAGGGCGCCGGGCCTGGGGTGAATGTGTATTCGATCCGCGAACCATTAGGCGTGGTCGCGGGAATTACGCCCTTCAATTTTCCCGCCATGATCCCGCTCTGGATGATGGCGCCGGCCATCGCCGTTGGCAACGCGTTCATACTGAAGCCGCCGGAGCACACTCCTTCGGTGGCCGTCCGGCTCGCGGAACTCGCCCTCGAAGCCGGTCTGCCGCCGGGGATTCTCAACGTCGTCCATGGCGACAAGGCCGTCGGAGAAGCCATCACAGATCACCCGGACATCAGAGCCGTGAGCTTTATCGGCTCGACCGCGGTGGCGAAGCTGGTCTACGCAAGGGGGGCGAACAATGGGAAGCGCGTGCAATGCATGGGGGGCGCGAAGAACCACGGCGTCATCCTTCCGGACGCGGATCTCGACCGGGTTGTCGCGGACGTGCTCGCCGGGGCCTTTGGCTCCGCCGGCGAGCGGTGCATGTCGATGCCAGTGATCGTTCCGGTTGGGCGGAAGACGGCCGACGCGGTCTGCGAGCTTCTGCTCAGAGAGATTCCGAAACTGCGGATCGGCGTTTCCACCGATTCCGACGCGCACATGGGGCCGGTCGTCACCGCCGAACACAAGAGGAAGATCGAGGGCTATATCCAGCTGTCCGTGGACGAGGGGGCTCAACTGGTCATCGACGGGCGGGGCAGGACCCTGCCCGGTCATGAGCAGGGATTCTTCCTGTGGCCGACGCTGATCGATTACGCGGCGCCTCGAATGAGGAGCTACCAGGAGGAAATTTTCGGTCCCGTGCTGCAGGTCGTTCGTGCGGAGACGTTCGAGGAGGCACTGAGTTATCCCACCGTCCACCATCAGGGCAACGCGGTCACGATCTTCACGCGCAATGGGGAGGCGGCCCAGCGTTTCGTTGCCGAGGTCGCGGTCGGCATGGTCGGCGTCAATTATCCGATGCCGACGCCAGTCGGGTATTACAGCCACGGTGGCTGGAAGGACTCGGCGTTTGGCGATCTGAACCAATACGGAGAAGACAGCATCCGCTTCTTCACACGCACTAAGGTTGTAACTCAGCGCTGGCCCCGATGCGGACCGGCCACTGAGCTTTGCTGAAGGCTGCGGAGTCCGCACGAAATGGGTCGGATCCGCATAAACACATCCGCTAGCCATGCGTTGCCGCAAACCGCATGCGGTTCTGCAACGCAATTCAGGAGAATCAAATGAGCTTGATCGAACGCGCCATTGCAGTGAACCGCAAGAGGACCTGGCACAATGAACCGTGGCTGACCAACAAACCAGCCCCGAAGGTTGCGATCCTCACCTGTATGGACCCTCGCCTGAACCAGCTGCTCCAATGGCTCGACATCAATCCCGCCGCTGCGGACCTGATTCGGAACGTTGGAACCGCGGTAACAGAAGATGTTGTGCGGTCGCTCATGTTTTCGATTCACGTTCTCGGCGTGCGCGAGGTCATGGTCGTTGGGCACACCGGTTGCGGCATGGAGCTGTTTTCGGAAGAAAACTTCGAGAAGCATCTTCACGCGCAAACCGGCGTCTGGGCAGTGGCTCCGGACAAGTTTCACTGCTATACCGACGTGAACGGGCAAACGCGAAAGCAGGTGCTGAAGCTCAGGTCGCACCCCTGGATTCCTTCGAACGTAGTGATTCGCGGCTTTGTTTTCGATCTGGCGACGGGGGAGCTGAAGGAAGTTACGCCGAAAGAGGCAAATAACGAATTGGCTGCATGAGTAGCGGCGACATGCGATGAAAACGCGTAGCGCGGGGATGAGGATATTCCCCGCTACGTGTGATCGTCGTCTTGCTAGGAAAAAGTCAGTCCAATGAGGGAGCCTGTCATGTTTTCCGGAATGCTCGAAGTCAACCCGAAGTCCGATCAGTTTGATATCTATTTCGGTATGGCGAAGATGCTGCGGCCCGAACTCGAGAAGATCGATGGATTCATCGAAAACCACCGTTACTCCAGCCTGACACGTCCGGGATGGATCCTCTCATTGTCGAGCTGGCGCGACGAGAAGGCTCTGGTGCGCTGGAGCATCGAGGCGCAGCACCACAAGATCATGCAGGCGGCGCGTGACCGGGTTTTCGCTGACTATCGTATGCACATCGGAGAGTTCGTTGCAGACACGCACCTGCCGGCGGGGCACACGCTGGTTCAGCAACGCCTGGATGTAACAGAGGCCGGAATTGGCAAGGCGATCACACTGCTCAACGCAAAGCGCGATCCGGGGTGGGTCAGGCAGATTGGCGGAGAGGCAGTCGCGAGGTCGCTCGGATTTGATCCTGATACAGCGGAAGTTGTCTCGTGGGACGTCTTCGATGCGGTAGCGGCACCGGGGGACGTGATTGCGCTCGTGAAGTGGGACGATCAGGCAAAGGGCGAAGCCTTTCGACGACGAGCGACACTACCAGAAGGAGTGCGCCTGCGGAATGTCCGGGTCGTCCGCGACTACGGGATGTTCGATCGCCGCGAGGCACCACAGTATTTTCCCGAGGCGCACGCAGCGGGATGAAGGGGCGGTAACGCCACAGCATCGGGCATGGCATCAACCAAAAGGGGTCGGCTCTAAACTCAATTGAAAAGCAGGAGCCTTGTGCCTTCAGTTATCTCCGTGAACGTAGGCCTTCCACGCGACATTGAATGGAAGGGCAAGATCGTCCACACCGCGGTCTGGAAACGGCCGGTGACGGGGAGGGTGATGGCGCGCCAGTTGAATCTCGACGGCGACGGGCAGGGCGATCTCGCGGGGCACGGCGGAGAGCATCGCGCCGTGATGGTCTATCAGATCGAGTCTTATCGCTATTGGGAAGCCGTCCTTCAGCGACACGACTTTGAATACGGTCAGTTTGGCGAGAACCTGACGGTCGACGGCCTGCCGGATGAGGAGGTTTGTATCGGCGACCGCTACAGGATCGGTGGCGCCCTGTTTGAAGTGACCCAGCCCCGCGTCACCTGCTATCGGGTCGGCATACGGATGAACAACGCAGCCATGCCGGCGCTGCTGGTTTCACACCGGAGGCCGGGCTTTTATTTCCGGGTCATCGAAGAGGGGGAGATTGGCATGGGAGACGGCATCGTGAAGGTTGCCGACGGTCCGGAGCACGTCACCGTCCAGGAAACAGACGGACTGCTTTACCTGCCCGCTCACCCGCTGGATCGGCTGCAACGTGCCCTGCGCATCCCGGCACTCAGCACCGGGTGGAAGGAATCGTTCAGGTCCCTGATCGACGCCGAAGAGAAGCACGACAGAAATGGAAATGCCGGTCTTGCCCTCTCTGCCGCTCCGCCTCCGTTGTGGCGCGGGTTCCGCTCTCTGCGGATCGTAGCCGTGCAACGGGAGAGTGCCGATGTACTCTCGTTCGTTCTGGAAGCAGAGGACCACAGCCCGCTGCCGACCCCTCTGCCGGGTCAATTTCTGGTTTTCCGGCTCGCGCTGGACAAAGATTCAGAACCGATCCTTCGAAATTATTCGATGTCCGGTTCTCCGGATAGCGGAAAGTATCGCATCAGCGTGAAGCGTGCAGACGGGCCAGGAAGCCGTCACCTCCATGACGCCGTTCGAGCCGGCGACCTGCTTCAGGTGAGCGCGCCCAGAGGCAGTTTCACACTCGCTTCGGGTAGCAAGCCTGTTGTTTTGCTGAGCGCCGGTATCGGAGCGACTCCGGTTCTATCTATGCTTCACTCGCTCGCGGGCGACGCGGCCAACCCGATGCGGGAGGTCTGGTGGTGCTACGGCGCTCGAAACGGTGCGGAGCATCCATTTGCGGCCGAGGCGCGATGCCTTCTCAGCAGCCTTCCTCAAAGTCATTCCCTGGTCGCGTACAGCAGGCCGGAAGATGGCGATCGACTGGGCAGGGATTACGACTTCGCCGGGCATCTCAACCTCGCATCCCTGCAGGAGCGCGGGCTGCCGAAGGACGCGGATTTCTATCTTTGCGGGCCGCCTGGTTTTCTTGCCGGCTTTACTGCTGATCTCAAGTCGTGGGGTGTCGCTGACACCTGCATTCACTCCGAGGTATTTGGCGCCGGGCCCTCGATCACCCCCGGAATCGCCAGCAGCAGACCAGTTCCCCCGCACGCACCCGTTGAAAGCAGTGGTACCGGCCCCAGGGTTTCCTTTGCGCGCAGCGGTCTTGCGGTACCCTGGGACTCGCGGTATGGAAGCCTTCTCGAACTCGCGGAAGCATGCGATGTTCCCGTCAAGTGGTCCTGCAGAATGGGTGTCTGCCACACCTGCGAATGCGGTCTGATTGATGGAAGCGTCCGCTATGAGTTCGAGCCGCTCGATCCCCCCGGCGACGGCAACGTTTTGATCTGTTGCTCGATTCCGCGAACAGCGATTGAATTGGATCTTTGATCGCTGGGCTCATCGACCAGGGCTCATTTAATCTGCGAACGCAGTCGCGCTGGCCCCGAAAGGAAAGTATGGTCCTATCCTCACGCCCCCCCGTACCTCCCTTCACGCATGAGACGGCCGTTGTGAAGGTTCGCCTGGCCGAAGACGGCTGGAATTCGCGCGACCCTGAGAAGGTGTCGCTGGCCTACACCACGGATTCGCGCTGGCGGAACCGCGCCGAATTTCCAATTGGCCGGGAACAGATCATCGCGTTTCTCTCCCGAAAGTGGACCAGAGAGCTGGACTACCGGCTCATCAAGGAGCTGTGGGCATTCCACGACAATCGCATCGCCGTGCGATTTGCCTACGAATACCACGATGACTCAGGAAACTGGTTTCGCGCCTACGGAAACGAGAATTGGGAATTCGACCAGCAGGGATTGATGCGCGCACGGTATGCCAGCATCAATGAATTGCCTATCACAGAAGCCGGCCGGAAGTTCCGCTGGCCTCTGGGAAGACGGCCCGATGACCATCCGGGATTGAGCGATCTGGGCCTCTAGCAGCGGAGAACCGTGCGGCGCCGAGCGAAACATCGGCCAGCTGCCACAAGACTCCTGGCCAGGGACCACAAACAGCCGTGGCTCTCCCGTGGGGCGACGATCAGCGAGTTCTCGATGCCGTTTGTGTTGTTCCGTGCCAGTGAATCCTGTCCGGGGCATTCTCGATCGGGTAGCCCATTTGCTTCCACGTTGCAAGGCCGCCGAGCAGCCACTGAACGCGCCCGACCCCTTTGGCCTCGATCTCGTGCGCCATCCGGGCGCTCGATTCATCGTTGGGGCAGGTACAGTAGACGACGATTTGGCCTACCTCGAAAAGGTCCCGATGAACTCCGGAGAGTTCCTCCGGGGTCAGACGGATCGCCCCCGGAATCATTTCAGGATCCGTCAGCATGTCGAGTGGGTGGCGCAGGTCGACAATGACTGGGGTTTGGCTTTGCTCGATCAGCTCATAGAGTTCCTGACAAGTGATACGCGAGGACAGGATCCGGCCGCGCCATTCGCGACGCGCCCTGGAGCGGAAGGCAAGCGCTACCGCAAGGGCGATGAGCGCAAGAGCCAAAGTCGCCGTGGTTGCGCCGTGCAGCAACGAAGGAAGATGTTCGCATCGGTCGCCGAGGAGCCTGCCGGCGACCAGCCAGGCGCCGATATAGATCATGCTGCCTGGAATCTCCCAGGTCAGGTAAACGGAGACGGGCACTCCCGTCCCTGCCAGCGGAGCTGAAATCATGTTGATGCCTGGCAGAAACTTCGCAACAAGCATTGCTTCTCCGCCGAAGCGGGCCGTTAATCCGAAAACGCGGCTTCTGCGTTTCTCCGGGTGCTTGTTCCAAATGGCATGCAGCCAGCCCAGAACCCTGGGCCCCCACCGTCGGCCGACGCTGTACCAGAGGAGATCGGCCGCAACGCAGGCCGCAACGCCTGCAAGCCACGAAGATCCCAGCGAGAGGCGCCCGGATGCGGAAAGGGCGCCCGCAGCCAACAGAAGAGGCGCAGCCGGCAGCGGAACGCCAAGGATCTCAACCAAGACCGCGAGGAAGAGGACGAGACAACCATGCTCGGTCAGCTGCGCCAGAATCTCCCGGATGATAGGCAAGGTAATTTTCTCCCGTAGGGGCCATCCCCGGAATCGTCTGATGTTCAGCACATGCCGCAATGCAGATGGATGAGGGCTGTAACTCCCGGCAGCGAGTCGCAATCCGGCCAGAGATCATCTCCAATCTCGATGGCAGAAGTTAGTCGATCGGCGAGATCCCGGCTGCACCTGACGTCGGCGGGGTTGCACTCAAGCAGGGAGGCACATTCTTCTTCCGAATAGCCCTCGAGCACGGAAAGGAAGAACACGAACCTTTCGAAGGCGCTAAGGGAGGTGATTTCCGAAAGCGGCTGATGGGCCGGGGAAAGTAGCGGTCGAAGGCCGGACACGTGCGACCAGCTGTGTACGGATTTCGGCGCGGGGCGGATCAGCTGAACTGCACGTTTGATGACCCCGGCTCTTCCCGGTCCGCGCGCCCAGGCAGCGGCCCCGGGACTGCCTACATAATCGTCCATAGCGCCAGAAAAGCACCGGTCGGCGAGCAGCTTATCCGCTGTGAGGAGAAACGAGAGCAGGTAGAGCTTGATCATCTGATCGAGCCATGTATCGGAGAATTCGGCGGAGATGGTGACAATGGGGCACAAGGAGTCGATCTCACAGGTAACTTGTGGGGCGGTGGACATAACTCCTCCTCGCTGCTGAAACGTCTTCTGCCGTCGTCGCCAAGGACTGCAGAGCGCTTGGTCTCGTTCGTCATGACAGCAATCCGCCTGCCAGTTGCGAGCGCCCGATTGCAGCGACGAGGAGCGCTGAAAACTGCTGAAAATTCAGAGCCGGCGCTCGCGCCGCCATATTCCAGCAGCTCTCTCAAAAGAAAAACTGTCAAAGATGACAACTCTTACTGTCATCGTCGACAGTGACTATGACCTATTAGTCGACTTCTCACTCAGATGGAATGGTTTGCCTGAACGCTGGAGTCGGCTCGGTGGAGAGTTCGGGCGTCGCTGCAGTCGCAAAATGATAGTCACCGTATTCGATGGTCAGAACAGCCGTGCCGCCGAGCCGGACTTTTGTCTCGCTTCGATCGCTCCGAGGCAGCCAGAAGTCGCCGGCCTTCTCGTATTGGCGGTTGATCTGCGTATTGCGGATCCAGAAGGAAGGACTCCTTGCTGGCTGGGCTTCGATCTTCACGACTGCGTAATCCTGCGCGTCCACCCAAATTCTTCCGCGATAGAGAAGCGCACCTGACAGTATCGGTTCAACAGTGAGGACGTACAGGAGGCGCCCCCCCTCCTGCTCGGCACCCACCAGGTTGAACGTGTAGTTTTCCGGTGTCAAAGCGCTCTCTGCCCGGTGGGCCGCGTCCTTTTGCTCTGTCTTCAGCAGTTTCTTCAGCACGTGGTCCAGCAACAGATGAGAGCCTGATTCGGAGACCACGTCAAATTGCTTCGAGCTTGCGCCGTTGCAAACTGCGTCTACGATCATGTCTGCTTCAGCAGGATGCGGGAACCCCACATAGGCGACGTGATAATGGCGACGAGCAGTGTACGTTCCAAGTTCTCGGGATCGCTGCTCATTTTGAGCCACCAGCCGCTGAACAATTTCGGATGTTATGGGTCGTGCGGCCGCGGCGCCGTCCTGGGGTAGCGCCTCGGGATGGCAGAGGAGCAGAAGACAGAGCCCGATGCAGAAGCGAAGGGAAAAGAGGCACCGTGTCCGCATTCCCCCAGTCCTCGCGGGTGCAGGCAGCCGGTTCAGGGAGGGAGACGGCTTAGTCGCCAGCAGCAGCGAGTTCATAGACTTCCTCCCTCTGATTCTGTTTGCGCAGCGAGCGCTCGAAGACAGCCATTTGCTCCTCGATGAGTTGCTCTTTGCTGTGCCGCGCGATGATGTCTTCGCGATACCGGCGCAGGAAATAGTCGATCGTCTCGACGCGAATACGGATCGAGCCGGAGGGCTTGTTTTCGTCGAGATCTTTGAAAGAGAAGTATGGCGTGCCGGAACGCTCGATGATGCCTTCGATGACTCCGTAGATCGGCGCATCATGACCACACTTGAAGCTCGAGACCTCAAGCGCTACGAGGTTCGGGTGCCGCGCGGTGAACTTGGCAGCCCATACCTTGTGATTCGTGCTGGTCGAGTAGCGGTTCTTCCAGACGTCGCTGATGTCAAGCGGATGGGTGATGAGGCCGGCGCGAACCTCATCGCCGAAGAGGCGCTCGAGCAGGTCGTCATCGATGGGCAGCGTGCTCTGGGAAAAGACGGGATAGCCCAGCTTCTGGAATTCCTCCATGATCTCGTGGTTGAGGCCAGGATCGTGGTGGTAGACGCGCCCCAGCATCACGATGCCGATACGCTTTTCGCGCTCCAGCTGATCGAGCACTTTACGCGCCTCGCGGCGGATCTCGTTCTCGCACTCGGCCAGAGCCTCGAAGCCCACTTCGATGGCACGGTCGTTCTCTTCGCGCGACAAGCCGAGGATGGACGACCAGGCTTTATACATCTGATCGGCGCAGATCTTTCGGTCCTGCAGATTCAGGATCGGATCGAGATAGACGACCCCATTCTCCGAGAAAATGTCGCTCTCCTTGGTGAAGGCTGCTTTGACGGCGTTCGGAGTAGCGGTCACGGTCGGGCAGGCATTCGATCCAGTAAGGTTCACCAGAGGCGTGTGGAGCACGTCGTACATAGGGAACCAGATGGCATGAAGCGGTGCTTTGGTGTGTTTCACCGCAAGCAGGTTGTAAACGTGCGCGATACCGATCTTCGACGGGTAGCACGGGTCGACGGCGCCGCGGCTGGCTCCGGCGCGGTAGAGCTCGGGGGTAGTGTAGTCGGAGTAGACGATGTTCTCCGACTTGAGCCCAAGGCTTGCGAAATAGGCATTGAACAGGGGCGCGTAGGTATACGTGTTCAGCAGGCGCGGAATGCCGACGCGAAAATCTCTGCGCCGCTCCATGAGCGCGGTCCTTTCTTTCGTCTGCTTTGAGACGAACAGACCTTTCGTGCTCGGGAAGGGATCGGCGACGTTCGCGACCTCGCGATGACGAAAAACATCCCGCGCGGCGATGTCCACGAAGTTGGGATTGCCTGCTTTGACCTTGTCGATATCGGCTTTGATCCCCTTCATGTCGTTCAGGTCCTCGACCGTTCCCTTCTCGCAGGTCGCGATGATGAGGCGTTGTTCGCCGATACGGAGCGGGACCTTCGTCTTGCGCGGCTGGAATTCGCCGGTCGGTTTGGGCAGCTCAACGGGTTTCTTCGCGCCGGGCGCCGCCTGGATCTGGACGAGCGGCTCGATTTTGGCGCGGAGCGATGTTTTCGGAGAGGATTCGCAACCGCAGCCGCCGCCACTGTGATCGTGCCCATGTCCTGTGCTGCAGGAAGATCCGTGTGCGGGCAGGTTCGCCTCGATCTTCTCAAGGCTGGGCAGGTTCACAGCAACGGCGGCGACTTCTTCGGCGGTTGCGGCCGGGTCTTCGGCCGGAAGCGGCGGAGCAACAGCATCAGCCGTGGTCCCGCCGGTCACATCGACGTCGATAAAAGTGCGCAGGCAGTTGTTCTTGCAGAAGTAGCAGCGGGTATCCTCATTGCGGGTGGTGCGATAGCGAATGTTGCGTACCGCATCGAGTCCAATAAAACTCGTCTCCTTCCCATTCTTCCAGAGGCGCAACGCCTCCTGCGCCGCGCCAATGGCGCCCGACTCGCCGCAGTGCTCGTGCACGATGATCTCGGGTTCTTTGCCATTCGCGCGGAAGCTGGAGCGGATGAAATCGACCTCCGCCTTCACGACGGCCAGATTGTTCTGGGTTCCGCCCTGCAGCACGAACCGAGTCCCAAGGGCAGCCAGGTTCGGGATACTCGCAACGTAAAGGAAGACGTTTTTAGGAAGAACATCAGCGAGACCGGCGAGGATTTCCTCCGATCGCCAACCCTGACGCTGGAAGTTGACGATGTCGGACTGCATGAAGACCGCGCAGCCGTAGCCGAACGAAGGCATTGACTTCGCCGAGAAGGCGATATCGGCGAACTCCTCGACCTTCATGCCGAAGCCTTCGGCGGTGGACTGCAGGAAATATCCATTGCCCGCGGAGCACTGCGTGTTCAGCTTGAAGTCCTTGACACGGCCGTCTTTGAGAACGATCAGCTTGATATCCTGCCCGCCGACGTCGACGATGACATGCGGGTCGTCGTAGAACTTGAGGGCCGACTCGGTGTGGGCGACGGTTTCAACCAGGGCGACATCTGCGTCAAGGACGTCGCGGAGAATGTCCTTGGCGTACCCGGTGGTTCCGACGCCAAGCACTTCCATCCTGGCGCCCTTTGACTCCACCTGTTCGCGGAGCTTGTCGAACATCTCGATGGTGTCCTGAATGGGATTGCCATTGGATAGCTGATAAGCCTTGCAGAGAATCTCGCCGTCCTTATCGAGCAACACCGCTTTGGTGGATGTGGAGCCTCCGTCGACGCCCACGAAACCCGAGACGATCTGGCCGGCGGCGAACTGAGCGGGAACGAACTTCTTACGCCGGTAGGCGGCCCGGAACTCCTCCAGTTCGTCGTTGCCGGTGACGAGCCCCTTGCCCCCGGACGCGGCCTTTTCCTCGGCGCGTCCGTACTCGATATACCAGCGCAGCTTCTCGGTGCCGAGATACCGACCCACCTCGGACTCCTCGTCCTTGCCGAACTCGACCGATCCAAGCGCTGCGAAGTACTGAGCATTCTCCGGAACCTTGATCAGATCCTCCGGCGTCGCGCCGTCCGGGATCTCAACCTTGCGCTCTTTCCACATGCGCGGGATGTTCGCCTGCCAGGCTTCGCGCATACCGCGGATGAACCCGTTTGGGCCTCCCAGCAGCAACACGTGCGGGCGCAGCGTATTGCCGCGCGTGAGGACACTCAGATTCTGCAGCACGATCGCTTCGAACAGAGAAGCCATCAATTCGTTCGGAGGCGTGCCGGTCTTCTGCAGGCTGTTGATGTCAGTCTCGGCGAAGACGCCGCACTTGCCGGCAACTCTGTGTAACTTGATTCCGTGATAGCCCTGGTTAGCTAATTCGGCCACGGGGATTTTCAGTTTTGCATTGATCTTGTCGATTACCGCGCCGGTCCCGCCAGCGCACTTGTCGTTCATTGACGGGATCTTTTTCTTGCGTCCGGTTTCCTCGTCGTCCTTGAAGACGATGATCTTGGCGTCCTGCCCACCGAGTTCGATAACGGAATACACCTCGGGGTGCAGCTTCTCAACGGCAAGCGCCACGGCGTGGACTTCCTGAACGAACTTGGCACCGAGCATCTCAGCCAGTGTGCCGCCGCCCGAGCCCGTGATAAAGATCCGGGTATTCTCCCGCGCCACGCCGGCTTCAGTTTCCATCCGTTCGAGAAACTCGAGCACCTTTTCAGGCTGGCGCGTCTCGTGGCGCTGGTAATCCTGCCAAAGGATGGCATCCATGCCTGGATCGACGACGACAGCTTTGACGGTCGTGGAGCCGACGTCGAGACCTACCATAAACTGCTGCATCGCTCTTTTCTCCGTATTTGCAGGACGGCTTGAGACCGACGCCGTCAGTTGTCCGAGAAGATGTCTTTCCCCGGCGGAAGAAGCTGAGGAGAGAGCGGCGGCGCCAGGTACTTCGCCGTCCGGCGGATCGCGAGGCCGAGCGCCACGACCAGCAGAAGCTGCAGCACCCCGCAAATTGCCTCTCCCAGCAATTCGGTCAGGTATAGCATCACGCCACCCGCGGTTCTCTGACCGCAACGCGTGCATGGCGCCGGCCGACCCGCTCGCGATTCATCAGATCGCTGACATGCATTGCGAATTGCGCGGCCGTTCCGGCGACACCGTCGCGGTGCGGGACTCTGTACAGAGCTCGCTTTAGCTCGGGGTGATCTGCGACGTATTCCCGCAGATCGTCGAGCGACTTGCCGGTTTTCTCGAGCACGTTCTCGAATTCAGCACGCGCCTTCGCCCTGGCTTCCGCCAGCGCCATCTGCACACGGCTGTGGGCGTTCACTTCGCCTTCGCCCGAGGTTTCGATGGGCAGGAAGATCATGTCTTTGTACTTGCTGACAACGCGGGACTGCACGGCATCGGATTGCGTCGATGGCATGCAGCCGAAGGGTTTGAGCGCCAGCACCATGTGGCAGAGATGGTTGACCGTGTAGTAAACATTCTTCCCTACTTCCATGTGGCCCTCGCCGCCGCGCGCCAACTGGTGATAGAAAGGGTGCGCCAGCCGTGCCAGTTCCTTCTGTGGAACCAGGCGATGCACGCTATCACCCATGTGCCGGATCGTCCGGTGATAGAAGTAGGTCCACATCGCGCTGCCGACATTGAGTCCAGCCGTCTTCCTGAACAGCGCCAGCCCATTGGCCGCACGCTTCTTTGCTTCAAACCATTTAGGATCGCGATACGGAGCCTGGGCGTCGGCGCGAGCTTTGGCGCCTTCCTTTGCGACGTACATCATGTAGGCGATCCAGGTGGCGATGGGCTCGACGAGCACCTGCGCGCCCTCCCTTTCGAGGAAGGCAAACATATTGAAGTTGCCATCTCCTTCCGTCGTCTGTGCCCAGAATTCCCCGGTGATCTTGATCACCGGCTTCACGCGAAGGCGGTCCACCTCGATCGCATCGATGCGGTCGCGGCACGCATGCAGCGCGTCCACGTACTCTTTCCCGTACAGGTTGTCTGCGATCTTACCCAGCGTGCAGGTGATCCCCTTAACCTTGTCGTTCTTTGACAGGAGCGGAAGAAGCCATTTCGGCGCCGCATCGTCGATGTGCCAGCGTTTACGGTCGCGCAGCGTGTCAGTGAGTGTCTTTGCCGCGTCCTGAATCACCCGGTCGGTTTCGCCCTTGTTCATCTCAAAAGGACGGACCTGGTAGACCAGTTCGTTCATGACATCGCCGAGGTTCAGCGCATTCAGCATGCCCATGCCGAAGTCGACGGTGAACTTCAACCCTGGCTCGCCGCTGGCAGCTTTGATGCCGTCGGTCTGCTGGAACAGCAGTACCCGGAACCCATCGAACCCGGCATTCTGCAGGGCAAAGCGGTACTCCGCTTCGTACATGCCGAAGCGGCAGGGGCCGCAGGAGCCGGCGGTGAAAAAGACGTAGTTATCGATGATTTCTCTTCGAGTGAGGCCCTGAGACTCCAGCTTCTGAAGATGCCGAACTAAATTGCCCACTGTGAAATAGGTCGGATTGCACTGTCCGTTGTTACCAAACTCCTTGCCCGCCTGGAAATCGGCGACGACCGGCGTTGGAATGTTCTCACATCGGTAACCGCTTCCATGGAAAACAGCTTTGATCATCTCCTCGTGCTTCCAAGTGAGCCCGCCAAAGAGGATGGTGACGCGATCCCGTTCCGCGGCCGTGAACCCGCGTTCCACGGGCTTGCTGAACTCCTTCATTCGGGCCAGTCCGGCCTCGGCCCGGAGACGGGCGCGCTCGGCGTCGATGCGAGCCTGGATTTCCATCTCAAAATCGGTCTGGACGACTTCCACTGTTGTCGGCATAGAGTTCTCCTCTGGGTAGGATCGTTACCGATGAACTTGTCAGGGCCCTGGGGATCGAACCTGCTTACATCTGGCCGTGGACTCCCTGGAATCCATGCGCCAGCTGCTTGAAGAAGTACTTGATCACGCGCTGGTCGTTGTAGCACCAGCCGAGGATATGGTTAAGAGTGGAGAAGCAGTGCGTCTGGCAGCTTTCCTTCTGGTGGTCGAGTTGTTTGGTGTCGAACTTGTGGGCACCGACCACACCCCAGTCGTAATTGGCCATGTACATCGGGAAACACGGCGCCAGCGATCCGTCGACGCGGATGATCATGGAGTTCTGCCCAGCCCGGCAATTCCACGGGAAGTGATTGCCCTTCATGAAGCTGACCATCTGCCAGAGCCGGGTATTCGAGTTGACCATCTTGTAGCCGGAGTCCTGTTTCTCCGTCAGCCACTGAATGGTTTCTTCGACTGCCGGCCAGTCGTCCTTCGTGATGTAAGTGACGTTGTGCTCGGCATGCTTAAAGTGCTCGTCCTGCTCAATCAGCGGAGATTCGTTGATGTGGTAGTCGGTGGCGATGCCGAGACCGTGCGCGATCTCGGTCAGTTCGCGAACATCGTCGAGATTGTTGCGGCAGATGTTGATGTTCAGGAAAACGGAATAGCCGTAGTCGTACTGTTTCCGGATCAGGTAATCGAACTGCTTCCGAATAGGCGCAAGCGCCTTGGGCAGTCCCGGTTTGACGTTGACCGCGTCGACCGCAATGTTGAAGGTTGCGAGACCCGCGTCGGCAAGCTTGTCGATGACGTCGGTACGCAACAGCCGCGCATTGGTGGGCAAGTAGATCCAGAAACCCCTCTTCGCGGCATAGTGAGTGATTCGGTGAATCAGATCCGGCCGCAGCAGCGGTTCACCGCCCATGAAGGCCAGCACCCGGCACCCCGTACCCAGCAGCCAGTCAACCGAGCGCTTCGCGGTGTCCTCGGTCATTCCCTTGATCTTGTTGTCAAAAGCCCAGCAATAATGACAGTCGAGGTTGCATTTGAATTCCGTGAAGAGATACGCAATGAGCGGATGAAAGTCCCCGGTCGTCACCCGTGAGCGAATGTATGGAAAGAGCCAGCCGCGCATCGATCTGTAGATCTCGCTCGAGGTCCAGTGCCGCTTCTGTGGCGGCCGCCAGCCATCGCCTTCGAGGACAGGCCCGAGCAGTGCGGGGTGTTGTGGGAATGCGGGATCGGGAAATCTCTGCGGTTTACCCAACGGCGGGAGCGTGAGGCTGACCGACTCCGCCGGCCGCGTTAAGAGTTGATGCAATTCAACATCGAGTCGAAAAGCAGGTACGGACGCGCTCTCCTGTTGTGTGTCCATAGCAGATCACCCTGTTGCGACGGAAATATTTGCCCTGGGGAAGGGGCCGGTGCGTTTGAGCTGCCCCGTTTCCCACTACGATTCCCCGAACGACAGCTCGGTCGCTTGTTTTTCGCAGCTGTCCGCTTTTCGCTGACAGCCGACCAACGAGAATGCACGCAGAAGACCACGGATTAAGCGGGGACTTACTAACCACGGTTCCTGTGCCCGCGATCTATCGTCGTTCCGTCGTGTGCCACAATCTTCCTATTTCCAGCGGAAACATTGGGTTTTCGGGGTGGCAGAATCGGGGAGTGAATGCGAGCGGACGAGGATTCTTATGAGCCTGCGAATCACGAGCTCAGTCTTCTGAACTGTCAATCGTGTCATTCCGGTTGACACACATGACACTGCCGCACAGGATGCCGTTTCTGGCGTCGGCGAACGGCTGACAACGACTCTCTGCTGTCGGAGTTGTTGGCCTCTCGGCAATTCACGGGGTATGATCTCCGCTCTTATTGCTGACGAAGACTGAGGGCCCGCAGACCAGGCAAATGGTTTTTCCTTCGCGTTTTAGCGTGAATACGCATGAGCAGCTGCCACAGAGCCAGTAATGCTCGACTCTCCGCGGAATGCCAGGCGCTCCCCCCTGAGGCTCGGTAAGATTCGTCCTTCACGCAGATAATGAAGGCGTTTGCCACATTGCGGATTCGCGCAGCTCTCAATCACTCTGCTTTGCCAGCTTCTTGACCAGCTCCGACTACGGTAAGCAAGAGAGATGCCATCCGCGAGAGGGGGCACTCTGGAGAAGCGTACGAGGTGTTTCGCGCCGCAATTTGTGCCCCTGTCGGCGCACTTGCCGTCCTGCCGCTGGCCTGCTACGTGGCGTGCTCCCTAAGGCACCAAACGCGAGGCTGCCGTGGCATTCCTCCCGACTTAGTGCCCGCCTCAGGCGGGAGTACGTGCGAGGAACTGACCATGCCTCGCACATGCCGAAAAACACTTAGGTATTGATCAACACGTTGGTCCAATGGATACCGCGCCGTTACTGCCACAGAGTAGAGACAGCAATGTCTCTGGCGAATCTGCAGTAACTCCGCTGACGCCGCAGAAGAGGATAGATGAGCGACATGCATCGGGAAGGCATGATAGGGCTGGAACGAGTCACGGCTGCCTACTGGCGAGTCACGTTCGATCTTCCGCCTCTCAACATCTTTGGACCGGCGAATCTCCCGCAGCTGGAGTCGATCGTGTCATCGATCGAATCGGATGAGCGCGTCAAGGTCGTGGTCTTTGACAGCGCGGTGGATGGCTTCTTCCTGACCGATTATGACTATCTGGCCAAACCGGAGGATTCCGCTGCACTTCCCCCCGGAAGGACCAGCCTGCAGCCTCTGCCCGACATGCTTGCCCGACTGAGCCGCGCGGACGTCGTGTCGATTTCCTCCATCCGGGGACGGGCTACCGACGTTGGCAGCGAACTGGGGATGTCGTTGTCAGGGCTCTGAGATTCCTCAGGAGGAAGTGGCAGTGATGACTTTATACCGGTTACCTCGAATCATCGTACTTCTGATTGCGACAGGACTGTTCGCCTGCAGGTTCGCCGCGGCGCAGGAGCTTTCCGCGCTGGCACCCGAGCCCGCTACCGTGGTCGGCACGGTGGTCGACGTCAATGGCGGGGTGGTCCCCGGCGCGACGGTGATCCTGAGCAGGTCCAACCCCGATCAGCACCTCGTAACCAGAAGCGATGGCAACGGCTTCTTTCAGTTGCCGAACGTGCCCCCCGCAGAGGACTGGCATGTGACGATCCGTATGCAGGATTTTGCGGACTGGATATCAAAGACGATCGCGCTTACTCCGGGCCAGTATTGTTTGCTGACAGGAGTTCAGTTGCACCTTGCCGTGGTCGAAGTCTCGGTCACCGCTCTGACTCCGGAGCAGGTGGCGACCGAGCAGGTCCGGACGGAGGAAAAGCAGCGTATTCTGGGGGTCATTCCCAATTTTTATGTAGTCTATGACCGCAAGCCCATGCCGATGACAGCGAGGCTCAAGTTCCAGCTCGCCTGGAAGGCTCTCACCGATCCGGTCACCATCGCAGGCTTCGTTCTGAATGCCTCAATCTATCAGGCGGTGCATTATCCCGATTATCAGGAGGGGATGACCGGCTATGGTCAGCGGCTGGGATCGACATTCGCCGGCGGTTATACGAATGTTCTGATTGGAGACGCACTCCTCCCCTCGATTCTGCACCAGGACCCGCGATACTACTATGACGGAACCGGCACCACACGCTCCCGCCTGCTCCATGCTATTTCCAACCCGATCCTCACTTACGGCGACAACGGCCGGCACCAGATCAACTTTTCTGGAATCGGTGGCGACCTCGCCTCCGGAGCAGTCGCGTATGCGTATTACCCGTCCCAGGAACGCGACGGCAGTCTTATCTATAAAAGCGCCCTGATCGGCGCTGGCGGCCGAATCGCCAATGGGTTACTGCAGGAATTCGTCCTGAAGCGTATTCGATCCCACGGCAGAACAAAATAGAGAGCGATCTCGCGATGACGTGTTCGAACGGCCGAGAGGAGGGCGTGCGGACGAGGCTTATGTCGTCTCTTCGAGAGTTCTGCTGTGAGATCTGCGGCATTGTGGCTACGAACCCGCTCCACTGGTTTCTGGTTGAGTGTGGTCCATCCCGGCTGACAGTCTTACGGTGGGAACTCGATTCGGCCGGCAAGCCCGATGCGCGACACCTGTGCGGAGAGGCGCACGCTCAGGTTTATATGAGCCGCTGGTTTGAGTCGGTGTGTTCACCGCCCCGGCCTGATTACTCGGCAATAGCCAGTGGATAAGGCCGCTCTCGGGACCCATCTGAACCTGATCAGTTGAGAGTGGCTGCCTCGTTTTCTCCCGGCCGGATGGGGGTGGGAAGCAGAGTCATTGCAGGGTTAGCTATACCTCGGCCTCCCGCGAATTCTGCACGCAACTCTGAACCCCTCGGCCACCTTTCGCACTCAATCCCGAACTTCTTCATTCTCGCGATCAGCGTGGTTCGCTTAAGACCCAGCTTGACAGCAGCTCCTCTGGAACCCCCAACGATCCCATTCGTTTCCCGCAGTGTCTTCACGATCGTATCGCGTTCGTAATATCTGCGGCCTGGCCGCGCGACGGTGTCGGCGATCCCGTCGTTGCGGATCTGATCTCCCAGATCGGGGAAAACGCCGTCCTGGGACAGGATGACTGCGCGTTCCACGATATTCTGAAGCTCACGGATATTTCCTGGCCAGTCATATGCGAGCATGCAGAACAGACTTTCCTGCGGAACTGAGGTGATTTCCTTTCCCAGCCTGCGGGAGAACAGCCCGATGAAATGCCGGATGAGCTGGACGATATCGTCGCGCCGTTCGCGCAGCGGTGGTAGCGTCACAGGAAAGACATTGAGGCGATAGTACAGGGCGCTGCGGAATTCACTATTCCAGGCCATTGCTCGCAGATCCCGATGAGTGGCGGCCAGCAGTCGCACACCCACATGCTGCGTGCGGCTGCTTCCCACGCGTTCGAACTCCCCTTCCTGGAGCACTCGGAGCAGCTTGGGCTGCGACGCCAGAGGCATGTCACCGATCTCGTCGAGAAACAGCGTTCCGCCGTTGGCGACCTCAAAGCGGCCTGGCCTTTGTGCGACGGCGCCGGTAAAAGCTCCTCTCTCGTGGCCGAACAGTCCGCTCTCCAGCAGATCGAACGGCATCGCAGCGCAGTTCACTTTGACAAATGGACGACCGGCGCGGTCGCTCATCGAGTGGATCCTGCGTGCGATCAACTCCTTGCCGGTGCCCGTTTCGCCGAGAATCAATACGGTCGAATCCGTTTTGGCCACCAGGCGAATCTGTTCGAGCACGGTCCGTAGCGCGAAACTCTGCCCGATCAACTCGTCACCCCTAGCTTCCGTGCCGAGGCTTTGCATCAGAGGAGCCGCCAAAGCGCACATATCTCAATCTCTCCCATCAGAGGCCTGCCCTGATTACGCCCGGACCACTCTTTCTCCCGAGCCGGATCAAAAGCGATACGGAGACAGCGCCCTGCGCAGAATGGCTCGGCCCCGATGCCTCCGGGACTTTACCGCGGATGCAGTTATTCCCAGCAGCAATGCCGCGGCCTGGGTCGACTCCTCTCCCAGATCGCAAACTTCCACGGCGCTGCGGAGAGTGGGATTCAAGTGCGTGATCCTGCCAAACAGGACAGCGCGACGCTCCTTTTCCGAGCAGGATGTTTCCGGGTTCGGCCGGGAGTCTGCGACGTCCAAAGCGGGTGCGGCGGCTTCTTCGTTGCTCTCGCCGCACGGTGAGACCTCCCGGAGCCGTGACTGTTTCCTCTTCCACATCCGAGCTTCGTTGATTGCGATAGAGGTCAGCCACGTGGAAAACGAACTCCTTCGCTCAAACCCAGGAAGCCTGAGAAATGCCTTCATGAAAGTTTGCTGTGCTATGTCCTCGGCATCTGCTCCATTTCCCGTCATTCGCCGGCCGAGACCTATGATCCGCTGCTGATAACGCCGAACGAGTATTTCAAACGACTGAGAGTTGCCGCCGATGGCCTCGATTACAAGGATGTCATCGGACTCGCTACACCTCATTGCCGAGGCGATGTGTGTGTCTATTCTCTGCACCGATGCGGCCATTGCCCTCTTCCTTTCACACGTCGGTAATCGAGCTCGTGTCTGCAGGGATTAGGCCACAGCAAATATGGGCAGGCTATTGAGCAAACGTATCGGTCACTACCTTCGTATCGGGGCATCGGTTCGGGGACAACTACCCGAAGCCGCGCAAATCCATACCAAAGTGTCGCAATACCATTGTCCAATTGTTTTCCTCCCGCTGGCTCTGGTGAGATTGTGATCGCGGCCTGGCGGGTCACAACATTTCCGCCGAAGAACGGCGGCGCAGTGCGGATCGGCAATGGCAATGGACAGGTCCCAGGACAAAAAGGCCAAAGGATCGACCCAGAAGTCCAGGAAAGGAGATGGAATGAGTTTGCGAGGCTGTGTGAAAAGCATACTGATCGGAGCTCTGTTCTGCTCTTCTGCGCCTGCACAGAATAGTTCGCCAGCCACGCCGGCGCCGTACAACCCCATCGCTCTCGCCCAGATCACCGGGGCGCCCCGAGCGGCGGTCCAGACGGGGCAGGCGAACGATCGCGCGCTTGCGCAGAACCCCTATCTTGGAGGAATTCCTTCGGGAACGCTCAGCAGAACAGCGGTTGAGCTCTCACTCGAGGACGCGGTTAATCTTGGGCTCAGACACAATCTCGGCGGAGTGCTGGCCACCGACGCCGTCACCAGCGTGCGCGGGCAGCGCTGGGAGGCGCTGAGCGAGTTGCTTCCCAATGTCGTTACGAATACCGGCATTGGGGTTCATCAGATCGACCTGAAGTCCGCCTTCGGTCTCTCGATTCCTGGAGTCCCTCCGATCATTGGACCGTTCGGCGTTTTTGACTCGCGTGCTGATCTCACGCAGTCGGTTTTCGATTGGGAAGCAATCGAGCAGATGCGATCTTCGCAGGCACAGCTGGACGCAGCAGAACTCGGCACAAAGGATGCGCGGGAGCTTGTCGTCCTCGTGATTGTCTCCAATTACCTGCTGGTCATCGCTGACGAAGCAGAAGTCCAATCGGCAATATCACAACGGGACACCGCGAAAACACTCTTTCAGCAGGCATCCGATCAGAAGATCGCAGGCCTTGCTTCAGCTGTGGACGTCCTGCGCTCGCAGGTACAGCTCGAATCGCGCGAGCAGAAAGTCATCAGTGCGCAAAACGATCTGGCGAAAGAGAAGCTGGTCCTGGCGCGGGCGATCGGCCTGCCCCTGGGGCAACAGGTCGAGATAATCAACCACGTTCCCTTCCACGAACTGACACCGACGAGTCTTGACCGCGCCATCGAAGAGGCTTACCGATCCCGCCCGGATTTTCAGGGCCAGGTCAATCGTGTTCAATCCGCGGAGCTGGCAAGGCAGGCCGCCCTGGCGGAGCGATACCCATCAATCGGCGCGGAAGTGAACTATGGACTGGCCGGTGTTAACCCCGGCTCATCGCACGGCACCGTTGATGCGGCCGTTACCCTCCACATCCCCATTTTTCAGGGTGGGAGAGTCCATGGAGACGTACTTCGAGCTGATGCTGCGCTGATGGAAGAGAAACAGCGGCTGGAGGACATGCGAGCCAGGATCGATCAGGAGGTTCGCGATGCATATCTTGATCTGGCCTCCTCCGCGCAGGAGGTCTCCGTCGAGCATAGCGCCATCACGCTCGCCACGGAGAACCTCAATCAGTCTCGCGATCGATTCAGTTCGGGTGTTACCGACAATGTTGAAGTAGTTCAGGCACAGGATGCGCTGGCAATCGCAAACGATGCCTACATTGCGAGTCTCTACAGCTACAACCTCGCCAAGATTTCTCTGGCGAGAGCCACGGGAGTCGCGGAATCCCGGTACGCACAGTATCTGGAGGGGAATTGAGCATGACAGAGGAAAAGCAAACGTCCGCTTCAGCGGAAGCAACCACGCCAGCCGGCAGCGCCGCGGGCGATGACCTCGTCTCCGCCTACCCTCGCAGGCGCTCGCGAAGGCCCTGGTTCGTACTGGCTTCGACCGTTGTTCTTGTCGCAGGCGGGGCGTTTCTATGGCACTATTTGTCCGGCTTCGAATCCACCGACGATGCTCAGGTGGACGTTCATCTTTACCCGGTCAGCGCCCGCATCCCCGGATATATCCAGAAAGTTGAAGCAGCCGACAATCAGTGGGTTGACAAAGGATCCACACTCGTCGAAATCGATCCGAAAGACTATGAAGTCGCTCTGGCGCGAGCCGAGGGAGCCCTTGAATCGGCTGTAGCGACCGCGAAGGGCCTGAACATCGATGTGCCGGTCTCCTCCGTCGATACATCGAGCCAGTTGAAGTTTACGTCCTCGGATATCAGGGATACTGAAGCGGCCATTCAGGCAGCCGAGAAGGAGGCCGCTGCCGCACATGCGCGGGTTCTCGAGGCATTGGCGGAAAATGTCAAAGACCAGGATGACGTTACCCGATATCGTCTGCTGCTCGTGAAGCAGGAGGTGCCGAAGCAGATCTACGACCATGCTTATGCTGCGGCAGCGACCGATGTCGCCGCCATAGCCGCGGCAGAAGCAGACGAGGCCGCGGCCCAGCAGGCGGTAGAAGAAGCGCACAGCCGCCTCAACCAGGCGGAGGCACACTATGAAGATGCGCAAGCCGGCCCGCAGCGGGTGGCCTCAACGCGCGCCCGAGCGCGGGCCGCCGTGGCGGATGTGAGCCAGAAGCGGGCGGCGGTAGAGCAGGCGCAACTGAATCTCAGCTATACGAAAATTATCGCTCCTGTAACCGGCGAAGTGACGAAGAAGGTTGTCGTCGGATTGAACGTCGACCCGGGAGAGCAGTTGCTCACCGTGGTTCCCCTCGACCGGGTGTGGATCACAGCAAATTTTAAGGAAACACAACTGAAGCACATGCGGATCGGCCAGAAGGCGACCATCGAGCTCGACTCGAACGGCCGCACCTATAACGGCCATGTAGACAGCATCGCCGGGGGGACGGGCCCGATCTTCAGCTTGCTGCCTCCCGAAAACGCAACGGGCAATTACGTCAAAATCGTTCAGCGCGTGCCTGTAAAGATCGTTCTCGATCCAGGCGAAACCCGTGATCACCAGCTGCGGCCCGGCGAAAATGTTGAAGTCAAGGTCTATCTGCGATGAGTGCCGCCGCGGCCAGTCTCTCGGCGGAGGGGGCCGTACCTCGCCCGCGAGTGAACCCGTGGCTCATCGGCATTACGGTGTCCATGGCCGCATTCCTGGAGGTTCTGGACACCAGCGTAGCCAACGTCGCCCTGCCCTACATCGCCGGCGATTTGGGCGCCAGCTACGATGACAGCACCTGGGTCCTGACCTCTTATCTTGCGGCAAATGCGATTGTGCTTCCGGTGAGCGGCTGGCTCGCGGAAGTATTTGGCCGCAAACGCTACTTCCTGCTCTCGTTGATCGTCTTCACGGTGAGTTCGCTCCTCTGCGGCTTCGCGCCCAATCTCCCGCTTCTGCTGCTTTTTCGCGCGCTACAGGGAATCGGGGGGGGCGGGCTCCAGCCGATGGCGCAGGCCATTCTCAACGATACGTTTCCTCCCGAACAACGTGGCTCGGCTTTCGCCCTCTATGGCATTACCGCGGTGCTCGCTCCGACGGTCGGGCCGATGCTGGGTGGCTGGATTACCGACAATTACTCGTGGCGCTGGATCTTTTTCATCAAGCTGCCGATCGCACTTCTGGCTCTTTATCTGACGTATACGCTGGTGCACGACCCGGCTCCGGCCCGCCGCCAGAAGAAGGGTGGAATTCGAGTGGATTACATCGGGATCGCATTTCTGACGCTCGGGGTCGCATCCCTCCAGGTCGTGCTGGACAAGGGTCAGGAGGACGACTGGTTCGGATCCCATTTCATCCTTACGCTTGCCATCACTGCGGCAGTCTGCCTGTCGGCGCTGGTGGTCTGGGAGTGGTACCGCAAAGAACCCATCATCGATATCCGCATGTTCCGGAGCTTCAACTTTGCCGCGGCCAATCTCATGATGTTCATGATGGGCGTCATGCTTTTCAGCACGCTGGTCCTGATTCCGGAATTCCTGCAAACGCTGCTCGGCTACACCGCTGAGCTTGCAGGTCTCGTATTGTCCGCGAGCGGCCTCGTCCTGCTGCTGATGATGCCGGTCGTGGGGCGCCTCACCTCGAAGGTTCAGGCAAGGTTTCTCATTGCAGCAGGCTGGTTGTGTCTTGCGGGCGGCTTAATCTACTCCGCTTATCGCATCGATCTCAATATCAGCTTTGACTTTGCCATGTGGCTGCGCTGCGCGCAGGTGGTGGGTATCGGCTTTCTGTTCGTCCCGATCACAGCGGCCGGCTACATCGGAGTACCGACAGAGAAGGGCAACAGCGTCTCCGGCATGGTCAACTTCATGCGCAACATTGGCAGCAGCATCGGGACTTCCATCGTAACAACCATGATCGCCCGGCGCTCCCAGTATCATCAGCAAATCCTGGTCGGTCATATTGCGCCCGACGAACCGGCGTATCGCGCAGCACTTCACGGCCTAACCAGTGGCATCAGACACTCCGGACTCGGTGCGGCAGACGCGCGCGACCAGGCGGTTGCGCGTTTTTATGGTCTGGTCAATCAACAGGCTCATGTTCTCTCTTTCATGGACACATTTTGGGTGCTGGGCCTTCTGTGCGCCGTTATGTTCGTGCTCGCCTTCTTCCTCAAGAAGAATGATCCAGGAGCGGGCGGAGATGTCGCGGTGGGCTGAGGAATATACCACTATGATTCAAGCCATCACAATTGAGCGCGAGTTCGGCTGCGGAGCATCTGAGGTTGCCGATTTGGTTGCCAGGCATCTTGGGTGGAGCCTCTGGGACGAACGACTGACACAGGAGATCGCACGGTTGACTCAGAGTGCGCCGCAGGCGGTCAAGCAGCGGGAATGGCGAAGTGATCCTGTCGTGTATCGGATTTTCAAGGACTTTCTTCGAGGTGCCTTTGAGGGCGGCCTGCCGCCCACCAACCGGCTGCGTCTGCTGGATGCACGTCGAATCGCCCTCACCTCTCAAACGGTGGTCAAGGCAGCTTTTTCCAGCGGCCCCTCGGTGATTGTCGGGCGCGGCGCACAGTACTTTCTTCGTAATCGCGACGATGTCTTCCATGCTTTTCTCTATGCACCCCGCGATCATAAGATCCGCCGGCTGATCACGGCAGGAGCAACCGAGAAGAAGGCAATCGAACAGATCGACACAACCGACCAGGCACGAGCCGCGTTCGTCCGGCAGTACCTTGGCTTGAAATGGCCGGAACCGCACCTCTATCACGCAATGTTCAACACTGAGGCGGGAGAACTGCGCACCGCGGCAATGCTGATTCAGTGCGTGAAGCAGTTTGCGAACGGTGAATGAGAGTCCGGACTCCCGATGGCCGCGTGAGGTGGGGCCTCCGCGTGTCGTGTGATAAAGCCCCGTGTTCACGTGTAGGGAGCAGAATGACAGTAATAAACACGCTTCCCGGAGTCAGTCGGTTGCCCCGGTCCTACACAGCTCAGTTTTCGGAATGAGCGCATGCCACAGATCCCGAATCGAGACCGCTCGCGCCGATGTCAGTCAATGGAATTGGTTGGACGATGGTATAAGACCATACCTTCGTCCAATGGATTCGTCTCCGCAATCGTGGCCTAATCACACGTATCAGGCTGGCACTAAACCGATCCACAATTACCGGAAGTTACCCTTGCCGGCGCTCCTCAGGGGGGAAGACATGCGCTCTGAACTGGTTTTTGGTGTGACAAAGCATCTGAACAACCGCTACCTGCTGGTACGTGCTGCCGCACAAGCGATCAGGAAGGTCCACCGGCCTAACACGCGGATCGCAGATACCACCAATGAAGTGCTTGAGCGGTTTGGTCACAGGAACCCGCTCGCACCGCCAGCGAGCAATGTGAGGAATTTGCGGCGAGCGGCCTGATACGAATTCCCGGGGTCTGCCATGACGCTCACTTCCTAAGTTCTTCAAGAGTGACTCAGGGAAGAGGCAATCAACCCATTTGGAACGGAGTGCACATGCTGTCGAATCCTACTGTCTCAGCAAAGACGTCAGCAGTCGATCAGTCTCTCGGATCTCTGGACGATAAAACGCTCGTCGACGCGGCTCAGTCCGGCAATTCGCTCGCCTTCATTGAACTCTGCCAGCGGCATTCAAAGAGGCTGATCTGGAGGATCAACCGAATCACAAGGAACTGGGAAGATGCTGAGGATGCGCTGCAGGATACGCTCCTCAGAGCTTACAGAAACCTCGATCGATTCGAGAATCGTTGTGCATTCTCTTCCTGGCTGACGAGTATCGGAGTCAATTCGGCGCTGATGCTGTTGCGCCGACGTCGCGGAGTCGGGGTCTCTCTGGATGACAATTATGAGTTTTTTGAGCTCTCCGAATGCCAGTGCAGCGGCAGTGGGCAGCGCAGCGTCGATCCTGAAAGTCACTACGTGCGGCGGGAGCAGGAGGTCCTCCTGGGCACTGCGATTCGTGGCCTGCCCCATCTGCTCAGGACAGTGACCGAACTGAGAGTTGATCGCGAGTACTCGGTTGGCGAGATTGCTCGTGCTTTAGGAATCTCCGAATCCGCAGTCAAGTCCAGGCTCGCGCGTGCACGGTTCAGGCTTCGCGAAGCGCTGGCTGGGACGAATCAGGAGTTGCGTTCCAGGCGCCGCGGGCCGGGGATGTTGTTCGGTCCGACGCAATCGCGGCTGGATACGGCAATGCCCCCCCCCGGCTTCGATGCAGTCGCCTGATTGCGTGTTAACTCCGCGGCAGGCGGAAAAGAGAAGAGCTTCCGGGGTAAGGAGCTGGAGGGGCTGCTTCGGTGGTTGGAATTTCATCACGATGAACAGGGCTTCCCAAATCACGCGCGAGTTATCGGCCGTCAGCCGAAGGCGGATTGCGCTGCTTTCAGTGGTGGGGTGGTTGCTCGTGGCGGCTGGGATCCACCCCGCGGCCGGGCAGATTCGTCAGATACCCCACCGCACTTCTGTCGAACCTCCCGTCATCGTCGTGGGTTTTCTCGGCGGGTTTGTGCGGAACGACGATGATCGCCATCCGGAAGTACGTATCATTCAGCGTCTGGACGAGGAGAGAGGGCCACAGTTCCACGCAATCGTTTTTGAAAACAGGCGAAGAACCAGGGCTCTGAAAGAAATTCAGCACTGGCTAGACACAGATGGAGACGGTCGACTCTCGACAGAAGAGAAGCAAAATGCCCGTATCGTTCTTTTCGGTCACAGCTGGGGTGGGTCGGCCGTCAACAAGCTTGCCCGTGAACTGGATCGGCGCGGAATCCCGGTCCTGCTGACCATCCAGATCGACAGTATTAACAAAGGATGGGACCATGATTGCGTCGTTCCGGCGAATGTCGCGAGGGCGGAAAATTTCTACCAGACCGGTGGCTTGGTCCATGGCTGCAGGAGCCTCCGGGCCGCGGACCCGGGAAAAACCGAGATCATCGGAAATTTTGAGTTCGAATATACGGCGCAGCCAGCGGGGTGCCGTTCCTTCTCCTGGTTTAATCGCCATTTCTTCGAAACGCACAATGCAATGGAATGCGACCCGCGCGTCTGGTCGCGGATCGAATTGCAGATCCGCTCGCAATGGCGCGAGGCGGGCCCGTTCCATGTGGCCGCACAGCCCGTCGCTGAATACGGTGCGGCGTCACCCCGCGATATAATTCGGCATCACGCGGAGCGTGATCGTCGGTTTGAGCCGGCTCGCAGGTTTTCTCCGAAAGATTCCCCTGGGAGCCACTCTGCTGCTCCATGCTGAAGTATCTTTTCTCAGCAATGAGGGGTCCCACAATCGCAGTTCATTCGAGTCCGTGTTCGCCGGAAGTGGCGAGAGCGGGGGCCTTATGCGGCGGTTCAATTGGTTCAACGTGACGAGGGCGTGCTCCCTCCTGCTTCTGTCATTTTCCCTGCTCGGAGGATGCGCCTGGTCGCAGAGCGAGTTGGCGACTATGTTCGGCACGGTCATGGATCCGAGTGGTGCAGTCATTCCCGGCGCAAAAATATCGATCATTGACCAGGACACTGGACTCACGCTGAGCACTGTTACTGACATAGCGGGGAAATATCACGTGGCGGGCCTACCGGCGGGAAACTATGTTGTGCGCGCCGCGAAAGAAGGCTTCAGAAGGGAGCTTCGGGACGGGGTAGCGCTCCCCTCCGGGTCCGGAGTGATGATTAACTTTTCGATGGTGGTGGGCAGTCAGCTACAGCAGGTGACGGTAAACGGAGACGTCAGCCAGCTCGACAGTACAAGCTCAACGGTCAGCGCGGTCGTTGCAGAGCGGAGCCTGAAGGAGCTACCCCTCGACAACCGCGATCTGTTCAGCGCCGTGGCGCTTGAACCTGGAGTCGCTCTTGATCCCGGCGGTGCGCCTTCGCTGCTCTCAAGCGGCAAGACAGCGCAAGTGGCGATTGATGGTGTCCGTCCCAGTATGACGAACGTCCTGATCGACGGTATGGATGCGACCGATCCGGTCTGGGGCTTCTCGCCCGCGGGCGCTTCAGGGTTTTTTCTCGGCCTGAATGAATTGTCGGAGGTCCGCGTTCTGACGCAGACCTTCAACGCGGAGTACGGCGGCCATGGTGGCGCCGTGATCGACATGATAACGAAGTCGGGCGGTAACCAATTTCACGGATCGTTGTGGGAATTGCATCGGGATGCGGCGCTCGACGCGAAGAACTATTTTGACCTGGGCGCCAACCCGATCCCCCCGTTCGTCCGCAATCAGTTCGGTGCCGGAATCGGCGGCCCACTCACGCGGGATCGCACATTCTTCTTTGTCAACTATGAGGGGTTTCGCCAGGTCGAGGCATCTACGGCAATTGCCACGGCGCCGGATGCGCTTGCTCATCAAGGTTTCTTGCCCTCTTCGAGTAACTCTGCGGGCTGCACCAGCGCGAGTTCCAGCGGATGTGCCGCCATCCCGATCAATCCTGAGATAGAACCGCTCCTCAATCTGATGCCCCCTTCCAACGGACCGGACAATGGAGATGGCACCGGCCAACTGATCACGGCGGATAAAGGCGCTACCCGCGAGGACCACGGCATGGCGCGAGTCGACCACAACTTCTCCAATACACATTCGGTCTTCGCGCGTTACACCGTCGATGACAGTTCTTCCGTAGTGCCATACGTTGGAACACCGCCGGGCACCTACATGCCGGGATTTCCGACTCTTCATTTGGCGCGCAATCAGTATGGGACGATTCAGGACCGTGCGGCATTCGGGCCGGAATGGCTCAATGAGTTGCGCTTTGGTGTCAACCGGACCACTGCGTCTTCTGCAAGCGATAATATGCATCCGGGCCTGTCGATTTCGTTGCTTCCTGATCGGGCGTTCGGAATGATCGACATTACCGGTATCAGTTTGCTGGGTAATAGCCCCGCATTTCCTCTGGGCGATTATTCGACCGTTTATCAGGTTCAGGACCAACTGTCGCGTATCATTGGCCGCCACAACTTGAAACTCGGCGCCGAGTTCCGAAAGCTCGATCTGAACTCAACGCTGGATTTCGGAGTGAACGGACTTTACGAATTCGAAGATCTGACCGCCTTCGGTCTGCCCGCAATCAGTAACAATCCTGCCCTCGAGTCTTTCCTTGAGGGAGCGCCGCTTGCGTACATTGGCGTCAATCCATCGAACGCCGATTCGGATCGCGGATACCGAGAAATTGTCGCGTCAGGTTTTGCCCAGGACTTCGTGCGCGTCGACAACCGCTTCACCGCAAACATTGGATTGCGCTACGATTTCTACTCCAATCCGACCGAAGTACAAGGCCGGCTCTCCGCTTTGCCAAACCCCGCGATGGATTCCGCGCCAACCGTCGGCAAGCTATTTGCCGGCACACCGCTGGATCTTCTGTCACCTCAGGCAGGCTTTGCATGGAATGTTCTGGGCAATGACAAAACTGTGACGCGAAGCGGATTCGGCATCTATCGCGATCAGATCCCGGCAATGGCCTATGGTCTCGACCGATTACTGCCGCCGTTCTTCGATCTGGACGAGTTCGTCTTCCCTCAGTTTCTTAATCCGCAGAACGCTCAAGTGACTCAGCCGCTTGATCCTTTCGCGATGACTTACTATCCGAAGTTCCCTTACGTGATGCAATACGACCTCAACGTGGAGCGCGAACTGGCACACGGTATGGCCCTCACTGCGGGATACTTTGGGACGCGAGGCAACCACCTCACCCGCCAGGGCGAGCAGAACCCCTTTGAGCCGGCGTTAGGCCACCGCTACAATCCAAACCTGCCATCACCTGTGACAACGATTTTGACAGACGCGCAATCGTTCTATAACTCCGGTGAGGTCTCCGTTTCAAAGCGCTATACGCATAACCTTTTCTGGCAGGCTTCGTATACATTCGCCCATTCCGTGGACGATGCATCTGTGGATTTTTTCGTGGATTCTGTAAACGGTCCACCCGAATCCCAGAACCTTTTCGACCGCAAAGGGAGCCGGGGCCGGTCAGACTTCGACATCCGCCACACTTTCGCCGCTAATGCCGCTTACCAGCTACCTGGATCGGGACCCCTCCTGAGTGGCTGGCAGATCGCGATCATTGCCAGCGTTGACAGCGGCGCTCCATTCACCCCGATGCTCTCCTTTGACAATGCCGACGTACAGTCGCTCCTCATTGCGGAACGCCCCAACCTTGTCGGCCACCCCTATGTGGGCATTTGCCCGAATGGGGCCAGGGTGGGTACGGTGGCCTGCTGGTTTGATCCAAGCGCTTTTGCTGTTCCGCCTGCAGGCCAGTTTGGCGATGCGGGGCGCAATATGCTGCGCGGGCCGGGGTTCGCGGAGGTCGACCCAGCGCTGCACAAAGACTTTGCAATCAATCAAGAACGGAAGCTTGCGGTTGGAGTGGAAGCATATAACCTGTTCAACCGTCCGAATTTTGGAGTTCCGAGCAACACACAAAGTGCGCTTTCCCTCGGAGGTAACGGGGATGCGGTCTTCAAGGATGCGGCGGGTGATCTCGCCGATGACGCAGGTCAAATTCTGACCACCGCCGGCACCGCGCGCCAAATTCAGCTGACCGGCCGATTTACCTTCTGAACGGTACCGAAAACTTGCCAAACAGACGCCTGTTCGCCGCTGACCCTTCAGTTTCAGCGCAGGGTATAATTCGTCATCGCTCTCCAGCAGCATGTTCGAGGCGACTGGGCCCATAGGTTTCCCCTGAACTCCTCAGAGCCATAGTCCTGACCCGTTGGTACCGCGTTCTTTCAGGAATCGCGTTCCAACGCCGGCCTGATCCGGCTTGCCGGGTGGCTCCCTGGATTCATCAGCCCATGGAACGCAGGCCTTTTCCGCGTAGCCGGGGCGAGGGATTTTGGATGAACCCCAGCGACAGGCAACTGACCGAATCAGTGTTCGCCGGCAGCGGCCAGATGGCCACGCTGATGCGCGCGCTCGACTGGTCGTCTACGCAGCTCGGTCCGGTGGAACAATGGCCGCAGGCCCTGCGAACCTGCGTGCGAATCGTGCTGGGCTCTCCCTATCCGATGAACATCTGCTGGGGGCCAGACTACATCAATCTGTACAACGATGCCTATCTGCCGTCTTTGGGGGCGAAGCACCCCTGGGCGCTCGGCCGAAGCTCACGCGTAGTGGTTTCCGAACTATGGGAGTTCACCAAGCAGCTGTTCGACACGGTCGTGGCGCAGGGTCAGCCATTCAGTGCCCAGGCCGACCAATTGTTCCCTCTCAATCGCAACAATTACCTCGAAGAGGTCTACTTCGCATTTTCGATCGGCCCGATTCCGGATGACAACGGCAAAGTGGGAGGGGTTTTAGCCACACTTCTGGAAACGACGGAACGGGTGCTCGAAGATCGACGCCGGGATTTGTTAAGCGACTTAGCTGTGCGGATGGGGGCAGCGCGATCCGAAGACCAAGTGTGGCGCGTCTGCGCTGAGACCTTCGGCAAGAATTGCCTGAGCCTTCCTTTTGCATTTCTTTATGAATATCGGCCTTCAGAACATCAAGCGTACCTGGCAGGCGCGAGCATCGAAACCGACGAAGTGCTGCGTCCTCCGGCCATCAACTGCCGCACCGAAAACCTTTGGCAGCTCGACCCTCTACTGGTGAAGGATGGAGTTCTGGTTGAACTAGGGGATCGGTCTGCGGGCGTGCCGGTGCCCAATTGGGCATTCCCTCCCAAAGAAGCATGTGTGGTGCCGATCCGGCTGGGCAAATATGGCGAACCGCTGGGTTTCCTTGTCGCTGGACTCCATCCCGGCCGGCCCTTTGACGACGCGTACCGCCAATTCGTCTATCGCATTACGGAACAGATTACGATCGGGCTGACCAGCGCCCGCGCCTATGAGCAGGAACGCCAGCGGGCTGAAGCGCTGGCCGAGATTGACCGCGCCAAGACCGCATTTTTCAGCAACATCAGCCACGAATTTCGCACGCCGCTGACGCTGATGCTCGGTCCGCTGGAAGAAGTGCAGAAGGAAGCGAGGGAGCGTCTCAGTCCCGAGCGCAGGGAGTTGTTGCTCACGGTCCATCGGAACGGCCTAAGATTACTTAAGCTCGTCAACACACTTCTGGACTTCTCGCGGATTGAAGCCGGACGCGTGCAAGCGTCGTATCAGCCGACTGACTTAGCCACTTACACAGCGGAAATCGCCAGCGCCTTCGACTCGGCGATGGAGTACGCCGGACTACGCTTCACGGTGAAATGCGAGCCGGATACCGAGCCGGTTTATGTTGATCGCGACATGTGGGAGAAGATCGTCTTGAATCTGCTCTCCAACGCTTATAAGTTCACGTTCGAAGGCGAGGTTGCGGTTTCGCTCAAGCAAGTGGACGGCGCGGTGCAATTGAAGGTCCGCGACACCGGCATCGGTATACCCGAAGAGCATCGCGAACACGTGTTCGAACGCTTTCACCGCATCGAGAGCACCCAGGCCAGAACCTACGAAGGCACAGGCATCGGTCTGGCGCTGGTTCAGGAGCTGGTGACACTACACGGCGGCACGGTTCGAGTGGAGAGCGCCGTGGGCACCGGCAGTACATTCACCGTGACCATCCCGTGCGGCACAGAGCATCTGCCGGCGGAGCGCCTTCAGGCCGCACACCCCCTCGGCTCCACCACTATTCGAGCCGAGGCCTATATGGACGAGGTGCGACAGTGGTTGGGAGATCAGGCGGGTGCGGCGGCCGATACGGCAAGGCTTCCCAAACAAGCTTCACTCACTCCCAGTCCGGAATCCCCGCCCACGGGGCAGCGCGAACTGATCGTCCTGGCAGATGACAATGCGGACATGCGCCAATACATCGCACGCCTGCTGAGCGAGCGATATGAGGTGCACGCAGCTGCTGACGGCCGCCAGGCCCTGGAAGCGACGCAAGAGATGCGACCCGCTCTTGTGCTGGCGGACGTGATGATGCCGCATCTCGATGGGTTTGGCCTGCTCCGGGCGATTCGCGAGGACTCCTCCCTTGCAAGTACCCCGGTGATTCTGCTGTCGGCGCGGGCGGGTGAAGAGTCGCGCGTGGAAGGACTGGAGGCCGACGCCGACGACTACCTCATCAAGCCATTCGCTGCGCGGGAATTGCTGGCGCGTGTGGCGGCACATGTCAACATGGCCACGGTTCGCCGGGAAACCGCGGAACGCGAAGAACGGATGCGCAGCGAGGCCGAACTCGAACGCGAGAAACTCCGCGCCAGCGAAGAAAGACTGGCCGAGACGAGCCGTCTCTACCTCGAACTGCAGCGGACAGATGCAGAGCTGCAACTACAAGTGGCGCTGCTGCAGCAGCTTCCTGTGTCCGCCTGGACGCTGAAGCCCGATGGGACGCCAGATTTCGTGAATCAGGTTTGGCTTGAATTCGCCGGTCAGACCCTCGATTTCGTCCGGTCACATCCGGAGGCATGGATGACCGCAGTCCACCCTGAGGATCGCGAAACAGCATCGAGCGTGTTTTGGGAGGGAATACGTTCGGGAATGGGTTTTGCATTCGAAACCAGATCTCTGCGCGCCAAAGACGGGGTCTATCGCTGGCATCTTCAGCAAGCCGTGGTCTTGCGCGATTCCGAAGGACGAGTTCTCAGATTTGTCGGGACGACGACCGACATTGACGACCAGAAGCGTACCGAGGAGGCGTTGCGCCAGGCGCAGGGCGAGCTCGCACGCATCAACCGGGTGACAACGATGGGAGAGTTAACTGCATCGCTGGCTCATGAACTCAGTCAACCGATCAGCGGTGCTATCCTCAACGCCAAAACCTGCCTGCGAAGCTTCGGGAGCGACAGACCCGATCTCGATCTGATACGCGCGGCCGTCAGCAGACTTGAAAGAGATGCGGAACGTGCGGCCGAGATTATCGCCAGGATCCGCTCACAATTCGAGAAGGGCACCCTGAATCAACAGACTCTCGATCTAAATGAAATCATCCGAGAAACCATCGCCCTCCTGCGCGACCAGGCAATGCGAAACAACATATCGATCCGCACGGAACTGGCAGCCGATCTATCTTCGATCGTCGGAGATCGCGTGCAATTGCAGCAGGTCATGATGAATCTGATTGTCAACAGTATTGAGGCGATGAGAGACGTAGAGGGAGCACGAGAATTGGTCATCCGGTCGGAGCGAGCGGAAGACGAACAGATTCTCCTTTCGATCAGCGATACCGGTATAGGGCTCCCTCCGCAACTGGCGGAAAAGATATTCGACCCGTTCTTTTCAACCAAGCCTCACGGCACCGGCATGGGGCTTCGGATTAGCCGGACCATCATTGAGTCGCATGGTGGGCGCCTGTGGGCCGACGGCTCCCCAGGGCGCGGTGCAATTTTTCACCTGAACCTGCCCGCCACGATGGCAAAGCATAGCTAATTACGTGGCCGTCAAACCGCTCCTGCTATTTATCGGCCCGCATCCTCCCTTAGAAATCCCGCGCCGTCAGACGAAAAACGATCTTACATTACTCACTCGCGGAGACGATGGCTCGAGCGATGGGAATGGCCGGAGAGCTATAAGGCTCCTCAACAATCCTTGACACGTCCTGGTCCGATGTTCTTCCTTTGAGTTCAGAGCCAACTGCACGGGAGAAATAATCGTGATGCACCTCCTTATGCCGACTTGGCCTGTTCCATGGGAACAAATCTCATGACGGAGCTGAGGAATTCTCACCAGATCCGGAAGAGAATCAGCCCGCAGTTTGCGCATCACCTGGCTTCCGGATCGGACAGGCTTATCGCCGAATACCGAATCGTCACACTCGAGGTGCGGGCCGGAAAGGTCAGCGACGAGGTCACGCCATAGGCCTTATCGTCGCCGTGCATGGGCTGGATCGAGCCACACCAAACCGGATGACTCAGAAAACCACCGTCGCCCATCACTCCCTTCGATAGCGGTTGGCAGCGGCCGGAGTTGGGCAGCAAAGCCTGACAGCCCCTCCCGATCTCCAATGTGCTCTCCTCGATGCGATAGGAAGGGTTCCTGAGGGCTTCCGCGATCGTGGTTCGGCTGATGTGAAAGATGCCGTTAAGGCCGTTAAGCCACAGATCTCCATCGGTCGTCTCGACGATGCCAGAGAGACCGAGGAACCACCAACCAAGTGTTCGTTCGCCGGACAAATAGGCCATGAAAGCAAGGAGCGCGACGAAAGACAATTAGACGAACGTATCGGCCATGCTCTCGATCCGCCGCCCGCGAAGCAGGCCCGGCGGTTCGAAATCAATACCAAGGTATTGCCTAATACCATTCGCTAATTGTGTTCATGATTCTCTTCTGGCTCAATCAGGATGTTCGCAGTGCCACCGGACCGGAATGTTGTGTTGCGCGAAAGGGTCGAATACTCCATGAAGTTGTTCCGTTCCCTGGCTTTGATCTTCATCGACGTATTCGAGATCACGCATCCCTCGCCGGAAAGAACGTGATCGTGCGGTCCGATGTATCGCCCATCGGATGTTCGGGGTTCTGGTGACGTTTGTTTGGGAGTTCTTTCCGGGTTCGCACTTTCTGGCCAACGCGTTTCGGTAGGACGGTCACCCCGTCAGCTGCTCAGGAGAATGTATGACGTCCAGGGAAAACCTCAACACCCATCAGAAGGCGCTCGAGATTAATCTAGACAAAAGCAGTTACGGTTCCTTCGCTGAAATTGGCGCGGGCCAGGAAGTCGCGCGCTGGTTCCTCGTAGTTGGTGGTGCCTCCGGGACGGTTGCCAAGTCAATCTCCGCCTACGACAAGGAGGTCAGCGATGATTTGTACGGCGCCGGCGCACGGTACGTTTCCAGACAGCGGCTGGAAGCGATGCTGGACAGCGAGTGGACCCAGCTCATCAAGCAGCTAAAGGAAAGTCGCGGGTCGACCACCCGATTCTTTGCGTACGTTGATACGATCTCCGCCCGCAACTATGCCGGAACTAACGTGGCGCACGGTTGGGTCGGCCTGCGGTTCCAGCTACAGCCCGGCAGCGAGGCAAGCAAGATCATTCTCCATATCAACATGCTGGATCCTTCGGGCCTCCTTGAGCAGGAGGCGATTGGCATCCTCGGAGTGAATCTGATCTACGCCGTCCTCTATCAGTTAGGGGAGATGGAATCCTTCCTCACGGACGTTACTCAGGAGGTTGAGAAACGCGTTGAAATTGACCACGTAGAGCTGAGTGGAAGTGCATTCGAAGGTTGGGACCAGCGCGCAATGTTGGCGCAGCTGGTTTGCGCAGGTTTTGCCGAGGCGGTCTATTTCCCGTCGAATGGACCGCCTGTTCCTCCCATTGAAGTTCTGCACAAAAAAGCTGTCGTGCTCGCGCCGGGATCGTTCAAACGTCCTGAATCTACCCAGGCAGCCAGTCGGTTGTTGGCATCAGGACTGCAGCAACTCCGGGAAGAACTGGAAGAACAGGACCCTCCGATCATCGGTTTGTTCTGCCTTTCCGTGAAGCCGCTCTGGGACGCCGATACGCCTCCGCCGATCGCTGACGTGCTGGAGCGCATCAATGCGTTGCATGGGCAGGGTGGAAACGTCCTGCTGTTCCGCGAGCGAGAGCTTTACAGCATGACTGCACTCGTCAATCGCTACACAGATGAGCGGGTTCGCTTTGTGGTGGGCCTGTCGCTTCTGATTCGCACCTGGGATTATCGCTACACGAAGCTCGACGGCAGCTTCCTCGAAGCTATGTCCCACCTGCTGGCTCAAAACGTTCGCATCTACGGCTACCCAATGACAGCGTCGGATCTCCGCCAGGCGATCGAAAACATCTCAGCGACTGGCTGGGCGTGGACCGATGTGGATGGGTGGGTCTCCGCTCGCGATCTTCTTCCTCCGTCTCCCCTCAATCACCTTTATGACTATGTATTGTCCAGCAACTTTCTTGTCCCGATGCAGATTCCAGTGGTCACGGCAATCCACGAAAAAGTGCCCGTACAACCGTGAATGTCAGCTTTATGCAGATCAGCAAATGAACGACGACGCACAAAGTCGGTACCGATTTCGCGCTCATATCAGCGACGCTTTGCGCTCCAGAACGGAGACAGGAGACCGGGGGTGAAGTCGATCATTCTCCAGCAGCCTTGCCTGGTGCTGGTTGATAACGACGTCCGGCAACTCGAGAATCTTGCCGCCGTCTTCAGGATGTCCGGATTTTCCGTCCAGCCCTTCGGCTGCCCGGTGGCCGCGCTCTCGACCCTCGCAGATCGCCCCGCTCCTCCGCCCGACTTTGCGGTGCTGGATTATCAGATGCCCATGATGAATGGATGTGTTTTGGCTCAGTATCTGAGAGCCCGTTACCCGAAACTAAGAATCATCCTGTATTCCGGCTCACCGGTGGTGCCCGAAAGCGATCTGAATCATGTCGACAGCTTCGTGCGGAAAGGAACGGGAATGGTCCATCTGTTGCAGGAGATCTTGCAGCGCCGCGAGAGGTAGGCTCCGCGCGGGTCAGGTCAGCGCGTCAGGCAGTCAGATTTTTCAAGCACAGTTTTGATGCGCCGGTGAGGTCACACGGCGAGAGGCTCAGACTCTCAGAAGCTCGCCATAATGCGGAAACCGTACACAGTGACGTTTGGGCGGCGGCGGTTTGCTGAGGGGTTGACGATGAACTCGGCGACAGGCTGGAAGAGAAACCACGACGTAAGGTGGGCGAGGTAATTGAGCTCAACGAGATTTTCGGCAATCTCATCGCCCTGGCCGCGCAGGAGCAGCGACTCTCGGTACGCGGAGCCGTTGGAGGTGCGGACCCACCCAACGTCGATCATGTCATTGGCAAAATGAGCTCCACGTATGGCGCCGATGTAGCGAACGCCGACGTCCATTTGCTGGTTCTGCTGATTGACGTCGTCCGGTGACCAGTCGATCGTCGCGGTTGCGCCAAGACCGCGACGGCCGTCCGCTCCCTGATCCGGCTCACGATAGAGGACCTGGCTGGCCTGACCCCAAACGATATAGTTGCCGGGACTGGAGCGTCCTGTAAGGGAATTACGAAACATGCCGGGGTTATAGCTGCCACCAAACTTGAAAACGCCGGGCCAGGAGCCGGTGTCTGATGGAGTCAGGAAATCCTCGCGTCCAAGGGCGCCGGTCGATGCAGGCGGCAGCGGCGGATCGTGTAGATAGCCAATTTCGGCGGCTACCGCGGGCGGCCCAAAGTGAAAGCCAAAGCCGGTGCTGTCGATGATGTACGGGCTCTTCTCCTGCGAGAACACCACCGCCTTTGTGTACCAGTGATGATCGGGAAGGACCCGCATTTCAAACGCGGGTGTACCGCCCGGATCGTAGGTCATATAGGTGTTGATGAAGGTGTTGAACGCGTAGCCCATGGGCTCGTTGATGAAGGATTCGCCGTATTCCTGAACGCCGTAGCCATTCCACGTTGCGATCTTGCCGCCGCGGAACTCGAGGTGATCGTTGAAAAGGTATTGGCTGAGGGAATATTCAGCAGCACGGAAGACGTGCTGACTGGCGAGGCTCGACGGGTTGGCGTAACTGTTGACGTAATCCGTGCCGCCAATGTTGGTGCCGTATTGCCACAGGCTGGTGATGTGGGCGCCGAGGCCCTTATCGGGGGTGAATTTGCCCAAATCGGCGTCGATGGTGACGCGGATGCGCCCCCACCAGTTTTCAGGTGTGGGAGCAACTCCCGTTGGCGCAGCGAGCGCGTCCGCAACATATTGAACGTTCACTCTGAGGCCTCGTTGTTCGAATTGGGCGCGCTGGTTCTCCGCTGGGTCCTGCGTTGGCACACCGGGAGCAGTCGGGGTGGAAGAGGACTGGGCACCGGCTGGCGGATTCGCGTAAGGCGTGGAACTTTGCGGGCTCGCGGAACTCAGCGGCCTGGCCGCTCGCGCCGGTGCGACGGGCAAGTCGCTCTGCGCATGGATTCCAGGAAACACGAACAGACTCAGAGCAAACGATGAAGTGCGGATGGCCCTCACGACCTTAATGGAAATCGACATCGGATTTTGCCTCCAAATGCGTAACAGGAACGGGTGAAATTCGCAGGTGAGCGGGCGGAAACGCATGCGGTCCTCGTGCGAGACCTCGTGCTGCTACAACAGCGCACATCCGAACCCAGTAAAGATTCGCCTTGCCGGATGTGGGGCGCATCGATTCGTATGGAGTCAGACAATCGTATTGGTCCGTCGCGATCGCGGCAGGGCCGAATCTTGATCGCGGCCCGGAGAATCAAGCGGCCGAGGAAGTCGACACTGCGTGATACGAAGGTGTCCCCAATACCATTGGCCAATTGCGCCTGTTCTGCCAGCTATGGCCGAATAGTCGGGGGCGCAAAATGCACCGGCGACACGGCAGGAGTTCCCGATGAGCGTTCACAGTGGCCTGCCGGTCAACTCCGAATTGTCGGAGGGTGCGCTCGCATCAGGCGCAGGCCATCACCGCCGGTGGCACATCGGCGTGCTTCTCGGGATTGGCGTTCTGATCAATTACTTCGATCGAGTGAACATCTCGGTATCCCACGGCGCGCTGGTTCAGGAATTCCACATCAGCGAAGTCACTTTCGGTGTTCTGGCCAGCGCGTATTCCTGGACGTACGCTGCGCTGCAGATCCCGGTGGGCGTAATTCTGGACCGCATTGGAGTGAGAGTCATCGGAAGGATTTCGGCTCTTATCTGGAGCGTGGCGTCCTTCTTCGCGGCCTTTGGGTCAGGTGTGGGAACATTTCTCGCGGCGCGGCTGTTGCTGGGTATCGGCGAAGCGCCGACGTTTCCTGCCAATTCGAAGGCCACGGGATATTGGTTTCCGGAGAACGAGCGGAGCTTTGCGACATCGCTGTTCGACGCAGCAGCAAAATTTGCGTCGGCCATCGGAGTGCCGATACTCGGACTTCTGCTGATCCATTTCGGGTGGCGAGCGACCTTCGCCTTTACGGGAGCACTGAGTTTCGGGTTCTTTCTGGCGTTCTGGTGGCTATATCGAAATCCGAGCCAGGATCGCAAGCTGTCGCCTGACGAGTTGCGGTATATCCACGAGGGCCATGCGCAGCCGGAGGGAACAAAGAGCGAGGGAGGTAAGGGCGCGCCTTTGCTGTATCTCCTGCGCAACCGCCAGGTTCTGGGGGCAACCATTGGATTCGCTGCCTATAACTGGACCTTCTATCTTCTGCTGACGTGGCTGCCGGCTTACTTGACGGCGCGGCTTCACGTGGATCTGCTGCACTCGGTCCTGTACACGAGTGTGCCCTGGGCTACGGCCACGGTGACAGATCTTTGCGTTGGCGGACTGCTGGTGGACCGGCTCGTGTCACGCGGATGGACGCCCTGGAAGGTGCGACAGGGTGTGCTGGTGCTGGGCATGCTCTGTGGCGTGTCCATCTATGGTGCCGGCGTCGCAGACACACCCGGGAAGGTGCTCCTTTGGATGAGCATCTCGCTGGGCGGACTCGGGGCAATGGCCCCGGTTGGGTGGTCGGTGCCATCGCTGATTGCCCCGAGGGAAAGCGTGGGCCGTATTGGCGGGATCATGAATTTCGCAACCCAGCTGGCAGCTATCGCGGCGCCGATTGCCACGGGGTATTTTGCAGGTCAGCATGACTTCTCGGCGGCGTTTACCGTCGCGGCTGTCATCCTCTGCGTGGGGATTCTTGCGTATATCCTGCTGCTTGGCAGGATGCAGGTGATTCCGGAGCCGCAACGGGGCGTCTCATGAAACGGGACTTGTCCTGCGCATCGAGGTGCTGAGATCGCGGCTGCCAGCCAAATTGAAGCTGAAATTCGATTCGATCGGGATGAGCTCCGTTTGCGTGTTCGCGACGATGGCAAGGGGATTGACCTTGAGTGTATCTGAACATCCGTTACACTTTGGACCAAAGACCTGCATTACAAGTTCCGTGGGAATGTGGGAATCCAGAAGGGATTTCCAGGGAGTCTGCGAAGGGTGGGAAGCCGGCTTCTTGGCTTTCCACCCTTCCCAGACTCTGTCAATTCCATGGCCTGCTTTGGAAGCGCGTTTCACAAAGTCACAATTCGCCGCGAAGGCCTGTTTTAGGATGTGGCGGTAAATAGGCATAAATGTTGCATCCTCGCGCCGTGATGCGGCCGCTGTCCATCAACGCGCCTCCCCGCTGCATCTTCCACAACACGATGCGTCGAGCGATGAAGGGACCAGGCTCCAGGTGCTCTGCAGATCACTTAACCGGCGGTGTTGGCGATACTTTGTTCTTCGAAGTCTTCCAAAAGAGTACGCAACACTCTTTGCGGATAGATCGAATTCACACTGTGGTCTTGGTCGATACCTTCGTCCAATAGACTCGTAGTCGCACTTCTGGCACTCTCGGTTTGTATGGTCGCTCGCCCTGACATGGAAGCGACTAGCAGCTGGATAGCACAAGAAGACCGAGAGAGAACACACATGGGCGCACGCCTATTCGATTTGAGAGGAAAATAAAATGGCATCAAAAGGAAAAGTCTTAGTGCTGGTTTCGAGCGGATCCGGCTTACCGTTGAAAAATGGCGGGTGTTATCGCGGGGCCGGATATTACCTGAACGAGTTGACGGTTCCGGTCCGCGCCCTCATGCAGGAAGGCTACGAAATCACTTTCTCCAATCCGAAGGGCAACACGCCGCAACTGGATCTCCATTCCGCTGTCCCCGATTTCTTCGGCGGAGACGAGGCCAGGCTCCACGACTATTTCAATTTCCGCGATAGCCTGACCGGCCTCAGAAACCCAACCCGCATCTCGGATGTCGTTGCATCAGGTCTGGATCAGTATGACGCTGTTTTCGTCCCCGGCGGCCATGGCCCGATGATCGATCTTCTCGATGATCCCAACGCGGGCATCGTTTTGAGACATTTCCATGAAACATCCAAGCCCACCGCGGTGCTTTGCCATGGCCCGATTTCACTACTCTCCGCGCTTCCCGCATCGAAAGAATTTGTCGCCGCGCTGTCGGCGGGCGATACCGCTGGAGCACAGGCCAAAGCCAAAGAATGGATCTATGCCGGATATAAGATGACGATCTTTTCGACAGCGGAAGAGCAGCAGCGGGAACCAATTGAGATTGGCGGTAAGGTTCTCTTCTACCCGGATTTTGCCTTGCGCACCGCCGGCGGTGACGTGAGTGTGGCCCCGCCGTGGCAGAGCTATGTCCTTCAGGACCGCGAGTTGATCTCGGGTCAGAACCCGTTCTCGGACGAAGCACTTCTGAAGCTTCTTCTACCGGCACTCGAAGCGAAGAGGACAGTGACTGTGTAAAGGAGATGGCCCATCCTCCATTGGATCGAGTCTTCGCTACTTACGAGCGAGGCTGGGCCACTCATCGCTGTTCGACTCCTGCTGAGCAGACCCAAATTGCGAAGCAAGGGCTGTGTGCATGTGGAAAATCGCGGATGGGAGTCAGCGCACCGCGAGTTTTTCGATTTGCGCTTTTGGCCGGTGGTCTAAACGCTGATTGATTTTGGCGTGTGGGGGCTATGGCCAGGAATCGCGACGGGTAGGTTTAATTGAAAGCTTGCGCTGCGACCGGCGGCCGGCTCGGCCCACAAACGTCCACCATGAGATTCAATGATTGACCGCCTGATACGAAGCCCCACGCCGGTGCCGTGCGGTTTGGTTGTGAAGAACTGGTCGAAAATCTGTTTCACCAGTTCAGGTGGAACCCCTGGGCCGGCATCACTCACGGACACCGGAGTCTGCTCGTTTTCATCTCGCGGCGACCTGATGACCATCTCTCGTATTCCATCAACATCCTTCATGGCGTCACTGCTGTTGACGATTAGATTCATTGCGACCTGCAGCAATTGCACGCCATCTCCGACGATCTGAGGAAGATCGGATGCCACTTACGTCCGCGATTAGCGCAAAGCCTCTTCGATGCGCTTCTGGTCGTCGATGAATGAAGTGATCATAGATGGAGAGTCGGTACTCGACGAGAGCCGGAATGCGATCCAGATTCTGCATTCCGAGCCAACTGGAATGAGGTTCTCGCGGTAAAGCTCTTGACGCGATCTGAGCTGCGCTGAGAAAGGCAGCTTGCCAATTCCGTATGGAGCGATCCGATCGCGCGGGCGGAGGTCACCCGCGAGACAAATCGCGAGTCCCCGAGCGGCGGCTCCCCTGCACTAACGGTCGGCATCGGCTGACGTTGGAAGCCTTTTCGCGTCCACGGACGTCATGAATCTGCGTACCAGCGTGGCGATCTCATCCGGTTTTGTGTCGAGCGCGAAGTGCCCGGCATCCAGCACGTGGATCTCGGCGCTGGGCACGTCTCTCCGGTATCGTTCGGGCTCGCCCAAATCGAACGACAGGTCATGCTTCCCCCAGATGACCAACAGCTTCGGTTGCGTTTGGTGCATCCACGCCTGCCACCGGGGATAGGCCTCGACGTTGGTGCGGTAGTCATAGAACAGGTCGCTCTGGATCGGAGCCTGTCCGGGCGCATTCAGAAACGCGAATTCGTCAGTCCAGAGGTCTGGATCGTAGAGTTCTACGTTCGGATCGTCTCCGAGGTGGCGCGTCCTGGTTGTTGCCAGTGACAGCAGATTCGTCCGCAGCGCGTCTTCATATTTTGGCCGGTCCGCCCAGAACGCCCGCCTCGTCACCCAGTTTGCCCCAAGCCCTTCATTGTGGGCCACGGCATCCTGCACGATGAGTGCCTGGACACGCTCGGGGTGGGCCAATGCCATGCGAAAGCCGACGGGGCCGCCGTAGTCCTGCATGTAGAGGGAATAGCGGGATAAACCAAGAGCCTGGGTGAAATCGTCCATGATGGCTGCGATGTGGTCGAAGGTATAGGCGAAGTGTCGGGGATCCGGCCAGTCGCTGTGACCAAAGCCGGGATAGTCCGGCGCAATTAGGCGATAGCGGTCGGAGAGGCGTGTGAGCAAAGGCTGAAACATCCTTGACGATGAGGGCAGGCCATGGAGAAGGAGGATCGTTGGAGCATCCTTTGGACCGGCTTCCCGGTAGAAGATCGAAAGGCCGTCCGCCTGGACAGTTTGGTAATGGATCGACTGTTGCATTAAACCCTCCCTGATAGGAACCTGAGCCGTCGACTGGAAGCATAGGACCAGCGCAAAAAGCGCAGGCCACAAAATGAACCCCCGCCAGCGCGGCATCGATTCCACCTGAGCGCGCCGCCACATTGCGTTTGATTCCATGCCGGCAGGGTACGGATTCAAATTGGCTCCGCGTGTTCTTCGGTTGCGTGATTTCACATCGTGAGCACGACGCGGAATTCTGCGTTCCCGCTCATCATCCGCGCATAGGCCTCGGCGGCTTTCTCGAGGGGATAGGTTTCAATCATGGCGCGCACCCCCGAGAATTCAGCAAAGTTCAGGGTGTCCTCGGAATCAGCCGGAGTGCCCGATGCCCAGCCCTGGATGGCTTTGACGCCCATGATCAGCTGAATCGGAGTAACTTCGATCGGTTCGAAGGCAGCGCCAATCACCAGCAGCTTGCCGTTCGGCCCCAGGCCGTCGATCAGCTCCGACATTGCTTTGGAACTCGGCGCGGTCGCCAGGATGACCCGGGCACCGCCGAGTTTTTGCAGCTCCTCAGCAGCATGGCTCGCGTTGCTGTCGATATAGAGATTTGCGCCCAGCTTTTTCGCGAGGGGTTCGTTTTCAGAACCGCGGCCAACGGCCACCACCCGATAACCGAATTTGCTGGCAAACTGAATGCCAAGGTGACCCAGGCCGCCGATTCCCTGAACCGCCACCAGATCGCCGGGGAGCGCGCCGGCATGGCGCAGCGCGTTGTAGGTAGTAATGCCCGCACAGAGAAGCGGCGCCGCATCGACGTCACTGATACCCTCCGGGATGGACACGAGCGCTTCGGCCGGAGCCACCATGTACTCCTGGTATCCGCCGTCGTAGCTAATGCCGGCGATCTGCTGATTGCGGCAATTCCGGAAATCGCCGCGGCGGCACTCGCGGCATGTGCCGTCGTGGCCGCCATGCCAGCCCACACCCACGCGCTGGCCTTTGCGCCACTGCGATACGCCGGCTCCCACTTTGTCCACGATACCCGCGACTTCGTGACCCGGCACACGTGGATAAGGAATTCCCGCCCACGCTCCTTCGACGACCAGGGCGTCGCTGTGACACACCCCGCAGGCCTTCACTTCTATGCGGACCTGGCCGGCCCCAGGCTCCGGAATCTCCCGCTCGACAATTTGAATCCCGTTTCCCGCGCCCGCGACCTGAGCGGCCTTCATCGTTGAAACCGCGACTGCTGTTGGCATAACTCCTCCTCTGGATTTCGTGTTAGCGATGGCAAGGTTCTGTATGGCAGTTGTTCCGCGATTACCGTGGTGGGTAACCGGTGAAAATGTAATCGTGTACCTTGACCGTGCTGTGGCATCGATAGCAAACCGCATGTCCGAAGGTCGCGTCTTTACCATAGGGTTTGAACGTCCTGGCAGTTGGGTCGTACAGGAACTGGGCGTATCCCCAGCCACTGGTCTCGGGAAATCGTTTTAAATCCTTCTCGATGAAAGAGACCGACTGCAGAGTCGTCGGCACCTCCACGGCGTAAGGGGAGACAGAGTTGGGCGCTTTATTCCAGGCGATCTTCACAATCGCCGATCCATCAGGAAAAGAGCGGCCGTCGTTAGGAGTGCCGTCCCTGTAGGCCCGAATCATGATGGGATTGGCGAGGATGACCTTGATCGCGTTGTTAGTCCGGCTGACGGCCACGTCCTGCCATCCCTCGTATCCGCGGAATTCGGAAAAGGCGATCCCGTTGGGCGCTTTGATCTGGTAGCGATCCTGCGTGTCCTGCCCAGCGACCAGGGCCCCGCCCGTCAAAGCACACATTGAGAGCGTGATGATGACCGTGCGGCGTGTGCGGCTGCGGGTTATGCCAACATTCATCCGGAGTCTCTCCTGCATTTCAACAATGAGGATCTTCGTTTATTGCTCTGCTGCTGCGGCTGTTTCGAAAATGAGTTCCACTTCGATGGGCATGCCCAGTGGGAGACTCGCCACGCCAAGGACGAGGCGACCCGAGAGGCCCTCAGGCCCAAAAACGTCGTGCAGCAGGTCCGAGGCGCCGTCGGCGACACGCGGTTGATCGAAGAAATCTCCGCAGGTCGCCATATAGACTCCAAGGCGAACGACGCGCCTGATTCTGTCGAGCGATCCGAGGTGCTGACGCGCAGCCGCGAGGCCGCTCAGTGCAGCGGTACGCGCCGCGTCTCGCCCGGCTTCCACATCGAGTTCTTTGCCAAGCCGCCCCAGGTACTTTGGAATATGCCCCACGACCGGCAGCATCCCGCTGAGAAAGAGCAGATTGCCAGTTTCCAGAACCTCCACGTAATTGCCAAAGGGAGTGGGGGCAGGCGGCAGAACGATGCCCAGCTCTGCCATCCGGGCTTCGGCGCGCGATGGTGCAGGAGCCTGCACGCTTACCATCGGCCTGCGTGCGCACCGCCGTCCACGTGCAGCACCTCCCCAGTTACATAACGAGCTTCGGTAAGATAGACCACCGCGTCGGCGATGTCTTTCGCCTCGGAAACAATACCCATCGGTGTCAGCGCCTGCATCAGATCTCGCCGTGTCTCCTGGTGCATGGGCGTATCCACCACGCCGGGGGCGACCGCGTTGAACCGGATATTCTGCTTTGCAAACTCGTTGGCGAGGCTCAGAGTCACCGCATTCAGACCGCCTTTGGTAATCATCGGAATCGATCCTGGAACGCCGGCAATCGGGTTGTCAGCCAGGGCCGCGGTAATGGTTGTCACACTCCCTCCTGAACCTTGCGCCAGCATCTGCCTCACCGCCTGCTGCGTCATGAAGATGAAGCCTTCGAGGTTGATGGAGACAAAACGGCGGAACTCGTCGATGGTGTACTCCAGAAAGGGGCGGGCGGTAAAGACGCCAGCATTATTGACCACATGGTTGATCGAGCCGAACCGGCTCAACGCTGCCTCCACGGCTCGGCTTGTTGTCTCCGGTTTGCTGATGTCGCCGTCGACAAGGGCCAATGTCGGAGAGGCGTCAAGGTCGCTTTTCGAAAACGTTAACGAGTTGGCCACGACGTTATAGTCGCGATCGAGAAAAGCCTTCACCACGGCCCTTCCGATTCCTCTTCCCGCTCCAGTAACGATCACCGTTCCTCTTTCCGGCACAATCTTCCTCCTGTTTCGCACGGATTCAGCATTCTGCCGACATGTCTGGCATCGACGGGCCTGAAGGTCGGTCCGTAGGTCTACTGGATACCAGGATGCGTTCGCCGATAAGTTGCCACCGTGCGGACCTGGGTCAGCAGATCGATGAGTCGTGCGATGGGGTGTGAGTCCAGTTGCTGGACCGCCTGAATAATGTCATCCCGCAAACCCTGGTCGGCAAAACGTTCACTGAGCCAGTGAAATTTTTCGCCCACCCGGTCCCAGGACATTGGTTGGTCAAGGCCGCCTTCGTACCCCAGATGCTCCTTTTCGAGCATCCTCTGATCTTTGGTGCGAATCGTGATGCGAGCGGCCAGCTCATTCGGAAAGCGAGCCGTTAGCTGTGGATCGGGACGAACTTCCACGCGCGCTACCATGGCCTGGGCATCGGCAGCCCGTATGCGGCTCGGTTCGAGCTGATCCGGCCCCACCTCACCATCCAGAAGCGCGGCGGATATCAGGTACTTCAGGTTGTAGTCGCCCTGCTCCTTGTTCCAGACATGGTCTTTGCTGCCATAGGTTCCTCCACCGGCGAAATCGAAGCCGGCCGCGAAAATGTCGCATCGTACCTGTTCCACCGCGGATGCGTCGAGCTTGTAAGAGCGCTTCAGATCCAGCGTTGCTTCAAGTACCGGCTGCCCGTGAATCAGGGAAGCATATTTCTTCAGCACTGTCTGAGTAATGAACTCCAGCGACCTGTCTTCCCAGTCCACTTCGACACGTTGGCCAAGCAACTGCTCGAGCCCCTTTGGCCCTTCGAACAACCCATGTGGCCCTGTGAATCCACGTTTTGCCAGAGACGCCGCGTAAACTGCGCGCATGCCTGTCATTCCTGGCGAGAAGCCCTTCCATTGCGATACGGGCTCGACATGGACACAGGCCAGTGACACATTATCGGAGGTAGAGATAGCAACGGCGTTTGCGATTTCGTCGGCGGAAAGTCCGAACAGCCTGCCGGCAGCGGCGGCCGCTGACATGGCGAGTTGCATCGCATGGTTCAGGCCTTTCGCCATCACTGGAACCGCCGCAGTGAACCTGCATTGGATCTCATACGCAACTGCGAGTGCCAGCATGAACTCCTCTCCCGAGGCACCCGCATGCTCCGCTGCGGCGAGGACCGTTCCAAAGTTGTCGCTGGGGTGGCACAGGCCCCCGGGCGCCATGTAGCTGTCCAGCAGGTCTGGATATCGCACCAGTCCCGAGTTGAACAACGCGGCTTGATCCGGAGCGGTCTTACCGCCGCCAATCAGTGAGCAGGATCCCGATGCGCGATATTCTTCGAACTGCCGACGGAGCGCGGAAAACGGGGCTCCGGCCAAAGCGGAGATCGCGCAACCAATGCTGTCCAGAATATTGCGCTTGTAGAGCGACCGGAGCCGTGCTGTCAGGTCCTCCGGTCGAACGCTCACCGCAAATGAGCCAATACTTTCTACCGCCGGGCGTGTAGCTTGCTTCTGCAAAGGTGACGAAAATGTCGTCATGGAATCATTCCTCTCCTACCAGCCACCGCCGGAATCATCCGATCTTCAAGTTGGATTAAGCCAGAGCGCAGGTGGCGAAACAATTGCCCGATGGTATCGGCGATACCTTTGTATAAGTGTCTTTCGGATTCGGGCCTCAGTCTGGAGTGAAAAGCTTGGTCCTCACTCGAACCGACCTGGAGCCATTTGCTGGGGAAGCCGCGGGCGATGCGGAACCTGACTATTGGCCTTTGGTAACGTTCTGCCTGCTGAATCCCGCTCGGGAAGGGCGAACCAATACCAAAGTACAATGGCCCTCCCTCCGGTGGTCAGAGATGATCATGACTTGCACGCCCCGGGCAGCATGGGAGAACCTCAGGACTCGGCCTGCATCGGTTCGCCGTACTTCGAATTTGAGTTTTATTCTTTGCTGAGGATGGGGACGTGTGCGGTTAGCTATCGGGACATCCATGACAAATCGACGCGCGATCGTGGCCGTGATCGATGACGACCAATCTGTACGCGAATCACTCCCGGATCTGCTTGCTGAGCTGGGATTTGCGGTTCGAACTTTCTCATCCGCGGAAGAATTCCTGGTCTCCCTGAACCTTGCGGAGGCGGAGTGCGTAATCCTCGATGTCTCGATGCCGGGGATGTCCGGCCCTGAGCTGAGACGCAAGTTGCAGGTGCGCCGGCCGCAGCTGCCGGTTATTTTCATGACGGCTCAGCGGGACGAGAGGCTGCGCTTGCAGCTGCTCGAACAGAACGCTGTCGCCTGTCTCATTAAGCCGTTCAGCGAAACGGCACTCCTCGACGCGATGCGTGCGGCATTGCCGGACCCCTGAAGGAGCAAGACTTTCGTCTCTTGCTGGCCCCGGATTACAATCGGCTCCACAGATCGGAAAGAGGTGCGTTTTATGCTGCCGGCTTCATCCGTTGTGTTCATCGTCGATGACGACGTGTCGGTCCGCGAATCGCTGGAGTCTATGGTTCGGCAGGCAGGTTGGAACCCGAAAACCTACTCCACCGCCCAGGAATTCCTCGATCGACAGAAAGAGTCCGTTCCAAGTTGTTTGGTACTGGACGTTTCCTTGCCGGGCCTCAGTGGTCTGGATCTCCAAAAGCAAATCGTTGACGAGCGTTCTGCAATGCCCATCATCTTCATTACCGGATATGGCGATGTTCCCATGACTGTTCGCGCTATGAAGGCCGGAGCGATGGAATTCCTGACCAAGCCGTTCAGTGACGAAGTGCTGCTGAGCGCGATTGAACAAGCCCTGGAGCGGAGCCGGGTTGCTCTGATCCGCGATGTCGAGATCCGCGCCCTGCAGAAGGCGTACCTTTCTCTGACACCCCGCGAGCAACAGGTAATGTCTCTGGTCGTGTCAGGGATGTTGAACAAACAGATTGGCGCGGAACTCGGCATCAGCGAAGTTACCGTCAAAGCGCACCGCGGACGGGTGATGGAGAAGATGACGGCGGCCTCTCTAGCCGACCTGGTGAAAATGGCGACCCGCCTGCGCCTCGGAACTTCACCCAGGCGGAAAAGCCCGGCGGCGTAATCCCATCGGCTCCGAGTGCAAGCCGTTGCTCATCCTCAGATGTGTATCGCGTGCAGCAGCAGCCCCGCCAGCGCTCCTCCTGGGAGCGGTCCGAGAATCGGAACGATCGCGTAACCCCAGTCCGATTTTCCCTTTCCCGCAATCGGCAGCAAAGCATGTGCCAGGACAGTATGCACGATGAAGGGGGACCGAAATCCCCCGCCGGATTAATCGCATAGCCGGTTGTTCCGTCCAGAGACAGTCCGATGCCCCACACCAGGCCGGCCACCAGGTAAGCCCCGAAACCCGAAACCAGTAGTATGAGGAGACGCCGGTCCCCGATGGGCGACCTGTCACGCGCTTGCCCGCCCTCCAGAGAGAACCCAGACCTTGGTCGGATGAATATCCATCTTCCCTTTCGCTTACGAGTTGTTATGGGTACTGTCTTCCTTCGGGACGCACCTCTCGGCCGACGCTGTCATGATTAGCCCCACGCCCAACGCACCTCGTATCTCTGTTCCCTCAGAGTCGTGCCGCTATGTCGCCGGCGCGACAGAAGCATAAGCGGCATCAGCCACCAACCCACCGAGCCTCGATTGACAATAGCCCTGTCGTAGACTTTTCTAAGACGTAACACCAGAGGCCGCCAACGGATCCTCTGGCGAGCGGGACCGTTCCCGCATCGTTTAGTAAGGGTATGAGCACACAGACGGAACTCGAGCGCAGGAATGAGCGCCTTCAGTTGCTCCTGCACCTGACCAACAAGATCACCTCGAATCTCGACCTCCGCGATGTACTGTGCGCTGTCCTGGGAAATATTCGTGCCGTGATACATGGCGATCTGGTGAGCGTATCGCTCCTCGATACGTCAACAGGAAAATTCAGGGTTTACGCGCTCGATTTTCCGCAGGGCCAGGGAATCCTGAGAGAAGGTCTCCTGATCACGCCGATAGAGTCCACACAAAAGGCCATCGAGAGCCTGCAGCCGGTGGTGATCAACTCGACTGATTCACAGGTCTTCCCATCGGAGGTGCACGGTGAACTTGCCCTGGTCGACCATACCAGGAGCATTTGCTTCCTTCCCCTTGCGAACCGTGGCCGGGCTGTGGGAGTTCTCGTCATTGGCCGGACGACCGAAGTCCCCTTTGCTGAAGACGAAATCGGGTTTCTCGGCCAGGTGGCGGGTCAGATCGCTATTGCGATCGAAAATGCTCTGGCCTACGAAGAGATTTCAAGACTGAAGGACAAGCTTGCCCAGGAGAGGCTCTACCTCGAAGAAGAAATCCGCAGCGAGATGGGCTTCGAGGAGATCATCGGCAACAGTCCGGCGCTGAGGAACGTTCTCGAGCTGGTGGAAACCGTCGCGCCCAGCGACTCGACCGTTCTGCTGCTGGGTGAGACGGGCACCGGCAAGGAACTGGTCGCTCGCGCCATCCACGAGCGCAGCCGGCGTAAGGAGACCACATTTGTAAAACTGAATTGCGCGGCGATTCCCACGGGACTGCTCGAGAGTGAGCTGTTCGGGCACGAGAAGGGAGCGTTCACCGGCGCGATCTCCCAAAAGATCGGGCGGATGGAACTGGCTGATCAGGGCACGCTCTTTCTCGACGAAGTCGGAGACATTCCCCTTGAGATCCAGCCGAAGCTCCTGCGTGCGCTGCAGGAGCGCGAATTCGAGCGGCTGGGCAGCACGCACACGCGCAGGGTGAATGTTCGGCTGGTGGCGGCGACGAACCAGGAGCTCGAAAAGATGGTGGCCGACCGGGAGTTCCGCAGCGATCTCTACTACCGGCTCCATGTCTTTCCAATCCGAATCCCGCCGCTGCGCGAGCGAAAAGAGGACATTCCGCTGCTGGTCAGCTATTTCGTGCAGAAGTTCACCCGCCAGATGCAAAAGCGGATCGACTCCGTGCCGGCATCGGCCATGAAGGCACTGCGCGACTGGGACTGGCCAGGCAATGTGCGCGAATTGGAGAATTTCATCGAGCGCGCCGTAATTCTTTCGCGAGGCAGATCGCTGGACGCACCACTTGCAGAGCTTCGCAGAAAGAATGCTGAGAGCACCCCGGCAACCGGCAGCCGAACGAGGGCAGCCCTGGCGGCGACCCCGGCAGACAGAGTCATTGTTTCCGACGAGTACTCGAGGAAGCAGCGCGAAGAGATTGTGCGCGCCCTCACCCTGTGTGGAGGCCGCGTGGGCGGCGCGGATGGTGCGGCGGCTCAGCTGGGCATCAACCGCACCACCCTGCTTTCCCGCATGAAGAAGTTCGGTCTCTACGCCAAGCAGTTCTCCTGAGCCGCGGATTTCCGCTCTCCCGTTATCTCCGACAGTTTCAACACTTTCAACTTCAACACCGTCGACTTCAACAGTCCTCCGCGCTGTTCCTCACTGAAAAGGCAGGGGCTTAGCGCGCGTCGTGCTTTGGCACGAGTGTTGCCTTTTGTCCGGCGTGAGGGGAATAGCGGTGTTGAGAATTTCCATAATCGAGGGCAAAACACAGCGACAGCTCTTGCTGGAGGGCAAGCTGATCGCCCCCTGGTCCGCCGAACTCAGGATTGCGGGCCAGCGGGCGGCGAAGGCGCTTTTCGGCCGTGAGCTTGTGATCGATCTCAAGGGCCTCACGGCGATCGACGACGACGGAAAAACTGCGCTCGATGAACTGATGGGTCGAGGTGTCCGGTTCGTTCACTGTGGCCTGTTCACCCGACAGGTTCTAAAGCAGCTCGCCCGTGACGGTCGCGAAAGGGAGATCAGGGAATGACAAACCGACGGATGGAAACACATTGGCGCGTGGCAACTATGACTCTGGCCGTGCTCGCGGCCTGCTCGATGCCGGTAGCGGCCCAGTACAGCACCGGAGCGGCGAGCGCGAGTCCGCTGAGGGGAAGCGTCCCGAGCGGTCAGGTGGCGAACGGCGTGTTGCAACTGACTTTGCGAGACGCGATTCATAGGGCGATCCAATACAACCTGGGCGCGATTGAGACTGGAGAAGATGCTAGGACCGCTCGTGGGCAGCGACTGGTGGCCCTGAGCGCACTGCTTCCGCAGGTAAACGCGGGAGGATCAGCGAATGTGGAGCAGACCGATCTGGCGACCCTCGGCCTAAAGGTACCAGGCATTCCACGCGTCATCGGGCCGTATGGCTACAGTTCGGCTGATGTGAGCGCGAGCCAGACCCTGTTCAGCTTTGCCTCCATCCAGCGCCTCCGCGCGGCGAACAACGCAGAAGAGGCAGCGCAGCTCAATTACCGGGACACCCTGGACGCGATCACGCTGACGGTAGGCAATGCCTATCTCGAGGCGGTTGCAGATCGGTCCCGCATTGAGGCACAGGATGCGCAGGTACAGAATTCCAGGGCTCTTTACGACCAGGCGCAGGACGAGATGCAGGCTGGCACAGCGCCACGAATCGACGTTACCCGGACCGCAGTCGAGCTGCATTCGGAGGAGTACAACCTCAGCGTCACCCGGAACAACTTCGCGATTGCGAAGCTCGCTCTCGGGCGCACGATCGGGTTGCCGCTCGGTCAGCAGTTCGATCTTGCCGACACGCTTCCCTATTCCGATCTCGAATCGCTCAGCATCGACGTTGCGCTGAGGACGGCTGACGACTCGCGCAGCGATCTGCGCGCTGCGCTTGACGCCGAAAAGGCGGCGGCCCGGGCGCTGTCCGCAGCGAAGGGCGAACGCTTGCCCACGGTCGCCATAGCCGGAGACTACGGCGATGTGGGACAGACCTTCGGCCAGTCGCACGGAACATTCGCCTTCCAAGCGGGTGTCAGCGTTCCACTCTTTACCGGAGGCAGGATCAAAGGCGATATTACGGAGGCCGAAGCCGCATTCCAGCAGAGAAAGGCAGAAGCGGAGAACCTTCGCGGCCAGATCGACTATGACGTGCGAACAGCGCTCCTGGACCTGAGCGCCGCGCGCGAGCAGGTCGCGGTTGCGAAGCAGAACGTGGCTCTCGCCAACGAAAACCTGGCCCGGTCGAAAGATCGCTTTACTTCGGGTGTCACCGACAGCGTCGAAGTGGTGCAGGCTGAGCAGGCTTTGGCCAGCGCCAATGACCAGTACATCAACAGCCTCTACAGCCACAATTTCGCCAGGTTGTCCCTGGCACGCGCGCTCGGCGTGGCGCGCACGCAATACGAGCACTATCTCGGAGGAAAGTAATGTCGAATAACAGCAACGCTTCCCATAACAGTCACGGGGTCCTGCTCGAAGAGGGTCTGCCGGAGAACGTCGCAGACCGGATGCTGGATACACCGGGGACAGAGAAGAAGCTGGGGCGCCCAGGCCGTCGCACCAAATTGGTTGTGATTGCAGCTGCCGCGCTGCTGCTCGCCGCTGTCGGAGCCTGGTTCCTGCACAACGCATGGCTTCATGAAGACACCGATGACGCCCAGGTGGATGGCCACATCATGCCGCTGAGCACCCGCATTACCGGCCATGTGCAGCAGGTGAACGTGATCGAGGGCCAGATGGTCCATGCCGGCGATGTACTGGTGATCATCGATCCCAGCGATTACAAGGTCGCGGCCAAGCAGGCCAAAGCCAGCCTCGCGAATGCCGAAGCCATTGCCGCAGGCTCGCGTTGGAATTTACCCATCGCATCGGCCTCGGCGTGGAGCGATCTTGACTCAGCAAGAGCCGGCGTCCAAAACGCGGAGGCGGGCGTGGGCGCAGCGGGACAGGAACTGGAATCGGCTAAGGCGCAGCTGGCAGCAGCGGAGGCAAATGCGCAAAAGACGGATGCGGATCTGATCCGCTACACCCAGCTGGTGACCCGGCAGGATGTTTCGCGCCAGCAATACGACCAGGCGGTGGCGGCAGCCAAAGCGAATCGCGCTGCTGTGATCGCGGCTGGCGCTCTCGTCCGAGCTGATGAACAGACGCTCGAGCAGGCACACGGAAGACTGTTGCAAGCTAGGGCTGCGCTTGACAGCGCCCGCACAGCTCCCGACCAGGTTTCCCTGGCACACGCGAAGTACAACGCTGCCGATGCCCAGGTGGAGTGGCGTAAGGCAGAACTGGATCAGGCAGAGCTGAACCTGAGTTACACGATCATCCGTTCACCGGTCAGCGGAATCGTGGGAAAGCGAAGCGCCGAAGTAGGCGAGAACGTCAGCGTTGGTCAGGAACTGATTGACGTCGTTCCCCTCGACGATATCTGGATCACGGCCGACTTCAAAGAGACTCAGCTTGCCCGCATGCGGCCGGGCGATCCGGTCGAGATCAAAGTGGATGCTTACGGCCGCAGCTGGAGAGGTCATGTAACGAACCTAGGCGGAGGAACGGGCTCCGTCTTCAGTCTGCTGCCTCCGGAGAACGCAACCGGGAACTACGTGAAGGTGGTGCAGCGGGTGCCGGTGCGCATTGACTTCGATCGCTCGCAGGCAGTCGATTTCAACGCGGAAGGCCTGCTGAAGCCGGGATTGTCGGTCGATCCGGAGGTTACCGTCCGATGAGCGCCGCAGCTTCTGTCATCGCCGAGGAAGCGGCCTGGGCGCCGAAAGTCAATCCCTGGACCGTCGGGATCGTGGTTTCGCTGGCCGCCTTCATGGAAGTACTCGATACCAGCATCGCCAATGTGGCGCTCCCCTACATAGCAGGGAATCTGGGCGCCAGCAATGACGAGAGCACCTGGGTTCTCACCACCTATCTGGTCGCGAATGCCATCGTGCTGCCCATGAGCGGCTTCCTCGTTGGCGTGCTGGGGCGCAAGCGCTTCTTCATGATCTGCATCGTCTTCTTCACTCTGAGTTCCTTCTTATGTGGGATCGCGCCCAGTCTCGGCATGCTGCTTTTGTTTCGGGTCCTGCAGGGCGCCTTCGGGGGTGGATTGCAGCCCATGGTCCAGGCCATTCTCACCGATACATTTCCTCCGCGAAAACGTGGGATGGCATTTGCACTGTATGGAATCACCATGGTCTGCGCTCCCGCCATAGGTCCCACCTTGGGTGGGTGGATTACCGACAGCTACTCCTGGCGCTGGATCTTCTACATCAACATCCCTGTGGGCATTCTGGCGACTCTGCTGGTGTATCAGCTGCTCGAAGATCCCCCTTATCTCTCCAAAGTGAAAGCGAGTCTGGCAAAGTTCGACTCGATCGGCTTCGCTTTGCTCGTGCTCGGTGTCAGCGCACTGCAAATCACGCTCGACAAAGGACAGGAAGACGACTGGTTCGGTTCCCGTTTCATCACAACGCTGATCGTCACCGCCGCCGTAAGCCTGGTTTCCCTGGTGGTCTGGGAATGGTTTCACAAGGAACCGCTGGTGGATGTTCGCTTGTTCAGGATTTTCAATTTTGCGAGCTGCAACCTGATGTTCTTCGCGCTGGGCATCGCCATCCTGGGCGGCACCGTTCTCATTCCTCTGTACCTGCAGACCCTCATGGGTTATACGGCGGAGATTGCCGGGCTGGTGCTGTCGGGCTCCGCCGTCCTTCTTCTGTTCCTGATCCCTCTGGTTGGCCGGCTTACCTCGCGTTTCCAGGCGCGTCATCTGATTGCGTTTGGGTGGATCGCCATGGCTCTCGGAATGTACATCTCCTGCAGGCAAATGGATACCCTGATCAGCTTTCGCGCCGCTGCATGGCTGCGCGTCGTCCAATACCTCCCGGTCGCGTTCCTCATGGTGCCGATTACTGCGGGGGCGTATGTTGGCCTTCCCAGAAACAGAACGAATGCCGCGGCTGGCCTTATGAATTTCACTCGAAATATTGGCATGAGCGTGGGCACCTCGGCTGTCACGACGCTGGTTGAACGCAGAAGTCAGTACCATCAATCTGTTCTTGCCGTATATACGGGATCTGGTCATTTCAATGCTGCGGTTGAAGGGCTGGCGAACAGACTCACGCATGCCGGACTGAGCGCGCATTCGGCGCATCGCCAGGCGCTCGACAGAATGTACGCCGTGGTGGGAGCTCAGGCTCAGGCTCTCTCCTATATTGATGTTTATTGGCTGTTCGCCGTCATGTGCCTGCTGATGTTCTCGCTGTCATTTCTGCTTCAGAAAAACACTCCAGGAGGAGAGACTGGACCCATGCATTAACAATATTTCTCCCTCGCTGACGATGCGGCGATTTGCAGGCACTCAGGAATCTCTGCTTATCAATTGCAACCACGGATTGAAAAGGGGGCCGTGTAACGAGGGATATCGAATCGGTGCCTACCGAGAGGCGCAGCCGGCGTCAGGTCTGGCTCGCGGTCATCTGGCAGGGTCGGTTCAAGAGGGCTCATCACAAAAGGCGCACCCAGTGACGGCGGCGTGGCATCTACACAGCAGGTTGGTGGGTCGAAGCCCGATATCAGCGTGAGTGGGCGAACGCTTGCTGTCGAGACATCGGGCGACGGCGGGCCTGAAAGTCGACATGAATGATTCGCTTCCGCGGCACCACTCAGATCGATCGAGGGGAGACTGAAATGAGAAGTGAACCCGAAGACGAGCCCGGTGTCTATCTGTTCTACGCGCTCGTCATGTTTGTGGCGATCATCGCAGCGGCTGTGGTTGCGGCTGGCATTATGGTCCATGCCAGCCTCTAACAGGTCATTCGGGCGAGAGCCTGCCCCCTTTATACCCACGTTCTGTTCTGTGGCTGAGCTGTCGCTCTGCTGATGGAGTTGCGTCCAGAACGACGCTGGCCTGGGATCACCCGAGAACCCTTTTGTGATTGCTGCGACATTGACCGGGGTCATCCTGGTCCTCTATCACGGGCAGGCAGAGTGAACTGAATGGTCGCGCCGCGGCCTGAGGAAGCGAGCCCGGAAAAGCGCGCAACGACAGACTCAATGATCGACCGGCGGATGCGAAGCCCTATACCGGCGCCGCGGGTTTTTCGTCTTTGAAAACAGATCGACAATCCGCTCCGCAAGTTGCGCCGGGATGCATGCGTACTGGTGGTCGCGACTCATAAGCCCAACGGCAGATTTCGCCGCGTCAGATCTCAATCAGCGGAGCAAAACGACCGATTCATCTAACGGCAGGTGCGCCACTTCCATTCGTCTCAACAGAGGGATTGGCCCCTGCTTTTTACCCGCCCTGATTCACAAATTGGTCGCAATCCGAGCGGTGTAGATTGCAATTCCCGCCGAGGCGGCACGGGCCAAAGTGCAGAAAGGCCCGGACTGTGTTGAGCCACCGTGGGGGCAGCAGGTCGCGGAGAAGTGCGCAAGGCTGTGAACCGAAGGGTTGCCGGTTCAAGTGCCTCCGAGCCGCGGGGCTTTTGGCAGGGCGACAGCGCAGGCAAACGGAAGTTCCTAGTATCGCTCAAATATCTTCTCTAGGGCGACGGCATGCCGGAATGGTCCGACGGAAGGAGCAGGACGACAACTGAGGTGGGTAAACAGACATTTCCCCGCATCAGCTACTCTGTAGCAAGCGCCATCCCATTGACAGCCCGTGGCGGACCGCTGGTCAAGCGAGTTTGCCGATGCCTATTCCTGTCATTACTCTCGCAAACCATTCTCAATGATTGAGTTGCCCTGTTATCACCAGGTGAAGAGAAACCCACTTGTCCGATAAGCCCGACTATACGTCCGTGCGGATGACCGCGCAGTAGAATGCGCGCAATACGTACTCTAAGGGCCTGCCCCGACTGAATAGGCATAGGTGTCGACGGATGACTGCAAACCTCCATCCCGATTCAAACGATCCTATCGGAAATGCACGGAATCCCCTTTGGGTGTTCGCCATCTCGATAGGAACCTAACGTTTATGAAGACTTGTTGAGGGTTCCGTGATGACCCAAATCGATTGAAGGGATTTTGAACGAACTGGATTCAGGTAACTCATGATATGACTGCCCTCTCGGGTTTTCGATTGGGTCGCGGCAGACGGAGTCTTGCGGCTTGGTTCACCAGTTCCGCCAGAGAGCCAGCTTCCATCTTCTTCATCATGTTTCCGCGATGCCCTTTCACGGTGATCTCGCTTATGCCTAACTCATTCGCGACCTCCTTATTCGCCTTTCCAGCAACAACCAACGCCAGGACCTCACGTTCGCGAGAAGTCAAACGAGCATACCGCGCTTTGAGCGCGCGCAGCTCGGCATCGCGACCGATCAATGCTCTGCTCCGGTCGACGGCACCACGAATCACAGACAGAAGTTTGCTTTCACTGAAGGGTTTCGTCAGAAACTCCACTGCCCCGGCCTTGATAGCTTGTACCGTCTTTGGAATGTCGCCCTGAGCAGTGAGGAAAATAATTGGCATGTCCGGACGTTCCACCGCGAGTCGCTTCTGTAGTTCGAGCCCATTCAAGCCCGGCATCGAAATATCCAGGACCAGGCAGCTTGGGATGAACTCCCGGGGACGATTGAGGAATTCTTCCGCCGACGCGAATGTTGCTACATGCCATCCTTCGTCCTGAATCAGGAATTCAAGCGCTTCCCGGACCGAGATGTCGTCATCGACAACAAAAACAATCGGTAAGATACCTGGCACGAGGAAAGCTCCCCTCCACACAGATCCAGCTTGTTACTGTCATTGTAACCACCTGCTATGTGCGCCGGAGCATTTAGTCGCCGCCGACTGCCTTGTTCAACGCCTGCAACAAGGCTGTATCGCTGAAGGGTTTGAACAAACATTCGACTGCCCCGTCACCAAGCAATCGAGATCGCACAGCTTCGTCCTTCCGAGCGGTAATGAAGACAACCGGAATAATCAGGTTGCGGCTGCGAAGTTCACGGAAGAGCTCGGGGCCGGACATCACTGGCATCGCCACGTCGAGGACCAGGCAGTTCGAATGCAAGGGAGCATCGGACGCCAGAAACTCCCCTGCCGACGAGAACGTCCGCGAGTCGTATCCCAGCTCCGTCAGCAGTTCCGGCAGCGATTCGCGAACTGACTGGTCATCATCCACTACTGAAATTAGCAACTTTGCTTTCATCAGGAAACTCTCACGCCATGCCTGAGGCAAGATTCACAGACAACGCCGGAAGCACCTTCCAGAGACCAGCGTTGTCTGAAGAAGTCGATGCGTTCGCGTCTTGCGTAATGAGCTTTTGTCCGCGAGCAGCACATCAACGACGCGATTCATGGAGTCCCTTCCAGGCGACCAACATCGATGTAACGTTAACATGGTGGATGCGCCGCACGATTACCAACAATACTTTAGTATTGGTATTTCTCACTGGGGCCCCGGCACAAGGTTCCCACTGCACCGATCATCGAGCTTGCACGGAATCGCAAGGGCGACCGCGGCTCACGGTCCTCGTTAGCTGCGGCCAGCCGACCGTTATCGGCTTCCACAGTCGAGCGGCAAACTGAGCCCCCACGCACATCACTCAACGAAACCGATACCAAAGTACAATGGGCGTCCTGAATCGTCCTGGACTATGTTGATTGAAGCAGAGGAGTCGAACTAATGGAGATTTCGGCAGGAGAGTCCGGCCAGTTATGAAGGCCGCACTTGAACATTCTCTGCGCGGACGACGGTCTGTGACCATTGATGCCTTCGTGTGCTTCATCAGTTCGAGGGCGCGCATACTTCTCATCCTGTCACTTGCCTTCCTCCCTGCGTTGGCGTGGCCGCAATCCCAGCTGTCGGCGGTTTCCGGCGTCATTACCGATAAGAGCGGAGCGGTCATTTTTCAAGCCCGAGTTGTCATTGTCAACGAAGGCACCGGATTGAAGCAAAGCACCATCACTGACACCGCCGGCACGTATCGTTTTTCCGGCCTGCTGGCGGGCGACTACACCATCCGCGTCGAAGACCAGGGATTCCAGACACAGGTTCGCGAAGGTGTTTCGCTCGTTTCGTCTTCCGAATCTGTCGTCAACTTCTCACTGATCGTAGGAGATATACGGCAACAGGTAACGGTCATCGCGAACCCCAACGGCATCGACAGTACGACCTCAACCGTCAGCGGACTTGTGGGAGAGCAAAGTCTGACGAAACTGCCTCTCAACAATCGGGATCTGTTCAGTGCGGTTGCGCTGGAACCTGGAGTGGTTCCTAACCCCAACAGTGCTCCGTCGTTGCTTTCCAACGGCAAGGTTGGACAAGTTTCGATTGGTGGGACGCGTCCGAGTATGACCAACGTACTGATCGACGGTATGGATGCGACAGATCCGGTTTTCGGTTTTTCGCCCGCGGGCGCTTCCGGTTATTTTCTCGGTCTAAATGAGTTGAAGGAAGTCAATGTCTTGACCCAGGACTTCAACGTGGGGTACGGTGGCCATGGTTTTGCCGTCATCGACATGACAACCAAGTCGGGGGCCAACCGGTTTCATGGATCCTTGTGGGAATTGCACCGGGATGCGTCGCTGGACGCCAGGAACTACTTCGATTTGTCCGGTAATCCGAACCCTCCGTTCGTCCGTAATCAGTTCGGCGCTGGAATGGGGGGGCCGCTAAAACATGACCGCACGTTCTTCTTCGTCAACTATGAGGGCTTTCGAGAAGTGCAGGCGTCCACGGCAATTGCGACGGCGCCGGATGCCCTGGCGCATCAAGGTCTGCTGCCCTCCCCTGCTGATCCCACCGCCTGCACGAGCGCAACGCCAGGCGGATGTGTCGCTATTCCAATTGACCCTCTGATAGAACCGTTTCTCAACCTGGTGCCCCCTTCAAACGGACCCGACAATGGCGATGGAACCGGCGAACTGATCACGGCTAACAAAGGCGCCACCCGTGAGGACCACGGTATGGTTCGCATCGACCACAACTTGTCGAACACACATTCACTATTCGCGCGCTACACCATCGATGACAGTTTTGCGCAGGTTCCATACATCGGGACTCCACCGGGAACTTTCGACCCCGGCTTCCCAGCCTTCCATCAAGGTCGTAACCAGTACTTTACAATTCAGGACCGGAGCAATTTCGGAAACGATTGGATCAACGAACTGGGATTTGGGATCAATCGCACCACCGCGTCCACGTCAATTGATAATACCCATCCAGGTCTGTCTACTTCTTTGCTTCCTGACCAGCCGATGGGAACGATCGAAATCACCGGTATGAGCCTGTTGGGGAACAGCGCGACATTTCCTGTGGGAGATTTTTCGACCGTTTATCAGGTCCGGGACCAAATGTCGCGTAGCATTGGACGCCACAACCTAAACTTCGGCGCCGAGTTCCGAAGGCTCCAAAGCAACGGGACGCTGGATTTCACTGTCAGCGGACTGTATACCTTTGAGGATCTGACCCCCCTGGGCTATCAGGCGTTCAGCGATAACCCTGCTCTCGAGTTCTTCCTGAAAGGTTTGCCCGTGTCGTACGTTGGGGCTAATCCCTCCAACGCGGACTCTGAGCGGGGATACCGTCAGACGATAGCGTCTGGTTTTGCTCAGGACTTGGTGCGCCTGAACAGCCGGTTATCTCTAAATGCCGGCCTCCGCTACGACTTTTATTCGAATCCAGCCGAGGCGTCCGGGCGTCTTTCAGCTATCCGGAACCTGGCGACGGATTCCGCGCCCACCGTCGGCAAGGTCTTTGATGGGACACCGCTGGATCTACTGTCCCCCCAGGCAGGCTTTGCATGGGACGTCTTCGGCGACGGCAAAACCCTGCTCCGCAGCGCATTCGGCATTTATCGAGACGATCTTTCCGTGATCATGTATGGCGCCGACCGCTTTCTTCCCCCATTCTTCGAAATGGATTCCTTCGTGCTTCCGGAGTTCCTTGACCCGCAGAAGGCTGTTGCCGTTCAGGTGCTCGATCCCATTTCAGTTGCCTATTATCCGAAGTTCCCTTATGCGATGCAATATAACCTCAATCTGGAACGAGAGATTGCACGGGGAACGACCTTCAAAGTGGGATATCTCGGAGCTCGCGGCAATCATCTCACCCGCAGCGCGGAAGGGAATCCTTTCGAGCCAGCCCTCGGCCATCGGTACAATCCCAACCTGAATTCGCCTGTATTAACGATCTTGACCGACGGGCAGTCTTTCTATAATTCTTTTCAAGCTTCGGTTTCGGGGCGCAATGGGCATAATCTTTTGTGGCAGGCGTCATACACGTTGGCCCACTCCGTGGACGATGCTTCGGTGGATTTGTCCGTGGAGTCCGTGAATGATCCTCCCGGATCTCAAAACATCTTCGATCGCAAGGGAAGCCGAGGCCCGTCGGAGTTCGACATTCGAAATAATTTCGTGGCGGATCTCGCTTATCTGTTGCCTGGACGCGGACCCCTCCGCGGTGGTTGGGAGGTCTCGGCTGTTGCCAGTGTTCATAGCGGCCCCCCGTTTACCCCAATGCTCGACTTCGACAATGCCGATCTACAATCCCTGATAACTCCAGAGCGCCCAAACCTTATCGGGAATCCTTACACCGGCATCTGTCCGGATGGGGCCCGCGTGGGCACGCCATCGTGCTGGTTTAATCCGGCTGCTTTTGCGGTGCCGCCTGCCGGTCAGTTTGGCAATGCCGGGCGAAACATGCTGCGGGGTCCTGGGTTTGCGCAATTCGATCCGGCAATCCGCAAAGATTTCGCAATCACAGAGCGGAAAAAGATCACTGCTGGAGTGGAGGCTTATAACGTGTTCAACCGTCCGAACTTCAGCGTTCCGAGTAATACGCAAAGCGCGCTCTCCCTGGGAGGTAACGGGGACGCCGTTTTCAAGGACGCGGCGGGCAATCTCGCCCCCAACGTTGCCCGGATATTGAACACAGCAGGCGCCGCCCGTCAGATTGAACTGAATGCGCGTTTCGTCTTTTAGCACGCCATACGCTGAGTCTCTGCCCTCGTCACGGGTGTTCCCCTTATCGGCCTGCAATCGGGACTTTTTTATCGCGCGGAATCGCAGCGGGCAAGCTCAAATGAAATGTCGCGCCGCGCCCTGAGGAATTGACGGCCCACAAGCGGCCCCCATGGGCCTCGACGATTGATCGGCTGATGCGAAGACCCATGCCGGTGCCGCTGGGTTTGGTGGTAAAGAAAGGGTCGAAAATCTTCTCGACGATCTGCGGTGGAAGCCCTATACCGGTATCGGTGAAGGTAACAAGAATCCGCTCTTTCTCAACTTGCTGAGATTGGATGGCTATCTCTCGTATCCCGTCTACATCCTTCATCGCTTCGACGCTATTGACGATCAGATTCATCATTACCTGTTGCAATTGCACGCGATCTCCGAAGATCTGAGGCAGATCGCCTGCCAGCTCCGTCCGAACCGACACGCCGTATCGCATTGCCTGGTCCCGAAGGAGGGTGATGGTTTCAGTAATAATCTCGCGTAGATCAACAGTCTGTTGATCCAGGGTGCCTTTCTCGAATTGTGATCGGATTCTGTCGATGATCTCAGCAGCCCGATTTACATCTCTTCCAATTCTGGTTATGCCTACCCGTACCTCATCGAGGTTGGGTTCATCGCGTCCGAGCTTTCGCAGACAGGTGCTGACGTTGGTGATCGCCCCGCTGATCGGCTGTTTGATTTCATGTGCCAGAGATGCCGCTAATTCTCCCATGGTCGTCACCCGATTTATCCGTGCGAGATCTCCCTGCGCCTGGCGAAACGCGTCTTCAGCCCGCTTCTGTTCATCGATGTCGGTGGTTGTACCGACGAATTTGAGGGCTTTTCCTTCTGCGTCGCGCAGGACCACGGCTTGCTGGAGATGCCAACGATAGGTCCCGTCCTGAGCACGCAGAGATCGGGTCTCGAACGTAAAACCCTGTCCCGAATGCACACCGTCCCAAAACTTCCTGGCTGCTAACTCTCGATCCTCAGGGTGAACCGCGGTCATCCAGGCCTCGGGATGAGAGCGGATGAAGTCAGAGGATTGGCCGGCGAACTCAAGCCAAACCTGATTCACGAAATCCGGTGTCCCATCCGGCTTGAGTGTCCAGGCGGACACAGGAAGATGCTGCAATATTCCAACCTGGAGTTGCAGATCCGAATAGAGGGTGGCATTCTCCAGTGAAATAGCCGCTTGCGCTGCCAGCAACTGCAGTGTCGTAACCCGGTTCGGCGTGAAGACGAACGGCGCGAGATTATTCTCGATATAAAGTACGCTGACAACCTTCGCTTGATGGACAATTGGCAGGCACAGAATCGACCTTGAGCGATTCAGTCGCACATATTCATCCTGCGAATAGATT
>DATKPJ010000102.1:0-34990 GCA_035524195.1 Occallatibacter sp.
GCGCTGGCGGACCTGGACTTCTTCTGTGTGTACTTAAGCGACGCACAGTGCGCGAATTATCAATCGAAATTCTGGCAGGATCAGTTCTCTTCGCTGTATGCTCTGTCGAGCATCGGCATGAGTTACTACAACGCCGGCCAGTTCACCCTTCGTCATCCCATGAGCCACGGGTTGATGATGGACTTCAGCTACACTCTGTCCAAGTCCATCGACATGGGGTCCGACGCAGAGCGAGATACTGAGTTTACCGGCGAGTATTCATTCAGCGACATTATCAACACCTGGAAGCCTTATCTCAACCGTGGCCTGTCCGATTTTGACACGCATCATCTGATCACAGCGGATGCTGTGTACCAGTTACCGTTTGGGCGGGGCCGGATGCTTCTTGGGGGTGCCAACACCCTTCTCGATGCTCTGGTCGGAGGCTGGCAGTTATCGGGCATCAATCGGTGGTCGAGCGGGCTGCCGTTCTCCGTTTTCGAGCCCGGCTGGACAACTGACTGGCAGATTGAGAGCTACGGGGTGGTGACCGGATCGCTGAAAGTGGGCAAGCATTTGGATGCAAACGGTAATCCTCAATACTTTGGCAATCCGGATGCGATTAACGCGGGCGTTGCAACGGGCGGACCTATTCGCTTGCCCTATCCAGGAGAGACCGGCGAGCGCAACAACTTCCGCGGCGATGGCCTCTTTGACGTGGATAGCGGACTCGACAAGACCTGGAAGATCAAGGAGTACGGCGCGCTCAAATTTGCCTGGGAGGTGTACAACGTAACCAACGCTGTGAGGTTTGACCCGGCTTCAATCGATAACGGTTTGACCGATGGAAGTCTCGGCATTGCGAGCCGGTTGCTCAATCAGCCGCGCCGCATGCAGTTCAGCCTGAGATACGACTTCTAGGCTTTTGAAGCATCGACTTAATCAGCGCCGGCGAGGCTCTCACACTTCGCCGGCGCTTCTGTTTTGGAATTCGTTTATGCCGGCGTTCGCACTTGGGCAGCTATCCTACGCAACTCTGGCAACACTCGACCCAGCGGCGCTGGATTTGCCTTGCGGCTTCCGAGAGCGAAGTACGCATCTTGGTAAAGCGGATAGAGCTGCTGATAGATTGCGGCCGCTGCCGGGTCGGGCTCAACTGTGCGGAAGGGGAGGCAAACGGCGGCTTGCGCCTCTTCGATCGAGCTGTAGGCGCCGGCTGCAAGCAACGCCATAATGCCGGAGCCGAGGCTGGTTGGAATTCCCGCAGGGACGAGCACCGGCTTGTTGAGCACGTTGGCGTAGACACGGTTCAATACCTCGTTCTTCTGTGGGATTCCACCGGCGTTGATGACGCGATCGACACGGACTCCATGGTCGGCCATGCGCTCGAGAATGATGCGCGTGTGGAAGGCTGTACCCTCGATTGCGGCGAACAACTCGTCCTGCGCAGTCTGAACCAGGTTCCAGCCCAGCGTTACGCCTCCCAGTTCGGGATTGACAATGACGGTGCGGTCGCCGTTGTCCCAGCTCAGACGCAACAATCCCGTCTGCCCGGCCTTGTATTTGTTGAGCCCCTTTGAGAGTGCGGCGACTGTGGTTTTCGCGCGCCGGGCCACTGCTTCAAAGATATCTCCGGTTGCCGAAAGGCCTGCTTCAATCCCGGCATATGCGGGATGCACGCTGCCAGGTACGACCCCGCATACGCCGGGAATAAGCTGCGCTCTGCGGGCCATGGCGATGATGCAGGTGGACGTTCCCACCACGTTGACCACATCGCCTTCCCGAATATGGGAGCCTAGCGCATCCCAGTGCGCATCGAAGGCGCCAACGGGAACGGGAATTCCTGCGCGAAGCCCAAGTTTCTTCGCCCATTCCGGAGAGAGGTGCCCGGCGAGATGATCGCTGGTAAGGTATTGACCTCCAAGTTTGGATCGGATGCCCGCAAGCAGGGGATCTACTGCGACCAGGAAGTCTTCCGGAGGCAGACCGCCCCACTTGGGATTCCACATCCACTTGTGGCCCATGGCGCAAACGCTTCGCTTCAATTCTTCTGGCTCAGTGATGCCGCACAAAGTAGCCGCGACCATATCGCAGTGCTCGAGTGCCGTCACGAACCGGCTTCGCTTCTTCGGGTTGTGGCGAAGCCAGTGGAGCAGCTTGGCAAATCCCCACTCATGGGAGTAGACGCCGCCGCACCAGTTGATCGCTTCGAGCCTCATGGCATGAGCTTTGAGAGTGATCTCTTCGGCTTCAGCGTGGGCGCGGTGATCGCACCAGAGATAGTAGTCGTCGAGCGGTTCGAGCCTTTGGCCTACGGGAATTACGCTGGAGCCAGTCGTGTCGAGAGCGATGGCGCAGATCTTGCTGCCCTGGATCTTTGCGGTGCGAAGCGCCTTGCGGGTTGCTTTCGCCAGCGCGTCCATCTGGTCGGCGTGGGATTGGGTGGCGAAATCAGGATCTTGCCGGCGGCGATGCAAAGGATAGGACGCCGAAGCCGTACCAATGGGACCGCGACGGCTATCCACCAACGTGACACGAACGCTCAGGGTGCCAAAATCGACTCCGGCCACGACTGTCATACAGGAGCCTCCATTCCCAGGGAGCAGACTAACGAACAAGAGTAAACCATCCCAGTTGAAGCGGGGGTCGTAAAGCGGGTTGGTCGAGTCAGCTCTGTGTTTCCCGTTGAGCCGGAATTTTTGGAGCGTTTCTGGCCTAATTTACCGGCTTGGCGGCCTTCAAATCAGGCAGTGGCTCGTCCTGGTTTTTCACAAGGATGGAGATGCGCCGGTTCGACGGATCAAGGGGATTGTTTCTTACGCGCAGCAATTGGTCGGCGTACCCGCGAACCTGCGTCACCTGGTTGGATCGGACGCCGCTCTGCTGCATGAGCCTGCGCGCGGCGTTGGCCCGGTCCGCTGAGAGTTCCCAGTTGGTATAGCTTGTGTCGCCGGAGTACTGTACAGCGTCGGTATGGCCCTCGATCAACAGGTTGTTGGGAAGGGTTTTGAGTTCGGTTGCAAGCAGCGACAGCAAATCCTGCCCATTTTCGCTTAGTTTCGCACTTCCGCTCTCATAAAATGTGCCGTTTTTTGCCTCGATAAGCTCGATGCGCAAGCCTTCAGGCGTGATTGTTATTTCGATTTGCTTTTGCAGCTTCTCCAGTTCTTTTCTTGCTTTGATCTCCTGTTCGAGCTTGTTCTTCAGTTTCTGCATATTGTCGTTGGTGGCGGCCGAGACGGTTGCACCCGTGCCACTCATCGTGGTGCCCATCAGGCTTGCCGTTCCCCTGGGGTCATTGAAGTAGCCGGCAACCGCTTTACGGACCTTTTCGCTGGAGTTCATCAACCACAGCACGATGAAGAGCGACATCATGGCTGTGACGAAATCGGCGTACGCCACCTTCCATGCCCCGCCATGATGGCCGCTGTGGCCCCCTTTTTTCCGGATGATGATGATTGGCTGTGCTTTCGATGCCATGGTGGTGACTCAAGCCCTTCTGGTTGCTGTTCCTCTTCAAGAACAGGACGTTTACGCCGCGGCCGAAGCCGGCGCGATTGCGTGCTGCTTGCAGGTTCGTTCCATCTCGTCGAAATTGGGCCGAACGTGGGCAGGAATGGCTCGCCGTCCCATTTCGATCGCAATCATGGGCGCCGAACCTTTGAGAAATGACAGCAGTAACACGCGCAGCACATGTAGATAGCTGTCATGCTCGTCGGCAGTCTTGCTCATGTTTGAGCTTAACGGGCCGGCCACTCCGTAACACAAGAGGATGCCGAGGAATGTTCCGACCAGCGCCGCCGCAACCTTGTGGCCGATCTCTTCCGGAGGCCCGCCAAGGGCGCCCATGGTGATCACAACACCGAGCACTGCCGCCACGATGCCGAGCCCGGGGAGCGCGTCGGCAACGGTGGCGAGGGCGCTCACCGGTTGCGTAGCGTCGTGGTGGTGCACTTCCATGTCCAGTTCCATCATCTGGTCCATGTCAAAGGGCTCAACGCCGCCTGTAATAGCCATCCTCAGGGTGTCGCAGACAAAATCGCGGACGTGATGATCGTTGAGGAACTCCGGGTAGTTTTTGAAGATGGCACTCTCCGCCGGCTTCTCAACGTCTGCCTCCACGCTGAGAAGGCCTTCTTTTCGCACTTTGTTCAGGAATTGGTACATCATTTTCAGGGTGTTCAGGTAACGCTCTTTCGTAAATCCGGAACCGCCGAGCACGCCCTTCAATCCGCTCGCGATTCCTTTCAGGATATGAACGGGATTGGCCACAAGCAGCGTGCCGGTTGCGGCGCCGGCAATGATCAGGAGTTCGGCAGGCTGGAGAAGGACGAGGATGTGCCCTTTCTCCATCAGAAAACCTCCGATCACGGCTGCAAAGACGAGGAGGATGCCTACGACGGCGAACATGTGTTTCTCCCCGATGCGAGTGTCCCGTGGTTGCCGCCCTCGTGGATGCTGGCAAGCATTGCAGCCTGCGCGCGCTCGAGAAGGTCCGGCAGGGGCTCATGAAGGTCTGCCTGCGCCGCGCCCAGACTCACAGTGAGAGAGACGCGATCGCCCCACCAGCGAAATTCCGTGGTCCGCGCGAGCCCAACCAGCAATTGAGCGTGAGAGGCGAGAGTCTCTGCCGTGCGTTCATGCGAAAGCACGAGGAAGTCATCTTCGCCCCAGCGGCCCATCTGTTCGGTCGGCCTCAGTCCTTGCATCAACGTCCGCTGCATTTTTTCAACCATCGCTTCGCAGGCCTGCCCTCCATGTGTCTTGCGCAACGCGTGTGCCTGATCGACGGTGATCCACAAGACGCCGAACGGAACGCTGCCTTGCAGGAAATCCTCATACTCGGTCTCCAGCCGGTCTTGCAAATCTGACTGGCTGGCTTCGATATTTTCTCTTGCGCCGCAATCGCCGCGAGGAAGAGCATCGAGATTCTCAGTCGCATGGAAAATGGCTGCAGTTCCAATATGGGCGCCGAGAGGGTCCCGTAGAGGAAGCACTCGTGCCAATACGGGCAGGTCATGGCCGAGGCGGTGCCGCACCCGCACAAGTGACCCTCGTCCGGGAAACGTTTCCGCATCGGTTGCCTTCACCCACTGCCGCGCGCCTCCGACAACGAGTTTCTCGAGCACCGCGCGAATAGGTTGTCCGACAAGGTCGACACGCGTGTGGCCGGTAATGACTTCAGCTGTGTGGTTCCAGAGCTGCACCCGTCCATCCTGATCCGCAAAGGCAATCGCTTCGGGAAGGCTGTCCAGGACGATATCCAACAGGTCTGTTCGGTCCACCACGGAGCGCCCCTCATTGAGTACATCGACCAAGACGGAGGGAACTTGATTCCGGAGGCGCGTGGCGCGGAGAGCGGCGGCCGTCAATCTTGGATGGAATATGAGAAGGAACGATCAGTTTACTGGTGCGGCAGCTGCAGGGTCAGCGAGAGGAAGGCGAACGACAAATTTGGTATTCCCCGGCTCAGATGCGACATCAATTTTTCCGCCAAACTTCTGCGTGACAATGCGGTGCACGATCTCCAGGCCCAGGCCCGTGCCTGCGCCCTGCGGCTTGGTGGTAAAGAAGGCCTCGAAGATGCGGGGCAAAACTTCCGCCGGGATACCAGCGCCGTGATCGGTAATGCCGATTGCAAGCCAGCCGGGCTCAGTCCATGTCGTCACTTCAATCTTGCCCTTGGCGGGCGATGCGTCCACCGCATTGTCGATCAGGTTGGTCCAAACCTGGCTGAGGGCCGATCCGCGGGTTTGAATGATCGACGGCTTGGCTGCAAAGCGTTTTTCCACCACGATCTGCTTGAGACGCAGCTTGTGACCGAGGATCGTCAAGGTGCTCTGCAGGCTGTCGTGGACGTCCAGTTCTCTCGCTGTCGACCTCTCATCGTAGGCGAACTTCTTCACTGCCATCACGAGGTCGGAGATCCGGGAGATGCTCTCTTCGATGGCACACACCAGCGACATGCTTGAAACGAGCGCGCCGAGCCAATTCAGAGCGTCGGAAAACGATTTGGGGTCGAAGTCTTCCTTTGCGCAGTCGAGTTCATGCTGGCTGAATCCCATAGCAACGAGTGCAGGCGCGATGTTGTATGCGTTTTCCACTCCGGCGGAGGTGAGCCAATCGGCCATGTTCTCTTCGGCATCCGCCTGCTCCAGGCTGCTCAAAGCAGCGAGCCTGCAACCATTCATGGTGTGATCCAGCAATCCCCGCATGCATTCAAGCTGCTTCGGAGTCTTGGGGCGGTCGCTGATGCGAAGGCTCAGTTGCTGCAACTTCAGCAGGTTCTCCCGGAGCTGGGAGGCAGAGCGTTTCGCGGCCGATCCGGGATTATGAAGCTCGTGCATCAGGCCTGCCGCCAGGGTGCCCAATGAGACGAGCTTTTCGCGGTGCAGTGCTTCTACCTCGTATGCCTTCAGGCGCTGCGCCATATCCATGAGAATCACCTTGCGTGCCTCGGGGCAGCAGGCCAGAAGCCCCCAAAACTGCTCGCTTGTGAAGCGCGCCAACAAGGAGTCCTGGGTTGCCGTGATGACGAATGGAATCTCGGTTTTGCCGATCAGCAACGGTGCTTCGCCAAAACCTTCTCCGGCACTTGCAACCCCGACTGTGGTTAGCGATCCATCGAGTTCCGGGCGCTCAGCCCGTATTTCTCCGTGGAGAACGATCCAATAAGAATTCGACGGCGAGCCGGGCTTCGCCAGGACGGCGCCGGCCGGAACGGACATGCGATCCACGCGATCCAGCCCCGATAGGGTCTCGGGATCCGTCGCAGCGAAGGGACGAGTTGTGCGAAGTTCTGCGGCGATTTCCCGCAGCGCAATTGAGTCAATGGATACCGATTTGTTGCCTTCCGTCATGTCCCCTTCGTTCACTTCCACCTAGAACCCGGCCAGATACTGATGCGCAAACTGGACCGCAATCGAGCCCTCGCCAACAGCTGAAGCCACCCGCTTGATCGAACCATGCCGCACGTCGCCGGCCGCAAACACACCAGGAACGCTGGTCTCGAGCAAAAACGGCTCGCGTGTCTCGCGCCACCCCTCGGGCAGCTTTCCATCGAGCCGCAGATCGGGTCCCGCAAGCACAAAACCCTTCTCGTCGCGAAGCACACAGGATGGGAGCCATTCCACACCCGGCTGTGCGCCAATGAAGACAAACAGCGAAGATGCCTGCACCCGAGCCTCCCCTGCCGGACCGCGCAGTCTCAAGCACTCCAGGCGGTCTTCGCCTTCAGCCTCCATGACCTGAGTCTTTGCCTCCAGCACAATATTGGATGTGCGCTCAATCTCATCGATTAAATATTTCGACATGGTAGCGGATAAACTCGATCCTCGCACCAGCATGGTGACCTTGCAGGCATACTTGGCAAAGTGCAGAGCAGCCTGGCCCGCCGAGTTCGCGCCACCCACCACGAACACATCCTCGTCCTTGCAGGAGGCTGCCTCAACCAGTGCGGCACCGTAATAAATGCCCCGCCCGGCCAGTCGATCAGCGCCTGGGACCTCAAGCTTCCGGTATTGGACGCCGGACGCCAGCAGCACCACATGGCTAGCCACCTCGCGTCCGTCCGCGAGCTGGACAAACCGGTACTGGCCATCGATGCGCAACCCGGTGGCGCGCTGGGTCAGGAATTCGGCGCCGAACCTGGACGCCTGGATATGGGCGCGCCGGCCGAGGTCAGCGCCGGTGACACCGGCAGGGAAGCCAAGATAGTTTTCGATACGCGATGTCGACCCAGCTTGTCCTCCGGGCGCCTCCGGCTCAATGATCAGCGTACGCAGACCCTCGCTCGCTCCGTAAACGGCCGCTGCAAGGCCTGCCGGTCCCGCGCCGATAACGGCTATGTCATAGAATTCCTGGGCTGCCTGTGTTCTGAGACCAACCCGCGCCGCCAGGGTGTCAGGATTAGCCTCAACCAGCGCCGTGCCGTCGGGGAAAAGCACAACGGGCATCTGTTCAGCGGTTAGATGACGCTCGTCCAGCAGTTTCTGGGCTTCTGCGTTCCCCGCAATATCGAGCCAGCGATAGGGAACGTGGTTGCGCGAAAGGAAATTGCGCAGCATATGGTCGTTCGGCGACCAGCGGCTTCCGACCACACGCAATCCCTCGAACGGCGGCCGATAGCCTGCTTTCCAGTCGTCGAGCAGGTCGCTCAGAACCGGATAGAGCTTTTCCTCAGGAGGGTCCCAAGGCTTGTTCAGGTAGTAGTGAATACGCGCGGCATTGATTGCCTGGATCGCCGCCTCGGTATCGGCATACGCCGTCAGGAGCACCCGTTTCGCTTCGGGGTAGAGTTCGCGCGCTTTCTCAAGGAACTCCACGCCGGACATGCCCGGCATGCGTTGGTCGCTGAGCAGGAGCGCAACGGGTTCCTGGCGGGCCTTCAACTGCGCAAGTGTGTCCAAAGCGGCCTGGCCGTTGGCTGCACGCATGATCCGGTAGACCGCCCCGTATTCCCGGCGCAGATCCTGTACCACCGCTTCGAGAACGCTGGCGTCGTCGTCAATCGCAAGTAGAATTGGCCTCGCCATATGGTCCCAGTTTAGGTCCTGTCGCTTTAAGCAGCCTCTTCAAAGCTACCAAAGCGATAAGAGCCTAGTCAGTAAATACATTCCACAATAGTTGTAGGAGGGAAGTTGATGACTACTTGCCATTTGGGCTGTAATCTGTTTGCAGGAACGTTACCTTAGGGTTGACCCTTTGGAACTTGCATTGATGACCAAAGGCATTGAAAAAACTCCTCTTCTGTGAACCATGCCGACGGCGTCAACGGATTTTATGTGTTTCTGCCGGTACTGTACGTAGGGCAGAAAGTCGCAACTGAGGTTGAACCGCGGTTGCTGGACCGGATTGAACTTGAAGGCGGTCGATCTGATCCAGCGGCTCCGCATTGCAGGGGAAACGCGACATGAATAAAGTCATTCTCGCAGATTCGCAGGCGATTTTCAGGGCAGGCACCGCCAAGGTGCTGGCAATGGATGAGGATTTGCGGATCATTGCTCAGTGCTCGGATCTGGATCGGATGCTGCATGCTATTAGCACATTTCCGGGCGCTATTGTTGTAATGGCAGCCTCATTGAGGCCAGATGTGAGGCATCTCCGTTCGTTACTGGAAACAACGGGCAGCCGCGGCATTGTGATTGCCGAAAACAACGAGATGGCAAGCGCCTTCCTGCAGCAGGGTTTTCGCGGCGTGGTGTTTCGCAATGTGACCGGGCCTTCCCTTGTGGAGTGCGTGCGTCGTGTTGCCGCAGGCGATACGTGGGCGCCGCCTCAGCTGATGATGCCTGAATCGCCGGAAGAGGATATGGTGGGCGCCCGGGTACGCGACAGGCTTACGCCGAAGGAAATGCGCATTGTTGCCCTGATTGTCCAAGGCTGCAAGAATCGCGAAATTGCGCTTCGGCTCAAGACCACCGAGCAGGTGATCAAGAACTACCTGCGCTCCATCTACGACAAGACGGGCGTAAGCGATCGCCTGGAACTGGCGCTTTTCACCATCCATCACAAGGTTCTCGCCCAGGCAGCTGCGGAAGTGGGCAGCAAACTGGAAGCGGAAGAGCAGGCTGCGCCCCCGGCCGTCGCGTAGCAGATTTAGAGCTTCGCTGCCACACTCTTGGCCTGCGTGAAGAGAAGCAGGTAATCGGGACCGCCCGCCTTGGAGTCGGTCCCGCTCATATTGAATCCTCCGAATGGGTGCGCTCCCACCATGGCTCCGGTGCATTTGCGATTGAAGTAAAGATTTCCCACGTGGAATTCGCGCCGGGCCACTTCGAGACGTTCGCGATCAGAAGTGTAGAGCGCGCCTGTCAGCCCATACTCTGTGTTGTTGGCAACCTTCAATCCTTCCAGAAAATCCGGCACTTTAATCACGGCGAGAACCGGTCCAAAGACCTCTTCCTGCGAAATCACAGCATCGGGAGCCACGTCGGCGATCACTGTAGGCTCGATGAAGAAGCCTCCGTCATCTGTTTTGACATGGTTGCCGCCCGCAATCAGCCGGCCTTCCTTCTTCCCGATCTCGATATAAGCCAGGATCGAATCGAGCGCCGCCTTGTTGATCACGGGACCCATATTGGGGTTGGTAGCGGGGTCGCCCACAGTTAACTTTGCCGCGCGCTCGCGCAGCCCCTCGACGAAGTCCGAATAGATTGAAGCCTCAACAATCACCCGCGAGCATGCCGAGCATTTTTGTCCACTAAAACCGAATGCCGCAGCGATCACTCCGTCGAGAGCAGAATCGATTTCGGCATCGGCGCAGACGAGAATGGAGTCTTTCCCGCCCATCTCGAGGATGGTGCGCTTGATCCAGATCTGACCTGGTTGTGCCTTTGCTGCGCGCTCGTGGATATCGAGGCCAACGCTCTTTGAGCCAGTGAAGGCGATGAAGCGTGTCTTGGGGTGCTCGACGATGGCGTTGCCGAAGGTGGCGCCGGAACCTGGACAGAAGTTGACCACTCCGTCCGGCATTCCAGCTTCTTCAAGCACTTCAACGAATTTGGCGGCGATGGTGGGTGAATCACTGGACGGCTTCAGGATTACGGTGTTTCCGGTCACCACGGATGCGGCGGTCATTCCAGCCATGATCGCGAACGGGAAATTCCACGGTGGAATCACGGCGCCAACCCCCAGGGGGATATAGAGCAACTCGTCGCGCTCGCCCGGCAGCTGAATCGGCGTCTGCGATTTTGCAAGGCGCAAGGCTTCCCTCGAATAGAACTCAAGAAAATCAATGGTTTCGCCTACATCCGCGTCCGCCTCGGCCCAATTCTTGCCCACTTCAAAGGTGAGCCATGCGCAAAACTCAAGCTTGCGCTGGCGAATGATTTCGGCCGCGCGCAGCAGCAGGGAGGTTCTCGTTTCGACGGTTGTCCGACTCCAGCGCTCAAACGCGTCGAGGGCTGCTTGCATTGCCGACTCAGCATGCTTGGCTTCAGCCTTCTGATGGACGCCCACGATCTCGGCGGGACGCGCGGGGTTCAGCGAACGAATCTTGCCCTCGGTTTTTACGCGCCGCCCTCCAATGATGAGGTCATATTCACCGCCGAACTGGGACGAAACGAGCTCGAGGGCGTGGCGCATTTCACGCGCGGTTTCAGGGTCTTTGAAGTTGGTAAAAGGCTCGTTGCGGAACGCGCCCTGAGGGGTGCGCAACTGAATCGAAGTGGGTACGGTCAAAGTTGCCATGGCCCCTCCAGTGTAGTCCAGGAGTTGGAGCCGCTGCCATTGAGCGAGTCGCTTGTTTTTTGGGAGAAGGGAGAGTTTGACGGCATTCCTCGGGCGCAGGCGAAACTAAGCGCAGGAATCGGGGTTTCAAAAGGTCAGTCGCGTAGTGTCCGGGCATCGGGCTTTCAATGGTCTGGACACCATTCGGGACAGGATGGCAGGGTGCAAAAAAAACGAGAGCCGCGAGTGGACAGGAATGCCAGCGGCGGGACGGAAGTTGTTGAATCGCCTGTGAGGTCCGCCTCCGGGCCATGTGAGGAAACATGAGACCGAAGGTCCCGAATCCGATGCGCGCCGCTACCACTCCTTGCCTGCAAGCGGGGCACACCTACGATACGACTGACGAGAAATCCCGATGGATGGCTACGATGCCGCCGGCAAATTTTGTGTGGTTTTTCGTCTTGATGCTGATAGGGCTACCACTGACAAGGGCCGAGGCGCAGCAGGACTGGCCACCGGACGATCCCAACAACGGGCAATCTCCTTATCCTCAGCAATATAGCCAACCCAGCTATGGCCAACCTCAGTATGCTCAGCCACAATATCAACCGAATCAGCAATATGCCAACGGAAATCAGTCATATTCTCCGTCGACGCCGTATGCTCAGCCTGGATACAGCCAACCGAACAACTACACAGAGCAGCCTTACTCCGCCGCGCAGCAAGGGTATGGCCAGCAGGCTCTAAGTCCCGACCAACTGGATCAACTCGTTGCCCCAATTGCGCTTTATCCCGACAACCTGGTCGCTGAAATCCTGGCAGCTTCAACGTATCCGGCCCAGGTAGTGGCCGCCGATGAGTGGTTGCGAGCGCAGGGGAACTCACCGCCGGAGCAGATCGTTGCCGGAGCCAACGCGCAAACCAGTTGGGACCCCAGTGTCAAGGCGCTTACGGCTTTTCCGCAGGTGCTTGCCATGATGGACCACAACCTGCAATGGACCACAAACCTGGGCAACGCATATTACAACCAGCCGCAGGACGTGCTGCAAACGATCCAGGTAATGCGCGAGCGCGCTGAGCAGGCCGGCAATCTCCAGAACACTCCCCAAACGGAAGTGAACAACGACCAGGGGTACATTGACGTTGCACCGACGAATCCCGACATGGTGTATGTCCCCAGCTACGATCCATGGGCCGTGTATGGGCAACCTGTCTCGCCGTATCCCGGATTCTCGCTGCTGGGCGCGATTGGATCGTTCTTTGGAAATTCGCTGGTCAACTATGGTCCCGGCATCGCCATGCGGGCGTTTATGAGTACACCCTGGGGCTGGCTGGGTTGGGGACTGGATTGGCTCGCTCACGCAGTTCTCTTCAATCACGGCGACTACTTCACGAACAGCCGGTCGGTATCCGACTGGGGATTTCCGCATGGGGGGCCGCGCTTTTATCCGGGTAGACCGGATTGGGGACGCGGCGGAGAGCGCAGCAACTGGGCACGAGGCAGCGACCGGAATGGCTGGAACCGCGGTGGATATGAGCAGGCGCATGAAAATCAGGGATTCCGCCAGGGCTACGGCGAACCACGGGGCGGCCCCGTGCAGCGCTGGAACGACGCGAGGACCCAAGAAGGTTTCAATCGCGGTTATCCCTCGCGCAGAGAGACGTATGGGAGGCCGACGCTCCCTTCGCAAAGCTACAGCCGAAGCTTTGAGCAGAACCGCGGATATGCGCAGTATGGACGGCAGCAAGCATATGCCGGTCGAAGCTCCGGTTACGGTTCGAATTACGGGTCGAGACCCTTTGGGCGCCAGGAGGGCAATTTTGGAGGCCGTGCGGGCATGAGTTATGGGACGTCTTTGCACGGATATGTCACCCCCGAAAACAGTTTCCGCGGCAGTGACTTTGGCAGTGGCCGGTCGTATGGCGGGTCCCCGGCATTTCAGAGCAGGCCACAGCATTCCGGAGGATTCCATCTGTTTGGCGGCGGACATTCGAACGAGTACAAAGCTCCAAAGGGCTTCGGCGGTGGACGATCTGGCTGGGGCGGCGGCTTCAGGGTTCCGAAGCCTCCAAAGGCAAGCCATTTTGGCGGCGGTGGGCACTCATTTGGCGGAGGTGGTCATCACTTCGGCGGAGGCGGTCATTCAGGCGGAGGGGGCCACGGACATCATCGCTAAAACTTTGCCACAGGAAGTTTTGGCCTTAATTGCGGAAGAGCAGGTTTGCCCGCTCCGAAGTTGTTGAGAGCACGTCTCGGCTTTCTGCAAATGGGATGTTAGACGCGATGCTTTTCAGGGTTTTCTTTCGATGATGCGGAGCGCGAGCGCGGCCTCCAAAACGGAAGGTAGAGCAGCAGAAATAATCCGGTCCCGACCATTTCGCAGCTCAGAACGTACCACGGCCATGGACCCAAGAAATTCAGCAATGAGACCGTCGTCGGCTTGGCGCGCAGGAACATATAGTCCGTCTTGAAGAGATAATCAAAGGTCCCGACAAAGGCGGCAACGATGTTCAGTGTCACCATGGCTCTCGCAACTGACCCGGGACGCGGCCGCGCCTGACCAGACCAGACAAGGTACAACGTGGCAGCCACGATCAGCCCATGATCGGCAAAAAACTGAATCGCAATGAAAGTGGTCGGACTCGACATGTTCGGCGTCAGGAGGGACATGGAAGCTCCCGCCAGCGCCCAGTAATACGCCACATCGAAGATGGCCGGTTTGAGGGTGACCAGAGCGGCAATCACCAGCCACAGCGAATCGTCGCAGAGTTCCAGGGGCATGTGATCTGGAAAGATCCGCGAGCCATGCACCGCAAAGTTCACATAGTAAGAAACCGAGGTTACGCAAAGCAGGATTGCGAGCCCATATCGGATTCCTTTGGCTGCGGCCGCGGATCTTCGCTGCGCGGCTACGAGGAAGGCCGCAAACGCGGGAACTGTGGCGAGAATGGCCAGGTGCACAAGGCCGAAAATGGGTAATTCATTGGGCATCTCTGTGAGGTGAAAGATTGCGCGTCAACCGATTAGAGCACGGACCCATATCGACCGGCACCCCTCCAAATACATCGCATTTCGGGGTCCCAATTTTGGTACGAGGCAGGTTGAGCCCCGCTCACTGCACCTCAGTGAGCGCTTCGGTGGCCTTGCTCATCTGCGCGGTACGTTCCAACTTGTCCCAGTTGAAGGGCTTTCCGTCGATGGCGCGCACCAGCGTCTTGAACAGAACGACCGAGAACACCTGGCGATAGGCAAATCGCTGCAGCCAGATATGGAAGAGGAGCCAGCCATCGCCCTTGTTGGCGGGATGGCGGCGCTCGAGCGAGAAAGCAACCACGGAGGTGACAAAGTCAATGAGCAGGAATGCGCCGAAGTAGGCCAGGAGCTTTTGCAGGCTGGCCATCGACGCCGCTTCGGGGTGGTAGTGGCGATCGACGAAGTAGTGCACGATGCCCGCAACAAACATGAGGTCGATGAAGGGCGAGACCAGCGGCAGGAACATCTGGAAGATGAGAATGTTTGGCAGCGCGAAGAGCCCCATGGCCTTGTTGCGAACAAAGGCGAGGCGATGCTTCCAGATGGATTGCAGGATTCCAAACGACCAGCGGAAACGCTGACGCATCAGGCCGCGCGCGTCATGCGGCGCTTCAGTAAATGCGAGGGCACGATCCTCATAGATGACCTTGAACTGCTGTTCGAGCAGGTTCATGGTAAGATCGGCATCTTCGGCGACAGTATTGAGCGGGTAGCCACCTGCTTTTTTGACGGGTGCGGTGCGCCATGCGCCGATGGCTCCGGGAACGACAGTGACGACATGGAAGAGGTCAAGAGCGCGGCGCTCGAAGTTCTGGCTGGTGATGTATTCGAGAGCTTGCCAGCGAGTCCAGAGATTGACGCGGTTGCCCACCTTGGCATTGCCTGCGACGGCGCCCACGGTTGGATCTTCGAAGTGCGGGATCAGCTTTGTGATGGCGTCGGCTGCGATCACAGTGTCTGCGTCGATGCCAACGTAGAACTCTTCATCGATCTGGTCGAGAGCGAAGTTGAGAGCGGCGGCCTTGCCTCCGTTGCGTTTGGTGAGCACACGTATGCGGCCCGAGGCGATTTCGCGCTTATAGGCGTCTCGCGCAACGTCGAAAGTGTCATCGGTCGAGCCGTCGTCGATGACGATGACACGGAGATTTTCATAATCCGAGTGGAGCACGGAACGGATGGTCCGAACGATGACCTTCTCTTCGTTGTACGCCGGGATAAGCACGGCGATGGGCGGATTGAACCCCGCCGATGCTTCGCGATGCGGGCGGCGCATGCGGTCGATGACGGCAAAAATGCCGACCAGCACGAGGCGGCCGCTCATGAGGACGTCGCCGAGGAAAAAGATCAGGACGATGAACTGGCCGATGATGGCGAGAGTTGAGAAGGCGATGGAATCGGGCAAGGCGCGCACTGATTGCCAGAATGTGAGTCGGGGCATGACCTGCGCGACGGTTTTGCCCATGAGCTCGGAGACGGGGACGATGGTGTAGCCGTGGGCGCGCAGCGTATCGATGAGTACGGGCAGGGCGGCGACGGTCGCTGAGCGGTTGCCGCCGCCGTCGTGAAGCAGGATGACCGAGCCCTGGAACTGCGGACGGGTCTTCATATGATTGAGCTGGTCGAGGACAGATTGTGCAATTTCCTGTGGAGTCTTATGAATGCGCTCATCCCAGTCATTGGTGTCGATTTTGTTGCCAACGATTGTGAACCCCAACTGCTGAATGTGCGCTACCGGTGCGGCCTGATCGTCCGTGTCGGGCTCTTCGTCGTTGTCGTACGGCGGACGGAAGAAGAGCGGCTGGACACCGAGCTTGCTGGCGAAAAGGCGTTCGGTTAGCTTGATTTCGAGGTCGAGCTGGCGGTTCGAGATTTCGCTGATATCCGGGTGCGTCCAGGTATGGCTGCCGATTTCGTTACCTTCGCGGACAACACGCTGCATGAGACCAATGTTTTCCAGGGCCTCTTCGCCGATCATCATGAAGGTCGCCGTACAGTGTTTCTCCTTCAGGATGTCGAGAATTTTCGGGGTCCAGCGCGGATCGGGGCCGTCGTCGAAGGAGAGCGCGACCTGGTTGGGATGGTAGCCGTAGTACTGAACGGTGTAGGTCTGCGGATACACGTCCATATGCTCGTCGATGATGAGCTTTTTGTGTGGGTCGGGCTCATCGCTGTCGATGAGGACAGTTCGTTTTCCGGGCTTGGGCGCTCCGGTGACGCGGATGATGTCGCCAGTGCCCTCGATATTGACGTCGTGTCCAGGTTGCATGGTGCCGAGCGCATTGAGGGCATCGGGGTTATTAGGCTTGTCCCACACATTCCACATCGAACTGTCTTCAGATCCGAGGCGCCAAAGCGCGAACGTCTGCATGCCGAGCTCGCGGGCAGCGCGCATCTCGTCGAGAAGGGTGACACCATCGAGGAACCAGACGACGTGGCGCTGATTGTTGTCCTCGTCGATGTACTCGTAGTGAGGATTGAGGGAGTTGTAGTCGAGGTTAAGATCGGCGTCAGCGTCGGAGGCGCGCTGCCAAGCTTCGGAGACGGATAAATCTTCAGTGTCGAGCACCTTCGGCTTGACAGGCTTCTCGCGGTGTCCGCGCTTTGGAGGCGGAGGAATGGAGAGGGTCCAATCGTAGCCATAGTTCCCGACGGCGCATATCAGCTTTTGAATCGGCACATCCTTCATTGCGCGACGCAGATTGGCGAGGAACCAGTCCTGGCTTGCGACGGGGCCCGGATCGCTTTCGACCTCGTGCTCGTCGTAGTTCATAAGCACAATGCCGTCGGAATTGGCGGCAATGCGCTGAAGATCCGCATCCGGTGTGGAAGCCGCGACCGCGACGTAAAGGCGCAAGTCGAGCGGGTGCAGGTCGGTATAAAGCTGCTGGATGAAGGTCTCGTAAGCTGGGATGGCGTCGGGGTTGATGCTTTCGATATCGAGAGAGAGGCCGCGATAGACAGGGAACGAGCTAAGAAAGCGGATAATCTGCTGGCGCAGAAACGCGCTTTTCTCAGGATCCTTGAGCATCTCGCCCACGCCGGCGTCCCAGGTTTGCGTGTGTACGTTGTAGTTGTTGAGATGGGGGAAGATTTCCGTATCTTCATGGGCCTGCTGGATGACGCGCTTGACCTTGTTTCCTTCATCGGGATCGTGGACGATGCCGTTGTCAACAACCGGGTACTCACGGATATTGTCGCTGGTGATGGCCATCAGCGTGTCATCCGGCGAAGTAACATGCAGCCATTGAGGGAAGAGCATGTCGATCTGGTGGACGTGTGCCTTGAGTGAGGAATAGCTGGCCGGGTCGTCGGGGGCGTAATAGGCCGCGCGCAGACCTTCGCCTGTGTTAAAGGGAATGTCGGAAGGCTTGCGGGAGGTCTTGCGATGTGGGGCGCGCAGGGTTTTGCCGCCGCGAGCCTGGACATTGCGATTCATCAAAGCTTTGTAGTTGTGGCGCGGGGTGGGAGCCAGAAGCTCAGGCAGGCGCTGATTTCGTATCACGTTGAAGATAAAGCCCGCAAGAACCAGCGTGGTGATGACTGCCCCGGCGTCAAGAATGCGCCGAAGTCGCTTCCAGCGTTTTCGCTGGGGATCGAAGAATATTTGTCTATCAGGCATTGTTTATTTGCTTCAAACTTGCTGTTTCCAGCAACAGAGAGATCGTGGAAACATCCAGGGGCTTGAGTTTGGAACTCGGGAAGATCGGTTCCTAAAACCGCTGCCCTGGTGAATACGGCGTTTCAGAGATACCGCGGCCATTATTAGATTCTCGCTGCTTGATCGGGTCTTCCCCGGCTGCTTGCGTCAACTCCGCACCAAGACAATGAAACAGGGCCTCTCTGAAATGCTCTCGGCAGGCCTCAGGCTATACAGTACAAATCGTATGGAAGCTGCAGCACAGAGTCAATTGATGGCCCCGAAACCGAAGGCGGCCGGGCTGCTTCCTGGGGTGTCTGCCGGTGTGGCGCTTATCGCTGGAGGATTTCTGAGGGCCTGGATGCTGAGCAAGTTCTTTCAGGCCAATGGCGACACCCTGGTCTACGGCGGCATCGCGAAGAACCTGCTGCTGCATGGGCGTTACGCGCTAACGCTGGACTCGGGGCAGACATTCCCGACGCTGATCCGGCTGCCGGGCTACCCTGTCTTTCTTGCCGTTTGCTTTCGGCTGTTCGGGATTGACAATTATGGCGCCGTGGCGTGGGTGCAACTCGCTTTTGCGCTGGCAGGCTGCCTATTGCTGGCGGACTTCGCACGGCGGATTGCGCCGGCGGGGACAAAAATGGCCGCGGCCCAGGCGACGCTGTGGCTGTCGGCGCTGTGTCCATTTACGGCGGTGTACGACGTGACCCCGCTGACGGAAGGGCTGACCTTGTTCGTCTTGTCGCTGGCGCTGTGGGCGGCGGCGCGGTTTCAGGAGGAGACGGGATGGGGTCCCGCGCTGTGGTTCACTTTTGCCGTGACCTATGCGGCACTGCTGCGGCCAGACGGACCGCTGGCGGCCGTAGCGCTGGCGCCCGCGCTCATGGTGGTCCGGTGGAAGAACGGTGGGAGTTCCAAGGTTGATCATCGGCGGGTGATCCGGATGGCGATCGTGTGCGCGCTGCTGGCCCTGTCTCCCTTTCTCGCGTGGACATGGAGAAACTGGCAGGTATTCCATGTATTCCAGCCGCTCGTGCCCTCGTCGGCAACCGATCCAGGAGACCCGGTGTATCCGGGATGGGAACGGTGGGTGAAGACCTGGTGCCTCGACTTTGTTTCCACCTATCAGGTGTATTGGAACGTGCCGGGCGATGAGATCGACATGAACGACCTGCCCAGCCGAGCGTTCGATTCAACCGCGCAACAAAAGGAAACGGCGGAGATCTTCAGAGAGTACAACGAGAATGGCTTCAATCTCACCCCGGAGCTTGATGCAGGGTTTGCGCGGCTGGCCAGGGAGAGGATTGCCGCGCATCTCTTGCGCTACTACCTTATTCTTCCGCTGGGACGCGTGGCGGATATGTGGCTGCGGCCGCGCGTCGAAAACCTGCCCATCGACCTTGACTGGTGGGTCTACTCGCATCATTATGCCGAGACGCGTTTCAGTTGGGCATACGCGGGACTGAATGCGCTTTATTTGCTGGTCGGAATTGCAGGAATCTGGCTGCGACCACGTTTCTGGAAGTGGATGCTGCTGTACCTGATGCTGCGAAGCGCGATGCTGTTGACGGTGGGGGCTCCAGAAGCGCGTTACACACTGGAGTGTTTCCCCATGCTGTGTGCGCTGGGTGGGATTGCGCTGGCACGGACATTTGGGAAGCACAAAAACGCCTAGCGGTCGATGATCTGGGTCTTTCCGTTCGTCTTCAATTTGAAGGCGTCGCCGGGAAGTGACTGATTAACCTTGACGTTGGTGTAGTGACAGACACGCGATTGACCTTCGCCTTCATCGAAGATCTGCTTGACGCTGATGTCGCGCTGCGGATCGACCCAGAGAGTGACTTTGGAAATAGTTTTGCGGACAGCGGGATCTTTCGCGACGAGTTCGAGCTTGTCGGTCTTGATGCCGTCCATGGTTTCCTGGCCATCGAACTGAATGTTCCACTTGTCAGCGAGTTCCTTGCCGCTGGCGCCAAATCCGAGCATCGCATAGCCCTCAAACTGACTTGCCTTTTTGAATCGCGTGACCTGGTTGATCATCGGCTCAAAGAGTTCTAACTCGCCATTGGAATAAAGCAGAACCTTGGGGACGGGTCTGTCGTTCAATTCGTCGATGTGCGCTGCCATCTTGACGGATTTGCCCTGGTGCTCGAAATACGCAACGCCCTTCTGGACATCTGTGTCGGGTATGGGCTCAGTGACGACGGAGTCCCACTCAAAATCGGCAGAAGCGCTGTGAAAGTTGGCCGCCGCGACGTCAAGCTGGTGCAAAACAGCTTGTAGGTCGTCGGCAGCGGATAGAGACCGACCACACAGAAGGAGAAGGGAAAACGTTGCGAAATAAGCGAAACTTCGTTTCACAGGCATAAATCCTTGCTTTTATTGGATGCAGTGACGTCAGGAACCGCTGATGCGTTTACCGGTGGGCCCATATTCGCCAGACCAGATGCCCCTGGTCGTCTTTCGTCGTTTCCCAATGTTCCACAAAAACAGCATCGCCGGTGATGGGCTCAATGGCTTTGCGCAGTGCGTCCTTCACCTGGCTCTGCGAGGCTTGGGGCGGGATGACCACGTCGGACGCGCGCACTGAAACGATCACGCCGTGACCGTCGTTGCCGATGACAGTGATGGGATGCTGGAGGGCGGAAGCGCGGGAGGGTTTGTCGCCGTAGTCCCACAGTTGAGGCGTGACGAAGATGAAGAGCAGGATCAGGGTGACCATCACGTCGTAGTGAACGTTTCCCCGAGGGTAAGTCCAGTAGAAGTAGCTTTTGAAAATGTTGTTCATTGCTTCCTTACGTTGTGATGCGTTCAATGCCGCCCATGTAGGGCCGCAGCGCCGTGGGGATGACGACCGATCCATCGGCCTGCTGATAGTTTTCAAGTACGGCCAGCCAGGTGCGGCCCACTGCAAGGCCACTGCCGTTCAACGTGTGCACAAATTCGTTTTTGCCTTTGCCGGCGGGCTTGAAGCGAATGCCGGCGCGCCGGGCCTGGAATGCTTCGAAGTTTGAACAGGAAGAGATTTCGCGATAAAGCTGCTGCCCCGGGAGCCAGACTTCAAGATCGTAGGTCTTAGCGGCAGAAAAGCCGGTGTCCGCGGTGCAAAGCAAAACACGTCGATACGGGAGCCCAAGGGCTTCGAGGATTTCTTCAGCGTCGCGCGTAAGCCGTTCGTGTTGCGCATCGGAGTCTTCAGGAAGAGTAAACTTGACCAGTTCGACTTTCTGAAACTGATGCTGGCGAATGATGCCTCGCGTATCTTTGCCGGCGGCTCCAGCTTCGGCGCGGAAGCAAGGCGTGTAAGCCGTCAGTGAGATGGGCAGGCGCGTCTCGTCGAGAATCTCGTCGCGATAGAGATTCGTGACGGGAACCTCCGCAGTTGGGATGAGCCAGTGGTCGTTAAATCTTCCGAGATTACCAACTTCGTCTGGGAAGTTACTAGCCAGAACGTCGCGCACTGGCTCGCCTTCATTTAGAATCTCGGCGCATCTGAATAGGTCCTGAGCGAATTTCGGCAACTGGCCGGTGCCGAATAGGGATTTACTGTTGACCATGAACGGCGGAAGCACTTCGGTGTATCCATGCTTGCTGGTATGCAGATCGAGCATGAAGCTGATGAGCGCGCGCTCGAGCCGGGCTCCCGCGCCCATATAGACCGCAAAGCGCGCACCGCTGAGTTTGGCGGCGCGTTCGAGATCGAGTATGCCGAGCTGCTCGCCGAGCTCCCAATGCGGTTTCGGAGGGAAATCGAAACTTGGCTTCTCGCCCCAGGTCTTCACCGTGACGTTATCGGCCTCTGAGGCGCCAATCGGGACTTCGTCGCGTGTGAGGTTGGGGATGTTTGCGAGCGCCGTCATCATCTGCAGGTCCAACCCCGCCGCAGTTTTATCCAACTCGTCAAGCCGGACCTTCAGGGCGCGTGTCTCTTCCATCAGAGCGCCAGCCTCCTGGCCGGCACGTTTTCGCGCGCCCACCTGCTGGCTCAGATCATTACGAAGAGCCTTGAGCTGTTCGGCCTGCGTGATCGCCTCGCGGCGGCTGCGATCGAGAGCGCGAAAATCGCCTAAGAGTGCGGAGGGGTCGGCGCCGCGGGCGCGCAGTTTTTCTTCCACCAATTCCAGGTTTCCCCGGACAAATCCCAGGTCGAGCATGCTCGTAACAGTTTACTAGACAGGGTGAAGAAGACGGCGCAAGGCGTAAGATTGAAGACTCCGCAAGCCCCGGATATCAAGGATGGATCAAACTCCAGACAGGCAACAAAGCGAGTCCCCGCACATAGCCTATACACGGTTCCTTAAACAGGATCGGGAGAGGCTGGCCGCTCAACAGAAATGGGACAGGCATCTTGGATATGCCAAGATCGCACTCGGAATCCTGGCAGCGATCTTGCTGGTCCGGTTCGTACACCAACTCCACGGGATTTGGCCATTGCTCGTGGACGTGGCCGTTTTTCTTGTGCTCGTAATTGCGCACGAGAGAGTGCTGACGCGGATTCGGGAAATCAAACGGGTCATTATTCACCATGATGGTGGACTGGCACGGTTGGAAGACCGCTGGGCCGGAACAGGTGAAGGCGGCGAGCGCTTTCTGGACCCCGCGCATCCATATGTCCGCGACCTAGACGTGTTTGGGCCGGGCTCGATCTTCGAATTGCTCTGCACGTTCAGAACCCGCGCGGGAGAGGAGACGCTTGCACGCTGGCTGCTGGGGCCTGCTGCCCCTGATGAGATTCGCGCCCGTCAAGGCGCTGCGCAGGAACTGAAACCGCGCATGAAGTTTCGGGAGAAGTTATTCACCGCCGGAGACAAGGTTCGCCTTGGCCTTCATCCGGATCGGCTGGCAGCGTGGGGTGAAGGGAACCCCTGGGTCGCCTCGCGATGGTTGTCGATGCTCGCCGCCACTCTAGCGGTCCTGTGGATCGCAAGCCTTGTCTATGGATTGCTGCGCAGCAATTACTGGCCATTATTGGGGAATTCGGTGCTGAACTATATTGTGAACCGGCTCCTCATGAAACGCTTGTCAACATCAGCCGAAGCTGTCGAAGATGCTGCAGACGATCTCGATCTGCTGGCGGAGGTTCTTCTGGTTATCGAACAGGAACAATTCAAATCGGACTTGCTTGCGCATCTCCAGTCGGCGCTCGAGGCTGGCGGCATTTCTCCGTCTGCCGCGGTGAAGAAGCTGGATCGCATCGTGCACTATCTCCTGCAGAGAAGAAACAAGCTCGTCGGCTGGTTCGACAGTTTCCTGTTATATACCGCGCAATGGATGTTCCGGGCCGAGTCCTGGCGCAGACACTTCGGTCCTGCAATTCGCGGGTGGCTTAGCGCCGTGGGTGAGATCGAGGTGCTTGCTGCGTTCTCGGGATATGCATATGAGCATCCGGACAATGCGTGGCCTGAGATCGATGATGAAAGGACATTGTTCGAAGCGGAATCATTTGCGCATCCTCTTCTGCCCGAAACCAAAGCAGTCCGGAACGATCTGAAACTGGGCGATGGCTTGCAATTGATCGTCCTCAGCGGACCCAATATGTCGGGGAAGAGCACGTTCGTTCGCGGGATTGGGGTCACCGCGATCCTGGCGCAGTGTGGAGCGCCGGTGCGAGCAAAGCGCCTGCGCATGTCGCGGCTTGCGATTGGAGCTTCGATCTGCATTCTCGACTCGCTACAAGGCGGGGTATCCCGCTTTTATGCAGAAATTAAACGACTCAAGCTCATCTCGGACCTGGCGCAAGGCCCGATTCCCGTTTTGTTCCTCCTCGACGAACTGCTCTCGGGAACGAATTCGCATGATCGGCTTTCAGGAACGCAGTTAGTGGTCAAGGGCCTGGTGCAGCGCGGGGCCATGGGTCTGGTGACGACTCACGATCTTGCGCTTGCGCGCATTCCCGAGACGATGAATGGGAGCGCACGGAACGATCACTTCGAGGATCACCTTGAGAACGGACAACTCGTTTTCGACTTCAAGCTCAAGCCAGGCGTGGTTCAGACGAGCAATGCCCTGAAGCTCATGGAATCGATCGGCCTGATCAGTTAGTCGTGCCCGCAACATGCCCCGATGCTGCGGTTTGCGACGCCGCTGATTCGTGCATCTTGCTCAGTTTCAGGCCCCTGGGCCGCAATGCATTCCCGCGCTGTTATGTGTCGGAGCGGCTTGATAAGCGGCAATCAATTACCGCACCTCGACCTCGCGCTTCGCGTCTTCCTTTGGAGCGTTTCCCGACATGACCTGATCCTGCCAACCCGGTAGGTGCTGGTCTCCGGTAATGAGCCGAGCGCCGCGCGAGTAAGTGAAGTAGGTCCAGATCCATGCGGCGAAGACGGAGAGACGGTTGCGAAAGCCGATGAGGAAAAAAATGTGGACGGTGAGCCATGTAACCCAGGCAGGCAAGCCGCTGAGATGCGCCTTGAACGGCCACTCGACCTTGGCCACTGCAGCCATGCGACCGATGGTGGCCATGTCTCCTTTGTCAAAATAGCGGAACGGAGGACGCGTGCCATGCGCGAGATCGGCGCCAATCATGCGGCCGACGTGGTCACCCATCTGCATAGCAGGCTGGGCCACGCCTGGAACCCGGCGGCCGTCCTGCTCGATATGGGCCAGGTCTCCAAGGACAAACACTTCGGGCAAGCCCGGCGGGTTGAGGCGATCGTTCACAATCACGCACCCGCGCTTGTCGACAGGAGCGCCCAGCATTTTGCCCAGGGGCGATGCCTGCACGCCGGCAGCCCATAGAGTGACTGCGGAATCGAAGCGCTGACCGCCCGCCTCCACCCATCCGGGACCGACGCCGGTGACCATGCAGTTCTTGTGGACCTCGACGCCGAGCTTGGTTAGTTCGGCTTCAGCCTTGGCGGAGAGGTCGGGGGGATACGCCGCGAGCACGCGGGGCCCAGCATCAAGAAGCAGAACGCGGGACTTGCCCGGATCGATGTGACGGAAATCGTGCTGCATCAGAACGTGGGAGATGTCACGAATGGCGCCGGTGAGTTCCACACCTGTGGGGCCGCCGCCGATAACCACAAAATTGAGCGGCGGGTGCCAGCCGTGCTCCTCCATCTGGCGCTCAGCGAGTTCGTAGGCAAGAAGAACCCGGCGGCGAATCTCGAGCGCGTCCTCGATGGACTTGAGGCCTGGCGCAAGCGGTGCCCAGGCGTCGTGCCCGAAATAAGAGTGCGTGGCGCCGGTTGCAATGACGAGGTAGTCATAAGGCAGGCTGGCCCCCGAGCCGAGCGCAACCTGGCGGGTGTTGATGTTAATGCCCGTTACCTCATCCATCAGAACCTCGGAGTTCTGCTGATGGCGAAGCACCGAACGGATGGGCTGGGCGATATCGGCCGGAGAGAGCACGGCCAGCGCGACCTGGTAGAGAAGCGGTTGAAAGACATGGTGGTTGCGGCGATCGACGACGGTGACGTTGACGGGCAGATCGGCCAGGGCCCTTGCGGCGTGGAGGCCTGCAAACCCGCCGCCGATGATGACAACTCGGGGCCGGTTTGATGTTGCGCGCTGGGTGAGTTCTCGGGAAGTAGCGGTCATTACCCTCTCACCCCATGAGATGCACGAGGGGGGCATGAGATGCACAAGGCGGGCGGCGGCAAACATTCGATTTGGATGAATGGGGATGAGGGTTCCGGATTGCTGCGCGAGATCAAGGATGCTGCTCAATGGCAATGTTGACGGCGCTTATGTTGCCTGTGGCCGCGAGACCGACGAGATTTGTAGCAATGCCCGGCAACGATGCTGGGGTGAAGATCACGGTTCCATCGAAGGCAGATACGGCCGCGGAGCTCTGAGATGCGAGAAGCTGAGTGGTGACGCAGCGGCCGTGTGGTGGGCAGGGCGGAGCCCAGGCATAGAGAGCCTGATAGAGGCTTACGGACCCGCCGGCCACCGCATTGCCGTTGGCGTCGCGAAGGCGAAGCACGATCTGGGTGGGCGTGCCTGAAACCGAAAGGGATTGCGTCGTGCCCGAAACGGGCGCAAGCCAGGTGAACTCGGGGCGGGCTCCGGTGGCCGTAAACGTGGCGCAATTCGCTGTGCCGTTGACACAGGCTGTCGATGTGGCTTGCTGGCCTCCAGCGAGGGGGCCGATGGTGAGCGTCTGGGTGGCAATGCCGCTCCCATTGGACATCGCGGTGCCGCTTCCCTGGAGAGAGACGCCATTCGCGGGCTGCCAGACCACCGATTGGCCGCTTACGGGCGAGCCGTTGTTGAGCACAAGGGCCTGGACGCTCCAGTTAAAGGTGACTCCCGCGGCGACGGAAAGTGTGGGTGTGATCGCAGTGAGAACGGGCGGAGTTCCGCCGGTAAAGTGTGCCTGAACAGAGGAGCCGTTCGTGAGGGCAGCGGTGACGATGGCGGCGGAGGAACTGGCGGCGGCGACCGTTATGGTTGCCAGTCCGTCGCCGGCAGCAGCGACCGCGCAGGAGGCAAGCCCACAACCGAGCGTCGCGGCGCCACTGATCACGGTGTAGGTGACGGTGACACCCGGTGCGGGCGCGAGATCCGGCTGCAGCGCAGCAACTGTGAAAGGAATCGGGACTCCGATGGGGACGGTGTTGGACGGAGCCGTGACAAGGTTGAGGGCGTCCCCGTTGCCGGAGTCGTAGCTGATGCCGCCGGATAACACAGTCGATGCGTAAAAGATGGGTAAGTCGTCGACCTCGACGTCGATCGAGCCAGTAACCCCGGGGGACGCGGGGGGCGCAATTGCGGTGATTTCATTGGGCGAGACGCTGGTGACGACAGCCGCTTTGCCGCTGACCTGGACCGCGTCGGAGGGGCGAAAGCCCGTGCCGTGAATCACGATGGGTCCGCCGGACAGGGGGAGATGCGTGGGAGTAACGGTGTCCGCGTAGAGCACCCAACCCGCGTAGGTGTAGTCGGGGCGTCCGTCGCCGCGCATGTCGGCGATGCCAATGCGGACGACGTCGTCGGTGGGAGTGCTGACATTGAGCCAGGATTCGCCGGTGGCCCAGCCGTTGAGCGCGGGCACCCAGCCCACCGGAGCAGAACCTGGAGGGTCGAAAGTATCCCACACGCCGAGAGAGAGCAGGGCCTTGGATTCGGTTGGGGCGCCGCTCTCGTTAAGAGCTTGCGTGACCAACGTGAAGCTGTGGCCGGCCCGTATAGGGAACATGAACCAGTCAGCCTGACCGATCTGGCTCAGGCGTCCGACCCATTGCCCGCTGCTCGGCAGCGTGCGCGGCAGCGCTTCAGATCCAATTGCGTCGGGGATTCCGTCGGATGCCGAGTCGGGAATGGTTACGGTTAGCGTTTGCGATGAGCCGGCAGAGAGTGCCGGCACCGAGATCGCAGGCATGGTGCCCGAAGGCGTGGGCGAGCCATCAATGTAGGGGCCGACGGAGTTGTCATCGATATAGAGGGGATTAATGGCCTCAAAGGTGACTTGATATCCGGCGGTGGCGACTCCGGGAGGGAGCGGCATGAAGCGAAGATCGAAATAGCCCTGGAGCGATGGGTCATTCGAACCCCACTTTGAAAATGGAACGCCGTTCGCATCCGCTACGCCTGTTACGGGATTGCCATGCCTGCCGCTGAAATATGCGCCGGAGACAAACGTGACGGTGTATTCGTACAGCGGATCTCCGTTCGCACCGAGCGGTCGGGCGACGACATTCACACCCTGCATGCCGGTGCCGTCGTGGAAGGCGAGGGTGCCCTGAATCGAGACCGTATTGGCTGCGGTAAGCACCTTGCCGGGGAATTCGGCAATGTTGGCCGCAGTGACGGGATAGATGCGGTTGAGCGCGGCGATGTCGTCGAATCGCAACACGGTCGGCTCGGGAATGCAGTTGCCTCCCATGGAGCTGCAAACGCCACTCATCGGTTGCATGATAGGCCAGCCCATGGCGCCGTTGAATTCGCCATTGGTGAGAGCACCCGGATTCACCTGCGCATAGTCGAGGCCGAGCACGCGGCCAAAGGCGCGCTCGAGCTCGTAGCTCATCATGGTGAGCTGGTTTGTCGTCGTGGCGCAGAGGCCGTTGAGCAGGATGATGGCATGCGCGACGGTGGCGTCGGGCTGGATGTTGTCGAGCCAGACAAGGACACCGTTGTTCTGGCAGCTTGTGGGGTCGCTTGCACCGGCGCCGAAGAGAGCGTTGATGACGGATCCGTCGGCATCGTAGACGACTCCGAGCGGGTAGTTGACAGCGGAGGGGGTAACATCGGCGGGGGCGGCGAAGACCGAATTGCCGGCGACAACGTTGGCTGCACTGACATCCTCATTCAAGGTTGCGGCATCGGTGAGCGCAACGGCGGCAGTGGGAACGACGCTCCACAAGGCAGCGGCGGCATCCACCATGGCGGTGGCCTGCTGGTTGCTGACCTGGCTGTTGAGCGGCCCTTGATCGACGTAGTAATTGACTGCTCCACCGGACCAATGCACGGGCTGGCCGACAACTGCGGGGTTGAAGTAGGTGACGCCCGCGACATACTTGGGCCCTCCCGCCTGAAGAGACACAGGTGCGAACGAGATGAGGGACACCGCGAAGCAGGCGAGCGATGATCGAAGGCGGCAGGACACGCGAAGTATTTCCTGCGTCCTGTGAGGCACTTGCGAGGCCCATTGGAACAAGTGATTCTGAGAGTCCTCCAATGCGTAGGAGTAGATGCCACCTGGAAAGCCGATCTAGTCCGCATGCTTCACCTTGGGCGGCTGAGATCAGGAGTCAAAGGACGTCGTCGCGTAATCCAGCGTGATTGAGTTCGAGCCGAAACCCGGATCGGCAAGGTTACTTAAGTTCCTGTCATGCTGCTATTTGACGGTAGAATCAAGTAGTTACATTCCCCCATAATCACTAGAGAAATAGTTACCTTCGACAAAAAGACGCGATCGGTTTTGTGAGGCTATGCACTGAGGCGTCTCGAACTGCCTCAAGGAGGATGTCATCGCTACTCGTTTGCGCATGGGCGATTTGCTGGTGCGGGCCAAGATGGTCACAGAAGAAGATATAACCAGGGCGCTCACGCGGTTAACGGAGCAAGGCGGCCGCCTGGGCGACAACCTGGTCGCCCTCGGGGTTATTACACGGGAGCAGCTTGATTCGTTTCTCCACCGAATTCCGAAGGAGCCTGCGGATATCAAGGCGGTCGGGATCGATGAAGTGGACCTGATGGGTCTGTTGCTGAAGCTGATCTATCGCGACCGGCTGGAAACGACACGCCAGTTCGTCGACGCGATCAAGTTGCCTTACCACATCGTGTTGGATCTCGTGCAAATGGCGGTAAACCGGCAGCTTCTGCAGAACCTGGGATCGCGTTATGCCGACAACCCGATCGATCTGAGCTATGCGTTTACTGAAATGGGGCGGACCTGGACGCTCGATGCACTGTCGCGGCTGCACTACACAGGGCCGGCGCCGGTGACTCTGGAAGAGTTCAATGAACAGGTCAGTTTGCAGAAACTCACCAATGAACTGATCACGATGGATCGTCTGCGCAAGGGGCTGAGCGACCTGACATTTGACGAAAGCATCATCGAGCAGGTGGGGCCAGCATTGAATTCGGGCCGGGCGATTCTCTTGTATGGGCCCCCGGGAAATGGGAAGACCTCGACCGCGCTCCGCATTACCAGCATCTTTCAGGACGTAATCTATGTTCCGTATTCCGTGGTCGTGGAAGGCCAGATTATCCGGGTGCACGACCCGAGCATCCATGCTCCCCTCAATCCCACCAAAATGAGCGACGATGGCGGAATCTCGGTGGTGCGGCGCGAAGACTACGATGCGCGCTGGGTACCGTGCAAGCGGCCGTTCGTGGTGACGGGTGGCGAACTGACGCTGGAAATGCTGGATCTTCGTTATGATGCAACCGGCCACTACTACGAAGCGCCGCTACACGTGAAGGCGCTGGGGGGATGCTTCATCATCGACGATTTCGGGCGCCAGATTGTGAGCCCCACGAACCTGCTGAACCGCTGGATTGTGCCGCTTGAGAGCCGCATCGACTACTTGAAACTGCATACTGGAAAGAGCTTCAGCATTCCATTTGAAGAACTGATTATCTTCTCGACAAATCTGGAGCCAGAGGACCTGATGGACCCGGCGTTCCTGCGTCGCTTGCCATACAAGATCGAAGTTGGGTCACCGAACCTGCAGAACTTCAAGCGCATTTTCACCCAGGAGAGTGAGAAGCAGGCGATGGAACTGCATGACGAAGTGTTCAACTACATCGTGCACAAGCTGACGCACGAAAAACAGCTCGACTTCGCCGCCTACATGCCGCGGTTTATCGTTGACCAGGTTGTAGCAACCTGCAAGTTCATGGGACAGCTTCCGCATTACGAGCCGCGATACATCGACTATGCCCTGGATAATCTGCGCGTGAAGAGCAGTGCGAAGAAAAATGTTGCGAAAACGGCTGCGCGCATTGGAGAACAACATCCAGTCGCGGTGGCCTAGCACGGCCAAGTGCAGGGCCTGGATTTGCACCGGCAACGGAAGAAGTCAAAGTTCCGGGTAGAAATCAAAGAAAGCGTCGAGGCTTTGTTTGAGCTGGCGCTCGATCTGCTCGCGCGATCCCTCAATCACGTGCATCGTCACGCGAGCCTCATGGCCGTTCGCGAGGCTTAGCTTGGCATCGCGGATTTCTGTGACTTCCCCTTCGGGGAGCAGCCGCATTCCATAAATCAAGGTGAGATTTGCCATCGATGCCATGGTACTGCAGCCGCGCGGTTGGACTGAATAGAATGGCATGGGGCTGAAGTGCGCGCGATCTTCGGCCTGAAAGAATTGATCTGGCTGGCCAAGGATCAAATGGCCTGATCGGAAAGTTAAGGAGAAAGGGATGGCACAGTTGAGCCGGCGGGACTGGTTGAAGGGTGTGAGTGCGGCATGGGCGCTGGGGCAAGGCGGGTGGGGCGCGTTGAAAGCTTTTGGTGAGGATTTGCCGCATGCGCGGCCGCCGAAGAGCAAGCGCCACTTTACAAGCGAGGCGGTAGAGATGCTGATTCCGCGCGTGCAGAGTGAAATTGCCGACCCCGCACTGGCGACGATCTTTGAAAACTGCTTTCCCAACACGCTGGACACGACGGTATTCGCGGGAACCTACGAAGGAAAGCCGGACACGTACGTGGTGACGGGCGATATCGACGCAATGTGGTTTCGCGACTCTTCAGCACAAATGTGGCCTTATGTGCCGCTGGCAAAGGGGGACGCGCAGTTGCGGGGACTGCTGGAGGGGCTGATCCGTCGCCAGGCGCGGATGGTTCTGCTGGACCCCTATGCGAATGCGTTCATGCGCGATGAAAGCGATGCGCCGCTGAGCTGGGCGGTGCATGACAAGACAGAGCACCACGCGGGCGTCGGCGAGCGCAAATGGGAGGTTGACTCGTTGTGTTACCCGATCCGCTTGGCGCACGGGTACTGGAAACAGACCGGAGACACGCGGCCATTTGACGCGACATGGAAAGAAGCCGCCTGGACCGTCGTGCGGACGTTTCGGACGCAGCAGCGCAAGAACGGGCAGGGGCCGTATTCGTTCGAGCGCGAGTCGGCGGTGCCGTATGACACGGTGCCGCTCAGCGGGTTTGGGAATCCGGCGCGACCTGTAGGCATGATCTATTCCATGTTTCGGCCATCGGACGACGCGTGTATCTATCCGCTGTTTGTGCCCGCGAATTTGTTTGCAGTGGTCACGCTGCGCCGGGTGAGCGAACTCGCTACGCAGGTTCTGAACGATGCGAAGCTCGCTGCTGAAGCAGGTGCGCTGGCCGATGAGGTGGAACAGGCACTGGTGCGCTACGGGAAAACGGAAAACGCGGACCAGGGGACGATCTGGGCGTACGAGGTGGATGGCTATGGGAACGCACTGAAGATGGACGACGCGAATGCGCCGGGGCTGTTGAGCTTGCCGTACCTCGAATGCTGCAGGGCGGACGATCCGCTGTATCAAAGGACGCGCGCATTTGTGCTGAGCCGGTCAAATCCGTATTTCTTTGAGGGAACGGCAGCCCAGGGTACGGGCGGTCCTCATATTGGGCTGAACATGGTGTGGCCGATGGGGATCACGCTGCGCGCGCTGACTTCGACGCAGGATACGGAAATACGACAGTGCCTGCGCTGGTTGCGCGATACCACGGCGGGAACGGGATTCATGCACGAGTCGTTTGACAAGGACGACCCGGCGAAGTTCACGCGGCCGTGGTTTGCCTGGGCCAATACGCTGTTTGGCGAGCTTGTGGTGAAGCTGGCGATAGAGCGGCCTGCACTGCTGCGGGAGCCGCTCGGTTGAAGCGGATTGCGAACCGGTTGCATCTACAATCGAGGCAGGAAGACACATGATAGAGACTCGCGACACCGTAATTCTGGGTTCCGGCTGCGCCGGACTGACGGCAGCCATTTACACGGCGCGTGCCGGCTTGAAACCGCTGGTGCTGGAAGGCCACGAGCCAGGCGGCCAGCTCTCGATCACGACGCTGGTAGAAAACTTTCCCGGCTGGCCTGAGGGCATTCAGGGGCCGGAACTGATCGAGAACATGAAGAAACAGGCGGAGCGGTTCGGCGCAACGTTCCAACTGGCGCATCTGAACTCGGTGGACCTGAACCTGCGTCCCTTCCGGCTGCACACTTCGGCTGGCGAGATACACACTCGCAGCCTGATTGTGGCATCGGGGGCGAGCGCGCGATGGCTTGGGTTGCCGAGCGAGCAGGCCCTGATCGGGCACGGAGTCTCGAGCTGTGCGACGTGCGACGGATTCTTCTTCCGCGGCAAACCGATTGCCGTGGTAGGCGGCGGCGACTCGGCGATGGAAGAGGCGTTGTTTCTCACACGCTTTGCCACGAAGGTGACGCTGCTGCACCGGCGCGATGCATTCCGGGCGTCGAAGATCATGCTGGAGCGGGCGATTGCCCATCCGAACATCGAACTACGCACCAACACGGTGGTGGACGAGGTGCTGGGCGTCGAAGAGAAGGAACTGAAGGGCCTTCGCCTGCGCGACGTAACGAGCGGTGAAAAGAGCACGCTCGACGTGCACGGGCTCTTCCTGGGCATCGGGCACGAGCCCAACGCGAAGATGTTTACCGGACAGCTCGATCTCGACGAAGAGGGATATATTCGCACGCAGAACAACGTGTTCACCACGCACAACGGAACCGCGGTGGCGGGTGTCTATGCCTGCGGCGACGTGCAGGACCGGCGATATCGCCAGGCGATTACCGCTGCCGGAACCGGCTGCATGGCGGCGCTCGAGGTGGAGAAGTATCTCGAAGAGCATGGCCGGTGAGAGCTGCGCGGGAGCCGGATTGGGAAACGATGACACCGCTCGCTGAACACCTGGAAAGGCTGGAAGAGGCGATCCGGCAGGCCTGTCGTTGCGCTGGACGCGCGCGCGAAGAAGTTGAGCTGATGGCTGTGTCGAAGACGTATCCAGCGGAGACGATTGCCGAAGCGGCCGCGCTGGGACTGAAGTTATTTGGCGAAAACCGGGTGCGGGAATTTGCTGCGAAGGCGCTGCATGCGGCAGACCTTTGGGCGAGAACCGGCGTGCCGCAACCGAGATTCCACCTCATCGGACACTTGCAATCCAACAAAGCGGCGAAGGCGGCCGAGTTGTTTGACGGTGTGGATTCAGTGGATTCTTTCCGGCTCGCAGAGCGGCTGAATGACGCGGCAGCCAAGCTGGGCAAGCGGTTGCCAGTGCTGATCGAAGTGAAGCTAAGCCCGGAAGAGACCAAGTCAGGAGTTGCGCCGGAATCAGATGAGGCGTTGCAGCTGTTCGAAGCACTTTCGAGTTTTGATCATTTAGAGACATGCGGGTTAATGACGATTGCTCCATGGGGTGCTCCAGAGGACGGGACGCGGTCGTGTTTTCGGAGTCTCAGGCAGTGGCGCGACAAATGGGCAGCAACCTATCCGAAATTGAAACTCGATGTTCTTTCGATGGGGATGAGCGGCGATTTTGCGCTTGCGATTGAAGAAGGCGCAACCCGCATCCGGATTGGCACGGCGCTGTTCGGCAAACGCGCTCTCTACTCAGGGCCTCCGGAATGAACACGGCGATGTTGCGCGAAGTTGCGGGAGGCGTGACGCTGGCAGTGCGCGCCCAACCCGGCGCGAAGAAGACGGCGATCGTCGGCATGTATGGCGAGGGCGCGGGTGCTCAGTTAAAGATTGCGGTGGAGGCTCCGCCGATTGAAGGCCGGGCGAATGAAGCGCTGATCGCGTTTCTCGCGGAGACATTCGGACTGCCGAAGTCCGCGGTCGAGTTAGTTTCCGGCGTGTTATCGAGGAGCAAGGTGTTTCGATTGCTTGGAGTCACCCTGGCACAGATCGAATCGAAGGTCTCTCTCATACTGTCGGCGTGAGTGTCAGCTATGTCCCCGGTCCGTACCACCCCTTATCTACCCCCCCCGGGGTCTGCGGCTAAATTTCTCTTTCCATTGGGTTTACGTATGGGCGCCGACGCTAAATTACTCTACCGGAATCACTTAGAGGCAAATTATTCTCAATAAAGGAGTTAGGAGAACAGGGAGCCGTGAATCGTGAACAGTAGACAGGGTTCCGTTGTCTGAGTTCGGCGGGTCAGCGAAATTCATTCATTGTTTCGATTATGCGCCGGCGCGGAAATTAATCGGCAGACAGCCGGGTTTTTCTGCTGTGCGGAATGAAGAAGTTAGCCGAAATCTTTGCCCGAGGCGATTGACATCTGCTTTACGGCAACTCCTGGGTGGGTGTGGCCTTTTGAGTTTTGTCGAAGGTCGCCGCTCCCTGAGGGTCGCGTCGACTTCGGTGTAGCGGTTTCGGGGATACAGCGACCCAGGAATTGCTCTACGGCATTTTCGGAAATGCTCAAGCACTTTTGACAGTCGTGAAGGCGGATTTTTCTTGAGGAAAAATCTGCTCGGCATTGCGTCCCTCGGTCTGCACCTTTTCCGAAAATGCTTTAGCGCCCGCAGGAAACGACGGCGACGGCAAGAGCTTCTTCGGGCTCGGGGCGGACGCGAAAATCGGCGTGCGCTTCGGCGAAGACTACTTGTCCAGAGGGCGCAATCACATACGTGGCAGGGAGAGGCAGACGCCAGGATTTCTCTCCGTTGACGAAGGGAATATTGACCAGGATGGAGAGGTAGTAGTCGCGGTGGTACTCGGGGACCGTGTAAACGAGGCCGAACTGCTCAGCGACGGTGTTGTTG
>DATKPJ010000103.1:0-46285 GCA_035524195.1 Occallatibacter sp.
GTGGCCGCCCGCCTTGGTCTTGCTGCGCAGCAGGTGGCGCTCACCAATGGCGTCGACGAGGCGATTCATGTCTTGTTCGAAACGTTTCTCGATGCCGGAAGCGAACTGCTGCTTCCCCTGCCCACATACACCATGTACGAGATCTATGCGTCGGCCACGGATGCGCGCATCGTGCCGGTCCAGGCTGCCGACGACCTGCAGTTTCCATTTGAGCGCCTGACGGCAGCCATTACACCGGGGACCAGAATCATTGCCATCGCCAATCCCAACAGCCCGTCTGGTTCGGTTGCTGCGCGGGAGCAGATCATTGAACTTGCGCGGCTAGCACCGCATGCCGTTGTGCTGGTTGACGAAGCATATTTTCACTTCCACAAAGAATCCGTCATCGATCTTGTCGGAGAAATCCCGAATCTCATGGTGGCGAGAACGTTCTCGAAAGCCTACGGCCTCGCGGGACTCCGTCTGGGCGCGCTCGCCGGACCCGTGGAGTTGCTGCGCTGGGTGCGTCGCGTTCTTTCACCGTATAGCGTCAACTCGCTGGCGCTCGCCTGCCTTCCAGCAGCGCTCGACGACATCGGCTACCTTGACTGGTATGTGGGCGAAGTTATTTCCGCGCGCTCTGAATTTGAAGCTGCACTGGATGTCGCTTCGATTCGGCGTTGGCCAAGCCGCGCCAACTTTGTTCTCGTCAAAATTGGGCCGCTCCATTCCGAATTCACACAGCGGATGCGTGCTGCCGGAGTGCTGGTTCGCGACCGCTCAACTGACCCCGGCTGTGAGGGCTGCGTCAGGATCACGATTGGAACACGGGAACAGATGCGCACTGCCGTTGCCGCACTGAATGAGACAATCGCAGCAATCAACCTCGGAGCAGGATCGTAATGGCATTGGCAAAGAAGTCCTCGCGAAGCCCTCTCAAGAGCCGCGCCCGAGCGGCGGTCGTCGAACGCTTCACTGCGGAAACGCGCATCGAATTGCGTCTCGCCATCGATGGTTCCGGACAATACAAAGTTTCAACCGGGATCCGATTTTTTGATCACATGCTTGAATTGTTCGCTCGCCACGGAGCCTTCAATCTCGAACTCAAGTGCAAAGGTGATCTCGACGTCGATCAACACCACACGGTCGAGGACGTGGGCATTACGCTCGGCGAGGCATTTGACCGCGCTCTCGGCGACAAGCGCGGCATCCTGCGCGCCGGATATTTCCTCATGCCGATGGATGAGACGCTGGCCGTCGCCGCGGTCGACCTGAGCGGGCGCGCCGCTTTTGCTGTCGACACCAAGGTGCGCACAAGACTGGTGGGCGATCTGCAGACAGAACTGGTTGCTGATTTCTTCGAGGGATTCGCACGCGGTGCGCGTGCGAACGTCCATGTCAAGGTGATGTACGGGCGGTCGAGCCATCACAAAATTGAGGCCATCTTCAAGGCGTTTGCGCGGGCGCTCAGGGCCGCGTGTTCCCGCGATAAGCAATTGCGCGCAGTGCTGCCCTCCACCAAGGGGCTGCTCTGATGCGTGTCACGGTGATTGACTACAAGGCAGGTAATCTCACGTCCGTGCTCAAGGCACTGCACCATCTCGGCGCGGAAGCCCAAGTCAGCGATGGCGACGTTTCGCTCGTCGAATCGGCCGACCGGATCGTTCTCCCGGGGGTCGGCAACTTTGCAGCCACTACAAGGCTTGATGCCACCGGTCTCACGCCGGCGATTCGCGCAGCCATCGCTCGCGGCATTCCTTTCCTGGGCATCTGTGTCGGCATGCAATGGCTCTACGCTGGGTCGAGCGAAGCGGCGGCCCAGAAGGGCCTGGGCCACTTTCGCGAATCCTGCACGCGTTTTCCTGACGGCGCAGAAAAGGTTCCCCACGTAGGCTGGAATTCGCTTGAGGTGCGGAACGGGTCACGACTTCTCGCCGGAGTCGAGCCGGGAGAACATGTCTACTTCACCCACTCCTACAAGGCTCCGGTCACCGCGGACACCAAGGCTATGGCGCAATACATCGAGCCTTTCGCCGCGGCTGTTGAGCGAGCTAACGTCATGGGGGTGCAGTTTCATCCGGAGAAATCCAGTGCGACCGGTCTGAGAATACTTCGCAACTTCCTGGAGTGGAAATGCTGACCAAACGCATCATCGCGTGTCTCGATGTCGATGCCGGTCGCGTTGTGAAGGGTGTCCAGTTCACCGATCTTGTCGACGCCGGCGATCCTGCGGCCCTCGCCGCGCGCCACGCCCGCGAGGGCGCTGACGAAATTGTTCTGCTCGACATCACGGCTACGCACGAGCGACGTCAGACGCTGCTCGACACGGTTCGCCGCACCGCCCGCGAGCTCTTTGTGCCTTTCACGGTTGGCGGAGGCATTCGCACCGCCGAGGATGCGGCCCAGGTTTTCGATGCCGGAGCCGATAAGATCAGCATCAACTCGGCGGCGATCGCCGACCCTTCTTTGATCCAAGCGATCGGGCGCAGTTTTGGTGCGCAGGCGGTCATCGTCGCGATCGACGCGCGTCGCGATCCGCATGCCGCCGATTCGGTTCGGGATGCGCAGGTTTTTGTACACGGCGGGCGCAAGCCGGTGGGCCGCCGCGCGGTGGAGTGGGCGCGGGAAGCTGAAGATCGCGGCGCGGGGGAGATTTTGCTTACCTCGATGGATGCCGATGGAACTCGCAACGGGTTCGATTGCGAACTCACTGCGGTCGTCAGTGAAGCGGTTCATATCCCGGTCATCGCCTCAGGCGGAGCTGGATCTGTGGCACATTTTGCAGACGTCTTCGACAGTGGAAAAGCGGATGCCGCACTGGCCGCCAGCATCTTTCACTTCGGCGTCACCAGTGCGCGCTCGCTCAAGCAGGAACTGGCCAAATCCGGTGTCTCTGTGAGGTTTCCTTGCTGATTCCGTCCATCGATTTGCTTGGCGGACGCGTCGTCCAACTGGTCCAGGGCGAAAAGCTGCGACTCGCGTTCGACGATTTCGAATATTGGATCGAGAGATTCGCGCGTTTTCCACTGGTGCAGCTGATCGATCTGGATGCAGCGATGCGCCAGGGCGACAATGCCGCGCTCGTGGCGCAAATTGCAAGCCGGTTGCCCTGCCAGGTGGGCGGTGGGATCCGCTCCGTTGAATCGGCCCGAAGAGTTCTCGACGGAGGGGCAAAGCGCGTCATTCTTGGTTCTGCATTGTTCTCGGAAGAGGGCAAAGTGAACACAGACTTTGCGAACTCGATGGCGGACGCTGTCGGGTCGGGCCAGATTGTGGCAGGAATCGACACAAAGAATGGCCGGATCGCCGTGAAGGGGTGGAAGGCGCAGGTCGAATTGACACCCGATGAGGCGATTCCTCAACTCGAACCTCATGTCTCAGCATTCTTGTACACGCAGGTTGACGGAGAGGGCCTTATGCAGGGGTTTCCCATCGACGTGGCCACGCGACTGCGGCGTCTCACCAGCCGTCAACTCATTGTTGCGGGCGGCATTCGCAGCGAGCAGGAAGTCGACGAACTCGACAATCTTGGCGCCGACGCCGTGGTTGGCATGGCAGTGTATACGAACCTGCTGCATGTCTGACGCATTCCTCTTCTGAATCAACCGTTGGCCGCTTCTATATCGGAAATTTATGCGGCATCGGCTATTCTGAAAAGGACATTCCCACCTGTTCGAAAGGAAGCCCAATCATGGCGATTAAGCAAAGCGGGATCCGGCTGGCAAAGCGGCTGGATGAGGTAGGATTCTCTGACATTGTGCAGATTCGCAACAAGGTGATGGGAATGCGCGCCGAAGGTCTCCAGGTGCATTCACTTCACGGGGGCGAACCGTACTTTGAAACACCGGAAGCCATCAAGTATGCAGCCGTTCGTGCGCTGGTCGAGAATCAGACACATTATGCGCCCTCTTCTGGTCTGCTGCCGCTGCGCAAGGCGCTGGTTGAAAAGCTCGCGGTTAAGAATCGCATTCATATATCTACCGACGAAGTGATTGCAACGGTCGGGGGCTCACAGGGTCTTTACGCGGCTTTTCAAAGCGTGCTCGATCCCGGTGACGATGCTCTTGTTTTTTCCCCCTATTGGACGCCCATCGGGGATCTCGTAACTGGCGCGCAGGCCCGGCCATTGCTTGTGCCCACCACGACCGCGCGCCGCAACGGACTCCGCAAGACGCTCGAGCAGTTTTCGACCGCAAAGACGCGCGCAATCTACTTCAATACTCCTCAAAACCCAAGCGGACTTGTGTTCACGCGTGCCGAGGCCGAGGAAGTGGCGGCCTTCGCGATCGAACGCGACCTGATTGTGATTGCCGATGAAGCGTACGAGGACCTGGTCTATGACGGAGAGCACGTCTCAATAGCTTCTCTCCCAGGCATGGATGAACGGACAATCACCTGCTTTACCTTCTCGAAGACCTACGCCATGACAGGCTGGCGCGCCGGATACGCGGTGGCCAAGGAGCCATTCATGACGGCGCTACGCAAAATTGTGCTGTACTCCACCAACGGAGTCACCACGCCGGTGCAATACGCCATGATGCACGCGCTCAAAACGCCCGAAGTAGAAATTGCCGCGCATCGGGAGGAATACCGCAAGAGGCGCGACCTGCTGGTGTCGGCCCTGAATGAAGTTGGACTGGTTTGCGAACCTCCCGCCGGCGCTTTCTATGCCTTCCCAAATGTCGAGAAAGTGCACAAGAACAGCCGCACCGCCGCGCAGGTTCTTCTTGACAAGGCGCATATCGCCACAATTCCCGGTTCCGTGTTCGGGGCTCAGGGCGAAGGGCATCTCCGCTTCGGGTACGCGATCAGTGTGAAAGAGATCGAGGATTGCGTCGAAGCCCTGAGACGATTCTTCGGGTAACAGCGGGTGCTACTTTTGAGCTTTGCCAACTGCCCGGCTGGTTTCGACACGTGCTGAGGGCAACAGGCGCGCAATTTGTTTGAGATGAAGCTGCACGGCATATGCGCGCAGGATCTCCGCCTGCGAGAACTGGACTCCGGTCGGTCGCACCGCGGCCATGCGAGCCTCAAGTTGCGTAATGTCTTCTTCCAGATTCAAGTTGGGCGGAGGAACGTGGAACCGCCAGCGATGCGTGCAATTCGCGAGATAGTGAAAGCCGGTGAGAATATCCGTGGCCAATTTGCCGAGTTCCGGCTCGAGTTGCTGCGCATAAGCATCGGCGTGGCTGTCTTTCACGGCGAGTTCCAGAGCCACGAGGGCATCGTAAAGCGATCGGCTGAATTGCGCCAGCAGGCTCAACCCTTCGCGCCACCCGGGGCCACCTGAGGGCTCGTTTCGAGCCGCATCGAGCAATTCATTATTGGTGCGCAATACCGAGTCAGAGTCTTCTCGCAGCGAGGCGAGGTTCTCGGCGGGCTGTCCACGAAATCCCTGCAGAATTGCCTCGAAGAATGCTCCCAGTAGCAGAAATTCCTGTGCGAGACCGTCGCGAAGACGGAGTCGAGCGCGATCGGGAAATACAAGCGTCGTCACGCCGAGCGCCACCACAATCCCCAAAACCACCTGTCCCACGCGATCAAGGGCCACAGTCCAGTGCGATGCCGAATTTTGAACGAGCATCACGATGGTGATGGTGACACCTGCGAGCCTTGAACTACTGCGGAAGCCAAGCAATCCGCAAATCGTGACCGCGACCGCGAGAGCGAACAGATAGTTCCACGGAAGAGAGCCAAACAGAGAAAACGCGAAACCTATGACCGCGCCAATCACGGTACCGAGCAATCGGTCGCGCGATGCGGTGACGGTCGCCCCAAAATTGGATTGCAGCACGATGATCGCGCTGATAGCGCCCCAATAGCCCTCGTGCATCCCCAATCGCGTTGCCAGCCACCAGCACAGTGTGGCAGCCGCCGCAGTTTTCACTGCATGGATTAAAAGCCGCTGGCGTTCCCAGCTCAGTAAGCCGGATCCGCTGCTTTGATCAACTCTCAGCTTGGTGGCAAGCTGCTGGTATGACCACGTCTTGTGGGGCATCAGGCGCATTCAATCTGTTTGATCTGACCTCTATTATTGCTGACCGCGTATGAGTGCTTGAATATGCCGTATCGCGCTACCTACCGTGTAGCATATCTGTAGAGAGCAAGCGACACTGTGATCCAGCCAGATTCTATGCTGCGAGCGGGATACCCAGCAGTTATCGACGCCGAATTATTTGCCCAGTTCCCCGCGGGAGTTGAACTCATCCCGCTATCGAGCCAACTCGACCACGATGTTGACATCGACGTATGGATTCCCGATCCTTACCCGACGCGAGCCATGCGGATATGGCCGCGCTTGCACGGAGTCAAGCTTGTGCTTTCGCTGATGGCTGGAACGGAATGGATTCCGCGCACAGTCGGGCCCCACGTCACGATTTGCAACGCCCTCGGAGCGCACAATATCGCGACCGCAGAGTGGACCCTTTCCGCGATCCTTGCCACGCTCAAATACTTTCCTCTTTTCTTCGATGTGCAACGAACCGGTACATGGAAGCGCAGGTTCGAGGCAAGCGAACATTATGCGCGCATCACCGGCGACACGCGGCCGCACTATCCGCCGGTGATGCAGGAGGAGCTGACCGGCAAAAAAGTGCTTCTCGTAGGCTATGGCTCGATCGGAAAGGAGATTGAACGCTTCCTTGCGCCATTCCACGTGGAACTGCTGCGCGTTGCCCGGAGCGCGCGCACTGAACCACTGGTTCATGCGGTCAATGAGCTTGAGAGCCTGTTGCCGGAGGCTGAAATTATTATCCTCATCCTGCCTCTCACCGATGAGTCGCGCGGGCTGATTGGGAGACGGCAACTGGGCTTGATGGGTCAGGGCGCATTGCTTGTCAACGCCGCGCGCGGGCCGATTGTGCAAACCGACGCACTTGTCGAGGCGCTCAACGCGGGAAAGATCCGCGCCGCACTCGATGTCACCGATCCTGAGCCGCTGCCGGACGGGCATCCCTTGTGGCACTGCCCAAACCTGTTGCTGACCCCGCATGTCGGCGGATCGAGCCCGCAGTTTGGTCCGCGTTCAGTTAAAACAGCCGCGGACGAACTGCGCCGTTACATCGCGGGTGAGCCTCTCAGGAATGCTGTGCAACTGGCAACGTAGATTTTGCCTCGGCACGCCGCCAGTCGCGCAGGCCCAGAATCGCCAATCCGACGAGAGCGGCGTATAGAACGGCAGTGGGCCACAGATGCTTGTAGATGTACTCGCCGATGTAGAACAGGTTCACCACAATCCAAAGCCACCAGTTCGCAATGTGTTTACGCGCCTGCCACCAGCTTCCAACCAGGCTGAAGCTCATGAGTGCGGCGTCAAGATAGGGAAGTGCCGCGTCGAGGCGTCTCGCGATGTCTCCCACAACAAAGGTGCCTGCCACGCCGGCGATCACGGCAATGATGAGGCTCGGGAATGGGAGTGGAACAATACGCACCTCGCCTTCTTCGCGCACACCACGCCACCAATGCCACCATCCATACAGCGTGAAGGCGATGAAGAAGAGCTGTAGCAGCGAGTCGGAAAGCAGGCGAGCGCGGTAGAAGACGACGAGGTAGATCAAGTCTGCCGCGAGAACCACCGGCCAGCAAATGAGGAGTCGCCGGGTGGTGAGCCAGATGCCAACGACGGTGGCGACAAAACCGGCCAGCTCTACCCAGTTCGCAATGCAATAGTTCGCAACCGCGGCCCAGAAAGTCATCGGGCGACCGCCCTTTCATGCACTTCCGCCCACTTGCGAAGCGCGCCAAGCAGGCGCTGCCCAGCGGAGCTGTGAAACCATCGCGCATGACCCACCAGGTAATCCTCAGTGGCCACCCGCGCTTTTTCGTCGGAGTGCAGCACGCACAGAAAATAATCCCCTTCCGTCAACGCAAACTCCGCGTGGCACAGGGCGGTCATTGGCGCCAGGGCAGCAGCTTCTTCGACGGACAAAGGACGCACCTGCTCGTACCCTTCAAGAAAGGCGCGGAGATGATCGAGATGTACGGGCACATCCTCAGGGTGATCAGCATTCTGGACCAGTGCCAGCCATTCCACAATGTTGCGCTCGATGGCATGGGCCAGATCGTGTACCGCATTCGTTTTGTCGGCCAGGCCAAAGTCGATGATGGCAACTGCCTGTGCTTCCTCGCTCGCTTCAGTCCAGAACAGATTTGAAGCATGTAGATCGTTGTGCGTCCACATCGGCATAAGCGACGGGAGAAGAGGAATGAGCTCGGCATGAAACGGCGCCAACAGCTCCAATGCCTGGGCGCAGCATCTTCGGGTTCCCGCATCGCTGTTCAATGCGGGCCGCCCGGCGAGGTAATCTTCCATCGCGGAGGCGGGATCGGCGGCGCGGAAAATGCTGAAGCTTGCCACCAGTGGCTGCACCCTGCGCGCAGGCCCTGCATAACTCTGCGATGCAAGGTGCAAACCCGCCAGCGCATGACCTGCCGAACGCGCGTGCGCAACGGACCGAAACGGTGTCCAGGAGATTGCATCTTCGTAGAGGTCGATGCCGGACGGCCTTTCGTGCACCTCATACGTCCATTCGCCATCTTCGATCGCTGTCTCGCCCGAAAGAGCCGCAATCACTCGAGGAACGGGAACGCCATGCCGGCGCAGGTGCGCGATAAAGCGATGCTCCTCGAGCAACCCCTCACGGTCGCGCACACTGCGATGATGCCGCTTGACGAAAACCGGCCTGATGAGCGTCTCGACTACGCTCGCTGCTGAGAAGGGCCGAGGGCTCACTGAAAGAATCCTGGTCGGCTCACCGCATTCCGGATACTTCGCAAGCAGTTCACGCAACTCGCTCAGGGTCAGCGCAGGCCAGTCCGGCGCAACGAGGGTTCCATCCAATCCATGCGTCCTGGCAGCCGAACTCATCGTGTCATCTTCCTTTGTGCAATCCCTCAAAACGCAACGCTAAAAGGCGTAGTGTGCCGAGAGCCGCACCGTTGTGGGGGCGCCCAGCCAGAGGAACGTGTCTCCATAGCTCGCGCCGGTGTCGCTCCAATAACGCTTGTCCGCGATATTGTTGGCGTACACATGGAAAGTGAGGCGGCCCTTTTCGCCGCCGGGGGTGTAACTCGCGCCCATGTTGAGGATGTTGTAGTGGGGCACGCTGACTGTGTCGTCACGCGTTGCTTCGTTGCGGCTGGCATAGCTCCAGCCGGGCATGATGTGCAGACCCGGCATGTGCGGCAGCGCCAGGTCGGCGAACATGGTTGTGCGCAGGTGAGGCACGTCGATCACCTGCTCGTTATCGAAGGCCGGGGTGCCCGTATCAGTGGAAGTGGCGTTGAGGGCCATGGCGGATGCGGTCAGCCGCAGCCAGTTTGCAGCCTTGCCCTGGGCGCTGAGTTCGACACCGTTGTGCGTCTCGCGGCCCTCGGCCTCAAAGCACAGGTCGCCGGGACCAGAGAACTCGTTTGCCGGACAAAAGCTGTCCGGAGCCTGAATCACCTTGGGATAGAAGAAAGGCGCGCGCATGTGAAAAAGATCCCCGCCGAGCAGGATGCGCTGATTGGGCGCGTACTTGGCGCCGATCTCGGCCTGGCGGGTGTTGAAGGGGCCGAGAAATTGGCTCGAATCATCGACCCACCACGGCGCCTGCGGTCCGAGTGAAAGCATCACGCCGTAGTTCGAGTAGAGCGTGAGGTTCTGCATCGGGTTGAAGGTGACCGCGTACTGCGGAAGCCAAACCGGCTTGTCGGTGAACGTGGGCGGCGTGGTGGGGCTCGTGGCTGTGAGCGAGTAGTTATGGTCACGCAGCGAATCGTAGCGGCCACCGGCGATGAGTTGAATGCGGCCGGGCAGTTGAATACGGTCCTGCATGATGGCCGACGCCTGGTGATTGTCTTCCCACAGACGGCGCGGTCCCGCGGACTCGTGCGGGTCTTCAGGGGCAATCGGGGCGAGGGGCTGGTAGATGTTCTCCGAGCCGACATAGGTGTAGACGGCTCCATCCTGCACGACGCCATCGGGTGAATAGGGGGCTGCAGCCGTGAAGAAGCCGGGCTCCTGCACGCTGCGCAAGAAAAGCTCGACGCCGCCGGTGAGGTCTTGTACGATAAGCCCGGTGCGAACGCGGCCGGTCAGCATGGCTTCGCCTACGGCGTCGATACGCAATTCGCCGGGATCGCGGTAGTCGTAGATGCCGTAGGTTCCGTCGGGGCAAAAGAAGTAGGCCGGGACGTCGGGCGCGTTGGGACAACTGACGTTCCCATTCGCGTCATACGAGCTGCCGTAGGCGTAAATCACGTTATCGTCGATGAGCGAATGACTGAGGCTGCCCTCGACGAAGGCCTGCCAGTTGTGGGGCAGCGCATAGTCGAGACGAGCATTGGTGTTGAACACATCGTAGGTGTCGGGCTTGACCCAGGGTTGCAGGCCGAGCATGGTGGAGGGAAAAATCCGGTTGATGTCGGGCACCGTGGTTCCACCGAGCAACTGGTAACCGCTGCCATCGCGCTCCGTCTTGTGCTGATATTCGAAGTTCGTCTTGAGAGTCGCGTTCGGATTGATCTTCCAGTCGGCCGCGCCCGCGCCCATGGCACGCCACCCGTCGGCGCCGGTGAGGTAGCTCTGAATCCGCTCTCCAGCCAGGTTCAGGCGCGCGCCAATCTGCTTCGCGGCCCCGAAGAAGCGGCCCAGATCGACCGCTCCATATGCGGTGTCGCGCTGGTCGGTGGCGAGATCGAGATCTTTCACGACGGCGGGGAGCTTGGTGACGTAATCGATGAGACCGGCGCCTGAAGCCACGCCGCTTTCGACGCCCGCGAGGCCCTGGAGAATCTCGACGCTCTCTTTATTTTCAAGTGGCACATCCTGCTCGCCCGCAACCGTCATGCCGTCGATCTCGATGCCGGTGGCCAGGTCTACAGGAAAGCCACGAATTTCGTAGTCGCCGTAGTAGCCCACTGGAACGTAGTCATCGGCGACTGAGGCATCGTTCTTAACCACGTCAGAGAGCAGGCGCGCCACCTGGTCGTTGAGCACGGCGCGTGTGATGACCGTGGCCGATAGAGGTGCATTTTTGAGCGGGACAGTGCCGAGCGTGCCCACGCTTACGTCTTCGGGCAGGAAGTTCTCTTCGTGCTCGCCGTGCACCACAACGGTAGTCGTTACTGGGGGAATTTGCTGCGCCGGCGTTTGCTGCGCAGCGGGCGATTGCGGCGTGGCGGGCGCCTGCTGTTGCGGAAACGCGCGCGCTGGAAGCGCGAAATAGCAAAGCACTGACAGTCCCATCGCAATCAAAACGGGCGCAGACGGGCGCGAAGATGGATTCGCCGGAAACGGACAAGAGATGCGACGCGTGAATGGGGACGTCGATGCTGACATAGGTTCCTCTTGCTTCAACTTCTGAAACAGGAGAAACTCGCGCATCGATTGAAGGAAGGCCGCTTGCTTCGGAAAACTTCCCACGCCGGCATTATCCGGATCGGGTTCGAGGGTATCTTCTCAGCCCCACTGAGTGGAGCACCCCTGTTTCAATAACATGATTGAAACACTCTCAGGTTGTTTTTTGCAAATTCCGCTGGCGATTGCGCTATCGCCAGAGCGCGGCGACGAGCGGCCGGTAGGTGTCGAGTTCCGGAACTGCAAGATCTCGCACCTTGGCCGCATCGTCGGCATGGCGCAAGGTGATCGCATCTGCTGCATTTGCCAGAGCCAGAAACTCCTGAGCCTCGATTGCGCTCATGGGGCCGCCCTGTAATGCCAGGCTCTCAACCGAGGCGGGTGACAACCCGGCCATGTACCGCGGCTGGGCGAAACAAAGATAGCGCTTGGCGGCAACATGCAGACGGATCGGATCGAGGACTTCCACGGGCAGGTGCCCGGCCAGGGCTTCAGCTCCCAGATCTTCGTGGTGCGTATCGAGCCCGCGCGCGGCTGCATCCTCGCCCTCGGCGTGCAGCAGATGGCCCAGGTCATGCAGAAGCGCGGCAACAATCAGCGACTGTCTGCCCGCCTTTCGCGTCACAAACCAGGCGGCCTGCAAGCTGTGCTCCAGCACGGTGACTGGTTCGCCAAAATAAGCCTCTCCGCCGCCAGCCGCCAAAATCGAGAAGACCTCATCGACGGAATCGATCTTGTACGCGGAGTTCATGGGTTCGCCTCCTTTGGAGTGAGAGCGCGCTGATGAAGAGCTAGCACCAGCGCCACGATCGCCGTCAGGAATGCTGCGCCGGCCAGCGCAAGAAAGGCATTCTTCCAGCCGAAGGCGACGGTGACGCGAGCCACTGTATCGCCCGAGAGCCAACCCGCCAGGTAGCCCACGCCATCGATGATTCCGGCAGCCGTCGCGCTGCCACGTTTGCCTCCGAAATCCAGGCTCATGGCTCCTGCCAGGTAGGAATACGGACCGAGCAACAGGAAACCGACGAGTGTGACAAGGATGACCGGGGTCCATTGGCTCGCGTGGCCCGCGGTGTGCGCAAGGCCGAAGAGGCACACCGTACTTGCCGCCATTCCTGCGACTAACACAACGTTGCGGCCGTTCAGTCCCAGCTTGTCGCTCAGAACACCCGCGACCAGCACGCTGATACCGCCAAAGAGGGGGAAAAGCGCGCTTCGCTGCGCTGCCGTGCTCGCCGAAAGGCCCACGTACTGCACAAAATACGTGGGCGTCCAGAAGTTGAAAGTCTCCCGCAACAATGTGGTGCCCAACGAAAGCAGGCACACCATCCAGAAAGGAAAGCTGGAAAGGAGTGGTCGTAGAATCGCGCCCAGTCCTGGATGTTCTTCCGCGCCGTCGTGCCCCTGTTCGCCATACACATTCAGAGGGTTGGCATCGGGCGCCGGCAATCCTCGTTCTTCCGGCGTCTCGCGCAACAGGAGCAGATTGGCTACCATCAACAGTGCCAGCGATCCTGCGCCGGCGAAGAAAACTCCGCGCCAGCCAATTCCAAACGCCATCAGTTCGCCCATCACCCACCGGCACGCAGCATCGCCGAAGAGGTAGCTGAGGCTTAGGACGGCCATCACCGTTCCGTAGGTTGAGTAGGAGAACCACCGCGACGTGACCTTCACCAGTCCCACCCAGCCCGTAGATTGAAACAACCGGTTGCCGATCCAGGCCAGGGTGAACAGCGGAAATCCTCCGCTCATCGCAAACAGAACGGTGAACAGAATCGATCCTGCCATGCCGCCAAGAAAATTACGCTTGCCGCCAAACATGTCTGCGAGAGAGCCGGACACGAATTTTCCCAGGGCGTACGCCATGGTGCCGGCCGAAGCGATGAACCCGAGCCGGACCTGCGCCTCATTTGCAGTGATGCCGTGCTGGGCAAGGTCCCGTATTAGATCAGGCAGGACCACCGACAGATTTGACCGGCAAAAGTAGTAACCGGAGTAGCCGAGTGCAAGCAGCGCAATCGTGGTCGCATGCCACGCTGTGAAGCGCGGGCGAGCTTCAGTTTGAGGACGAGTGTCCCGTTCGCGCTGCGTGGTTGTTTCCGGTGGCACAACGGCAGACTATCACGGCATCAGAATCGTCGAAAGAAACCCACGTTTCCTCGTTCGCGCGCGCGAAGACTCGACTGAAAAATTTTGTCAAATGTGTCTCTCCAGCCTCCTGCAGGCGATACATTTGTATTGAAACTTCCTAAAAGCGAAGAAACGTCGATTCCCGTGTGAATCTCAGATGAAAGGTAGCTGAATGAACAGGTCTTTCGTTCCTGTTTTCGCTGGCCGTGTCATGATCGCGCGCATCCTGTTCTTGCTTTGTCTCGGCGCGCTCTTTCCGGCCGTGGCAAGCACTCAATCCACCTTTGGCGCAATTCTCGGCACCGTTCGAGATTCCACCGGAGCGCTGGTCGCCGGAGGTGAGGTGACCCTGCACAATACAGGCACCAACGCCGCACGGACGACCACGACTGACGAGAATGGAAACTATGCGTTCCGCAATATCGACGTAGGCGTCTATCACCTGGCCATCGCCGCCAAGGGATTCCAGACGGAGTCTCTCCCGGCCATCTCTCTTACCGCGCGTGAGACCCGCCGCATCGACGCCGTTCTCAAGCTGACCGGCGAGACCCAGACCGTCGTCGTCATTGACGATTCTGCCGCGCCCGTGATCACCACCGATGTGTCGAATCTGGCGGAAACCAAGGTCGGCGACGAACTCGTCGAACTCCCCGTCGCCATCTACTCCCGGTCCACCGGGTCCACCAGTCCAATTTCCACACTCACAACAGAAGCCGGCGTGCAAACCGACGACACCGGCAACCTGGCAGTGATGGGAACAACGGCTGCCTTGATGAGCATCACAATCGACGGCATCTCCAGCGTTGGCGTCGAATACTCCGGCCCCGTGAACGAGATGTTTCCATCGTTCAATTCAATCGAGGAAATCCGCGTAAGTGAATCGAATAACAACGCCGAGTTTTCAGGCGTCGCCGATATCACCACGGTCTCGAAGGCCGGCACAATTCACTACCACGGCGGACTCTTCGAGAATCACGAGAACACGGTTTTCAACTCGAACAACCCCTTCGCGCTCTCCAAGCCAAGAATCATCATGAACGACTTTGGAGGGACCCTTGGCGGCCCACTCAGAATTCGTCCCGTCGTCAAGTCAGAGAATCCAGCGTTCTTCTTTATCAGTTATGAGGGGCTGCGGCTTCCGCGTGACACACCCATCCTGCTCAGCGTGCCTTCAGCCGACATGCGCAAGGGAAATCTCACCAGCTACCTGGCGGGCCAGGGCATCAGCGCAATCTATGAGCCGGATGGCGTTACGCCCATCGATCCGTCGACCGTCCCCATCAGCCCGCTCTCAGCCAATCTGCTCAACTATCTGATGCCGATGCCGAACTACGGCGATCCCGCGTCGTACGCCAACAATTATCAGATCAATTTCCCATCCCCGATCACTTCGAATCAGGGCGACGTGCGGCTCGACAAGAACATTTCTGACAAGCAGTCGCTGTTCGCGCGCTTCTCGTACAAAAACCGGCAGGTTGTCACTGCACCTTCCGCTAACTGTGTCTTCACGTACTGCGCTGAGGCCGGAAGTCCTTTGCAAGGCGGCTATAACACGCCCGAGATTGATGAAGGCCTCACCTTCGCGCACAACTACGTCTTTACGCCTCAATTACTCAACGAATTCCGCGCCGGATTCAATGAGCAGCATACGTCCGAAACGCAAAGCTATTCCACCAGTCAATTGCTCTCGCAAACCGGCCTCACGGTTCTTCAGCCTGACACCGAATGGTCCGAAGCCCCGCAGGTCCTCATCAATGGCTTCATGTCCACCGGCGCGGGCAATCCAGGCACACAGCGCGGCCAGATTATTCAGGCCCTCGACAACGTTACCTGGACCCGAAGCAAGCATAACTTCAAATTCGGCGTCGACTTCAAACGTCTCGCCGATCACGACGACAATGTCTTCGGCAACTACCGCTCCGGCTGGTATGTTTTCGATGATTCCTCCGACGTGGGCACCGCAATCGGCGACCCCTATACCGCGTTTCTGCTCGGCTATCCCGATTACACCGAAGTCAGCTCAACGAACGATCCCACCATGGACGGCCTTGGCTATTCCTACGCGTTTTACGGTCAGGACGATTGGAAAATCACTCCCAATCTCACGCTGAATCTCGGACTGCGTTACGAATTGCATCCGCCACTGCGCGAAACTCACTCGAACACCGCGGCTTTCATGCCCAGTTGGAGCGGCGTCGGCAGCGACGGATCGACGCAGGTCAATGGCGCGGTTGTCGTCTCCAACGACAAAGCCCTGGCGAACGCCTCGCAGGATTTTGCAGCTTCCATCGCGCCGACTCCGATTCTCACCGCAGCGCAGGCAGGCATTCCCTCCGCACTTCGCTATACCGACTACACCGACGTCGGCCCCCGCATCGGCTTCGCCTGGCGTCCGTATGGTAACGATCGCACTGTCATCCGCGGCGGATGGGGCCGCTTTATTGAGTCGCCTCTCGGCTTCTCACTGGTTTCAGGCTGGGCAGTCTCTTCGAGCTTCGTCGGCACCTACAACCAGGACTACGATCCAAACGCCATCACGCCGTACACGCCGCTGCTTTCCTTTGCCAATCCTTTCAACTCCGCCGCCGGCGATTCTACGGGCACTGCAGGTTTTTATTATGCGTTCCCGATCCATTACAGCGATCCCAGCGTTCAGCAGTGGAATCTCACGTTGGAACAGGACTTTGGCCACAACATCGGCCTGCGCCTTTCGTACAGCGGAAGTCATGGGCAGAATCTTGAAGCGATGGTCGACCTCAATCAAGTCCAGCCGAACACGGTCGGCTATAACATCGCACAAAACAGCCGTCCGTATCCTGATTGGAGCATCATTCAAAGCGTCACGAACCTGGCCGAAAGCAATTATGGAAGTGGAACAGCGGAGTTGTCTCGCCATAGCGGCAAAGACCTGACTTTCGATGCCAGTTACACCTGGACGCGCGATCTCTCCAATGCCGGCGGAGCCACGCCGAACGCATTCGCCGTCGCGGGCGGAAGCTATCTCACAACGCGCTTTCATCCGGGGCTCGATTACGGCAACGTGATCTACGATCGCCGTCACCGCTTTCTCACCACCTGGCTCTACGATCTCCCATTCGGCAAGGGCCAGCAATGGCTTTCGGGCGCCGGACCGCTCAATGACCTCATCGGCGACTGGCAACTGGCGGGAGTCGCCATTCTTCAGTCCGGCCCGTTTCTCACGCCCTACCAGCAGTCAGTCGATCCGGCCAATACCAATATCCTCACCACGGTCGGACAAGCGCGCCCCGATCAGCTCTCGGGTATCTCGCTCTATGCGCCGCAACGCACGACCACGCAATGGCTCAATCCTGCCGCTTTTCCTTATCTCAATTTGCAGAATGCTGCCGGGATCGGCATCGGGCGTTTCGGCAACGCGCCTGTCGGCGGCGTGGTTGGTCCGGGCACGGCGAATTTCTCGCTGTCGCTGATGAAAGGTATCGCGCTCTACGAACAGACGAAACTTCAATTCAGCGTCGAGGCGTCAAACATTTTCAACCACCGCAACTACGAACCGCCCGATATGCAGGTGGATTCAGGCGGCTTCGGATCGATTTCTGCCCTTCAAACCGCCGAAGGCGCCGGACCTCGCAGCCTGGAACTCACCGGTCGCATTGTGTTCTGAATGTGATTGCAGCCAACGAAGCGGCCATCGGAATTGTTTCTGGTGGCGGAGTTTGTTACATACTCTCTGACCAAAGATCACTGTGCGCCCTTGCCTGATCCCTCGGTGATCGTCACGATCCGGTCCACTCCAGGCACCGTAAAGTGCTCCACCTTGCCGCTGGGCCAACGCACTTCAATGTCGTCCACCGTCGTCGCCTGCCCCAGACCGAAATGTGGGCGCTGGTCGTTCGATGAGAGATAGCTTCCGCCGCTGATTACGTCTTCACGCTGCTTCATTCCGTTCGCAGTCAGATAGACGGTGGCTCCGACTGCGTCCCGCGGACTCTTCGGTCCGCCAACTAGCTTCAGCTCCAGCCAGTTGTTGCGGTCCGGACTCACATTGCGCAGCAACACCGGATGCCCGTCCATCACATTGATTACTGCGTCGATCTTGCCGTCGTTGAAAAGATCGCCCACTGCCATGCCACGCCCCGCAATGACGTCGGCCAGTCCCGTTCCTTCCACGGCAGGCACCAGGTCAAACTTCTTGCCGTCGATGTTGTGGAACAACATGGGACGCTCTTTCCAACTTGTGCCCCACGCATATTTGTCCGCCTCAGGATAGACATGACCGTCTGACATCAACAGATCTTTCCACCCATCATTGTCGTAATCAATGAAAGCGTCACCCCAACTCAGGAAGGGAACTGTGATATCGCCAAGCCCCATTTCATAGCTCACGTCTGTCATGTTGGCGTCGCCCTCATCGTGATAAAGAGGCTTGTAATTATCCGAGAAGGTGGTATCAAAGACGTCGAGCATGCCGTTGTTCTGGTAATCACCCACGGCGATGCCCATCGATGCCGTTTCCTGTCCCGCACCGTTCACCGCAAAACCAGAGGCATAGCTGTCATCTTCGAAGGTCCCGTCCCCCTTGTTGATGTAGAGATAATTGGGCGTGGAGTCGTCGCCCACAAGCAGGTCGGGTTTGCCATCGTTGTTGATGTCGACAAAGACAGCGCCCAGCCCGTAGAAGCCTGCTTTATCCGCAACGCCCGCCTTTTCGCTGACGTCAGTAAACGTGCCGTCACCGTTGTTGCGGAAGAGGTGGTCGGGCTCGCCCTTCAAACCACGGGGACCGCAGGCAACCGGCTCGCCGCGGAATGTGCAGTAGGCGTTGACGGTCCCGTTTTCTTCACTCACGGGCAGGTTATTCCAATCCCAATGGACATATCCGGCCACGAACAAGTCCAGCCTTCCGTCGCCGTCGTAATCCCCCCAGGTTGCGCCGCTCGACCAGTTTCCCAGGGCTACGCCCGCCTTATCTGCCACGTCGGTAAAAGTTCCATCGTGATTGTTGTGATAGAGCCGGTTTTTGCCCACATTCGAAACAAAGATATCCGGCCAGCCGTCGTTGTCGTAATCCGCAATGGCCACCCCTGTGCCCCAGCGATCGTTGGTGACTCCGGCCTTCGCGGACACGTCTGTGAAAGTTCCGTCATGGTTGTTGTGGAAGAGCGCGGCATGGGGAGGAGTTTCCTTGCCTTCAAGAGCGCCGAACGTGGATCCGTTCACGACGTAGATGTCGAGCCAGCCGTCGTTGTCGTAGTCGATCAGCCCGACGCCGGAACCCTTCGTCTCCACGATGTATTTCTTCTGCGGGGTACCCATCTTGTGCGTCCAGTGCGTCAGACCAGACTTTTCCGAGTCGTCTTCAAAGACGATCGGGCCCGTCTTCACGAACCCGCCCTCGGTAATCGGCCGATGTTGCGCATCGAGTTGCACGGGGTGAGGAGAAGTCGCGGCATGCGATGAAGATGGGCTTTCCGTTGCCTCCTGCCCTTGCTGGCCCAGTGGGTCGGCGACCGCAGAAGCGATTTGTGTAGAAAGAAAAAGGGTGATACCCAGTGCCGACAGACTGCGGGCACGGGAAGCGCTGCATGCCTTGAACATGGGTGCCAGTATAAGGGGCACGCGACGAGACAGGGAATCAATCGAAAGGTGGACGTGGACGAGGCAGGCGCATCGCTTCGACCCTGGCCTTCAGGCCAGCAGGGTCTGGCCTGCAGCATGGCTTACTTCAATATCCACCGTGGGCTTTGGTAATGATGGGCCGGCGATGCGCCGAAGTGGTCGCCGCCTACCCCACTTGATCTAGCTTTGGATCGCCACCGGCACCATCGTTCTCGAGAGCGCCCCGCCCTCCGGTGTTGCCGCCAGATCCGCAATCGACGCGTTGACCAGCACATCCAGAATGGCCCGCTGTGCCTGCGCCCAAATGGGATGCGCCGGGCACGATGTTCTTCTCGCGCAGCTCCGTCCCGAAACTAGGCACACGTTTAGGCAAATCGGCCCATCGATTGCCTCGATGACCTGGTACATGGAGGCCTCACGTCCGCGAGGCAAAATCGAGAACCCGCCTGACTTTCCCCTCCGCGAGACGATCAGTTGGGCGCGTGAAAGGGCCTGGAGCACCTTCGAAAGAAAACTGACCGGCGCCTCTGTTGCCTTCGCCAGGGCAGGAAGCAGGGCGCGCTCATGCTCAGGCAACTTTGCAAGATGAATCATCACCCGGACACCGTAATCGGCGGCGCGGGTCAGTTGCATGGAGGAGTTGCAATGCTTCATAAGTCTGCCCTTGCGAGTTCTTTTCGCTATCGGGTGAGAAGTTTCAAGGGCAGAGTAGCCGAATGTGTCACAGCCGCGTGTGTCTCGCATCACAGACGTTCGGTCACACTATCGGATATTTCTGTGATTTCCAATCGAAATTGGAGATAAACAGTCCAAAATGTCCCGCGTAAATACCTCCGGCCCTGAATTCCATTGGACAGGTTTCGGGCGGACGGCCGACTCGCTGGTTTTAGCCCTCCCCGCGGTTCCTCCCGAGTGAAAGGAAGATTCTGTCTATCATGCAACCGTTTCCCGCTGTCGACCCAATTCCATTGCCAGCTCCGATATGGCTGTTCAAGTTGCTTCATATCGTCACCCTGGCACTTCATTTCGTGGCGGTCGAGATGCTTCTCGGCGGGCTCTTGCTTGCCGTCTTGTTGAGCCTGTTCCGCGAGTCTCGACTGTCACATGTCGCCGCCCGCGCCATGGCACGCCGACTTACCGTGGTAATGACGTTTGTAATCAACCTTGCCGTACCACCTCTGTTGTTCGCCCAGGTGCTTTATGGTCGCGCTCTCTACACCAGCAGCGTTCTCATCGGCCTTTATTGGATTTCGATTATCGGCATCCTGATGCTGACCTACTGGCTTCTGTACCGATTCTCAGCGCGTCTCGATGCCGGTAAATCCGCCTGGTGGGTTGGACTGAGCGCGTGGCTTCTGGCCGGATTCATCGCGCGGCTGCTGTCGACCAATATGACGCTAATGCTGCGCCCAGAGGCATGGCGTGACATATACTCGGCGTCCGCAGCAGGAGCGTATCTGCCTACCGGCGATCCCACGCTGACACCGCGCTGGCTGCTTATGCTTGCCGGCGGCATGTTCATTGGCGGTTTGTGGATGGTGTATCTGGCGGGCCGTTCAACTTTCACGGTTGAAGAGAAGAAGTTCCTGGCCGGGACGGGCGGAAAAGTGGCCGCGATCTTTGGCATCGTTTATTTGCTGGCGGGTATGTGGGCCGCAAGTGTTCAGCCGGAGGCGGTTAAAACCGGACTCGCCACGCATCCCCTATACCACTTCGCCGCCTTTGCCGGGTACGGATGGCTGGCGCTGGTTGTGGTGGCCGTGATGCTCGCCGCGTTTGCAGGCTTCGCCAAGGTCGCCGCGGCATCGATCGCATGGATGGGCGCGCTGCTCGCGCTTCTCGTGGAAATTACCTTCACCATCTATCGCGATGCTGTTCGCGATTTGACCCTGCTGAGCAAGGGCTTCGATGTGTGGAACCGGGTTGTGGTCACGAACTGGTCGGTCGTAGGCCTGTTCCTGTTGTTGTTTGTGGCCGGCCTCGGAGTCATTGGATGGCTCGTGTCCGTTGTGGCGCGCGCGCAGAAACCGATGGAGGGTGCCGCTTAGCGGCGCAATGAGATTGTTATGAGCCACGTATTAGATACACCCCACATCATCAAGGAAACCTCAGAGCCGGGCGAGCCCGCGACTCGCCGCGCGTTCCTGGCAGCAGCGGGAGCGGCGGGACTTTGCTATGTCGCGGCGCTGGCTTACCCAATCTACCGCTATCTGGCCTCGCCGACCGAAATGGAAATGAGCGAGACGGCTGTCACCGAAGTCACTCTCAAGGACGCACAGAAGCTGCCGCTTGGTTCTGTGCTCATGTTCAAGTTCGGCACGCGGCCAGCGATGCTGATTCACCACGAAGATGGACGGTGGATCGCCATGACCGCTGTCTGCACTCATCTGGGATGCACGGTGCAGTATGAACCTCAGGCTGATCGCATCCACTGCGGCTGCCATGGAGGCGTGTACAACGCATACACCGGCTCCAATGTCAGCGGTCCTCCGCCGAAACCGCTCAAGCTTTTCAAAGTGGTCGTCAATGCGGCCGGCGTTGATGTTTCCCGCACCTAGCAAAAAGGATCAAAGCATGACTTCAAAGACTGCATCCATATATGACTGGGTCGATGAGCGGCTGGGGCTGTCCGAGCTAGTCGCATTCGCCCGCCATAAAACCGTCCCCGCTCATTCCCAATCCTTCTGGTATTACTGGGGCGGAATCTCGCTGTTCCTGTTTATCGTTCAGTGCTTCACCGGGGTTCTTCTGCTGGTCTACTATCGCCCCGGTGCAGAAGCGTACGAGTCTGTTCGCCAGATCACGTTTGTGATGCACTTTGGCTGGCTCATCCGATCGGCGCATTCTTGGTCAGCCAACCTCATGATCTTCGCCATTCTCGTGCACATGTTTTCGGTGTACTTCATGAAGGCCTATCGCAAGCCGCGCGAATTCGGCTGGCTCAGCGGTATGGCGCTGCTCGGCCTGGCTTCGGTTTTCGGGTTCTCAGGCTATCTGCTGCCCATGGACGAGCTCAGCTATTTTGCGACCAAGGTCGGCCTGCAGATTCCGGCGGCAATCCCTTGGATCGGCCCCATCATCAGCAACATGTTGCGCGGCGGCCTCGAGGTGAATGAGTTCACCGTGCAGCGCTTCTTTGCCCTGCACGTGGTGATGCTTCCCGCGCTGTTCGTGCCCCTGCTTGGATTCCATTTGTGGCTGGTGCAGCGCCACGGCAATGCGATTCCTCCGGCTGAGGAGTCCAAGCCCCTCAACAAGCGCAAGACCATGGCATTCTTTCCCGACTTCTTCCGCAAAGACCTGGGTATGTGGTTGGTCTCATTGAACGTTCTGGCACTGCTTGCCTCGGTTTTCCCCTGGAGCCTGGGACGCCAGGCGGACGTGCTTGTGCCAGCCCCTTCTGGAATTCACCCCGAGTGGTATTTCATGAGCCCGTTCGAGATGCTCAAGCTGCTGGGCAACTGGCTTCCCGGCGAAGCGGGCGAGATCGCCGGCCTGCTGCTTTTCACCCTCGGCATCGTTCTCTGGATTCTGATTCCCTTCTACGATTCAAGCAGGGAATCAGGGCGTCGCGGTCGCGCCGCACACTATTTTGGCTTGCTTGCGGTTTTTGCCTTGCTGGCCACCACAGCGATTGGTTACTGGACCGTTCGATAAGACAGCTTTCAGCCCTCAGCCGTCAGCTTCTAGCTCCGCCACACTTCAACCAGCGCGTAGCCGGGACACGAAAAGCTGATAGCTGAACGCTGAGAGCTAGGAGCTAAGCAATGAATTATCCATTCTGGTACATTCCGCATCTCGGCTCGGGCTGGGTCATCGGCATTATTGCCATCTTTCATGTCATGATCTCGCAGTTTGCCGTGGGCGGCGGCCTCTATTTGCCGATGGCCGAGCGCAAAGCCATGCGCATGACCGATTCCGATCTACGCGCCGGATGGCTCAAGCAGATTGCCAGTCATTCGAAGTTCTTTCTTATTGTTACCGGTGTATTTGGGACCGTGAGTGGAGTTGGGATCTGGTTCGCCATTGGGCTCACCAACCCTGAAGCCACCAGCACGCTGATCCACAACTTCGTCTTCGGGTGGGCGATGGAGTGGGTTTTCTTCCTCGTCGAGCTCACCACGGTCGCGGTTTACTACTACACCTGGAATCGCATCGACCCGAAGCTGCACCTCAAAGTGGGTTGGGTCTATGCCGGCGCTTCGGCCGCGACATTGATTATCATCAACGGCATTCTTGCTTTCATGCTGACGCCGGGTGACACTTGGCTCGCCGTCGCCGGCACCGGCCACGAGGCCAGCAAGTTCTGGAATGCCTTCTTCAATCCAACCTATTGGCCGAGCCTGCTGATGCGCGTTGGGGTGTGCACGTCGCTGGCCGGTGTCTGGGCGCTCATCACGTCAAGCCGTATGGACGGACAGACGGAGCCAGCGCTAAAGGCAAGCATGGTCAAATGGAGCGTGAAATGGCTCCTGCCGTCCTTTGTTGCAATGCCGTTTCTGCTGGCCTGGTATCTGGCCATGGTTCCAGCCTCGCAGCGCGCACTGCTTACCCTTGGCATCGATACGATCAACTCCGGCACCTTCTCCACGGTTACACGCATTGCGCTCATCATCATCATTACTTCGGCAACCATCGTCGGCGTCGCGTACTACCTTGCCTATCGCAATCCGGTCGATTTCAATCTATCGCATGCAATCGCTGTGCTGCTTCTCGCGCTCATGGCAACCGGCGCGGGAGAATACAGCCGAGAAATGTTGCGCAAACCCTATGTGATCGGCCGCTGGATGTTCTCGAATGGTACGCGTGTTCCCTACGTTAACCGGATCAATGCCGAAGGCTATCTGGCTCATTCTAACTGGGTGTGGAACGGGTCCAATTCCAGCTACTCACGTGGCGAAGCCATTTTCCGCGGCGAATGCGCCTCATGTCATACGCTCGATGGATACCGCCCGCTTCGACAGCTTCTCGACGGACGCGATCGCGGCAACATTCACAACTTCATCGTCATGCTACATGAGTACAAGAGCGATTCGCCGTATCGGCGCTTCATGCCGCCGATGGTCGGCAACGCGCAGGACGTCGACGACTTGACCGACTATCTGAATGCCCAGGTCAACCCGCCCGCGCCTGTCGCTCAAAAGCCTGTGATGACGGCGCAAAAATAGGCCGTCCCCCGATATCGGCAACACACGAAGGCCCGCATCGCGCGGGCCTTTCGTTTGTGCCCCATGCTGCGAGTCCTCTGCCGCGCACCATCGCCGATTTGCCATTCGCGGGTGCTTCGGCTATAAGAGGTGCGGCGCGAATGCCAATTGGACGAGCTGCCATTGTGCGCCGCACCTGACGCGAATTCTGAGCAAACGAGGCATCACATGATCAGCCGCAGAGAAATGATTTCCGCTTTGATTTCAGGCGTGGCCGCACCCGGCGCCTTCGCCGTCGCAGACCAGAAACCGGTGATGGGCTCGGCGGTGTTTGATTGGAATTCGATTCCCGTCAAGCCAACAAGCTATGGATTGGTGCGGTCTTTCTTTTCGGCTCCCACTGCGACGCTCGAAAACCTCGAGCTTCACGTCACCACGTTGAATCCGGGCCAATCTCCACACCCGCCTCATCGACATCCCAATGAAGAATTGATCATCATTCAGCAGGGAACCGTGGAGACTCTTTCCAATGGCCAATGGAAGCGCGTCGGTTCCGGTTCTGTGATCTTCAACGGATCGAATCAGCTGCACGGCCTGAAGAATGTGGGTTCAACAGCGGCGGTTTATCACGTGATCAACTGGAAGTCAGCAGCAACACCCGAGGCGGCGGAGGCCTTGAAACTCGACCCCGGTTTAAGCGAGCAGTCAACAGGGCCACGCAGGCCCTATTCTCTTCCAAGTTCATAAGGAATCCCGAACCGGCCGATTTGAATCAATGCCTTGTCTCCCGGCGGCCAGATGCGCAGGCTCTCAACCCGTGTGTGTCCTGCGATCATGCGCGCATCCGTGTTTCCCACCAGATCTCCGGTCGCGGCGACGTTGAAATGCACCTTCAAGGCGTCGCCGTCGCGCACCCATCCAAAGACATAGTTGCCCGGTGCGAGCTCAATGCCGCCGATTCGGATCGGAGCCTGCACGATGAGGTAGTGAGAATACTTGCCATCGGCAGAGTAGCCCGCCGTGATCAACACCACGCCCGCAATGTATCTGCCCTGGCTGTTCACAATACCGCTGGCAGTGCGCATCTCCGTTTCGATGTGTTCCTTTACCACTTGAGCACGGGCCGGCAGTACCGATGCCAGCTCAGTATCTGTGGCCTGCCGCCAGTTTGCCTTTGCAGCCTGCGCAAACGGATTCGCAACGATCAGCAACATTGCAGAAAGAATGATTTTCTTCATGGTTTTGGTTTCCTGAGAGACTCGAAAGGAACGATTCCGCGTTGAATGGCTGCGGTTGCTGCCTGGGTGCGATCGGTTACGCCCAATTTGCCCAACAGGCTGTTGATGTGCGTTTTTACTGTCGCTTCTGAAATGTCAAGTTCGGTAGCGATCTCCTTGTTGCTCTTCCCGTAAACAATCTGCTCCAAAACATCTAATTCGCGTGGAGTCAGTTCCTCAGTCCCCATGCGTTCTGCCAATCTTTGTGCAATTACTGGGGGGATATGGGATTTTCCTGCATGGACGGTATGGATGGTCGCAATCAACTCGTCGGTGGTCATACCTTTCAACAGGTAGGCGCGCGCACCTGCCTGGAGCGCGCGATAGATATCCTCATCTCCATCGTAGGTGGTCAGCACGATGAACCGTGCATTTGGCGTCTCCATGCGAATGCGCTGGATCACGTCGACTCCGCCCATCCGCGGCAAGCGCAGATCGATCAATGTAATGTTAGGCTGACATTTGCGAAACTGCGTGATGGCTTCCACACCGTCGGCAGCCTCTCCCACCACTTCAATGCCATCCATAACATTCAGTAACGCCACCAGCCCCTGGCGCACTACATGATGATCTTCTACCACCAGGACGCGAATCCGTTCTTGTTCCACTTTTACTCCTTCGTCCCTTTGGGCGCCGGCGCTCGCAGCCTGACTGTGGTCCCGTTGCCTGGCTCTGCAGTCACCTCAAGTACACCGCCAATTGCAGTCGCACGTTCCCGCATTCCGGTCAATCCATAGTGGCCGGTAAGGGACCCTCGTCGCTGATCCTCGACAAATCCTTTTCCATCGTCTCTCACATCGAGCGTGATCTCGTTCTGCGAGTAGTCGAGCTGAACCGCCAGGTGCTTTGCTTCTGCGTGCTTCTTCACATTATGGATGGCTTCTTGGGCTACGCGTAGAAATTCGCGTTCGGTTCCGGGCGAGAGCGGCCGGTACACTCCATGTGCGCTGAAACTTGTCTCGAGCCCGTGCCCTCCGGCATTCTCGGTCATTCTCTGTAATCGTACCGGCATGGTCTTCTCGCCGGAGTCCTGCGATCGCAGCGCCCAAATCGACTGTCGCGCGTCGGTAAGGCCATCGCGAACATGACCGCGGGTGCGGTCCAGCTGCTCTTGGGCCGCTTTGACCTTGTTGTGCCGAAGCAACTCCGCCAATACTTCCAGCTGCACTGAGATGCCGACATATCCCTGGGCCAGCGTATCGTGGATCTCACGCGCGATGCGTGTCCGTTCGCCCAGAACAGCACTGAATTCCCGCTCCGCTCGCAAGAGTCGCAGTCTCAGAAGGACAACCACCATGCTTGCCATGATCGCCGTCAACAGAATATAGAACCAGATCGTTTGATAGAAATGTGGCCGTAATTCGAACTCCAGCGCGGCTCCCTGCGTGTTCCACAATCCGTCGTTATTTGCCGCCTGCACGCGAAAAGTGTACTGTCCCGGTGGAATATTGGTGTAATACGCCGTATGCCGCGATCCAGCCTCGGTCCAGTGATGGTCGAAGCCCTCAAGGAGATACCGGTACCGCACCTTTTGCGGAGCGGTAAAGCTCAAGCCCGCGTAGTCAAATTCAAAGTGGACGTGTCCGGCTGTAATTTTTAACATCGAACCCGCGGCATGCAATGCCTGGTTGACGTCATCCACCGCGAATCGCTCCAGCGCGACCGGCGGTGGAATCGTGTTAATCGGAAAATGAGACGGATCAGCCTCAGCAAGCCCCTTGGGCGTCGCAAACCATAGCCGTCCATCGCGCGAACGCCATGCCGAAGGGTGGCTATTGGTCGCCGTTTCCCGGCTCCGCAACCCGTCGGCGGGGCCGAATTCGATCCAGTGTGTGCAATCGGCGGTCATGGTGCAGTCGCACCGCGCAATCCCGTTGTCTGTGGCGAACCACAGATGGTTACCGGCGTCCTCCAGAATTGCGTGAACGTTCGTTTCGTTCAGGTTTTCGTCTTTGGGCACGGAGAATTTCCCGCCATCCAAGAGGTTCCAACCATGGTCCTGCGTTCCAATCAGCAGGCTCCCCTGCCCGCGTGGAAGCAACGCTGTCACCACGTCGCTTGAAAGCCCGTTCGCGGTCGTGTAATTCGTAATTCTTCCGTTGAGAAGTCGTGACAGCCCGGCCAGCGTTGCCACCCAGAGACTTCCTCGGGCGTCGCGGGCCATGGCCCCCACCAGGTCGCTGCCCAGTCCGCTGGCGTGGGTAAAGGTCTGCATGTTCACCCCTGCAGGAGCGTTGATCCAATGTGTCAGCCCTCGGCGAGTCCCGATCCAGAGCGATCCGTCCGCGTCCACAAGCAACGAGCGCACAAAGTCATCGGGCAAGCCATCCGCAGAGGTGTATGAATCCACCCGGCCACGCCGGATCAGGTTGAGGCCGTCCGGAGTGCCAACCCACATATCTCCGTCCGGCGCTGGAGCGAGCGAAAGGATCACATCACTAAGAAGGCCGTCTCGCACGGTGTATGTTCTCGTGTTTCGTGCGCCGCCTGGAGTCTGCGTCAGAACGTCCAGTCCGCCTCCGGCAGTTCCCACCCACAAAGCGCCGGTCCTGTCCTCCACAACGGTCGTCGTGTTGTCGGATGACATTCCATCTCGGGTATCGACAACCTCAAATCGAGCGTCACGCAGAATGTGCAGGCCGCCGGTCTCCGTTCCGACCCAGAGATTACCCTCGCGGTCTTCCAAAAGCGACAGAATCGATGCGCTTGATAGCGGATCAGTGACGGGTAGCGTCTCAACCTTGCCATTCACGAAACGCGCAAGCCCTGCGTTCGTTCCAATCCACAGACAGCCGTCGGGATCGGAGAGAAGGGCCTGAATCCGTGTGCCGTGAATCTCGCGCCCGACTCCTAACCGCTGCACGATGTGGTTGTTCCGCAAGATCGAAATCTCACTGGAGCTGGCGGCCGCAATCTCGCCACCGGGAAGAGGCTCAACAAACTGGATGGCATTGGAACTCATGCTTGCGGGGAGTTCTACGGCATTCCAGCGGTCCTTCCCGCGAGAAAATAAGCCCTGAGTCGTCTCCACCGAAACATGGTTGCCACCCCCTTGTATCAAGGAGATAATTCCGCCCCCGGGAAGCCCCTCTGCATCAGCAATGAAGCTGGCTCCATCAAGGCGTGCCAGGCCAAGGTCAGTCAGGACCCAGAGCTCCCCAGTCTCGTCTTGCGCCAACGCTTTGATTCCATTGGCCGGAAGGCCTTTGTGCGTAGTGAAGTCCGTCTCCGTTCCGTTCTGCCATTTCACCAGGCCCTCGCCGGTTCCGACCCAGAGAGAACCGTTACCGAGGGCGAGCAGACACCGGATATCTCCACTTGGAAGCGCCGGTGTCGAATTCCGGTCAAAGACCGCAAAACTGTATCCGTCAAATCGAACGAGGCCTGTTTCCGTGCCAATCCAGAGGAATCCGTCCTGTGTCTGCGCGAGGGCGTGAACCGTGTTTTGCGGCAGACCGTTCTCCATCAACCAGGATTGGCGGCCATAATTCGCCATCGGAGTAGTCGGTTCAAGTGCCCGCGTTGCGATCCATGCCTGAAACAGGAAGGGAACCAGAACAAGTAATCGGAAACAGGTCCTGAAAACGCAGCTGTAGCGGCGTTGCGATTTCGAGATCGATTTGGAGCAAGCCAATGCCAAGTCTCCGTAAAGCTCCCCGCGGCTGGTTTTCAGGGGTGCGCCTCACTTCAAGGTAATAGGGTCCACGCGCAAATGTACAAGGGTCTCAAGGTTTCGGGGGTTGCATCCATCCATTGATGGAGACGAGACTCACTCCAATGGATCAAGACATGGCCCAATCAGAAACGTACTCTAATCCTGTCTCCTGATTGGCCTGTACATTTCTGGCTTGTGATTGTCGGGTGGCTCTCTCCGAGCCGCCCGATCCTTTTTGGGATTGAGGCCTCAAGCAAGCCGCAGCCCTAATCGCCGTGTCCTGAGCAGCGTATGTGCCGGGAGTCGGTGGTGCAGTTCTCCCGCCGCGAGACCGATACAGAGTGAGCCTATCGGCTTTGCGCCTCGCGCACTCCGGCCAAAACAGCTTCCACAGCCGTATCAATAACCCCATCCTTACGGTAACTGCCCACGATTGCAAGAATCCTTGCCGCCATTTGCGAGCCTCCCTCTGCTGGCGGACGAAGTCTACGCCCACGAAGGTCCTCGATGCTGTGATGGCGGGCCTCCGGTCGGAAGCGCGCCGCGTCTGGTAGGCTTCTTCTCGCATGGAACTCAATAACATTCGCGTTGAAAAACGACCTCCCTTGGGTTTTGTAACACTCGATCGCCCTGAAGTTCGCAATGCCCTCAATGGCGAGACCTTTGTCGAACTGAGTTCAGCCATCTCCGAGCTAGGCTCCGACAACTCCGTCCGAGTCATCCTTCTCGCCGGGGCGGGAGACCGTGCCTTTGCCGCTGGAGCCGATATCAGGGAACTCGCTGCGCTCACTCCGGAAGAGGGGCGCGCCTTTGCGTTGCGGGGGCAATCTTTGCTGCGCGCAATTGAACACCTTGGGAAGCCCGTGATTGCTTGTATCCACGGTTTTGCCCTTGGCGGCGGCTGCGAATTGGCAATGGCCTGCACATTGCGCCTGGCTGCCGATGATGCTCGCCTCGGGCAGCCCGAAGTGAAACTGGGCATTGTCGCCGGTTATGGGGGCACGCAGCGCCTGCCTCGTCTGGTGGGGCGTGGTATGGGGCTCAAACTGCTTCTTACCGGCGCGATCATCGATGCGCAGGAAGCTTTTCGAATCGGCCTGGTGGATGAAGTTGTGCCCGCGGCGCGACTCATGGAACGTGCTGAAGCCCTGGCTCTGGAAATCGCTGCCAATGCTCCGCTTGCAGTGGCCGAAACCCTGCACGCCGTTGACGAGGGGATTGATCTTCCCCTGGACCTGGCTCTGCTGCGCGAAGCTGCCCGATTTGGGCATCTCTGCGGAAGCGCCGACATGGCCGAAGGGGTCCGGGCATTTCTGGCCAAGCGCGCACCGGTTTGGGGGAATGAGTAAACGGCGGCCAACGTCTCCTGCTGATATTCTTGAATCGTGATTCGCATCGTTCGCATGAAGGGATTCGCGGCGATGGCCCTGCTTTTGCTGGTGTCCCTCGTCGCCTGCCACAAAGAAGAACAGGAAGTTGCGGGCGTGGCAAAGCGTGCCGAAGCCGCCGAACAACACGCCCAGGCTGCGGCCACTCTTCGCGACCAGGAGCGAGCCGCGCTGGCGCATATTCCTCTACCGACCAAAAGCCTTTACATCGATGTGCACGACCCGAGTGTCTGGGAAAACCCGTTTCTGTCAGTTGATGCCGACCGCCTCGACTTGCGCATAACATTCGTCGATGCCAACCCCAGCTCGATTGGTGAAGGAACGATGCTTCGTCCCGCCGCCGCTCGCCGGCAGGAACTGCAATTGCGCCCCTCGGACCTGGCCAAAGCCGTCGTTGCTCTTCCCGCAGGAGCGTGGCGCTATGGCCGAGTGATCGCCGTGGCTGAAAATCCTGAGGCAAGCCCGAAAAATCGTGCCAAAATCCGGCTCAACGTCGAGGCTGCGATCAAGCAACTCAACGATCTCGGCATAGTGGTTGAAGAGTGGCCGGGCCGATAGCGAAACTTCACCCCTTTCCTAGGTATTGGTTCTGCAGGGAGGCGTGAAAGGACCCCTTGCGCTCGATCTATCCAGGCCTGAGGTATCGCATCCATCCCCGTGGCCCCATGATCTTCGGCATACCTCTCCAGCTGGAATCTCTTTTTTATCTCTTGATTCACCGGTAGAATTGGGACCGAATCGGGCTGGAACTCTAATTCCTCTCCCCGGAGGATCCATGGGCGCCAACAAAGGCTGGCTCGAAAAATTTCTTGCCCCCAGCAGGGCTAAACGTCGGCCGGCACCTGAGTTTGTTGCCTATCGTTGGGCCGGCCCCAACTTCAGGATGGACCCCGTCAGGAACATCAGCGCGACGGGCGTATACGTGGTGACCGAAGAGAAACTCCCTCCCGGCACTTTCGTCTCCATCATGTTGCAAAGGGAGGGTCCTCTCGAAAAAGATCCCGAGCGCCGTATTACCACCCAGGCCCGGCTTGCCCGGCGAGGTGACGATGGCATGGGATTGGCGTTTGTCACGCAACATGAACGGCTCGGGCGCCAGTGGGAGAGCTTGTTTGAAGGCCTGGTGGCGCAAGTGGAGCCGAAAGAAGTGCAGGACTACGTCAAGCTATATGGGGCAGTTGAATTTCTGCGTCGCATCTGCCCCAATGCCGGCGAGGAAGTGGGGCAATTGCTCAAAGGCAGGCTAAGCAACCACAAGATAGGGAATGCCCTGGAGATCGCGTTGTGGGCGGAACACTTGCTGTTGTCCGCTTCCAATTCTCACTTGTTGCGCGCCGACCCGCACAAGGTTGTTCGCATTCTGGAAGAAGGAACATGTACGGACGAGATCTGGCTGCAGCATTGTTGGGGAGGACTGCTGGCATGTAGTTGTTCAGAGGATAGCAAAGACGATTCGGATCGAAACTTCGTTGAACTGTTTAGTCAGATGGTCACTTTTGAGGTTCGCACTCTCACGGTGGTTTGCACTCGAGCGATCAAAGTCGGATCGAATTCAGGGGCAATTGCGGCAAAACCGCTTGCCTGCGATATCGAGGAGATCATTGCCACCACCGGCTCCAGGGGAGTCAATATCGATCGCGATCTCCAGCATCTCGTTGACCTTGGATTGATTGAAAAGAAAAGCCTGAATTCCCCAACATTGCTGCGGAACAACCAGGTCTATATCACTCCCAGCAGTCTCGGTCTCGAGCTGCATGCGCGGTGCAACGGGCATCGTGGAGCTCCGCAGGACTTTTATGCCGCGCGCCCGCCGCGGCGCGTTTAACGCTTTCATCGAGCGCGAATCCGGCTTCCCAAATTAGCTCCGCGTCTAATCCTCCCATTCTGATCCTGGTATTCTCCTCAGCTCAACTCACCTGGACGCGCTACCATTCACCGGTGAGCCATTCATCCTTTCCGATCCTTCAGAATTTCGCGCCTCTCGATCACGAGCGATTCGCTGCCCATGGCGAACTTGAAGCCCGTCTCAAGCGAGCCATCCGCGGAGATGTGCTCTTTGATTCTGGATCTCGGGCGTTGTATGCGTCCGATTCATCCAATTACCGGCAACTTCCAATCGGTGTGATTTATCCGAAGGGCGACACTGATGTGGAAGCCGCGTTGGCCGCCTGTCGCGCGACGGGCGCTGCCGTGCTTCCCCGCGGTGCGGGGACCAGCCTTGCGGGGCAATGTGCGAATGTGGCTGTCGTCTTCGATTTTTCGCGCTATATGAACGGGCTCGTCTCGATTGATTCGGGCGCAAAACTTGCCACGGTTCAGCCGGGTATCGTCCTTGATCGTCTGCGCGACGCCGCCGAGCAGTATCACCTCACATACGCTCCCGATCCGGCGACGCATTCCCGCTGCACCCTTGGCGGCATGATCGGCAACAACAGTTGTGGAGTGCACGGCCTGCTGGGCGGCAAGGTTGCCGATAATGTCGAATCTCTCGACATCGTGCTTTACGACGGAACTCGTATGACCGTCGGCCGCACCGATCCAAGGCAATTGGAAAACTTCGTCCACGCCGGCGGCCGGGTGGGTGAAATCTATTCCGGCCTGGCGCGCATCACAGAACAATATGCGCGGCTTGTGCGCGAAAGGTTTCCCCGCATTCCCCGCCGCGTTTCCGGATATAACCTCGACGAACTACTTCCCGAAAACGGGTTCCACGTTGCACGCGCCCTTGTCGGTTCCGAAGGCACATGCGCCACTGTCGTTTCAGCCACACTGAATCTCACGGCCAGCCCGCCATTTCGGGTGCTCACCGTGCTCGGTTTCGACGATCCGTTTGTTGCTGCCGACGCCGTGCCCCGCGTTCTCGAACACGGGCCGATCGGTCTCGAGGGATTTGATCATCTGCTGGTCCAATTCATGCGGCGCAAGGGCCTCGCGCTCAAGGAACTGGATCAGCTTCCGCCTGGGATAGGCTTCCTGCTCGTCGAAATGGGAGCATGGACTGCCGAAGAAGCCCAATCCAAAGCGGCGAAGATCGCCCAAGTCTCACAGTCCTGGCCCAGTCCTCCGCGTGCCCACATTTGTACCCCTGCCGAAGCAGCCAGCGTTTGGTATGTGCGTGAATCGGCCCTTGGCGCAGTCGTTTTCGTGCCCGGCGAACCGGAACGCTGGGAAGGCTGGGAAGACGCCGCGGTTCCCCCAGTTCAACTCGGCGCCTATCTGCGCGCCATCACGGCGCTCATGGCGGAGTACGGCTATACCAGCCCGTTCTATGGCCACTACGGCCAGGGTTGCGTGCACATGCGCATCAATTTCGATTTCCGCACCGAGACCGGGCTGCGCAATTTTCGCGAGTTCCTCGATCGCGCCACCGATGTTGTGCTTCGCTTCGGAGGTTCGCTCTCCGGCGAACACGGCGATGGCCAGGCACGAGCTGCCCTCCTGCCCAAAATGTTCGGTCCGGAGCTGATGGAGGCCTTCCGCGATTTCAAAGCGATTTGGGATCCCGATAACCGAATGAATCCCGGCAAGCTCATCGATGCGACACGCGTCTACGATCCGGTTGAAAATCTTCGTCACGGACCGCCCGACGGTACCGAACCGATTCGGCTTCAAACTCACTTCGCCTTTGCCGCCGACAACGGGTCCCTGGAGCATGCAACCGAGCGCTGCGTTGGCGTGGGAGCTTGCCGAAAGGCCGTCGGCGGCGTTATGTGCCCCAGTTACCGCGCCACCGGCGAGGAACAGCACTCCACACGCGGTCGCGCACATTTGTTATGGGAAATGCTTGCCGGGGCGCTTCGCCATGAAGGCTTCCGGAGCAAGGCCGTTCACGATGCGCTCGACCTCTGCCTCAGTTGCAAGGCCTGCAAAACCGAGTGCCCCGTCCAGGTGGACATGGCTGCCTACAAGTCGGAGTTTCTCGCCCAGCACTACAAAGGACGCCTGCATCCGCTGCAGCACTACATCTTCGGGTTCGCCGACAAGCTTGCCCACTGGGGCACCCTCGCTCCCGGACTGACGAACGCCATCCTCACCGGCCCCGCAACAAGCCCGCTGATTAAGCGCATTGCCGGCGTCGCGCAGAGCAGGGAATTGCCTCGTCTTGCCGCAAAAAGCTTTGTGGCAGGGCGTAGTATCGGTGGTGCGAGCGGAGCCTCCGCGGCGGGTGGCGAGTCTTCTGGGCAGACTGTCGTGCTCTGGCCTGATACCTGGAATAACTACTACCATCCACAAACGCTGGCTGCTGCGGAGACTGTGCTTACGCAGGCGGGCTTCTCGGTGCAAATCCCCAGGGGACATATTTGCTGTGGCCGTCCCTTGTACGATTTTGGCCTTTTGGCTGCCGCTCGTACCTACCTTGCCAGGATTCTCGATCGCATGGCCCCGCAGATCGAAGCGGGCTTGCCGTTTATCTTTCTCGAACCGAGCTGCGCCAGCGTCTTTAAAGATGAACTCCGCGAATTCTTTCCAAAAGATCAACGAGCGAATCGCCTTAACCAGCAGGTGTGGCTCTTGGCTGACTGGCTCGAAGCCAAGGCGCCGGGGTTCGGAGCCGGAAGCCTCGACGGCGCGCACATCCTCATCCACGGCCACTGCCACCACAAGGCAGTCTTTGGCGGACCCGCACATGAGATTGCCCTTCTTCGTCGTGCCGGCGCCACGGTGGAGCCCATTCAGGCAGGCTGCTGCGGCATGGCGGGCCCCTTCGGATTTGAAGCGGACAAATTCGAAGTCTCGAAGGCAATTGCGAACGATGGTCTGCTGCCCGCCGTGCGCGCTGCCGGACCTATGACCATCGTGGTTGCGGATGGCTTCAGCTGCCGCGAGCAGATCAGCCAGTTGGGCCATAAGCAGGCAATGCACTTTGCCGAAGTGATGGCGAGGAGTTGCGGTTGCCGCGGATAATGGGGACTGTTATCCGACATGAATTGCCTCGAACTCGGCGTAGTTGTCGAGATGGTTCTTGATTACTTCGTAGCACTCGCACGACGCCCGACGGAGCCCCGGCACATCGATAATGCGAATCTCTCCCCGCCGATAGACGATGAGGCCCTTTTGCTTCAAAATCTCGGCGGCGGTTGATACTGTTGGGCGAGTACCCCCTAACATGTCGGCAAGGAACTCGTGCGACATTTTAAATTCATTGCTGTGCGCCCGATCGGCACAGATGAGCAGCCAACGCGCGAGGCGCTGCTCGAAATTGTGCTTTGCGTTGCATCCGGCCGACTGAATCGCCTGAAGAAGCTGGGCCTGAACATAGCGCAGAACCAGGGAATGAAACTCACCGTGGAGACAATACTCCTTTTTTGCACTTTCGACGGAACAGGAATAGCCATGTCCAGCGATTTGCGTGTAAACGCGATTGAGACTCTTCTTGGTCCCCATCAGCGCTGAGACGCCGATCACGGATTCATAGCCGAACATCCCGACCTCTACCTGCGATCCGTCTTTGAACGTGGTCGTCATTGACGCCATTCCCTCTTCGACGAAGTAAAGGCGCTCAATGGGGTTGCCGGGGTATTCGATCTCGTGCATCAACTCGAATTTGACTGGCTGAAGGCCGAGATGATCGACGACATCGCTATTTAATGCCCTCAAAAGGCTGTTCTTGAACATGGTTTTGAGCATTGGTACTCCTCGTCGGTCTTCGCCGCCGGTCTTATTGCGACGCTGGTTGTTGCAAAGCGCGCGTTTCGTCAGGCATCGTACATACGTCCCTGCTTGGCAGCGGCTATTCTTGTCGTTCGGCCATCCCCTCCCCTTCCGGGGCGCCGATTGCACACTTCGCTCAAAAAATGCCTAATCGGCTGGCAATCCCCGCAAACGAGGAACCAATCTTGTTGAAACAGGGCAGACAGCCTCTTGTCTTTGTCGTCGACGACGAGAACGTGATCGCTTCGAGTCTTGCAACTATCTTGCGCCATCTTGGCTTCGACGCGACATCTTTTACTCAGCCCCGCGAGGTATTGCAGGCGGCCCGCTTCCAGCATCCCGACTTACTTATTACCGATGTCGTGATGCCCGGACTATCCGGGATCGAATTGGCCGTGCAAGTGGAAGTACTCTGCCCTCAGTGCAAAGTTCTCCTCTTTTCCGGACAAGCCTCCTCAGCGGATTTGCTCGAGGCCGCTCGTGCCGATGGACATGACTTTGAACTGCTTCTGAAGCCGGTCCATCCTAAAGACCTGTTGAGCAAGATTCAGCAGCTCAGGGGAGAAGTACCTCCGCTGCCCTCCATCAAGAGACTCCTCGCCGGCCTCTGAGCGAAATTTCGTCGTGTCTTCAGTCTCTTCTTCGCCGACAAGGAAGGCAAGCGGCAAGCTATGATTCAGCGCAAGCAGGCACACCGCGCCATAGCGTTGCGCTTATTTTCGGCCGGGGTCCGCGGCGCCATGTGAATAGCCTCAGCTCCCGTTGCGCTACCATACAATGGCAAGACCCGAGGGCGCAGATGTTCGTTGTCGTCTGGCAATTCGAAATTGCCGAGGAGAAGACTGCTGATTTTGAAGCTGCTTACGGGCCGGACGGCTCATGGGCGCGCCTCTTTCGCAGTTCGCCTGAATACCGCGGTACAGAGATGCTGCGCGACGCTTATATCGCCGGCATCTACCTTACCGTAGACCGCTGGACCAGCGAAGACGCTTTCCGTCGATTCCGTAAAGATCACGACGCAGAGTACGAAACTCTAGACCGCGCATGCGATGCCCTTACCAGCCGCGAGACCCGCATCGGCGCGTATACGAGCTGACGTTACGGCATGCCCACGCCGGATTGCGGAGGTTCTGCATAGTAGCCTGCCGTGGTGCGCACCTTGAGCCGTGGCTTTTCAACCTTGACAGTGATTGCGTGATATTCGGTGGTCTCGCCCGCGGGAGCAGCCGGAAAGCTTATCTCGTAATAGGCCGACGCATCAGCGAGAGCCGAGTTGATTTCGCCCTTGACGTCATTGCCGTCCGTGATCACCGTGCCGCCGGTGTGTACCGCCAGCACCTGCAGGGCGACATTGGAATAATCCGCCTGATAAGCCTTTGCGACGGGCTTCAGAAAGCTATCGTAAAAAAAGGTATCTCCCTCAGTAGGCTCCAAACAATAAAGCGTCACGTTCGCGGCGCGCAAGGCGTTGGTCATTGTCACGATGCCGTGAAATATCTGTGCCTTGTGCTCCGTATCCATGTCGCGAGCCGCATATGAGAGCACGGGCCAACCTGGACTGAGAAAGAGAACCAGCTTCCGTCCGGGCTGTTTTTGTTCGTATGTGATCATGTTGCTCATGTGGTTCAGCGTTTGCGCCAGCCGCTCACCCGCGCCGTAAGCGCCCGCACTTCTGTTGATGGTGCGCAGCTCTGAGCGGCTCTTGTCGAGGCTCGCAAGCAATTCGTTGCCGTTTTGTGTAGGGCCGTCCTCTACCTTCACGCCATAATCTGTGAGGATGGCAAACGATGTGGGGTGCGCCAGCTTTCCGTCGTTCTGCTTCAAAAAATCGGCCAAGCCATCGCGTTCTCGTGCCGTCGAAAGAAAATCCTGGTTAATCGCATCGATCACAATCAAAACTCGCAGAGGCATCTTCGCCGGATGATCTGCCTCGACGGCATGGAAATCGACCAGCTTTTCGGGCTGGTCGTTATCAAAGAGCGAAAAGTCACCGGCACTGAGTTCGCTGACTGGATGCCCCTTCTTGTCGGTCACTTCAACCGCAATGTGAATGCAGTGGGGGCATCGGCTCGCTCCCCTGTCGGCCAATGGCCCGGGGTCGGCCGGCGCGGGCTCAACCACCGCCTGGGCTAGCGACGGACTTGCCAGAACGCCCGAAAGCGCGAGTCCCAGCGCAACACGAATCAACCCTCGGAATCTCCAGTTCGCTCGATCAAATCGTCCGGTCATCAAATTCCCTTCTCCGGGAACCTTTGTGGCGACAGTTGTGGACCAAAGGAAGACGGACGTCGAGGAAAACCCTCAAGCTTCGGCTGACCGCTGTCAATGATTTCCACCTGTGGACAGGTCAACGTGGGCATAATACCCGGCTGTCGTGCGAACCTTGACTCCCGGCTTATCCACCTTGACCTGTAGTGCATGAAATTCGTTGGTGCGATCGCCCTGCGCTGGGTCAAATGTAAGTTCGTAGCTCGCCGAGGCATCGCGAACCGCTGTATTCAATTCGCCCGTAATATCGTGCGACATTACCAGCACCTGGCCACCGGAATGCTCGGCCAGTACCTGCAGGGCAAGGTCAGGGTACTCGGCATTCCCCGCGACTGAAACAGGCTTCAGATAGCCCTGGTAGTAGTACGGATTCGTCCTTCCCAGAATGAAAGGATCGAGACAATAGAGCGTGATGTTTCCTTCGCGCAGCCCATTCGAGAACTGCACGACCGAACGGAAGACCCAGTTTCGCTGCTTCGAGTCCTCCTGGACTCCGGCAAGCGGCAGCAAAGGCCAACCGGGGCTGATCACAAGCATCAATTTGCGCCCAGGCTGGGCGGCCTCATATTCAGCAAGCTGGCTGAGTTGGTCAAGCGACATCTCTAGCATGTCGGCCAGACCGTAAAAACCTCCGCTTCGATTGACGATGCGCAGAGCGGACTCAGTGCTATCGAACCCGGCGATGAGAGCATTTCCGTCCTGTGAAGGATCCTGGCCAACCTTCAGCCCTCTATCCGAGAACACAGCGATAGAGGTCGGGTTGGCAAGTTTGCCTCCATCCTCTTTGAGAAACGCGGCCAGTTCCTGGCGCTCCCACGCCACTTCTCCGAACCCCGTGTTGATCATGTCGATTGCGATGATCACTTGGACAGGGTCCGCTTTCGAACTCTCAAGATTAATCCCGCGAAACCCGGTTAGCTTTTGTGGCTGTTTGTTATCGAGAAGCGTGAAATCGTCCGCCTTCAATCCAGGGATGGGGTGTCCCATCTTGTCATCGACTACGACACTGATTGAAATGTGGTGGTCGGACTGCACCTCGCCGATCGGTGCAACGGGCAAAGGATGGCTCGCAACTTGCGCCGCCAAGAATCGCGCTCCGATGGAGAGGAGCGAACCGCCAATGAGACAACAGAGGACTTGCTGAGACGATCGGGCCGATTCGCGAACGATCTGCATGGGATCACCTGAGCGTGAGACGTGTTTCAAAGCCTCGCGGTTACGATATTCCCAGCGTGTGACGGCGGATACACCTGGCCAATAAATTCACCGTTTCTTCGCTTTTCTCCTGTCCTTTGATGTCCCATCCTGCTACAATCCCATCGAATTCAGTTCAAGCCGCCGCGTGTTTTACTCGTCCAACAAAGTCCGCGCCTGGCGAGCAATTTCTTAAGGAGTCTTCCGCCATGGCAGCCTTAGATGATCGCGCAAAAGCTGTAGAATTAGCACTTTCCCAGATCGAAAAGCAATTCGGGAAAGGCTCTATCGTACGACTCGGATCGAGGGAGGCACTGCTGCCGATCTCGGTCATCTCCACTGGATCCATCAGTTTCGACGCCGCGCTCGGTGTGGGCGGAATCCCCCGCGGACGCGTCACAGAGGTCTACGGCCCTGAGTCTTCGGGCAAGACCACCATTACACTGCAGATCATTGCCGAGGCTCAGCGACTCGGCGGTCTCGCAGCATTCGTTGATGCCGAGCATGCGCTTGATCCCGGCTACGCCAAGAAGCTCGGCGTGGATGTAGACAACTTGTTGGTTTCACAACCAGATAGCGGCGAACAGGCTCTTGAAATCACTGAGGCACTGGTCCGCTCTGGCGCCATCGACGTGCTGGTCGTCGACTCTGTTGCCGCGCTTGTGCCCAAGGCCGAACTGGACGGCGAAATGGGCGACTCCCACGTCGGGCTCCAGGCGAGACTAATGTCCCAGGCCCTGCGCAAGCTGACCGGTACAGTTTCCAAATCCCGGACCGCGCTTGTCTTCATCAACCAGATTCGCGAGAAGATCGGCGTCATGTTCGGGAATCCGGAAACCACCACTGGCGGCCGCGCACTCAAATTCTACTCATCAGTTCGCGTGGATATCCGTCGGATCGCGGCCATCAAGGAAGGCGACGCGGTCACCGGAAATCGAACCAAGGTCAAGATCGTCAAGAACAAGGTCGCGGCCCCTTTCCGCGAAGCTGAGTTTGACATTCTTTATGGGGAAGGCATCAGCCGGGAGGGGGATGTCCTCGACCTGGCCGTGACCCACAATATCGTCGAGAAGTCGGGTGCGTGGTACAGCTACGGCGGCGAGCGCATCGGCCAGGGGCGTGAAAATACGCGCTCTTTCCTCAAGGAAAACAAGGACATCTTCAGCAGGATGGACGCAGAAGTCCGCAAGCGTCTCGGAATTGGCCAGCTCGCCAAGGCAGATGTTCCCGAAGTTCCTGCATCTGGCCCCGCCGAAGCTAAGGAAGCTGTCCGCCAGCGCAAGGGATAGAACTTCACGGTGGTTTATAACGTAGGTGCTTTCATATTCCCCAAACTCGGGGGAACCGGGAGCCCGATGTTGAATTGTGCCGAAGATCCGCTCCGTTCCCGCTCCTGCTCTACACTTGAGAAGCGAATGACAATGCTCAGCCGATGGCCCGCTCAGTATGTCCTTCGGATTTTCGTCCGGGGTTTCGCTTTCCTCTTCGGGGCAGCGCTGGTTTTAGCACAAAGTTCTGGCAATCAATCCTCCACCCAGGTCCCTTCGAACACGGTTCTCAGCGCGCCTGTGCCACTGCGCGGACTGATTCAGCTTGATGGTCCATGGAAGTTCCAGAATGGAGATGATCCCCGCTGGGCCGATCCCGGGTTCGACGACTCCTCTTGGCAGAGCATCTCGCTTTCCGAGCGGCTTGATTATCAGGGCATCGAGCCCTACTCCGGTTACGCCTGGTACCGTTTTCGCCTGCAGCCGCAACAATTGGCTGCATTCGGCATTCCGTCTCAGAACAAACCGCTCGAACTGCTTGTCTATCCCGACTCAGTCGGACAAATGTCCGTCTTCGTCAACGGCATTGAGTCGGCCGGTACGAGGGGCATGACCGACTCGCCGAAGATGTATCAATCGCCGGCCATCGTCGCGCAGCTTTCTGCCTCTCCCGCAAACGGCGCTCGAGTCATCGCCATCCGCACCTGGGTTGGTCCCGGTGTCACCGTCAGCCGCGGCTTGCTCGCCAGAGTTGAACTCGGCACGCAGTCCGATATCGATGACGGCCTGGCGCTGGCTACCGGCCGCCAATGGGATCAGAATGCCATCGCCCCAATCCTTCTCGCTTTTCTCTTTCTCAGTGTGACTGTTCTGGGTGCTGCGCTCTATCTTGCCCAGGGGCACCATTTCGAATACCTTTGGCTGGCGATTCTGTGCGTTGTTCCGGCGGCCGGTCGTGCGACACGCGCACTCTTTGGCCTTGGGCTGATCTCTCGAAATGCTTATGGCATGGCCAGCATGTTCGCCGGATACATTTTTATTGCCGTGACCATCGAGTTCGTGCTCCGGTTTACCGAGACCCGGGCGCGCCGAATCGTGAGGGGAATTCAGTTCAGCGCGCTGGCCGTGCCATTGCTGGAATTCGCACCCATGGGACCAGTCAATCAGGCCCTCCCGGTTGCAGCGGAGGCGGCATTCTACCTCGTTGTGACTGCGCTCCTCTTCAGGGCATGGCGGCACGGCCGCGGAGACGCCGGAGTCATGCTGGCGCCGTTTTTCCTGGCCGCAACCTCCGACTGGATCAATACGGCGCGCGGCTTTGCTGTCAGTGTCCACTGGCTGCCACAACAGTTTGCGTCAACCAACTTCCATCTTGGCCCGATCCAGTACAGCGTCGGCAACGTCACTGACTTGATTTTCCTCAGCAGCCTCATCGCGGTCATTCTTTACCGTTTCATCCGTGTCAGCCAGGACGAGCAGCGTTCCGCTGCCGAGATCGCCGCGGCCCGCAGTGTCCAGGCGCTGCTCATTCCCACACAGCTTCCATCGAACCGCAACTTCATGCTTGAGAGCGCCTATCTCCCGGTCAATGGAGTCGGCGGCGATTTCTTTCAAGTTTTGCCGGTCAAAGACGACTCGCTCCTCATTGTCGTCGGCGACGTGAGCGGTAAGGGCCTGCAGGCCGCCATGAGTTCCAGCACTTTGGTTGGCGCGCTACGCAACGAGATCTCTCACGATCCGGCAACCGTCCTCGACCATCTCAATCATGTGTTGCTTGGCGCGGTGTCCACTCCAGGTGCTCTGCCTGGTCTCGATTCGGCGCCCTGCTTTGCGACCTGCCTGTGCGCACGCATTTATCCCGACGGAACGTTGAAAATTGCCAACGCCGGGCATTTGAGCCCGTATCGCGACGGCAGGGAACTGGAGCTGCCTCCCGGCCTGCCCCTCGGGGTCATCGCCGATAACCACTATGAGCAAATTGAGTTCCAGCTCAAGCGCGGCGACCGTCTGGTCTTCCTTTCCGACGGAGTGGTAGAAGCGACAAACCAGCAAGGTGAGCTTTTTGGATTTGAGCGAACCCAGCAAGTGAGCAATGAACCCGCGCGCTACATCGCCCAGACAGCCAAGCGCTTTGGCCAGACTGACGACATCACTGTGGTTTCTATCTACGTCGCTTCACGTGCTGCACACGAGAACAGTGAAGAAGCTGTGTACTCCAGCTAGGGTAAGACGTAAGACTGGGATTCGGGACACCGGTCGGCCAGCATGCCGTAGAATCGCTCAGGAGCAGCCGCAATGAGCGTGAGAGCACTGTATCCCGGCACCTTTGACCCGCCCACCAACGGGCACATCGACCTCATTCAACGCGGGTCTTTGCTCTTCGATCATCTCACAGTGGGCATCCTCATCAATCCCGTCAAAAATCCCCTGTTTACGGTTGAGGAGCGGGTGGAAATGCTGCGCGAATCTACAAGCGCTCTGGGAAATGTTTCCGTTGCAACATTCGATGGCTTGATGGTTGAGTTCGCACGCCGCCTGAGCGCCACGGCCGTTCTGCGCGGCATTCGCGCCATCTCCGACTACGAACACGAGTTTCAAATGGCCCTGATGAATAGGCGTCTCGCCCCCGAGATTGAGACCGTCTTCCTGCAGCCAGCCGGGCGGTATTCATTCATCAGTTCCCGGATGCTCAAGGAAGTTTTCAGTTTTGGAGGCGACGTCACGGGTCTTGTCCCTCCCAACGTCCTCAAGCGCCTGCGCAGCCGCATCAGCGCTTCGTGAGTTTTCCGCTCTGCGGTTTGGAGCGGACCGGTCCGAGATTTTCGCTGCCGCGTAGTTTCCCCGAGGGCTAAAATCTGCCAAGATAGAAGCATCATGACAGTCGCCGCTCCTTCGCAGATCTTTGCCAGCCGCATCGGACGTATTGAAGTCTCCGCCACCATGGCCGTTGCGGCCGAGGCCGCAAAACTGCGCGCACACGGCGCCAGTCTGGTCGATTTTGGGGCCGGCGAGCCTCATTTCGCCACTCCGCGCCATATCAAAGACGCGGCCATTGCCGCCATTGAGGCCAATTTCACCCGATATACCGTCGTTCCCGGCATTCCCGAGGTACGCAAGGCGATCGTCGAGCGGCACGCCTGCGACTTCGGATCGGACTATGCCATCGACGAGGCTGTCTTCACCGGCGGTGGAAAGCTGGCGCTGTTCAATGCCATCCAGGTGCTGGTCGACCACGGCGACGAGGTGATTCTTCCCGTTCCCTACTGGGTCAGCTTCAAGGACATCATTCAATATGCCGGTGGTAAAGTTGTTTTCCTTGAAACCAGCGAGGCGGAGAACTTCCGTATCACTGCCGACGCGATCGAGCAGGCTGTCACGCCTCGCACCAAGGCCATCATCCTCAATTCGCCGTCGAATCCGGCCGGCTCCGTAGTCTCTGCTGAAGATCTTGAGCGAATCGTGCACCTTGCCCACGAGCGCGGCATCTTCCTGCTGCTCGACGAGTGCTACGTGTATCTCAACTACGCGGGAAAACCGGTATCGGGGGGATCGTTCACGTGGGCCAAGGAACATATGGTCATTCTCGGCTCGCTTTCCAAGACCTATTCGATGACCGGGTGGCGGGCCGGATACGCTCTCGCCGCCAAATCTGTGGTTGCCAATCTGAGCAAGCTCCAGTCGCAATCCACGTCGAATGCCACCAGCATCGTCCAAAAAGCTGCAGTGGCTGCGTTGGGCGGCCCGCAGGAGTGTGTTGCCGAGTTCCGCGCCGAGTTTATCGATTTGCGCGACTACATGCTGGCTAAGCTGGCCGAAATCCCGGGCGTGACCTGCACGAAGCCCGAGGGTGCATTCTACGTGTACCCGAATATCTCGGCTTTTCTCGGAAAGGGGGGCATTCATACCGCGACCGAACTGGCCACGCGACTGCTGCACGAAGCGCATGTTGTCACAGTGCCCGGTGAAGCATTCGGCACTGGTGAACACATCCGAATCTCCTACCCCGTCACGAAACAGAACATCGACGAGGGTACGCGCCGCATGGGCGAGTTTCTCGCCAAACTTGCGTAGGGGGATGTGGGACTGGAGATCAAGGCCAGGCTGCGCAGGAGATTTGCCCCTCCTCTTGCTCTGCGTGAGATGGATCACCCGGTAAATCGTTAAATCCATTCCGGGACTGTGCAAACACGCCTTGAGTCGAGTAGGATGATTTTTCCATGCCGAGTTCGATCGATTTTCGTCCCGTGATCCTTGCTGGCGGCAGCGGTACCCGATTCTGGCCGCGATCCCGCCGCGCCCACGCCAAGCAGGTGCTTGCGCTCGATGGCGAACGCTCCATGATCCAGCAGACCGTCGAGCGTCTAAAACCGCTGGCCAAGCCTGACAAGACCTGGGTCATTACAAATCAGTTTTTGGCGCAGGAAATTGGCGAGCAACTCGTCGGCGTGCCTGCTGCGCAGATCATCCAGGAGCCATGCGCCCGCAATACGGCGCCTGCATGCGGATTGGCTGCCTTTCTGATTGAGCGCCAGAATCCGGACGCCGTTCTGGGAGTCTTCCCATCCGACCACGTCATTGCCGACGAGCCGCGCTTCCTCAAGGCTCTTCATAAGGCGATTGGGCTGGCCGCCGCGGGTGAAAACATTGTCGTGATGGGTATTGAACCTACCCGCCCCGAGACCGGCTACGGCTACATTGAAACCAGCGATTTTACCAAGGACGATGCCGCTCTTCACGTTCGGCGCTTCACTGAGAAGCCGAATCAGGTGCGTGCCGAGGAATTCGTAACCGCGGGGAACTATTTCTGGAACTCCGGCATGTTCCTCTGGTCAGCGCGGACCCTTGCCAACGCCGTCCGCGAACATTTGCCTGAAACCGCGCCTTTGCTTGAAGCGATCGCCGCCGCATACGGGACTCCTGATTTTCAACAGGTCTTTGCCGCCCAGTATCCCGGATGCGAAAACATTTCCGTCGATTACGCGGTACTGGAGCCTCGCTCCGCCAAAGGCGAGCGATCGTCGCGTCTCTTCTGCGTGCCGGCCGAGTTCAGCTGGAACGACCTCGGCTCCTGGGCTTCGCTCTACGAATACCAGCTTGAATCGCGGCTGCGCGGAGACGGCGACGGCAACGTGGCTGAAACCGAAGGCCACATGACCATCGAAGCCGGAAACAACTACATCTACAGTCCCAAGAAATTCGTGGCCCTTGTTGGGGTCGAAAACCTCGTCATTGTCGACACCGAAGATGCACTGCTCATCGCCCACCGCGATCACTCGCAGGATGTGGGCAAAATCGTCAAAGAACTCAGTCTCACCGGCCGCGATGAACTGACCTAAGCAGGGAACAGGTTTTCGACGCCGGCGTAGGCGGTGCGTGGTCGCGCAACGC
>DATKPJ010000104.1:0-114921 GCA_035524195.1 Occallatibacter sp.
AAGTGGGCAGTATGGTCTGCGTGGATCGGTCTGTCGATCTACTACTACTTGTTGGTGGCCTTTTGGCAAAGCCTGTCTCGAAAGCAGTTAGAGCAAAAGTGACGGGTTGAAGTCGCCGCATCGCGGCAGAACGGCCGAATTGCCGCCCACCCTTCAGTGTCCTTTCCATCGACAAGCCGGATGTTCGACATCCGGTCGCAACTCATGGTCGGCTGCGGCGTGACCGAACAGGTCGAGTTTGCCGCGACTGTGGGACACGACCAAATCGCGCGTCATGTTGAAGGAGAAGGTCGCAGGCGCGGAGGGCTTCCGATTCGAAAGTTGAGCTGTCAGCTGGGATGAGCAGCCAATGTGCAATCTTGCCGCCGAGCAGATCAATAGGCCGGAGCGATGGGAACTCTCGGCGGATGGCGGGATCGTCCGGATTGGCGGTTTCGGAAAAGACGAGCCAGACACCGTTGTCTTTCGGTTGTTTCAGGCTGTCACGCAGCATGACCACGATTTTGTCCCCCGCATAGACTGCAAAACCCGAAAACATGGGTCGAACTTCCGGCTCGAGCGGCGCTAGCGCCTCAAGAATGAACGGGTAGGGAGCAGATCTGCGTACGGGCTTCGTCAACTTGGAGATTCCGCGGCGGCCGGGCATAGCGCAAGTTTAGCGCCAGATGATCGCGCCGGAGTCATGGATCGGAATACGCAACGATTCAATCCGAAGACGCTTCACTCAGCGATCCCTGGCCGGTGATCATTTCTGAGGTTGAGATGAGGAATGTCCGGAGTGGCGACCACCTACTCGCAGGTCATTTCGCTCTGCTTCTGGATGCGATAAAGCGCAGACGCGCATTTTGCCGATTAATTCCCCAAAACGCGCACAATCAAAACATCACACCTCAACCCTCCTGGCTTTTAGCTTTTGGCTTTTAGCTATCAGCTATCAGCTAACTCCTTTGCTGAGAAATATTTGCGGATAAGTCCTTTGCTGAGAAATATTTAGCCCGGAGCAAAAAGGTTAAATCATTAAAAATAGGATATTTAGGCCATAGACCGTGAGCTAGAAAGCCGAAAGCTGACAGCTTAAAGCCTTTGCTGAGAGATATTTGCGGATAAGTCCTTTGTTGAGAAATATTTAGCGCAACCCAAAACCGATAAGCCAATTGCAATGAATAATTTACGCCAAGCCCCCCGGGGGGGTACCCTCGTGGAAAGGTGGTACGGACCGTGCGCATGCCCGGCACAATCGAACCCGCGCACCTCAACCGCTCCACACCGTGGCCACGCTGTCCCCATAAACTGGAAGAGATATGTCTGAGCTCGTGCCCCCAACCGCCCGAAAGCAACACACTGAGACCCACCTCCACGGCGTCACCCTTATCGACGACTACGCCTGGCTCCGCGACAAGGAAAATCCCGAGGTGGCCGCCTATCTCAACGCTGAAAACACCTACGCCGAGGCCCAGACCGCCCCCCTATCCGATCTCCGCGAGCAGCTCTATCGCGAGATGCTCAGCCACATCAAGCAGACTGACGTGTCGGTCCCCTTCCGCGATGGCGACTGGTGGTACTTCACGCGCACTGAAGAAGGCAAGCAATACGCCATCTACTGCCGTCGCCCCGTCGATCCGGCCAGTCCCGACGGTCAGGGGCCCGAATCCGTCATCCTCGATGGAAACCTCCTCGCCGAGGGCCACGCCTTCTTCGCCATCGGCGAAACCTCCATCACCGACGATGGCCGCTGGCTTGCCTACTCCACCGACACGACGGGATTTCGCCAGTACACGCTGCAGATCAAGGATCTCGTCACAGGCGAAACTCTCCCGGGCTCGGTGGAACGCGTCGGCTCCGTTGTCTGGGCAGCGGATAACTCAACGCTTTTCTATACCGTCGAAGACGAAGAGCAGAAGCGCCAGTACCAGCTCTGGCGTCACAAACTCGGCACGCCGCACAACGACGACGCACTCATCTATCAGGACGATGACGAGCGATTCAACGTGGGCGCAGGCCGCACCCGCGACGGCAAATTCATCGTCCTGGAGTCGGCCAGCCATACCACCACCGAGTGCCGCGTGCTCCCCGCCGGCCAGTCTGAAAGCGAATTCACGCTCATCAGCGCGCGCCAGGACGAACACGAGTATTCCGTCGATCATCGCTACGGTCGCTGGTACATCCGCACCAACGATCAAGGACGCAACTTCCGCCTCGTCACCGCGCCCGTCGATGCGCCGGGGCGCGAGCACTGGACCGAACTCATCCCCCACCGGCCCGATGTGATGCTCGAAGACGCCGACCTCTTCGCCGGCTTTTTCGTTGCTTGCGAACGCCAGGACGGCCTTCCCCGCCTGCGCATCTGGCGATTCGCTGGCCAAGGCCGCGAAGCCGCGCTCACAGCCGAAATCGCCTTTCCCGAACCGGCCTATAGCGCGCACCCGCACATCAATCGCATCTTCGACACCAGGACTTATCGCTACTCGTATCAATCGCTGGTCACACCCAGCAGCGTGTACGAGTACGACCTCGCCGGCGGCGCCTCCACGCTCCTCAAGCAGGTCGAAATTCCAGGCGGCTTCGATCGCACTCTCTATGCCAGCGAGCGTGTGCACGCCATCGCCCACGATGGCGTCAAGGTCCCGGTCTCCGTCGTCTATCGCAAAGACAAGCGCGAGCCGGGCCGCAACCCGCTCTATGTCTATGCATACGGCTCCTACGGCTACTCGCTTCCCATCGGATTCAATTCCAACCGGCTCAGCCTGCTCGATCGCGGCGTCGTCATGGCCTACGCGCACATTCGCGGCGGCGGCGACCTCGGCAAACCATGGCACGACGCCGGCAAAATGCTCTTAAAGCGCAACACCTTTTCCGACTTCATCGCCGCTGTCGAGCATCTGGCCGCCAACGGCTACGGCGACCCCGCACGCATCGCCATCGAGGGCGGTTCCGCCGGCGGCCTGCTCATGGGCGCGGTCGTCAACATGCGTCCTGACCTGTTTCGGGCCGTTATTTCGCACGTTCCCTTCGTCGACGTCATGAACACCATGCTCGATGCTTCCCTGCCCCTCACCGTTCCCGAGTATGAAGAATGGGGCAATCCCAACGACGAAAGCTACTTCAGTTACATGCTGAGCTATTCGCCTTACGATAACCTGACAGAACGGAGTTATCCCTCAATCCTGATCCGGACCTCACTCTACGATAGCCAGGTCATGTATTGGGAGCCGGCAAAATATGTCGCGAAATTGAGAACCCTCAAGAAAGATCACAATCCCCTGCTGCTGGTCACCAACATGCAGGCCGGCCATGGCGGCGCCAGCGGCCGCTACGACTATCTCAAAGAAATCGCCTTCGATTATGCATTCCTGCTGAGAGAGCTAGGGTTGGCGCAATAATCGCCTGAGTATTCTACGTATCTACCGCGTGACACCAGCCGGCTCTGCCGCCGTCTCAGTAAGTCTCGACTTATGCGCCCACAATCCCAGTCCCGGATTAGCAATGAAAAAAATATCTTCACCATCGACCCGGTTGTAACCATGAGTCAGCTTATCCGGATCATATTTCTTCATCATCTTTCCAAGGTCGCCGAACTCAAACCCGACGCCTTCCACTTCTTCCTTGCTCAGATGGCCCGGACACCACGTAATCTTGAACCGCCCTTCCGACGAAGCATGAATCAGGTGTGCCGCCGCGCTCAGTTCATTGGCAATATCCGCATTTTTCTCAACCGCCGCAAGCGTGGCCTGCGTGCCGTGATACCCATATTTGCGGATCAGCGCATCAATCGCCTTGTCCTCGCCAAACTCTCTCACGCCCGGCGCGAGCACGATCAGTTCGCCGCCGTCGGCCAGCGCCATGCGCGTCCGATACACTGCCTTGTTCCCCAGCCACGTGGAGTGAAACTCCTCGGGATCGAGATAGACAACCGCTTTCCCGATCGGCTCATCGACTAACTCGAAGTTAACCTTCAAACTAAGTTCCGCCGCACGATGGAAGCACTCAACATCGTCGCCGATAAACAGCCCTCGCACCGCGAGTTCACCATCCGCCTTGCGTCCCACCACCGTAAGCACATAGAGAATCGGCAAATGCCGCAGGAAATGATCGCAGGCATAGTTCAGCACCGCGCGCACCGGAGTGTCGGCTCGACCCATGATGCGTTCCATACCATAGACCGCGCCCAGGTAATGGCTGCGATTGATGCTCTCCCGGCCACCGGTCCCGATCAGGATGTTCTTGTTGTAGTTCGCCATGCCGATCACTTCGTGCGGCACAACCTGTCCGATCGAAAGTATCAGGTCGAAGCCGCCCTGCGTAATCAGCCGGTTCACCTGCGCAGGCCACGCAAAGTTGAGCTTGCCTTCCGACTGATGCCGAATGAACTCCGGCGGAATCTCGCCGACCGTCTCCACATCGGTCCGCCAGTTATGCACGCGAAATAGCTCCCCAGGTATGTCTCCGAACATGTGCTTCCTGTGCGCGGGCTGCAACGGCGCATGAGTTCCCAGCGCAGGTAGCGCCGCTTCGAGCGCATCACCGTAGTGCTTCCACGCCGCATGGGTAAGCGCGCCAGCCTGCGAATGCAATCGGGTAATATCCGGAGGAACCGCAAGCACACGCTTTCGAGCGCCAAGCTTCGCCAGGCTCTGCGAGAGCAACTCGCCGAGTTGGTTCTTCGATATGTCCGCATCCGCGAATCCCGAGGCACAATACAGGCTCATGCGTAACACTGTACACCCATGTTCGCCCGCTGTCGCACCATGCACCAACTGCGCTATGCTGAACACCGTAGGACAGCCGCCAGTGCGGTTGCCCGCGGAGTTTGGAATGAGCGAGTATGTGCTGAACATCAATGGCGCTCGACTCCACGTCAACGCTTCTCCTGAAGAAAGCCTCCTTTCCGTCCTTCGCAATCGACTCGACCTTACCGGCACAAAGTACGGCTGCGGCGAAGGCCAATGCGGCGCCTGCACGGTGTTGATGGACGGCGAGGCAACCCGATCCTGCCTTGTTGCCGTCGGATCAGTCGCTAAGGCGAAAATCCTCACCATCGAGGGGCTCGAACGGGATGGAAAACTCACTCCAGTGCAGCAGGCGTTTCTTGACGAGGGTGCGATGCAGTGCGGTTATTGCACGTCGGGAATGATTATGAACGCCACCGGCCTGCTGAGCGGCAAACACCATCCCACCGACGATGAGATCGTCGAAGGGATGAATGGCAATGTTTGCCGCTGCGGCACCTATCCGCGCATCCTTGCCGCCATTCGACGTGCCGCGCAGCAGCCCCAATCGGGAGGCAGTCGATGAAGATTCTGGATCACGCTGCGATCGAACTCGGCCAGGGTCCCACCAACGACGCGCCCCACCCGGCAAGTTTGCAGTTAGACCGCCGCGATTTCATCAAAGTACTCGGTGGTGGCCTTTTTGTGTGCTTTGCGTACGGCCCGGAATGGGCGCAGGAGTCCGGCCATACTTTCGGCGGACATGAACTGCCGGCCAATGTCGATGCGTGGATTCATATCGCTGCTGACGGCCAGGTCAAGGTATTCACCGGCAAAGTCGAGGTCGGCCAGAATATTCGCACCTCGCTGGCGCAACAGGTTGCTGAAGAACTGCGCGCGCCGTTCGATTCCATCACCATGATCATGGGCGACACTGATCTTGTCCCCTGGGACATGGGCACATTCGGCAGCCGCACCACCCCCACGATGGGTCCGGAACTGCGCACTATGGCAACGGCTGCGCGTGAGTCGCTTGTTGAGTTGGCCGCGAAACGCTGGAACGTTAGGACAGCATCCCTGACGGCCAGCGATGGCAAGGTGTTCGATCCCAGAACTTCCCTTTCGCTGGGTTACGGTGAGCTGACACGCGGCGAAAAGCTCGTCAAAGTTGTCTCCGGCGATCCTCCGCTGACGCCTGCCGTCGACTGGAAAATCGCGGGCACTCCCGTTCCAAAGGTCGATGGCCGCGACTTTGTTACCGGAAAGCACAGGTACCCCTCCGACATCGTTCGTCCAGCAATGATGTTCGGAGCTGTAGTGCGCCCCGATGGATTCAACGCGACACTTCAATCAATCGACACCAGCGCCGCGGAAAAAATGCCTGGGGTCAAGGTCGTGCGTGATGGCGAATTCATCGGCGTCGTTGCGCCCGATGCCTACTCTGCGCAGCAGGCAACCTCCGCCATCCACGCGAAATGGAATGTCCCTTCGCAGCCTTCAAACCAGGGCCTGTTTGACTACTTCAAACAGAATCCCGAAAGCAGCCGCAACGACGGCCCGGAGCGGGAAACAGGTTCAGTTGAGCAAGCAATGGCCACCGCCGACCTCAAGGTCGAAGACCAGTACACCGTACAGTACATCGCCCATGCACCGCTCGAACCGCGCGCCGCCGTTGCCGAGTGGATCGATGGAAAGCTGACCGTGTGGACCGGCACGCAGCGCCCTTTCGGCGTGCGCGATGAGCTCATGCAACAGTTCCACCTCTCGCCGTCGCAGGTGCGCGTGATCCAGCCCGATATGGGCAGCGGATATGGCGGGAAGCACACTGGCGAAGCGGCGATGGAGGCAGCTCGACTGGCCAAAGCCGTCGGCAAACCCGTCAAGGTTGAGTGGACGCGACGCGACGAGATGACCTGGGCCTACTTCCGGCCGGCCGGTCTGATTGAGATCAGGGCTGGTGCGCGACGCGACGGTACGCTGGTCGCCTGGGAACATCACAACTACAACTCCGGCCCCGCCGCGATGGGCATTCCGTACGAGGTGCCTAATCAGCTCATTCAATTTCACCCGGCGAAATCGCCCTTGCGCCAAGGCTCGTATCGCGGGCTCGCCGCCACAGCGAATCACTTCGCGCGCGAGTCGCATATAGATGCGATCGCGCATGCAGCGAACATCGATCCGCTGGAGTTCCGCCTGAAGAACCTCAAAGACGACCGTCTGCGGGCTGTCTTTGAGACTGCCGCAGACAAGTTTGGCTGGAGTCACGCGAAGTCGTCGTCCGAACGCGGATTCGGCATCGCGGGCGGCACCGACAAGGGCGGTTTTGTGGCTACCTGCGCTGAGGTCGCGATCGATCCCCGAACGAAAAAGGTACACATCCGCCGCGTTGTGCAGGCATGGGAATCCGGCGCAGTCGTCAATCCCGACGGCCTGCGCAACCAGGTCATGGGTGCCATCGTTCAGGCCATTGGCGGCGCGCTCTTCGAGCAGATTCTTTTCGCCAACGGCCGCATCCTCAACGCGCAGTTTTCCGAGTATCGTCTGCCACGCTTCAAAGACGCGCCGCAGGTCGAGGTCGTTCTCATCGACCGCAAGGATTTGCCATCCGCAGGCGCCGGCGAAACCGGAATCGTGGGACTGGCCCCCGCCGTCGGGAACGCGATCTTCGCCGCAACCGGCGTGCGCCTGCGCAATATGCCCATGACGCCGGATCAAGCGGCACCGGGCGTCCCGGCAGTTCCATTCCACGCTTGATCTGGTTTGGCCGGCTATCTTCTCGCCACAATTTCAAACGCGCACTTCAGTTCGTCCTTGATCTTGATGGCGCCCCCGGCAACCGAAACCGGCTTGATGTTGAAATCGGATTGAAAAACAGAGAAATCGCCCGAAGCCCGCATCATGTCGCCCATGACTGCGATCTTCGCTTTGATCGGAACGCTGCCGGCCACACCGTGCAAGTCCAGTGCCCCATGGAGCAGAGCCGAATAGAGCGTCCCGCCCAAACCGTTCACGGATATCTCCCCCGCCTGATAAGCAATCTCGGGATATTTCGCCGTCTCCAGAACATCCCGGCGCATGATCTCCTCGATCTCGCGACGATCCTTGTCGCTGATGTCATCAATGACGCTCAGGGACGCGGATTTGATCGCCAGCTTGAAGTTACCCGCTTTCAGATGTTCGGGGTCAAACTGCACTTCGCCGTTGAAATCGCGAATGCCGAAGATTGGGTTGTGTCCAAGTGCCGACAGCAAGCCTGTCGAGAAAGCCTGCACCGTGAACCGGCTGGCGTGACCATCAATCGTGAAGTTCGATAGGTTCGCTTCGGTCGCCTTGGCTGAATCTTCCGCAGATTGCCCCATGCAATCCTTTCGACTGCGCAATAGCTCTGGGTTCTAAATCACCGGCATGTTTTGCGGGATGACGATGCGCCATTACATGGCGCGCAACCGAAAGTAGCGTTCCACATCAGGAATCGCGGCTTGCACAAGGTTGCCCACGCCCATCCGTGACAGGTACCGGCGAACGAATGGATTCGAAATCACGAGCCCTGCTCCGAAAACTACCAGCGCCACCCCGCCGAGAAGGAAAAGCGTGCTGTTATCGTTGCCGATTTCATGGTTGTTGGATTCAAGAAGTTCCATGGCCTGGTCCTTTCTCCCTTTGACGAGTCACTTTCCGTCCATTCGGTTCGCTTGCAATTCTGCAAGGGTCTTGTCCACGAGATCGACGACAACCTTTGCCGCCTCAGAAACCGCGGCATGTACACGGGCGCTCAGGCCCATCTCTCCTTCTTCGCCACCCAGGCTGGCCGGCTCGCAGCCCACAAGCAACACGCGCTTCAGCTTGGCTCCCATTGCGAGGGCCATGCGCAATACCTTCACGGGATTCATCGCGTGCGGTTCGACGAAGCCCGATTGATCAGTGGCGTCATCCGCATTGTTCAGGTCCAACTCAACAACGTACACCGTTCCCGGAGCTTCGCCGTGCGGATAGACATCGACTAGAATCGTCGTTTCGTATCCGTCCTGAAGCGCGTAGACAAGATCAAGGCCGCGTATTCCGAAATCGGCAACGTGAACAGCGGCCGGCAGGCCGCGCTCGGCAAGAATACGGACCACTTCCACTCCAAATCCATCGTCTCCGAGAAAGATGTTGCCGATGCCGGCTACCAGTATCTGCGGCTTCCCGCTTTTCACATTTCTTTTCTGTTCTTCGGGTGGAAGAGGCTCGACTTCCGCGGTATCAAAGAAAAATCGGTGCCCTGGCTGGCGCAGTAGTCCCAGGTCGCGGCCTGGATCATCATCCAGGACCACCGAAACATGCTGCTTCCCTTCGTAATCCTGTTCGATGCTTTCAATCGTCGCGATCTGTCCGCGCAAGGCCACATCTAGAATGTCGCCCCCATTGCGCGGCAGGAGTCGCACGCGATCGCCGGCTCTCACTTCAACACCGCCAATCAACAGGTGATCGAGGAGCGTCTTGTCTTCGAGCAGTTGCCATTCCCACTCGTTCATTGGGCCTCCTCACCGACAGGATGAATTCCTCGCAAGACGCCATGAAGCTTCATGAACTGTTCCGGCGGCATACTCTCTGTTCTTTCCAGAATCTCTCGGCTTCGCTCATCTGACTGGCGCATCTCTTCCTTCTCTTGATCGGTCAACGTGAGAATGCGCAGTGAAAGAATCTCGTCGATTTCAGTGCCGTCAAACAAGCTGCCCGGACTCTCAGGAGCAATCTGCGGATAGTCGTAAAGAATGATGGGCGAAGACAACATCGTGTCGTGTTCGCCATCCGCCCCCACCAGCACAGGCCAAGTCCCGACATTGACGCATTGCGCCGCCAGTTTCCTCAGGTTTTCGGGCGGATCAAGCAAAGAAATAAAGCTTCCGTCGTCAGCGGACAGAATCATGTGTGCAGATACAAGCGAAAACATGAGCGCGTCAGAGCGCTCGCTCGCCTGCGAAAATTCACGCTCTACCAGGTTGCGCAAGCGCAGCGTGATCTTCTGCAGGCCTTCGCCGCAGGCATTGATGTCGATCTCGATGGCCCCTCGCACTGTCTCCCAATCCCGGACGACGATGCCTTCAATTGCTCCCTCGCAAGCGCGGATTGGCTCTATCTCGCGCTGCAAAGGAAACTCGAACGCCGAATGGCGAACCCGCATCGCATTACCGGGATGGATCCCCGCTATGGTGACCTTACGCTCAATCGCTTCCTGCCAGGGCGAATAGGCTCTTCCATCCACTACCAACTGTTCAACCGGATTCCACTCAGGCTCGCCCTCTGATGGAAGAGCATCGATTGGATGAGCGAGCTTCCCAACGGTCCGAGTCAGGATCTGCAGAAACCGCACCTCGAGAGAGAACCGCGTCGACGGGCCAGCTTCGAGAAGACACTCGGTTTGCATCATCCACGCCTCTGAACCGCTTTGCTCTTCGCAGTAGCCCCGCGGACAAAGTACACCAAAGTTCCAACGCTGCCTGTTCTTCACTGAGGAGGCCCGATAGGGATAGAGAATGTGGCCCTCGTACAGTACGGCTTCCGCGATCTTCTCTGCGCAATCCAGACTCATTTGCCGACTGTCTCCTCGACGGGCAGTACGCTTTCGAGAACCTGTTCCCAGGTCGGAATTCCCCTTTGCACTTTGTACTGATATAAGCGCTCAAACACGTCACGACGCAAACTCAGCCACGCCGTGTTCGGGTAGTAGGAATCCATCATGGCGCGCCAGGTCTCTTCCGCCAGTTGATAGCTTGCTTCCTTCTCCCACGAGATCGGGGCCACCTGGAGCGAGCCGTCCTCACCCGCGTAGAATATGGTTCCACTGAAAAGAAATCGCAACGGTATATCGCCGCCTGAGACCCCGGCAAAATACTTGGTGGCAGCCACGTTGAAATCGAACGTGCAGGGAACGAGCAGATCCACTGAAGTGCTCTCGGAAAAAGCGGGCACAGTCACGCCTGCATGCGTCCATAGCAGGCTGCCAAGCGTTTGGCTCCAGCGCTCGGGTTCGCCAAATAAATCAATCATCCTCTGCTGTTCCCCCGCTGAATAGCGCCGGCGGGTCGCTTCGATATTGATCTGACTGCGCAATGCGACGGAGTGAATCGCCTCTGCAGGCGCCGAATTGGCAACCCGCAGCTTGAATGCAAGCGTCGGAGTCGCGGCAAACGGAACCGCTTCTGCGCCTTCAACAAAGTAGGTCAATTCAGGCACGGCGACTCACCTCGCACAATCTCGGCCCGACCTTTCAGGCCGGCGAAAAAGCGGCCGATCTCTTCCCATAGTTCAGTTCCTCCGGAAAGCCCTTTCCAGTGCGTGCGAATTAGCCCGACAAGCCGGTAGCAATCGTCGATCGGCGCCAGGTAATACTCGGCCGGCGACAATCCCTGTGCGCTGCCGATGCGATTCACAAGCAGTGCTTCCACGTCAGGCTCCAGTCGATTCAACACGGGGTTATTCTCCACAATTTCAGCCCACGCATCTGGTGCCAGCAGCGATTCAACCGCGCCGGCCGGGCTGGGATAAAACGTCATCATGCGATCCTGCAAAGTGGAGCGAAAGAAAAATGCCATGTTGATGGGGATCAGGAGCGCATCCCATTGCCCCGCGCTGATTTCCAGGCCGGGCAAATACCACACGCGCCGGGACACGCGCCTATATCTGCCGTCCTTCCTGCCGTCGAAGAGGCATGAACATGCCTCGCACGCACACACAATCTGGCGTGTAGCCAGCTCAAGCAGGTGCGAGTGCTCCTCCGTCAAAGTTGTGCTGCACAACTCGCATCGCTCGAGACGCGGATCGCGAGGCCGAGCGAATCTCCGCAGAGCGGCAATCGACGGATTCAGCGGTGGCGCGACAGGTTCCATTTCAACTTTGCCTTTCCAAATTGACAGAGCGATCAGTCTGCGCCCAGTGCAACACTTTGGCCGGTGGCATCTGCTTGGGAGTGCTTCAGCAAACTCTCGATGGAAACGAAACCCGACGACACCTCGTCTTCCGATCCAATGATTTCGAGCGATGCAACATCGGGCGCCTGATCGTAGATGCATCCCTCAACGATCGACTTGAGGGTATTCGCGGTTGATCCGCAACTGTGGCCCGCAGTGCGAAGCCGGATCTTGACCGCGCCATCCTGAATTGAAATTATTTCCGCTTCGCTATTGTGCCTGCGCAGCTTCCTGGCACCCTCGTCGAGCGCCTTCATGATGCGCGCCTCAAAGCTGTCAGGATGCAGCGAGTGCAGAAGAAGAATCTGGCGAACCACAGAGTCGTCCGCTGCGCGAGCAATGATCGCCTCTCCGCCGGCGCCACTCTCGAAAACAATATCCATGAGCCTTTCGATCGCGGTTCCATGCACATCCAGCAGCAGTTGAACCAGTTCGCGCGCGGCGATCCGGTCCTTGCTGTCAGGTAGAATCTCAAGATCGTTGACCAGCTCTCCAAGCCGCCGAATTTTGTTTTGGAACTCTTCTCGCTCTGCCACAGAACTCCTTGGGTTCTCACTTCGCTGAAACGTCGAAGGCTCATCGACTGCTGGGAAAGTCGACCGGCCTCCACCGCAAGATGAAGGCCGAACCGCTCTTATGGCTGCAACCCAAACATCGGTGAATGATGCGTCTCAAGCACTTTTCCATTGCCCAGATACATATGCACGCCGCAAGGCAGGCAGGGATCGAAGCTTCTCACGGCTCGCATGATATCGATGCCTTTGAATTTGTCCGGGCCATTTTCTTCAAAGATTGGCGTATTCTGCACCGCATCCTCGTATGGACCGGGCGTGCCGTAGATGTCACGCGGGTTTGCATTCCACGGCGTGGGAGGATACGGATGGTAGTTGGCGATCTTGTGATTCTTGATCACCACGTGATGCGACAACACTCCGCGCACTGCCTCGTGGAATCCGCAACCAATGGCCTCTTCGGGCACTTTGAAGTCGGTCCATGTCCGCGTTCGCCCAGCGTGCAACTCCTCCAGCGCCTTCTCTGCGAAATGCAGAGCGGCCGCTGCTGCGTACGCCTGAAAATACGTCCGGGCGCGATCGCGCTCAATGGCGTTGCTCCACTTTGGCACCTTCCATTCCAGTTCGACCTCGGGCAGCGAAGCGGTCTTGGGAAGATAGATCTTTACGCTGTGTCCCGTCGCCTTGATGTAGCCGATGTCGACAATGCCGGCCAGCGCCGTTGCCCAGAAGCGCGCAATCGGTCCGCCTCCGGTGTCGAGCGCAAGGTGGTCGCCTGTGCGCTTGTCATACCAGCGCGGAGACATGACCCAGGTGTACTTCTCCTTGAAATCACGCTTCTGCGGCTTGGGGAACGTGGTCTGGTTCCATGGATGATGCTGATCGACTGGATTGCCCAGAGGGTCCTTCCGCACAAACGTTTCAGCGTTCTGCCAATCGTCGTAGTAGGAGCTGCCCAGCAGGATGCGGATATTCAGGTTGATGTCCACAAGATCGTTGGTCACCAGCTTGCCGTCGACAACAACGCCCGGCGTCACGTACATGGCGCGGCCCCAGTCGGTCATTCCCTTGTACGTGTAGTCGCACACGTCGGGGTTGTTGAACGAGCCCCAGCAGCCAAGAAGAATTCTCCGCTTGCCGACCTCCTCATAACCGGGGAGGGCTTCATAAAAGAAATCGAACAGATCGTCGTGCAGCGGAACAACCTTCTTCATAAACTCCACGTACTTCATCAAGCGAACAATGTAATCGGTAAAGAGTTGAATGGTCGGCACCGTGCCCACCCCGCCGGGATAAAGAGTGGACGGATGAACATGACGCCCCTCCATCAGGCAGAACATCTCGCGGGTCATGCGGCTCATCTGCAAAGCTTCAAGGTAGAAAGCTCCAGTGAACGGGTTTAGCGCGTGCATGATGTCTGCGATGGTCCTGTACCCGTGCAGCTTGGCGTGCGGAGCCTCGGTCTTCTGCGCCTTTTCCCATACACCGGGATTTGTCTCCTTCACCATTTGCTCGCAAAAATCCACCCCGACCAGGTTGTCCTGAAAGATGTTGTGGTCGAACATATATTCGGCCGCTTCCCCAAGGTTCACAATCCACTCGGCAATCGCGGGTGGACGGATACCGAACGCCATATTCTGCGCATAGGTCGCACAGGTCGCATGGTTATCCCCGCAAATGCCGCAGATGCGGCTGGTAATGAAATGGGCATCACGGGGATCTTTGCCCTTCATGAAGATGCTGTAGCCGCGGAAGATTGAAGAGGTGCTGTGGCACTCGGCTACGCGGCGCTTGCCAAAGTCAATCTTGGTGAAGATGCCAAGACTACCCACAATCCTGGTAATCGGATCCCAGTTCATCTCCACGAGCTGGCTGGTTTTTTCTGGCGTATGTCTTTCTTCAGCTACGATGGTGCCCATATCTCCGGCTCCTTTGCCTGTTTGGGGTTAGTAGGCGCGTTGATAGCCCGTGGTCAGCTCAGCCCGCGGATGACGCCACTTCGGCTCCTTGTTGACGGTTGCATTCGTCAGGGAGCGAAGCGCGCGAATCGCTGTGCCGTAGGTGGCAATTCCGGCGCTTGAAATCTTCGCCCCTGGAGGTTCGTCCATGAACGGCATGAATTTGTCCGGGAAACCCGGCATGGTGCAACCGATGCAGATTCCACCCACATTGGGGCAGCCGCCGATGCCGGCCATCCAACCCCGCTTGGGCACGTTGCAGTTCACCACCGGCCCCCAGCAGCCAAGCTTCACGATGCACTTGGGCGAACCATACGAGGTGGCGAAATCAGCCTGCTCATAGTAGCCCGCACGGTCGCAGCCATCATGCACGGTTCTTCCAAACAGCCATGTAGGACGAAGCTGTTCATCCAGAGGGATCATCGGAGCATGACCCGCCACCTGATAAAGCAGGTAAAGAACCGTCTCCATGAAGTTGTCAGGCTGCACCGGACAGCCTGGAACATTCACGATCGGCAGACCCGCCTTCGACTTCCAATCCCACCCCAGGTAGTCGGCCAGTCCCATGGCTCCGGTAGGGTTGCCTTCCATGGCGTGAATGCCGCCGTAGGTTGCGCAGGTTCCACAGGCGATGACCGCAAGCGCCTTGGGAGAGAGCCGATCAATCCATTCGTTTGTAGTGATCGGCTGGCCGGTATGTGGATCGGTTCCCAGCCCCGCCCAGTAGCCTTCCTTCTTGATGCGCTCGTTGGGAATCGAGCCCTCAACCACCAGAACAAAGGGATCGATCTTCCCCTGTTCCGCCATGTACCAGTACTTGAGGAAGTCGTCACCGCATTCGTAGGCAAGCACTGGATTGTGAAGATGAACCTTCGGCAGGCCCGGAATTGCGCCAAGGAGAACGTCCTCAATACTTGGCTGCGTGGCCGCGGTGATGGACACCGAATCCCCATCGCAACCCAGTCCTGCGGTAATCCAAACGATGTGAACTTCCGCGACGGCCGGCTTCTTCTGCGTAACTCTGCCGTAAGGCACTGTGTCCGCTGCCATATGCTGGATACTCCTCTCCTGTTGTCGATCGGCAAAGGGTCAGAAATGCGCACGATATCGAAGGCTATCCAGAGTCGAATACACCTGTAACCGACTTCGATGCCGTGTCTTACCGCGTGGTTGTGATGTGTTCGTGCATCGGTCACAAACCTCCGACCTCGCGCTGTGCCGACGCTGCCAATAAGAACAAATAAAGAAGAAGACCCACAAGCGGGCTACTTCCGAATTTCTCTGGGTGCATCTCCTATGTCAGGCATCGGGGAATTCCCGATAGCGCCGGGGCCCGCCTTGAAGCGCAGAACTCAGATGGCTCGGCCACCACGCGCTCCTTCGCTGCGCGCTTCAAACTCGCTCTATGAGGGTTTCTCGTTCAGAGACCATTGGATGGCGTGCTGCATCAATTCGCGCCCCGAGCGAAGCGAAAGCTTTTCCTTCAAATGAGCCTGGTACGATTCGACGGTCTTCATGCTCAAATGCAGTGCGTCGGCGATCTGGCGGGTGCCGAGCCCTTCCCCGATCAGCCGGAAGACTTCCAACTCCCGATCGGAAAGTGCGGCAATGCGCGAATCGTTTTCCGCGCTCTGTCCGGTCAAGTAGTGCTGCAGCAGCTTGTTCGACATGCGGCCACTGAGATAAATCTCGCCGTTGAGGATGCGGCGCACCGCGATCAGGACCTTTTCCGTCGCTTCCTGCTTCATGATGTATCCGTTGGCACGAGCACGCAGCGCACGCTCGGCATAGATTGATTCATCGTGCATTGAGAGGATGAGCACCGGCATCTCCGGATAAAGCGCGCGCAGGTTCTTCAGCAGGTCAAGACCGTCCGGTCCATTGAGTGAAATGTCGACAATCAGGACATCTGGCACCGCCGATGCAATGGCTTTCAAAGCCGATGTTGCATCCTCCGCTTCGCCGCAGACCGTCAAATCCGGCTCGCGATTGATAAGCATGGTAAGGCCCTGGCGCAGCAAAGGATGGTCATCCACAATGAAGATCGTCTTCTTCTCGACACACAGGTTGGCCGACGTCGGTGAAAGCTCTGCAGTTCGCATCTTATTGACCATCCTTTAACGGAAATGTGCAGGTGACCACGGTTCCGCCTGCCGGATCGGACGCAATTTCAAGTCCTCCGCCAATCATTCCCGACCGGTATTTCATGATGTCAAGCCCCATACCGCGCGATTTCTCAACGCCTTCCTTAATGCCCTTTCCATCATCCCTGACCACCAACTTCCCGCGGCCCGACTCGGCGGTCAACCGGATCAGAATGCTCCTCGGCTCTCCGTGTTTGATCGCGTTATTCACGGCTTCATGTGCAATGTGGTACAGATGCGCGGCGACGCTGTCGTCCTCGATCAGCACCGGCGATTCGCACTCAAATCGGCAGGAAATGCCGAACAAGTCTTCAGTCTCCGCGGCCCAAAGCTGCAACGCCGACATCAGTCCCTGTGAATCCGAGAGCACCGGCGCCAGTCCGCGGGCAAGCTCCCGCGTCTTGTGAATTGCCTCGTTGACGAGTTGCACAATCTTCGCTGCGTCCTCTGTCTCTGGACTATTCTTCTCAGCGAGACGTGCTTCATGTACCTTGGCCATGAAAGCGACGCCGGTGAGATGCTGGCCGAGGCCGTCGTGAAGATCCTGGCCGATCCTTCGCTGCTCTCGCGCGCTGATGTCGAGAATGGCCTTCTCCAGTTGCTTTCGCTCGGTGATATCGACGCCCGTGGCGATGATGTACCCCGCGGACGCATCGATACCCGGCAGCAGCGTTGTCGTCCACGCAATCAGGCGCTGGTCTCCATGGCGCGTGCCCCATGTTGTCTGATGATTCTGCGGCAACAGATCCGTCCGCAGAAGGTCAAACACGCTTTTGAATCGCTCCACTTCATCGGGGATCGGAAATAGCTCCCAGAAATACTTGCCTTGGACTTCTTCCTTGGAATAGCCGCTGGTCAATTCGCACGCCGGATTGAATCGCAAGATGCGGCCTTCGTCATCGAGCACCACAACCAGCGCGCCCACGGTATCCAGAATCGCTGAAATAAAGTTCTGTTCCTTCTGCCGCTCTTCTTCCACCCGCTTCAGATCGGAGATATCGAATGCGACACCGTGGACGAACCATGGTCTTCCGTCTTCACGCCGCATCATGCGCGCGTCGCATTGAAACCAGATCACCCGGCCATCGCGCGCAATCACGCGATACGCTGACCGCAGCGGCTTGCCTGAAAGGAACATCTCCGCCGCTTCAATGCTCCATCGTTGTTTGTCTTCCGGGTGAATGTGCTCGTACCAACGCACCGGGTCTTCCAGCCACTCCTCGCGCGAATACCCCAGCGCCGCCTCAATCTGTGGGCTCACATACGCTTCACTGATGCCGCGATCAAGATAGGCCATGAAAACAACCGCCGGCAGCTGCTCGAGGAGCGCCCGATACTTGGCCTCGAGGTTCGGCGTCTGCGATCCCATTGGACGCTCGCGAAGGTCGCCCGCGCGCACCTCGCGCTCGGCCGATGGATCGGCCGGCGGAGCTAAAAAGACCCGGGCAAGATTCAGCAGTACAGCCTCAGCCGCGTCCAGATCCATTCCTTCTCGGCTTCCGGCCCTCGTCGAATCCAGGTCTTCAGACAAAGTATGTGTGGTCGACATAGCGATAAATATCCCTACTCCAATCGTCCTGTCGTTGCAGCTTTTCCTTCCGGTGAGGTTGTCTCTCCCTCAATTCTTGTGTCCTCTGGCACTCGCTTTCGCCGCCAAACCGGCTCCTTGTTCAAGGAAACCTGGGTGAACCGCCGCAATGCGTGAATTGCACGTCCATATGTTTGAACTGCCGCGGACGAAAGAAGTGAGCCGGGTGGCTGATTCATAAAAGGCATAAATTTGTCGGGAAACCCCGGCATCGTGCATCCAATGCAGATCCCTCCAACGTTCGGGCATCCGCCTAGCCCGTTCATCCATCCCCGCTTCCCCACATTGCATTGAACTACCGGCCCCCAGCAGCCAAGCTTCACAATGCATTGTGGAGAGCCATATTCCTCGGCAAACTGCGCCTGCTCGTAATAGCCCCCTCGATCGCACCCTTCATGCACTGTGCTTCCGAAAAGCCACGTCGGCCGCAACTCGGCGTCGAGTGGGATCATGGGAGCGCGGCCCGTCGCCATGTAAAGGAGGTAAAGCAGCGTCTCCATAAAATTGTCCGGCTGCACGGGGCATCCGGGAATACAAACAGTGGGAATGCCGGCTTCCGAACGCCATTGCCAGCCGAGATAATCCGGCAGACCCATGCATCCGGTCGGGTTGCCTTCCATGGCATGAATCCCGCCGTACGCTGCGCACGTTCCCGCGGCGATCACGGCCCACGCTTTTGGAGCCAGCCGGTCAATCCACTCACATGTGGTAATCGGTTGCCCCGTTGCTGCATCCGTACCAAACGACGCCCAGTAACCTTCCGTTTTATTGTTTTCGTCCGGAATCGAGCCTTCGAGAACCAGGATGAATGGCCGTGTCTGCCCCTTTGCCGCGCGGTGGAAGGGAGCAAGAAACTCGTCTCCATTCTCGATCGCAAGGAATGGGTTGTACAGATTGACCTTGGGAATCCACGGCAGCGCGCCCAGCACGATATCTTCGATGCTTGGCTGCGTCGCCGCCGTCATTGCGATCGTATCTCCATCGCAACTCAGCCCGCCCGTAATCCATAAAATGTCGATCTCCGGAATGGGCACAGCTGTCTTGCTTGCGCCGCCTGAAACTTCCATGAAGGGAAGAGATCCTTTCCACGCGGCATACTCGCAATTGCCGCGCGATCATCTTCATCTCAGAAAGGGGCACAGTCAAGAACAACCTGCTCGCCGTCATATCAGAGGTTTGTGCGCTTGGAACGATGCCCGGAAATGCGCGGACCCTCACATGGCGCGAATCTTCAGGTATCGCTGAATGTCCGGCCACATTGAGGCCACCAGGGCGATCATTCCCAACGAAGTCAACGTCAAAATAGCCCTTTTCATTCGTCACCTCCCAGTGTTTGATCGGAATCCGGACCATCGCCGTTCCGATCGCCCAACAAGCTCAGACAAAGCGTTGACCTGTCTGACCGGACCATTCCGGCGCCGCTGCGAATCGGCTCAAACCTTGCTACTAGGATGCGCATCCTTTGGGTGACGATGCCCCTGTGGAACCGAAGCCGGAGCGGGCACACCTCATCCCTGGACACACAAGACGTGGGTCCTTGTCCTTGCTCAGTTCAGACAGTGCCTTGCTCAGTCACCTGATGCCGTAACGCCGGGATCGTGCCATCCGCCACATTCAGCCGTGAGTTCATCGGCCTTTTTCGGCCCCCAACTGCCACGCTCATAGCGCACGGCCTTGGAATGATGTTTCAAGATTGGGTCCACCACTTCCCAGGCGGCTTCAACAGCGTTCTCGCGCGTAAAAAGTGCGCCGTCGCCTCGCATCGCATCGCTCAGCAGCCGCTCATAGGGAGTTTCCTCCCCGGCTTGTTCTTCCGACAAGAACAACTCGCGCTGCTCCCCGATGAAGTCCTGGCCCGGATGTTTCACACGCGCGGCGAGCGCCACTGCAGAATTGGGTGACACGCGGAAGCGCACATAATTCGCCCGGCCTGTGAATGCGGCTGAATCGGCAAAAAGCTGTTGCGGCGCCGCCTTCAACTCGACCAGCACCTCGGTCGCAGTTACCGGCAAATACTTGCCCGACCGTAAATACCACGGAACTCCATCCCACCGCCAGGAATCAATGAACAACCGGAGCGCGCAGAACGTTTCCACGTCGGAGTTCTTTGCCACGTCCCGCTCCTGCCGATAACCCGCATACTGCCCTCGCACTACATCACTGGGTTTGAGCCGGCGCATGGCCTCAAAGACCTTCGCTTTTTCCATCTGGACCGCGCCAAAGTTGCGCCCCGCGGGCGGTTCCATCGCAAGCAGCGCGACGATTTGAAACAGATGATTTTCGATTACATCGCGCAGGCACCCGGCAGTTTCATAAAAGCTGCCCCGCCTGCCCACCCCAAACGATTCTGCCAGGGTGATCTGCACATTCGATACATAATTGCGATTCCAGATCGGTTCGAGAAATGAGTTGGCAAACCGAAAATACAGTATGTTCATGATCGCTTCCTTTCCCAGGAAGTGATCGATGCGAAAGATGGAGTCTTCAGGGAACGATGCGCGCGCAACCCGGTTAAGAGCACGCGCCGAGGCGAGATCCCGCCCGAAGGGCTTTTCCACGATAACGCGAGCGTCTTTTGACAGACCAGTCGCCCCAAGCCCCTGGATCACTGTTCCGAAAAGTGATGGTGGAATCGCAAGATAGAATGCCGGTCGGTGCGCCTTTCCCAGTGCTGCCCCGATCTTCGCGTAGGTCTGGTTATCCTGGTAGTCGCCGCTGACGTAGCTAAGAAGTGAGAGCAGGCGCTTCAATGCAGTTCGGTTATCGATGCCGCCCGACCTCTTGATGCTGTCAATCACGCGTCGATGAAGTCGATCCATGCTCCACTTGGGAGATGCAACGCCAATCACCTGCACATCCAATGTGCCGCGCTTCACCATCGCATACAACGCGGGGATCACCATCTTGTGAGCCAGGTCGCCGGTAATTCCGAACAGCACCAACGCATCGGATTTCGAGATCGCCATTACCTACCCTCCACACCAGCCATCTTGCTCCGCGCCGCTTGAACCTTGGCCATCTCGGTCCTCTGGCGCAACCATGTTGATTACGGTTCACACGTCTTCCCGGTCATTCATTTCCCTAAAAGTGATAGAACGCAAGATGAGGGGAATAACGCGACCGCGCAGCTCCAACTTGACCGATGATACAACTCACCCTCCTTATAGCGCACCCTCGCCACCGCACACGAACGATTTGTAGCCTGTGGGATAGCTGCTGTGCGAGATGCCAGTGGCAGGAAATGTTTTTGAGATTTTCAATCGAGAAGTTGAGTTCAGCGACAGTGCGTTGCATTGCGTCGATATCTAAGAGGCGGCTGGATGCGTGAACGTCCCGTCCAGCTTCGTCCTCTCATTCCCTCGCGCCCTTGCCGGATCCAAATGCAGGCATCCCGCAATCAGATCCTTCACACTTCTTTCGATCTCGTCCCGGACTTCCTCAACGGACATAGGCGGAATCACGGTCAATCCGCCGATCCGTTCGCTCAAATCGAGATAGGACTGGCGGTTCCTATATAAGAATTCAAGTGGATATTCGGGTTTGCGCGCGCGCGCCTCTCTGGGGTCCGCATCCAGCAGGAAGCTCAGATGTGGCCTCGGAACAAGCGAAATAATACGCTTCGCGTAGAACCGCAAGAAAGGATTCGACAGCCGTAGGTTGGCGAGCTCGTCATAAGTGAACCTATCAAGGAGAACTACATCCACTCCCGCGCGCGCCACTTTCTTCATTACAGCGCGTATTGAGAGTGCATCCAGACAATAGAGACAAAGCCGCACCAGGGTCATAGGCCAGGACTGAACGTTCTTGTCTCTGCGGTTGATCGGGGCGGAAGGCGTTCCAACCCCCTTGTCTCCTTTGAAGATGCGATGGCCTGATGACTCACGCAGTCGGGTCAGCTGCGCAACGTCATTCCAAAATGTAATCAGCCGAACTCGAAGTTCCTCTTGCCTGAGGCTGGCGATCAAAGCTTGAATCTGCGTGGACTTCCCGGCTCCATCGATACCCGAGAAACTGATGAACTTTACGTCTCCGCTTTTTTGCACCAGGCGCATCAACATTCTCCGCACATAACATCTTTTCCCTTTAAACGGCTTCCTTACGGCCGGCTCGGGCTCGCATGAGAAAGCGCAGCAACCGTCCCGATCGCAACTCCCGCTCCAACAACAATCCCAATCCTGATAAGAAACGACCGGACGCGCCGCTGCTTGGCGGGCGCGATCACCGCCCCGGCCGGCCTTGATGCTGCTACCCCGGTTGGCTTTTCATACGGTGCCGCCGCGGTGCCCACAGGTTTTGGTGAAGTGCTTTGCTGTCCGTTCGAATCCGAAGATGCAGCACTCTGCTGCTCGCTTTGGCCGGTTGTTGCTGCTGCACCGGAGCTCGTTGAATTCGAGGCCGTTTCGTCTATCGCGGATGGTAGTGCGTCTTTCCGACTCTCTTGCTTCGCTGCCTGTTGGACAGGCTTGTTTTGACTCGGTGCAGGATTGTCCGGCAGCGGAGATGGGGCCGCTTGCTGCTGCGTCGTTGTGCTCTGCTCCTGCCCCGCTGATGCTGCAACTCCGAACGGGGCTGACAGCAACATTACCAGTCCGCCGGCAATGTATCTTCTCACGCATTTCACCGGATATTTCATTTCTTCCTCCAACCCCGGCAATCTCTACGCACAGGTTTTGGTCCTGAGATAGCTTGGATAAGCGCTATGCAGCCCGTGACGACATGCCTTGCGCTGGCTTCCCCACCGGAGCATGAACCGGACGCAAGTGGAAGCTCTCCACCGCTTCGTTGTTCGAATCGAATATCATGAACAGCTGGCCTGCTCCGAAGGTGGCCAGGGCTTCCCTTGCTTCCGGACCCAATCCAGCCAATCTCACGTCCCCGTTCCACTTCATGGCCGCTTCAAGGCATGAAAGCAAAAGACACACTGCGATTCTCTCCAACTGCATTACGCTACTGCAGTCGAGCACCACGCAGGGACGACTGACGCGAATGTAAGATTCAAGCTCTCGCAGAAACAATCGACTCTTTGCGATATCCAACGCAGCAGGAAGCTTCTTAATGATGACAGTCCGGTTTCCAAGCATCGTATATTTCTCCTCATGATTTAGTTACAAGAACCTTAAACTAGAGTTCCAGCGGCACATTGGTCGGATTGCGCCGCAATGTATCTGCGGGGTCAATCGACTTACCGGCATTCCGCAGGAGATGCGCAAGTTCCGCTTCAGGTCTGCGAAACACATTGGTCATAACATTCCGGGCGTAACGGGCCAGGTTGACAAGATTCGTCTTATACCAGCAGCACTCGGTCATCCGCGGCGACAATCCACATAGAAAGCGAAGATCTTTCAAACTGCCGGGCGACGTGAGTGTTGCTGCCACCATGCGATGATTGCCGTCCAGCACAGTGAGCCTATTCCGCTCGTTTACCCCAATCAGCAGCACCGCGCCGCAGTTCCCATTTCCCTTGAGAAATTGGTTACTGATATCGGCAATCTTTGAAAGAAAGGATTCGTCCACGACGTAGCGCCTTGCGCGAAGGCTTTCCAGGATCTTCGTAAGTGAGAAGTTGCCGCGCGCGACCTTACGCCATTGTGCCCGTGGAAAGACGCTGATTTGAGCAAGATCCGGCTCGGTAATCTCAATCTCGTACCATCGTGTCCCCTCAGGAATCTCTTTCCACAAAGAGAAATGACGTGTAAACAACAAGGCGCGCCGAATTGCGTTCTCATTGGTGTCATCCAGATTTGGGTGCGACACCACTTTGCCCAAAGCGGCCCTGTACGCACGGAATGCCTGCTGCCGGAAGTCGGCCTTCAGAAACTCGGCAATCACTTCATCTTCCGCGACCGGTCGGATGATCCTTACCGGATGGATCACCCCGTCTTGATCCAGTTCCTCATGACCCGTGAGCGATTCAAACAGGAATGGGATTGCCACGCAGGCGAAGAGCCCTACCATTAGAATCAACTTCACGATGATGACTTGGTGCACGGTGGAATGGAAGCTGCAAATTCCCGCGATGACAACTCCGCTGAACGCCAATTGCACCCAGCTGGAGTTGGCAATTTTATACGACATTTCGAAGGTGATGATGACCACGCTCAAGGAATAGACCACTGTTTCAAGCGCGTAGAGGGAGAGAAGCGACGACAGACTATACTCCCCCGCGCTCTTAAAAGCTGAGCCAAACAACGAAGTCCAGACCGGTGGAGGGGTAATCCACAATCCGATCGCCAGTACGGAGCCGCAACCGATCACGAGCAACAGCGACGTCGCGATAACCTTGAGGTCCTTCCGTTCCGCTTCGCAGGTACCGGCAACCAGCGGGAAGGTGCTGTTCACTATGGCCTGGGAAAAGGCGAACACCACGCGGCCTACCATGGCCACAGCCGCATATAGCCCGGCGGCCTCGGCCGCAAAGAAGTGCTTCACCAGCACGATGTCACAGTTGTTGATCAATACCTGGCCTGAGAAAAAGACAAGTGCCTGGCTCGTTTCGCGAAGCGCGCGACGCTTGTTCAGCGGGCTCGAGATTCGTGCGCCTAGCTTCGGAACGGCTTCAAAGTACGCGATGGCGACCGCCGCGACGTTCGCTTCAATCACCCCGCGAACGCCCAGGCCCATCAGAACGAGCACGTACGAGCCAATCAGCCGCACCGCGCCTTCCAGTACAAGGTTGAGAGCGAGGCGCCTGAATCCATAGTTTCCCTGAATGTAGCCGCGGCGGCTCCCAAGCGGGATATAAAATGCCGCGCCTATCGCGAGAAGCGCCACAAGAATTGGGTCAGTCAGGTTCAGATACGAGGCAACCGAGTCTCGAAAGATGAGCAGGGTGACACCGACAATTGATCCGCAAACCCAGGCGCTCTGATGAAAGTAGCGATACACTGCGCCTTTGTCGCTTACCGGGCTCTGCTGAGCCGCGAACTTCGCCGAAATGATCTGGAAAGAAAGTGTAACTGCGGAGAGCAGCGTCAGGAGCGTGTAGACAACGGCAGCCTGGCCGTATCCCGTTGGTCCGAGATAGCGCGCGATCAAGACGTTGTAGATCAGGTTGATCCCGGTTGTGAGGCCGGAGCCAACAAGTAACACAACGCTCCCTGAAACAATTCGCGCCTGCAGGCTATTTGCCTGCCTGGTCAGACCATTTTCCACGCTGTCCTCACTCGAATTCACCACGCCGGAATGATTTTGGAATCAAGCGCAGATGTAGTCGACGACACTTAATCCGATGCGAAAATGCATCTTCCGGCTGCTCCGGAATGCGGGATGCAATTTCAGCCGGAAACGGCAAACCCGTGACTAGTCGGGCGCTTCTAACTAAAAGAGCTCATGTTGACTCGCTCTAGTACCTTACTGCTTTCCTGTCTTCTTATGTTCCACGGGTGCTCTAACCCGGGGACGAGACAACCCTCGCCGCTCAAGTATCGAGCCACCGGTGATTCGCCCGAGATCCTCGCAGTATATGAAGCCTGGTTTGGTCATCCCCGCCATATTTCAGTTGGATATTCCTCCCACGACCCGGCCGTAATCCGTGACCAGATTCACCATGCGAAGTCTATGGGTATCTCTGCATTCGTGGTTGACTGGTACGGTGACCGAGAGCCATTTATCGACCGCAGTTATGCGCTGATGCAAAAGATTGCTGCAAAGGAACACTTCAAGGTCGCGATGATGTACGACGAGACAACCCAGGAAGATGGCGCTACCGACGAAGCGATCGCCGATTTCACGATGTTCCATGACGCCTACTTATCTTCCCAGGCTCCGGGACATCAGGCATATCTGACTTATCAAGGCAGGCCTCTGATCTTCGTATTTCCCAAGGGCGGCCACACGGACTGGAACAAGGTGCATGACCTGATTAGTCACTGGAATCCAGTCCCTCTTCTGATCGACGAAAACCTCCCTGGATCCGATGCGAACGCATTTGATGGCTACTACGCCTGGATTAACCCCGGAGTGGGCGGTTGGTCTGCCAATGGCAGCAATTGGGGCGAACAGTACTTGGCAACTTTCTACCAGACAATGCGAGATAAATATCCTGACAAGATCATCATCGGTGGCGCCTGGGATGGCTTCAACGACGCAAAAGCATCATGGGGGCTGAATCGGCACATCTCCGCTCGCTGTGGGCAGACCTTCCACGATACGTTCAATTTCTGGCGGAAGGAATTCCCTCCTAATCAGCCAATTCCTTTCATGTTGATCGAAACCTGGAACGACTATGAGGAGGGAACCGCAATCGAGCGCGGAATCCCAAACTGCGGCGCCGGCCAGAAGGCACAAGCGCCCGATTCAAAGGCTGCACTCTAACGCCACTGCACGAACCTTGGAGCCACCTTCTGCACTCTAGAATCCGCACGAATCCGGGAGCGACAGATTATGCCGCCGATATCTTCTTCCCCTTGAAGCTTGCCTGCTGGATCGCGTAGTTGCCCCCCTGTACAGCATGCATCATGGCGCTTTGACCTGCTGCCTGAAGCTGAGATCGGTGAACCTGGCTGATGAGGGAAAGCGGACGGTTGCGCACTTCGTCGTAAACGCGCCCGACATACTCGCCGAGCAACCCAACAGTTAGTAGCAGAAAGCCACCTACAAGGAACACAGCCGCAGAAACGCCAAGCGCGGCAGTGATTACTGCGCTCGTTGAAAAGAGCGTGGAAAATCCGAGCACCAATGCCGTGCAGCTTGAAAATCCGAACAGCCCGAAGCTCAGCCGAAGCGGCTTATAGCTGAACCCGGTAATGGCGTCCATGGCGTACTTGATCCGGCTCAGAAAAGAGAGTTTCCCTTCCCCACCTGCCCTGTCCTGCCGGTCATAGTAGACGATGGAGTTCCGGTATCCGACAAAGGCGCGCATCCCCGGTAAGTATCGGTTTCTTTCCCGCATCGACAAGATGGCGTCAACCGCTTTGCGATCCATGAGGCTGAAGATGCCTGAATTTAGCGGGATCGGGAAATCTGAGAGGGTTCCGAGCACGCGGTAAAAGAGCGGAAACAGCCAGGCGAGGATCTTGCGGCTTTCCTGACGGCTTCTTCTCACACCGATCGCCACCTCCGCCCCGTCCCGCCATGCGTCGATCAGTTCTGGCAGCACTTCGGGCGGATCCTGAAAATCGCCGTCCATAAGGATCACCGCATCCCCGCTCGCTGTGTGAAGCCCGGCTGAAATGGCGCCCATATGACCCCAGTTGCGCGATAGCTCGACCACTACCACGCGCGGATCGATGGTTTGCAGGCCCTTCAGAAGTTCAAGAGATGAGTCCGTGGAACCATCGTTTACATAGACAACTTCCCACTCCTCTGCAGCGCGGTTCATCGCCCTTGCAACAGCTTCATGAAAACTAAGAATGAGTTCTTCTTCGTTATAGATGGGCACAACCACCGAAACCATAACTAAACTCCTGGATGCCGATCATATTGGTAACACGTCTATTCTCTTGCCTACTTTAATGAGATGCGTTGATTTGTCGTGTCGTACTGAAATCAGATGGGAATCGTTGGGATCACTCTGTCTCGGCCTGGAATACCCTAACCCTCCATCTCACCTCAGATGGAGTCAACAGGACAAGATAGCGGGAGCGCACGGTCTGCGTCGCTTGCATTTTGTTGTGCACCGCGACCTGCATATCATATTCGGCAGTATCACTCAATTCGATCGCCGAACCATCAGGCGAATAAAAGACAACTTCGATATCGTGAGACCGATCCCGGTAAAGCGTCCGAATTCCGAGATTTGCCTGCTGACGGATCGTCGCAGCGAGCCTGTCTTTGGCCACGCCGACGAAATCCGCATTGAGCAAGTCCGCACGATTCTGCCCAAGTGCAGCGCGCAGACTCCGCCATGATTGAAGATAGTCCCGAACAACTGCCTCTCGAGTCTCGGCTTGCAAGGGCCGCGGGCCATCGAGATGCGTTGGCTCGACTCGCACAGTGGCCTGGGCTCGCGCGGCCATTGACGCTGAGATCAGCACTGCACAAAGCAAGGTCAGGCGCGTCGACATGCTCACTTCTCCCACCGAATCTGGTTCCCCATCACGACCCCGCTTGCTACCGAAATCGTAGCCCCCGGATGATCCGGCATCTCCACTTTTGCAATGTCCCCCTTGATCGGGACATCAACCGTTGACTGCCTGTTGCCGTAGGACTCCGTAAACGTCACAACGGTTCCGTCAGTTACAGCATTTCCGCTGCAGTCGCGTACCGGGTCCGTCGCGAGTTCGATCTGCCGTCCTGCCTGCTTTGCCGTCATCGTTAGACCGCATGGATCACCCGGAACTTGCTCGACGACCCGTGTGCTTGATATCCCTCCCGTTTGCGCAACAAACTTGTCCACGCCTTGTCGCGGTGTCGAATTCATTTCGACCCACGCGGCTCCGTCACGCGTGCTTACGGTGCGCTCCTGCTGCTTTCCCGCCGGGTTCCACACCTCAAATGTCACGGCCCTGGGAGCGGTGATCAGGTTGTGGTATGCATCGAATACGAACACCGCGCCGGTAATGCCGTTCTCAAGGCTCACCGGAAGCCGCGACGGCCTGGCCAGAAAGCTCAGGTTCGCAGGCCGATCCGCAGGCAACACCTCGAAGGAACCATTCTCGCCCGATGTACTCGCTTCCAGTATCACCACATAGTGACCGGCGTTGTAGACCGATCCCGCCGGAAAATACGTAGCCTCGCCTAGATGCACGTCGCGCTTCAACACCTGGTCCATTCCCACGATGTACAGCGTCGCGCTTCCGCTCCCTGCACTTCCGATCGAGAATGCCTTCCCGGCCTCAACCGTCGCGGGAATCTGCAGACCGCCGTCCTGCGTCCAAGCTGCCGGCGCAGTGACCACGACGGCGGCGAAGACGAACCGTGCCCAGGGCAAAATCACAACGCGCCCCCAAAGCTGTAGGACGCAACCACCGCACGCTCGCTGCTGATCTTTCTGGCAAGATCCTCAGGGATATGGATATTGAAAGGCACCGGCGTCTGCGGCAAAAGTGCTCTTCCGACGTATTGATCTGCTACCCACACCACCTGTCCGTTCTTGTCGTAAAACGTCCCGAGAACATGCGCAACGTTGACCACTTGTCCGCTTTGATTCACCAGTTGTCCCGTCAGCGAGGCGTCTGGCGCAGGATTGAGTTGCTGATTGTCGATATCAATCACCGGATCCGCCGACGCCGAAATGAGGTCAGATGTCGGAGTCATGCGCACACTCGAAACCTGACTGAGATCGACATTCGGAAACATAATCAGAAACGGGGTGATCTGCTTTGGCAGCAGAATGTGCGAGATCTTGTCGAAGCTTCCTTCGGTCTCAATCGGCTTCTGGCTCTTCGATAAAAGCGTGGCCTTCACCGTCACGTACGCCGGAACGACATCTTCGTTCAGCAGCTCACCCAAAATGGCAAGCCCTTCAGCCCGTTGCAGAGGATGCATATCCACAATGCGCACGTGCGGCGCGTCAACATCCTGAACTCCCCAATCGTCTCCCGCCCCGCGATAAATCACGTCCCAGCGCAAATAGTTCACCGCGATGACTTGTGGAGGAACGACCGGTTTTCTTTCGATGGGCCATTCCACCTCCCAATCATCTCCATTCCGCACCACGCTCAGGTCGCGCGTGGTCTCCAGGGGACCCACCACGGTCGACCAATTCATCTTGAGTTTCACTTCGGCCTGATTCGCGGTCGCATGAAGAGGCGCGATATCAAAATTCTCAAGCGGAGCATAGGTGCGGAGACTGGGGTAGTAGCCCGTCAAATCGTGTTCAAACTCTGCCTCTGTGAATTGCGCTTTGTTCGCCAGGCTCTCGTACGCCCCATTCCAATCGTGCTTCCGTATCGCGTCTCCCAGATTCGTAACAGCCTCTTCAGGGGTCGACGGCGAATGCACCAGTCCTTGGCCACCCGCGTACGCCCGTGCAGTTGCCACCGGCCAGATCGTCCCCGCCACAACCAGCGCCACGGTTGCTCCCATCAGGATCACCGCAAGTAGTATCCCCTTGATCACGAAGCCATCCTCCGGTGGATGAAGCTGGTTTCTGCGTAGATGTCATCCTCGACCAGATCCTCTCGTCTGCGCTTTTCTGGAATCAGCACTACCAGGATCGCGAAGATACTGCTGCCAATGGGAAGAATTCCCCACATGAGACCTTGCCAGTGAGGGGGAATCTGGGCGGCGTTCATCGGCACCGCGGGTGGCACGCCATCTTTGCTCCACACCGCAATCGTGTTCTCATTCAAGCTGTCCACCTTGCGCCAGCCCGCAAAGTAGAGCAGGGCATCGTAATACGGATCGCGCACAAAAACCCATTTCAGCCCATATCGGTCGGCGTGCATCAACATGGCGCGCAGCCCGTTGAGGCCCGCCGCCCCAAAGTATTTCGAACTGGTCAGCGGTCCTCCGCCGTTACGAGTCAATTCGGGCAGCATGCGGCCTGAGTTCCACTCGCCGTCCACGCTTCCGGCGTCAGTCAATACGGCCAGCTGCGAGATCTTGTTGCCGAATCCCAGCGTCACGTACCGGTATTGATCATGACCGTCGCGATTGAGCCAGGCGGCCACAGACTTCACGTTGAAGTCTTCCGCATCTGCCGGGTGATACGTTGACCACCCGACTGCCAGTGCGCAACTGAATGCTGCAAGGGTAGCCAGGCCGATTGCTGCCCACTTCCGATAGCGCTCAATGAGCTCGGCAGCCAGAAGCCCAACGAATGGCAATGCCAGCAGAGTCGCCCAATAGCTGAAGCGCTCCATGGTCAGTACTTCAAATGCGCGGCCCAGCAGGATGGGGCCAACAGGAGTCGTCCCTCCAAGCCCAAGAAGGAACGCCACCCAGAAGCCAAACAACAGCGGCCGCAGGCGCACGTTGATTGACCCCTTAACGAAAATGAAAGGCAGGGCAAGAATCAGCGCACCATAGGGGACAACGAAGTAGTTCAATCCGTATTGCGGGCTCAGGATGTAATTTGACCGGCTGGGATGCGGGATGGGTGTCTGCGTTACGGGGTAGTGAAACAATGCGATCCAGAACGGAAGCAGCACAACGGCAATTGCAGCCCCGACTACGAGAACGATGCCCAGCGTGCGTGCGGTGAATGCAGACAATGAAATGCGCTCGCCGTTCTCTCGATCAAGCAGCACCAACGCCAGCGTGGGAACAGCAAAGAAAAATGAACCAAAAAGCAGCGTGGCATGGTGCGCCGATGCCGCGGCCGCAAAAAGCGCTGTCGCCTTGATGAATGATCGCCATCCACCGCGCCGAACCCACTCATACAGAAACGGAAGGGCGTTCAAATAAAGCGGCGCGGCACAGGTCGTAGCCAATTGTCCTGCCGAATAAACCAGAAAACTCTCTGAACCGAGGAACACGCTGGCCAGTGCGGCCATAGACGCGGCACGGGGACTCACCCATAGCAGCGCAAATCGGTAAACTCCAACCACGAGGAGCAGAATGGCAGCCAGTTGCACCGCCATGTATGCCATCTCCAATCCGAGACCATGCGACAACAGCGCTACCCATTGCTGCGGCAGAGGAGGATATGTGGTCTGTGAGAACCCCGCATACCATTTTGTGTTCCAGGGGTCGAACCAGTGATGGACATAATGAGACGCGAAGAAAATATGAAAGTTCGTATCGTAGGATTTTAGGGGCAACTTCATCAGCAGGAGCGGCAGATGAACGGCAACCGCAGCCATCAGAAGAAAACTTAAAGGAAGTGGTCGTGCTGACTGCGCGACCGATTCGCGATTCTCCACGTTTGCCTCTCGATGGACATGCGATCTGACTCGCTCGATCGGTGCATGTGTTTCTGGATTGGCCTATGTCTCTAGCGCCAGAGCGCTTTACGAAAAGACACAGATATATCCCTCGGTGGTTCCTTAATCGTTCGATTGTTACGATTGATAAATTTCGCGAGAGGTTGCCTTAGGCGGCCCCATGGCCCGCATCCAATCATCAAGTGGCAGCAGCGAATTGCTTTTTGTGCGCTCTTCCTCTTGCTGCTCTTTTTCTGCTTCTTTGCTTCAACGCAAACGCTCGCTTTACAGGCAGATGCATCGACGTCGACCCCTGGTTCAACCTGCCTGAGCCAACAGCATACATAGATAAGGCATCGAAACACCTAAAGTGAATTCGGGCCGCGGTGACACGCCTTGATAGACAGACTTGGATTGCTGAAGTTGGTGTTCGTAGTCGCAACTTTCACCGCCACGATCGCAGTGAACGCTCAGACTTACCAAATCGGGTCTGGCGCGACGACTTCCCCGACCCATGGAAAGCAAGCAGCACCCCCCGATCAAGGTCTGGGGTGGGGATCGAACATACAGAACGCGCGATTGGCGAGAGCCGCACAATTGGCTCTGCAACGCGGGAACCATACCCTTGCTCTGGAGTACGCGCAGCGCGCGGCACAAGCTGCTCCAGATGATCCGCAGCTTTGGTTCTTGCTTGGCTATGCAGCTCGGCTTGACGGGAGATACCAGCAGTCGGTGGACGCTTACAATCATGGCCTTCGCTTGAAGCCGTCTTCACCCGATGGTCTCTCCGGGTTGGCGCAGGACTACAGCATGGTCGGACGAATCGCGGATGCCGAGCGCCTTCTCAAGCAAGCCATCGCATCCGCTCCTGGACGCGCCGACGATGCGTTGCTGTTGGGGGATTTGTACATGAAGTCGCGGGACTACAACGGCGCCATCGAGTGGCTTCAAAAAGCCGAGCGAATCCATCCCGCAGCTCGTTCGGAGCTGCTCCTGGCCCTCTCATATCAACAACTGAAGCAAATGAATCTGGCCAGCCGCTACCTCGACATGGCGAAACGACGTTCTCCTGATGACCCTGATGTGCAGCGTTCCCTGGCTGGCTACTATCGCGAAATTGGAAACTATCCCGAAGCAATTTCATCGCTCAAAGCGATTCGTAACCCGCGCCCCGACGTACAGGCTGAACTTGCATACACATATCAGCTCGATGGCAAGCTTGATGACTCTGCGCGACTCTACGCAAAGGTTGCTACGGGGGAACCGAAAGATCTGGGATTACAACTCTCGGCGGCGCAAGCCCAGGTAGATCTCGGGGCAATCAGCAATGCGGATTCGTTTTTGAAGCGTGCTTCCGAAATCGACGCCAGCTACTATCGGCTCCATGCAATTCGAGGCGAAATCGCGCAAGCGCAGGATCACAACCAGGACGCCGTGAAAGAGTACAAAGCGGCACTGACAAATCTACCCTCGAACCCGGTAGAGGGGCCGCTTTACGGCATCCAACTGCACATGAATCTGGTGGCGCTTTATCGAAACCTTGAAGATGAAAGTGCCGCCCACCATGAACTTGACATTGCGCGTAACGAGATAAGCGCAGTCCATGGCGCCGGACCAGACCGCGGGCAGTATCTCCGCCTTCGCGCCCTGATCAAGATGAATGACGGCGACCTCAATGGAGCGCTCGCAGACGTCCGGCAAGCTCTTGCGCTCAATAGCCATGATCCGAATGATCTGCAATTGAGCGGCGATGTCCTGATGAAACTCGGACGTACCAGCGACGCGATGGCCGTTTACAAGAATATTCTCGCCATCGATCCCGACAATCGTTTGGCGCTCACCTCGCTCGGGTACGCCGAGCGCGAAGAAGGCGACTCTCGTGAGGCGGAGAAGTATTTCCAGCAGCTTGCTAAGGCCGATCCGAACTCCTATGTCCCCTACCTCGCTCTTGGCGATCTGTACGCGTCGTTGCATGATTACCCGCGAGCTCAGGAGTCGTACAAGCGGGGCTACGCGCTCGCACCAAAAAATGCGCTGATCGTTGCAGGCGGCATGAACTCCGCAATCGAAGCACATGACCTGAGTCTGGCTCATGTGTGGTTCGACCGCGCAACCGGTCCGATCGCAGATGAGCGCTATGTTCTCCGCGAAAAAGAGCGGTACCTCAGTTTCGCCGGCAAGTATCAGCAGTCAGCCGCAGCCGGTGAACAGGCCATCAAATTGCTCCCTCGTGATCGCGATGTTGTTGTCTATCTCGGTTACGATCTTCTCCGGCTCGACAAGTATGACCAGTTGCTCCGACTGACCTCCAAATACCTCGACATCCTGCCCAAAGAACCTGACATTCCCCTGCTCGCAGGCTACGCGCATAAACATGCTGGTGATGCTGAACTCGCTACGCGCGACTTTACCGAAGCGCTCCAGCGTGATCCGAATGTCGTAACCGCGTATGTGAATCGTGGTTACATGTTCAACGACTTGCATCGCCCCCGGGCTGCAGCTGCCGATTTTGAGTCCGCCCTCAAACGAGAACCCAATGACGGCGAAGCGCACCTCGGTTTGGCATATGCGGATTTGGATTTGCAGAAACCCATGGCCGCGATTAAGCAAACCGATTTTATTGAGCACTCCTTGGGCGACTCGAGAGATATTCACGTGATTCGCGCGACAGCCTACGGCCGCGTCGACATGCTCACCAAAGCCGCAGCTGAATATAGGGCCGCTCTCAAGATCACTCCCAACGACGCTGCCCTTCACCTCGGACTCGGAGACACTCTCTTTTCCGAGCGCGAATATCGCGAAGCGATCCGCGAACTGCGTGCATCGGAGCGTCTTTCCCCGCGCAACCCAGATACCTGCGCGCTCCTTGCACGTTCGTACGCGAACCTTAAGGATCGGCCGGAAGCACTTCACTACGTTGAACTCGCCGAAAAGTACGCGGATTCGTCAGATGATTCGGGGGCGTCCTCGGGCTCGGAACGAAGCAATATTCTCGTTTCCACCGGTGATGCGCTCAGCACGCTGGGAGACAACTCGGCCGCCATGGATCGTTTCCGAATCGCCCTGACGATTCCGCGCAGCAATCGCTTCGGAGTTCGTTTGGCCATCGCGCAGCTGATGGCGCAACAGAACCATTCCGCCGATGCAGAAAGACAGATCGCGCTGGCCATGATGGAAGCGGAAGCAAGAGAGACGCCGCCTCCCAGCGGCAATCAATACATTGCTGCGTCCGATGTGTTCTCCTCTCTCCACGATTACCAGCTCTCGGAGAACTATCTCGATCGCGCAAGGGCGGCTGGCGCTCCCGACGAGAAGGTTCGCATCGCCCTGGCCAATAGTTATCTGGCCCTGGGAGACACCTCACGCGCTCAGGCAGAGCTGTCCGCCATGAATTCCGCGGGAGATAACTCCGAGGACTATCAGTATCTCCTTGCGCAGGCGAATGTGTATCGCCAGGAGCATCAGAATGCCCAGGCACTTACTTCCTTCGCGCAGGCTTCCAATGCCGCAGGCGAAGATCAAACGGCCGAAGAGGGCCTATTGATGACGGGCGCAGACGAAGGGCTGAGAGTAACTCCGAATGTAAGCGTCCTCTCAGACTTTTCTGTGCAACCGATTTTCGAAGACTCCACTGTTTATGTTCTCGACTCCAAGCTGGACGCCTTGTTTCCCGTGCCCAGTTCCGACACCTCCCTGCTTCCACCACCGCGCTCTTCGCTTGAAACCCAGGACACTTCGGCCTTTCACCTTCATTTCGGCCATATCCCCACCGCGAGTGGATTCTTTCAGGTTCGCAATGCGCGCGGACAAATTTCGGTGCCGGCCACAAATTCGATTGTGAATCGCGATACCACCGATTACACGGTAAATTTTGGCCTCAATCCCACCATACATCTCGGCAACAACGTGCTTACATTCAACAGCGGACTTCAGACGACGATTCGCCGCGATTCTCTGTCTCCTTATGAAATGAATCAGAATCTTTTTCGAATGTTCACCTATGTGTCGACAAGCTCATTCTTCAATGCCATCTCGGTCAGTGGTTACGTACTTCGGGAATTCGGCCCCTTCACCGAGAACAACCTTCACTCGCGCACAATGTCTGGCGCCATCGATTTTCGCGTCGGCGCTCCGTGGGGACGAACTGCCTTTATCACCGGATGGGGAGCAAATGATCAGCTATTTACACCGGTGAACGACGAGGACTACTACACCTCAATGTATGCGGGCATCGATCACAAATTCTCAGAACGCCTCGACCTTCGCGCAATACTGGAAGATCTTCGCGCATGGCGAATCGAGGGACCGGCGTGGGGGAATGCCCAGGATCTTCGTCCGGCCGCAACCGTCGATTTTATTCCGGCACGCAATTGGGACATCCAGGTGTCAAGCGCCTTCTCCAGTACTCGAAGCTTTCACGCTTATGATGCCGTTCAAAACGGATTCTCTGTCACCTATGGCGTACCTTTTCGCCGTAGATTCAATGAAGGACCCGCACCTCTGGTTCTTCAGTATCCGATTCGATTCTCCGCAGGGTTGCAAAGCGACACTTTCTATAACTTCTCCGGCCCTCAGAGCGAGCAGCTTAGACCGTATGTGCAGTTAAGTATTTTTTAAAAAGGCGGGACTTGATGAAAATATGTTTTGTGGGGACTTTTCCCCCAAGTGGACGGCAACTGAATGAGTACGCGTTTCATGTCGCTCGAGAATTGAGGAACTCCCCCGGAGTCGAATTGACGATTCTCGCCGACGAGTTAACTAACTACACGTTCGCAACCGATGCCGCTGGAATTCCATTGAAGATTGATCCGCGATCGGAATTGCCGGGATTCGACGTAATTCGGTGCTGGAAATTCGGCAGTTTGTCAAATCCACTTCGCCTCCTCACAACCATTCGCAGATTGAAGCCCGACGTCGTTTGGTACAACTTGGTCTTCTCCAGTTTTGCCACCCCAGAAAACCCACTCGCAGCCTTTGCGGGCTTGTCAGCGCCCGCCCTCACACGCGCCGCCGGATTCTATACTCACATCACGCTGCATCATGTACTTGAACACGTCGACTTTTCTGCCGCGGGGGTAAGCGCAGATCGCTTGTTTCGAATTGGAACCGAACTCGCCACCCGAGCGCTGCTCAAGGCTAACTCGGTTTCCGTTCTGCTTCCCGGATACCGGCGCACCTTGGCCACCAAATACTCCGCAACAAACGTCGTTCTCGGAACCCACGGCACCTTCTCAATTGTCCCGTCACCGCCGGATTTAACGAAGCGCGGAAACCCGGACAAGCGCATTCTGGCAATCGGGCATTGGGGGACATACAAGCGCCTTGAAACGCTGATGCAGGCATTTCCTACAGTTTTGAGGAGTGTGCCTCAGGCAAGGCTCATCGTAGCTGGCGCTAACCATCACACCAAGCCAGGTTACTGGGAATCGATACAACGGGCGCAGCCGCCTCATCTGCCCATCGAGTTTCGTGGATACGTTCCAGAAGAGGCCATTCCAGAACTCTTTCAAACTACTTCCCTTCTCGTTATGCCCTACGATTCTGCTACAGGTTCCAGTGGGCCGGCTCATCAGGCGTGCGAGTTCGGCGTGCCCATTGCTTGCGCCGATCTTCCCGACTTTCGAGGAATGGCGGAAGACGAGAACATGGCAGTGCGGTTCTATAAGCCCGGTGATCCTGGTGATTTGGCCAATCAGATGATTGAAATCCTCAGGTCTCCCCGCCTGGAGCGAGAGATGGCCGAGCATAACTTTGCAGCCGGCGTCGAGATGAGCATGTCAACCGTGGTAAAGAATTATCTTCGCTGGTTTGAGCTCAACCGATGCAAGATGGCATTAAGCCATTCCGTTCCTCTTTCAGCGCGCGAGCCGCTCTGGACTCATTTCCCCGGCAGCATCAGACGCTCGCCCATTCATGGTCTGTCCGAAGCGCCCTATTCCTACATGCGCGACGAGACTGCACGGCCCAATGCTAGGGAGGCAACAGGAAGTCGATCCGACATAGGGGACTTTGCAGATATTTACGCAGGACAACATCTGAATAGTCACGATTGATCCATGGGCTGCTCTTTGCGCGATGGAGCAGCCTTCTATCTTCACTTACCATCTGCTCTTACTCTCTCTCTTGATTTCTCCCGAGTAAGGCATCCCTGTTCTAGATTGACTCATCAAACGTAGCAGTTTAAGAATGTGCCGCTCCGTGAGTTTTTTCGATCGCGAAGTGAAAACGGAGCCTGCTGGCACCCATCGCTGTCTGAGGGCGAGTTCCTATGAACAACGCAACGGCACGCCCTTCCTCATTCTGGATTCGATGGGATCGACTTGTTCGTGCGGCTTAGGGGGATATACGTGCTCCCTCTTTAGGCGACACGGAGGATGACACCTTGCCATTGGCGTGTATGCAAAGACTCATTCGTCCTGCCTATGTTCCGCGCATCCTCGCTTTCTGTATCTGCTTCTTGACGACAGGGTGCGGTCTCTTCGGCACCCTGGGCACGCCGAACCCTGTTCCGGCGTTGACGATTACTGCAACACCTTCCTCAATTGCGGCAGGCGCATCCTCGACCTTGACAGTAGTGGCGGCGAATGCCACGCAAGTCACGATAACAGGATCCGATGGAAGCAAATACACATTAGCAGCTACCGGAGGATCGCAGACCGTGAGCCCGGCAACCACCACCACATATACTGCCGTTGCCTCAGGGCCCGCAGGGAATACCTCTGCGAGCACAGTTGTCACGGTCAGCGGACCTCCCGCGCCCACGGTCACCATCGCTGCCAATCCCTCGACAATAAGTACGGAGAACTCCTCCACACTGACGGTCACTGCCGCGAACGCCACTTCTGTAACCATCACCGGCACCGACGGCAGCACATATTCCCTGTCTGCAACGGGCGGAACTCAGGTAGTCAGTCCAACCACGACGACCACCTACACAGCCACCGCAAAAGGAGCTGGGGGATCCGCCACGGCGACCGCAACCGTAACTGTACAGCCCGCCTCGCTTCAGTCCATTAACCACGTCATCTTCATGCTGCAGGAAAACCATACCTTCGATAACTACTTCGGAATGCTGAATCCATATCGCAAGGCGAATGGATGGAACATCGGCGATGACGGCATTGATTACGAGGTGGATGGGATAGACGATAAGTTGGGTACCATCACCAATGAAGACGATGAAGGCGCTTCGTTTGGTCTGTTCAAGTTCACCAGCACCTGCGTCGACGACATGAGCTCCGATTGGCTTGCGAGTTATGGCGACGTCAATACCTATAACTTCCTGGCAACTCGCCCCATCCTTCTGGATGGGTTTGTTCACAATGCCGAAGGCTATGCAAAGAGTTGTTCGGCCGCGGGCGGCGGAACCTGCGCTGGAGCCTTCACCGATCTTACAGGTCAGCGGTCCATGGGCTATTACGACCAGGGATTCCTCAACTATTACTACTACATGGCGTCGCAGTTCGCAGTCTCGGACCGTTGGTTCTCGCCCGTATCAAGTAAGAGCATCTCCAACCGGATCGCGACCTTTACCGGCGGCACAACTCAAGGACTTGTGAAGGACCCCGGAGGGGACGACCACGTTGGACAGCTCGATATCCCGAATATCTTCCAGGAACTCGATCAAGCGAATGTTTCCTGGAAAATCTACTACACTGTCACGCAGGGTTTTTGCCTGGACGAAGATGACTGCACCGGCGGGTCGAATGCGGCCTACCCTGCGACAGACTTCTCCAACTTGACCTATTCAAATCAGTACATGTACGAAAACCCTACTGGCGCTGCTTGTACGCCACCCACACAGCCATCGAGCGTCGTGGGCGATTCCTCAAATTCTTTTTGCATTGACACCACGCATATCGCACCGCTATCCACCTATTTCACTGACCTTACAAATGGCACGCTGCCCAGTTTCGCCTTCATTGAAGCGGGTTACGGCAATAATGATGAACACCCAGGCTCCGGTCAATCCATCCTCGCCGGACAGGCTCAGGTTGCTCATATCGTGAACTCGCTCATGGCCAGCCCCGAGTGGAAAGACTCCGTCTTCTTTTTCAGCTACGACGAAGGGGGCGGCCCTTACGATCACGTACCGCCGGTTCCCGGCCACTCCAACGACAATACTGATCCGTCTCTCGGTCCGATCCCCGACATTTCGCAAATCGCTGTCAATCCCGACGCATACAATCCGTGCGTGTCTTCGAGTGGGACGCCGACGCTCCATTGCGATCTTTCGTCGAGCGATCCCGGTGCTAACCCGGGTGACGCTGCCGCCCAGCAGGGATTCGCCGCCCAGCTTGGATTCCGACTACCGAACATGATTATCTCTCCCTTCGTGCGCAAGCATTATGTCTCCCACATTCCCATGGATCACACTGCTGTGATCAAGTTTGTCGAAAACCGCTTCATCGGGAGTTCCGCGCACCTCACAGCCCGGGACGCCGCGCAGCCGAATCTGCTCAATTTCTTTGACTTCGCAAACGTTCCCTGGGCCACTCCTCCCACGCCTCCAGTGCCGGCATCGCCTCAAACGCTTGGCTACAATCCCTGTACTCCGGCGCAGTTTGCCCCGTAGACGGGTTTGAGCGCACGCACAAATTGACATGGGGGCTTGTATTTGTAAGAGTCTGTTCAAGTCAGAGACGAATAAGGGAACCGCTCAGATCTGCACCTTACATGCTCAACATAACTCAGTGGGGTGAAATTTGGGTCGCATCATATCGCGACCCGTCGAACTTCGCTGTCACGCTCACTGCATCGCCCATGTGCAGGTTCTGAGCCGCCGCAATGGAAGGATCGAAGAAGAGCTGGTAGCTTTTCCCGTCTTTTGAATCAGCAAGAACCATCTGTCCCGAGGCCAAATCCAGCGACAATATCTTTCCTTCAAAGGCAAAGTCTGACCCGGGTTCGGCAAGAACTGAGATGCTGTCGGCAACACTGCGCCCGTAGCTGTCCGCCTTGAAGCGAATTGAAATCAGAGCTCCGGCAACAAGATCCGAGGCCCCCGAATGGGCAGAGCTAAACGAACCCTGGCCCGCGCGAGCAATCAGTGTGTTCTGTGCCACGATCAGCTTGATAGGGCTGGGCGACAGCGGCGAACGAATCGTTAGCGCGCCAGTTCCCGGATCGAAACCTAACACGCGCCCCTGGCATTCACCCTCCGGAGCCTTCGACAGGATGTGAATACTCACCGCAAAAACCTGTGATCCTTCGAGCATCGTCTGTACCGAAGCGCGGTTCTCAGGCTGCAGATCTTCGAGGGGAATCCGTACGCCGTCGCGATAGAGCTGGGTCCTTTCGTCATAGAGAATCTTGAGCGGGTGCTCACCAATGATTTTCAACAAGAATTCATCGCGAACTGGATCGACGTTTCGAATCTCGCCGCCCAGTACCGTGCTTTCCTTTCGAGGCACGGGAGGCAATGGCGGCAACGCATTCTCTGACTTTTCCGAGCCACTCACCGGCTTCGGACTCGGAAGCTGCTGCGAGCTCGCACCTGTCTCGAAGACCTGAGCCATTACGAAACCGAGAAGTACCAGAGCCGCGGAAATCCGAGCCATCGTCGCACACCTCTCCCTATGCGTTGACGCACCATTAAGTGGGATGTCCGCAAAAGGAGTTAGGTGGCCTGTAGCTACGTTCCCTACGGAGCAACACCGGTTCATCGCGCGCATCTAAATAAAGGCAAGCCCATTGTTTGAGACGAGAACGATATTTCTGTCTCGACATTGAAATGGTCGCCATGCTGAGGACACCACTCACCACACTCGCCTTCGGCCTTACGCTCGCCGCTGCGGCCGTTCCGAGCGCTTACGCGCGCGACACGGTCACCATCACGATTCCCTTGCGCAGCAGGCTGAGTCCGGTACAGCGGCTGAATCGTGAAGGCGTCGCAGCCATAAAGCACGATCAATACGACAAGGCCGAGTCAATGTTCTTGAAAGCATACCTTTATGATCCTGGCGACCCTTTCACGCTCAACAATCTCGGCTATATCTCCGAATTGCAAGGGCAACTGGGTCGCGCTGAACATTTTTATCAACTGGCTGAAAAGCAGGGATCGAACGCGAGCATCGACATGAGTAATAAGAAGGATCTCAAAGGAAAACCGATGCTCGCCGCAGTCGAGGGTCTCCAGGACATACCGATGCGCGTCGATCGCATGAACGTTGATTCCGTCCAGCTACTCGCAGACAATAGAGGTTTTGAGGCTGTCTCTCTCTTGCATCAGGCTCTCCGACTCGATCCAAAGAATCCTTTTACTCTGAATAACCTCGGCGTCGCCGACGAATCTATCGGCGATTTTCGTGACGCCCTGCAGTTTTACAACGCTGCCGCCGAATCGCACTCAACAGAGCCTGTCGTTGTCTCACTCGATCGGTCGTGGAGAGGACGCCCAGTCAGCGAAATGGCGGCCGCAAGCGCCAAACGCCTTGAAAAAAAAATCCGAGAAGCAGGTTCCACTCAGACAGAATCAGCAATGCTGAATGTGCGCGGAGTGTACGAGGCTAATGAAGACGATTGGCCCGCGGCCCGCGCAGATTTTCTTCGCGCCTATTCTCTCGATCCCACCAGCGCCTTCTCCTTGAATAACCGAGGATATGTTGCCGAAAGGGATGGAGATCTCGAGTCAGCTCAGTTCTTTTACATGAAGGCCCGCCAGGCTGATGGCGCCAATGCGCGCGTGGGTTTGGCCACACAGCAGAGTGCGCGCGGGCAAAGCCTTTTGCAAGTCAGCTCCAATAGCACCTTCAAGGTCGACGGCGCCCTCGAGCAATACAGCCGGCAACAGCGTCGTCAAACAGGTCCCATTGAACTTATACCGCGCGGTGGCTCCCCTCCGGGAAGCTCATCGACGCCGCATGATGGTCATTCTTCTTCGAATGAGCCCGAGTCGGCGCCCACGCCAACTCCCACGCCGCAGCAGCATACGCCATAACTACAAAGGGTCCCACTTATGACTCATTCCGCGTCAGAATCCTCTTCAAAGACGATGATGGAACATCTTTCGCGACTATTGCTTACGTGCAACAGTGCAACCGCAGAATCGTCAGCAAAAGATGACTTACGATTTGATTTGAACAGACTCGGCCGCAACGAGTTTGAGGACCTTCTCGTCCTGGCCGGCTCAAATCACGTGCTTGTGCGCGGCTTGGACGCATTCCTGAATCTTATGCGCAACCAGGGTGACAACGCTCGTGCCATTTGGGTGGAGAGCGCGCTTGCGGTGGAACGAGCCAGAATTCAGTCCGCTGTTGCCATGTTGAAGGAGATTTGCGAGGCGTTTCATGAGCACTCATATCACGTCGTTGTGATCAAGTCGCTCGATCACTGGCCGGACATTGGCAGCGATCTTGATCTTTACACAGACGCTTCTCCTGAAGACGTGTCCAAACTCATGAGGAGACGTTTCGACGCGCGAATTGCAGAACGAAGCTGGGGAGACCGCCTGGCGCGTAAATGGAACTTCGTCATCCCCGGGCTCCCTGAAGCAGTCGAGATTCACGTCGGCCGCTTGGGACAGACAGGAGAGCAGCAAGCTGTTGCCACGTCGGTGCTGGAGCGCGCAAGAACAGTCTTCATAGCCAATCACGCGTTTAGAGTTCCCTCCGTCTCCGATCGGCTGATGATTTCGAGCCTGCAGCGCATGTATCGCCATTTCTATTTCCGCTTGTGTGATGTTGTTGACACTGCCGCTCTATCCGATGCCGGCGCCATCGATTTCGAGGATCTCCGGGTTTCAGCCGGGACCGCGAGCATTTGGGAAGGAGTGGCGACTTACCTCGCGATTGTGTCCGACTACGTGAAGCGCTATCGGGGTTCAGGACTGGACCTGCCGGAGTTCGTTCGAAAATCCGCCCGATTTGGAGGAGAAGAGATTCACTTCGGCCGCGGTTTTTTGCGCGTTCCTATCATGCCGCAGTCCGCCCGGCTTTACGGGTTGCAACTGGCGGATGTACTTGGAAAAGGCGAATTGCACAATGGCGCTCGCCTGAGCCTGCTGCCATGGCTGGCAACCGCAGCCATGGTCAGACAAAAGCTTACAGGAAGCGACAAAGGAATCTGGTAGCCGTAATTTTAGATTCGATCGTGGGAAGCGATGAATGATGAAGGGTCGTCGATTCATTGCAATTCAACTTTGGTGAACCAGGAGAGGAGGCGCCGGAACTCCCACCATCCGGCATACGATATGGGAAAACAGTCTTCCACCTTCTACAAGCCGAGTTCGAGCGACAAGTTATCTGCAAGCGATTTTGCGGCCGTGAGAAAAAGCGCAGATTTTTACAATCGATCGTCCTTGGCTCTCGACCCGCAAGAAACTGCCCTTCCTGACCGGGCACCCCACCCGCAACTCGTGGTGCCCCTGCATCGGCCAGCTGCTGTTGCACAAGGGATTCCGACCTTCGCGGGACTCGATGTGGTCACCGCAACCCGCAACCGGAAGTCACGCCTGATCTCCTTTTTCGTCCATCTCGCCATCATTTCTGGCATCCTTTGGCTCACTTTGCGCCCACAGTCGCGCGTGATCGAGAAGCAGATTTTGGCGCCGGTAAATATTTCTCTCTACGCTCCCCCTCCTCCGCCCAAAGTGCTTCCCGTTTCGCCGGCAAAGGGTGGTGGCGGCGGCGGCGGTGCGCATCAAATCGTGAGACCTGCCAGGGGACGTCCGCCTGTTTTCAAAAAAGCGCCCGTCATCCTCGCTCCGCAGGTGCTTCGGCTTGAAAATCCCAAGCTGCCCGCGGCGCCCACGACACCTGTCAACCTCCCCGACAGTGCCAAGCTTGCCAATTTTGGTTCGCCTGATTCACCTCAGGTTAAACTCGCATCCCAGGGGAGCGGCAGCGGCTCCGGCTTCGGCCAGGGCATGGGTGGAGGCCTCGGGATGGGCCATGGTATTGGTGCCGGTCCCGGCAGCGGTGGAGGCTACGGCGGAGGACTCATGAGCGTGGGAGGCGGCGTAAGTGCCCCCATCGTAATCCATTCAGCTGAACCGGAATTCACGAACCAGGCGCGCAACGCGGACTTTCAGGGGACAGTCGAAATTCGGTTGATCGTCGATTCACAGGGAGATCCGCAGGATGTCCACGTGATTCGCCACCTTGGTATGGGCCTCGACGAAGAGGCGGTGAAGGCCGTTGAGCAATACCGCTTCAGGCCTGCCGTATATCAGGGACATCCGGTATCGGTACAGATGATCATTACCGTCGCCTTCCATCTGCATTAGGCTACAAGCTCTTAGTGAAAGGACAAAGGATGTAACTCTGACGATTTAGCGAAGACAACTTAGTCACTCGCACAGTAAGTTCCGTTCAACGGTTCATCTCTAAGCAAGAGGCAAACACTCGCCAGGTTGCGGACGAACCCGTGCTTGGCGAGGCCTTGCAAGGGGTTAACCCTGAGTGGCGTCTGAGAGCTGGTATCAAGATCCAGTCTAATCTCAACTTATCCCAAATGGCCTCTACTGCTTTGCTTCCTGCACCACGAACGAAGTCGGCTCCGCCTTTGCGTAATAGCCCTTTTTCGTTCTCACATTCAGCTTTCCTAGCCTCGGTGAGTACGCTTCCACACGCACCGTCCGATATCCTCCAAGCCTCTCCGGCTTCGTCGAGTGGTAGTCGACGGTGTACTGGTTTCGAATATCACGGGCGACCTGCGCCGCAATGCCGTTTACTTCCTGAAGCGAACGCGGAAAGTAAGCAATGCCCCCAGTCTCCTCCGAGAGCATCTCGAGAGCGTTCCTCGCCCGTTGAGTCTCCTCGCCTTCCGTGTCGAACAGCAGACCGACACAGTACACCACAGGCCCTCCCAGGTTCTGTACGCGCCTGATTGCCTCTTGCAGACTCAAATGCGATGCATTGTCCGCCCCGTCTGTGATGATCAACAACACTTCCTTGCGTCGTTTTGCATGTTTTGATAACTCGTCGGCCGAAGCCGCTACAGCGTCGTATAAAGCCGTCGTTCCTTTCGAATCGAAGCGCGAAAGCCCACGATCAAGTGCAACCAGGTTTGTTGTAAACCCCTGATCGAGGTACGCCCGGTCAGCAAAATTCACCACAAACGCCTCGTCCTGCGGATTTGAATCCTTTAGCAGGTTGAACGCTGCCGCATTCACCGCTCCGCGCTTGTCGCGCATCGATCCCGAGTTATCCACCAGGATACCCATGGATACAGGCAAATCCTCGTGCACAACCGAATTAATGGGTTGCGGAACGCCGTCTTCCCATACCCGGAAATCATCCTTCGTCAGCCCGTTTACCGTTCGACCCTTTGCGTCGATCACGGTACAGTTCAGCAAAACCTCGTCCACCTCAGCATGCAGCGTGTATAAGCCGTTTTGCGTTTTCTCAAGTTTTGAGGGGCCTTGGTTCATCGCGAGCGCCGGAGCAGGCGGTGGAACAACTTCGCGGTCCGGAGAACTGATCGGATCGCGATCGATATTCAGCGGCGGCTGAACTTCGGGTTTGGTCGGATCCGGCAATGCTTCGCTCTGTGCCGTCCCAGGCGCCACTGACGGAGACTGGCCCTGGGTCCAAAGCGACAATCCAGCGCATTCGGCCAACAGCAAAATCGCCATCGATCGATGCAGGCGCGAATTCAAAACTAGCTTAGGAATCTTCATAGTTGAATATTTGAAACGAACACTCCATAAGATTCGATCCAGACCTCACGGCCGCTGGCCCGGCCCCGTTGCAATTCCGGCCATTGGCAATTCCAATGCGAATAGGGTGTTGCTGCCTTCATCCGCGTGCACCCAGATTCCGTGAAACGCGCTTCGCAATTCGGGATGGGTTTGCAAGAGCGCCTTCATCACGTCGGTCACTTGTTGCCGGGCCGCCATCGCGTTCTGTAACTGCGCTGCCTGCGTTGCATCCGGCAAATAATGGACGTCAAGATCTAGACCGCCAAACTCGGTCGACGTGCCGATCGCAGTCAGGCGAAAATTCGTTCCCGACGCGTCAAGCGACATCGGCTGCGCGCCGGGAAAAGCCTGTGGGTGCGCCTGATCTGCTTCGTGCCTCAGCTTTCCAAGATTCTGGCTCGAAAGAAAATCAAGCGGATCCAGAAGATTCATGGCTACCTTGTAATAAATCCATGCGTCCCAATCCATCTTCGTTTGCGCGTATTTCCGCGCGGCAACCCAATACCACAGTCCACTATGCCCTGCCTCCGTCATCGGCTTCCTGTAGAACCCCGCAAACATCCAGTGATTCGCTGCCTGCGCCAGAATCAGCGATACCTGCTGCGGCTGCGGAACCCCCGTGGCATGCAGAATTGCCAACGCGTAAATCCCCTGCGGCAACGCCGAGAAATTCAAAGTTACGACCGGCGATCCGCAAAAGAAGTCGACGCGCGAAACTCCCGCCGGCGCAGTCGAGTTATCAAGAAGGTATAGGTCATCCACGGTAATCGTGGCATTGTGAAGGAGCGGCGAAAAGCCCTGAATCGCGCTCGCAATCCCACTGAAATCAGCAGCAACAGTGGGCAGCGTATTCGCCTTCAAACTGAGCATGTCGCCGGTTTGCATCTGCCCCAGCACTGCCCGGGCCTCACTCGAAAGCGCGTCCCGTTGCTGCGCCGTCATCTCCGCTTGCGTCGTACACGAAGCAGCCATCGCGCTCCGCGTCAGAATCAACGTCCCAGCGACACAAAGGATCAAACATCGTATCGGGTTCTTCAACACGTTCGTCAGACCTTTCTTGGCAGTCGGCGTCAGGCGAGCGGGTGAATCTCGCACCGTGCAGCTATACAATAGGTTTGATGCAGGTTCGGCGTACGTCCGCAACTGCAGAGAGGTTCTTCTGATGTTTCCCCGCAGATTCCAGGCCCGTCCGCTAACTCTTGGCGGAATCGCGCTTTGGCTCAGTTTCACTTGCGCCTGCCCAGCCCAGGCGCCTAAGACCGGCAGTAGGCAGGGCACCGAGCCTGTAGATTCCGCCGCGACGTCAGCCCGCCCCCCACTCGCCCCGGCGCAGCCTGCCCACGTCACAATCTCCGGCGGCAGGCTCACTATCGACGCCAGGAACTCCGATTTCACCGGCATTCTGCGTCAGGTGGCTCAGATCACCGGCATGACCATCATCGGTTTGGATAGCGGACCCCGCGTTTTCGGCATCTATGGACCAGGCAATGCGCGCGACGTTTTAACCAGCCTCCTCGTCGATTCCGGATACAACTTCATGATGGTGGGATCCCAGGCCAATGGCATTCCGCGCGAGTTGGTCCTCACGCCGCGGACGCACGACGCGCCGGCCCAATCTACCGCGCAAATCCCTTCGCAGCCCGCCGACGATGAGGAACAGGAGCCATCGGAGCCTCTACCCGCTCCCATCCCTTACAACGATGTGGGTCCGGGCGCGATCGTTCCCGCTCCTCCGCAAAATCACTCCGACGGCAACACTCGTAGCGAGCAGAATATGCTCCATCTACAGCACAGCCGGCAACAAACACAGCAGAACGCGCCGCAATAGCCGCGCTTCCGCAGGTCTTGCGCCTACTTTCAGAGAATACCTATTTTGAGGAATTTTATGGTGGGCAGTGAGGGACTCGAACCCCCGACTTCCTGCTTGTAAGGCAGGCGCTCTAACCAACTGAGCTAACCGCCCACGACCCGCGGCAAGATTTGCCCGTCAGATTCCCGTTCAATCCGGGAAGCCCTGGCGGCATCCTTCCATGATACCAGCGTGCGCAGTTAGCGGCGCGCGCCGGGTAGTGTCCTAATAAGGAAACTACCCGCGCGCCGACCCGGCTACGCCCCCATTGATACACTTGCCCGGTGACCCGCCTCATCATCAACGCCGACGACTTCGGCCTGACCACCGGAGTGAACCGGGCCATCGTCGAGTTGCATCGTGCCGGGCTGCTCACCAGCGCCACCATGATGGCAAAGGCTTCTGCGACGGATGACGCGATTGAGCAGGCGCGTTCCAGTTCTTCGCTCGGCATCGGCTGCCACATTGTTCTCGTCGATGGAGAGCCGGTACTTTCACCACGTCTCGATATTCCAAACCTCGCCGACCCCGTCGACGGAACATTCCGGCAGACCCTGCTCCAGTTCCTCAACCTGATCTACCTTCAGTGCACTTGGCCCTTTCAAAAACCCGCCGTCAGTGAGATCGAAGCCGAGGCCGCGGCACAGATTCTCTTGTTGCAGCAGCGCGGCCTTCACCTCACCCACATCGATACGCACAAGCACACCCACATGTTTCCTCGCGTTCTGCGCCCTGTTCTGCGCGCGGCGCGGGCTGCCGGAATTCGCGCGGTGCGCAATCCCTTTGAGCCAGAATGGGCGGTGCACGCCACCCCCCGCGCTTCCTGGATGCGATCGGCTGAGGTGTGGGCGCTGCGCCGGTTTGGGCCCTACTTCCGGCGCATCATCGCGGAAGAAGGCTTCGTCACTACCGATGGCACCATCGCGATCGCCGGTACCGGGACGGTCGATGCCGCGTCCCTTCGCGCTCTTCTCGCACATGTTCCAGAGGGAACCTGGGAACTGGTCACCCATCCGGGTTACAACGACGCAGACCTCGCGCGGATTCACACTCGCTTGCGCGAATCCCGCGACATCGAGCGTCTCGCCCTGCAGGTGGTCAAGGAGTTTCCGGCGATTCAGTTGATCTCCTTCGCCGATCTTCCCGCCGCAACAGCCCGATAACCTATGATTGATTCTGCCATTGTGCATCTTCCCTTCCCCTGGGAGCGTCCAAAACCAAGGCACCTGCAAACGACGACGAATCGGAGCGAAGAAGCCCCATGCGCATTGGGATTACCTGCTACCCCACTTATGGCGGTTCCGGCGTGGTGGCGACCGAACTCGGAATCGAACTGGCCACGGCCGGGCACGAGGTCCACTTCATCTCCTACTCCCAGCCTTTTCGGCTCAATGGGCGCGACCAGGGCATCTTCTATCACGAAGTTCCGGTTTCAAACTACCCTTTGTTTGAGTTCCCGCCCTACGACCTGGCTCTTGCCTCGCGCATGGCTGAGGTTGCCGAGTTCTGCTCGCTCGATTTGCTCCATGTGCATTACGCGATTCCCCACTCGGTGAGCGCCCTGCTGGCGCGGCAAATGCTCGCTGCTCGTGGACGCCGTCTTCCCTTTGTCACCACGCTGCACGGGACTGACATCACCCTGGTCGGGCTCGATCGCAGCTATTTGCCCATCACGCGCTATTCCATTCAGGAAAGCGATGGAGCCACCAGCATCTCGGATTATCTGAAAGCCAAAACAGTAGAAGATTTCGAAATCTCGCGGCCCATCGAGGTCATCCCCAATTTTGTCAATTGCGACGTGTACACACCCTATAAGGATGAAGGCGTCCGGGCTGAAGCCCGCAAACGGCTGGCAAACCCCGGCGAGGCGATCCTCATTCACCTCTCGAATTTCAGGCCTGTGAAGCGCGTAGTCGACGTGGTCAAGGTCTTCGCGCAGGTCGTTCGTGAGCTGCCCGCCCAGCTTGTCCTCGTGGGCGACGGCCCAGACCGCTCCGCGGCAGAATGGCTCGCGCACGACCTCCACATTCATGAGAAGGTCCACTTCCTCGGCAAGCAGGATCGTGTCAGCGAGCTGCTGCCGCTCGCCGACCTCATGTTGCTGCCAAGCCAGTTGGAATCGTTCGGGCTGGCGGCCCTTGAGGCGATGGCATGCAAAGTCCCCACGATTGCCACTCGCGTCGGCGGAGTTCCGGAGTTGATTGACCACGGGGTTACCGGCTTACTTTACTCGGTCGGCGATGTCGAAGGCATGGCCGCCGGCGCCCTCGAACTCCTCAAGGATCGCGGACGCCTTGAAGTCATGCGCGACGAAGCGCGCAAAGCGGCGAGAACCCGGTTCTGCGCAACCCTCGTCATTCCCCAGTACGTCAAATTCTACGAGCAGATTCTCAACGGCAGTTGAGCGACCGGCAAACAGCCGGGGCGAATCTCGCGAACGCGCACCTTAGCTCGCCGCCTCGGCCTCACATCGTGGAACAAACCCCAGATCCTCCCAGAAATCCGCGACAAGCGAAACCGCCTCGGGCGTGGTCGTTCCCGTGGTGCGCAGCAGGATTTCGGAGCCGCCTTCCAGCCCCGCAAGTGCTGAAGCCTCCGCAGCAATCGCAACGCATTGTCCTGCGCGATACGTGCATGCAGCCAGATCGGTAATGGAAAGTCGCATCGTCGGCGTCGCCAGCACCGTCCGCGGAGGGGCCATCCGATCGAGGAGCCACAGAATCTCGAGCTTCGACTCCAGTTCGTCAGGAACGCAATCGATGGCAAGGTCTGCATCGCGCACTGCTTCTTCAATCGTCGCGGCAAAATCCACCATGGGCAATGCGGCTGGGTTCAGCTGCTCGCGAATATACTCCTGGGCATGGTGAAGATTGCCGGGCAGCACATCCTCCAGCCGGGCGCGGTACCCGGCTCGCGCAGCGGCAAGCGCGAGCCATCGGCCCAGCGGGCCTGCTCCAATAATGGCGACAGTCGCGCGCAAGAAGGCCTTACTTGACCGCCAGTGCTTGAGACACGTCTTCGGCGTTGGGGCGCGCCTTGTCCAGATGCTCCGCAACGCGCATGCGCTCCTCAGGAGTGAGCGTCGGCACGGTGGCAAGCACGCGCCGCAGCGTCACGGCTACATCATCAATCAGGTTCATCAGGCGGATCGCTTCTCCGGACAGCGGCATGGTTCTCCTCGGTCTTGAAGTCTATTCGTATTGTAGGGCGTGTGGGTCACAGATCGGAAATACCCTGCGATTCCCGGGTCGGATCATGACGAAAGCGCATCACTGGCGCCGGAACCATCTCCGTGTTATGGATGATTTCAAGGCGCATGAGGCAATCCGCCTTTTGGATCGCCGGGACACGCCACCATGTGCAGGACGCTTCCTCCCCAGGCGCCGGTCGGAGGGGCGTGCTCCGCGATATTTCAATGCCGTGGAATTGTAAGCGCTTGAACACGGGAGCGAATCGGATTGCATCGCTGTGACAGCATCCGTCATCCTAACATCGAGGAGATTTTCGGCATGGGCATTAACTCGCAGACCATTACCGCTGCAGCGGCGGGCACTGTCACGCTGGGCGATCTGACCGTCAACCGGCTCGGCTATGGAGCTATGCGGATTACGGGAAAGGGCGTCTGGGGGCCTCCGTCAGACCACGCTGCCGCGCTGGCGACCTTGCACCATGCTGTGGAACTTGGAGTCAACTTTATTGACACGGCAGACTCCTATGGTCCTGACATTTCAGAAGAGCTGATTGGTGAAGCCTTGTCTCCGTACCCGGATGGCCTGGTGATTGCCACGAAAGGCGGATGGGAGCGGGTGGGGCCGGGGCAGTGGATTCACAATGCGAGTCCCCGGCATCTGGAAGAGGCTGTCAACGGGAGCCTGATGCGTCTTCGGCTGGATCGCATTGAGGTTTACCAGTTGCATATTCCTGATCCCGCGGTGTCGTTTGACGCATCGATGGAAATTCTGGCGCGGCTGCGCGAGCAGGGCAAGATACGGCACATCGGGCTCTCCAACGTCACGTTGGAGCATGTGGAGCGCGCCCGAAAAATCGTGCCGATCGTTTCCGTCCAAAACCGGTACAGCTTTGCCGACCGAGAGTGGGATTACCTCCTCGACCACTGCGAAAAGAACGGAATCGTGTTTATTCCATGGGCGCCGCTGGGGCAGAAGCGCGAGGCCCATGAAGTGCTGGAACGCGCTGCGATATCGCTGGGCGTAACTCCGCTGCAGGTCGCATTGGCGTGGCTGCTGCGGCGCTCCCCAGTGATTTTGCCTATACCGGGAACTTCCTCGGTTGCGCACGTGGAAGAGAACATTGCCGCGGCTGGGTTGCAGCTTCCCGATCGCGTGTTCAACGAACTCTCCGCGGTTACCCCGCCGCCGGTCAGTTATCGCTGACGGCGGTTGACGAGGCCCCAGAGGGGCAGCAGCCGGCACGTGGTCGCGGAGCCGGTGTTCGAAGACGATACAAATGCAGTTTGATTTGAATGAAAGATCTCGTCCGCGGGATGGATTTGTGGGGTGGGCCTCACTTGTAAAATCAGCCCATGTATCGATGCTCCGTTCTTCTCTTCCTCCTCCACGGTTCGATCCTGATTGGAAACGCGAGGGCGTCCAGGCCGGCTTCGTTTGGCGAGGTTCACTTTCAAAACTCCTGCCTGCCCTCGGTACAGGGAGATTTTGAACGTGGCGTGGCGTTGTTGCATTCCTTCGAATTTACAGAATCAGAAAATGCATTCAGGCAGGTGGAGCGCGCCGATCCGGAGTGCGTGATTGCCGCCTGGGGAGTGGCGCTCGCCAACACGCAACGGTCGGGCCCGGAGGTTCCCCCTGCGAAACTTGCATCGGGCCTCAAGGAACTTGAGCCGTGGCTGAATCGGCCGGCGAAGACAGAACGGGAGCGGATGTACCTGGCTGCCGTGAGCCAGATGTATCTCGACTATCAGCACACTTCAGGCGATGTTCGCTGGAAGAGATACATCGCTGCGATGAGCGAGCTGCGGCAAAAATATCCCGACGACATCAATGCGTCGCTCTTTTACGCTCTCGGGCTGGTGTGGACGGCTGGCCCCGGCGCGCCCGGGCTGGAGCAGCGCCGGACCGCTCTAAGTATTCTTTTGCCCATCTTTGCGGCGCATCCTGACAACCCCGGAGCTGCGCACTACATTATTCACGCGGCAGACACTCCCGAGCTTGCTTCGATTGCGCTGCCGGCGGCCCGTAAATATGCCGAGATCGCACCGGACTCGCCTCATGCCTTGCACATGCCATCACACATTTTCAACCGGCTTGGGTACTGGCAGGAATCGGTTGCATCGAATCTCGCCTCAGCGCGCGTAGCAGACGATTGGGTGAGGGATGGACGGGATGGACTAGGTGACGAATTTCATGCTTTGAACAATCTGGAATATGCCTACCTGCAACTGGGAGACGAGGAGAAAGCGCGCGACGTGCTGGAGAGAATTGCCAGGCTTGCGGCGTCGCCCGGACGCGATGCCTGGCTGCCGATTGACGGCCGGATCTATTTTGACGTTGAAACGCACAATTGGCAGGATGCTTTGAAGATTGAGCCGCCGGCTGGGTCGCCCTTTGAGGCGAACTTCGACGTGTTTTGGGTGCACGCCATTGCGGCTGCACGGCTCAGCGATGCCTCGCAAGCTGGCGTGGAGCTGGATAAGTTCCACCGATCATCGGACGAGTGGATCAAGAAGCATGGGTGGGGAGACATTCTTCACATTGCGCTGGAGCAGGCGCAAGCATGGACTCTCTACGCTCAGGGCAAGCGGGGACGCGCCATCGAGACGCTGCGCCAGGCCGTCCAGTTTGAGCGCAATCATCCCATTTATTACGCAGACGTGCTGCCTCGTCCCTCGGCGGAGATGCTGGGCGACATGCTCGAGGCAGCGGGCCGTCCTGCGGAAGCGCTTGCAGCCTACCAGGACGCTCTCGCGATGGCGCCCAATCGGCTGGATTCGCTTCGCGGAGCTCAGACAGCGGCGGCTCAGCAAGGCAGGCAGGCGCTGGCAAAACACTAGCCTGCACGCCCGGCCATTTCGAGTTGCGTACACTGAGAAAGAGGCGACGCTGCACACGGACTCTACGTGGCCGCCACCGTCGCCGCCATCGCCGCCGCCGCGGCCTTTACACCGCGCAGGTCAATCTTGCCCGTGCCCAGCACCGGCAGCGCATCCACGTGATAGAACTGTCCTGCGCGCGGCCTCCACAATGCAGGCAAATCGCACTGGGCAAGCTTTTCCAGCACCGGCGCAAGTTTTTCTTCCGCAAGGGTCGTGATCACCACGATCTTTTCGCCTTTCTTTTCGTCGGGCAATGCCGTCACCGCAAATACCTGTTCCGTCACTCCTGCCAGTTCGTGCAGTTTGTCTTCGATGCGAATATGCGGCACCATCTCGCCTCCGATCTTGCTGAAGCGCGAAAGCCGGTCCGTAATGGTGATAAAGCCGTCCTCTTCCATCAACGCGACATCTCCGGTCGTGTACCAGCCCTCGTGCAGCACCTCAGCCGTCTTCTCCGGTTTTCCCAGGTAGCCGCGCATCACGTTCGGCCCCTTCACCAGCAGCATGCCCGGCGTTCCCGGCGCCGCCGGCTCTCCCGTATCGAGATCCACAACTCTTACTGACACGCCAGGCAGCGGGTGTCCGATCTTGCCGCGCCGCCCTCCCACCTGCCGAAATCCCGGCGCGCGAAAATCGCGCCCATTCACCGTCACCACCGGCGAACACTCCGTGCAGCCGTAGCCCTCCAGCGGTCGAATCCCAAACGTATCTTCGAATGCAAGTGCCACGCGTTCCGGCAGCTTTTCCGCGCCCACCAGCACATACTGCAGGCTGCCAAAGCTCTCCGGTGTGCAGCGCCGCATATACGCCTGCAAAAACGTTGGCGTCGCAATCAGAAACGTGACCCGGTATTTCTCCACCAACTCACCGATCACGCGCGTATCCAGCGGATTCGGGTGGTAGACCACGCCCACGCCGTTCACGGCCGGCATCCACAGCGCAGCCATGAATCCGAAGGAGTGAAAAAACGGCAGAATGCCCAGAATCTTGTCTCTGCCGTCCAGCATGAAGACCTGGGATACCTGCTGGATATTCGACGTGATGTTGAAGTGCGTCAGCATCACGCCCTTGGGATCGCCGGTGCTCCCACTCGAAAAAATGACGGTGGCCAAATCATCCACGTTCGGGCGCGCGCCGCTCCGCTTTGCGCCCAGAGCTCTGCGCATCAGACTCTGCGGCGCCAGCCACGCGAGAGTCATCGCGGCGATTCTCTCCGTGATGCGCGGCCCGTCCAGCGCATCCTCAAGAAACACGGTCCGACCCGGAATCTCAAGCTTCGGGAACCGCTCTACAAACGCCTTCGACGTGATCACCACGTCCACTCCGCATTGCTGCGCGCATGATGCGATCGCTTCGCTTGATGCCGTGTAGTTGAGATTCACCGCGATCCGCCCCAGCAGCATCAGTGCGTAGTTCGTCAGCGCTCCGCCAACCGAAGGCGGCAGCAACATGCCGACCATCTGCTTTTGGCCCACCACGGGCCGCAGCCGTCGCGCAATGTAAACCGTCTTGGTCAGGGCCGACCCGAATGTCACTTTCGGCGTCTTTCCGTCAGCCATCATAAAGCGAAACGGAAAGCGCCGCGCCGTGCGCACAAACGCCCGATCGAGCGTCTTCATGCGCCGCTTGCGAACCTGAAATGCCTCCGCCTGCAAGTCCTGCACCGCGCGTCGAACCGCGATCGCCGTCGATGTCGGAGCCATGGGAGCGCCAAAGCTGACCGTTACCGGATAGGGAATGCGGCGCGGCATCTTCCATAAGAACCTCCCGCGCTCGAAGCTGAAGATGCTTCCCCACACACCGTCAAGATTGACAGGCAGAATCGGCGCCTCGACGCCCTTCATAATGCGTTCCAGGCCGCGACGAAATGGCAGCAGTTGCCCCGTACGGGTGATCTGCCCCTCGGCAAAGATGCACACAATCTCGTCTTGGCGCAGCGCTTCGCTCGCCGTCCGCAGCGAACGGATCATATCGCGCGGTCTCTGCTCGCTCGAGATGGGAATCGCTTTCATCACGCTCGCGAATGGGCGAATCAAGGGCTTGTCGTAAATCCCCTTGTACATCAGGAATCGAATCGGCCGATCGGTCGACGCGATCAACAGCAGCGCATCCACAAACGACATATGGTTGCAAACCAGCAGCGCGCCCGTTTTCTCCGGAAAATTGTCGCGCCCCAGCACCTTCACCACGTACACCGTGTGCGTAAGAAAGAACAGGATCAACCGCCCGAACCACTCCGGCAGCAGCATCAGCACATAAACTGTTCCGGCCGCGGTAATAAACGATGAAGCAACAATCACACCCCGCGGATTGAGATGAACGAATGCGGTGAACACGTAATACACGCCCGACGAAATCGCGATGCCCACAAACGACAACAGATTCGACGCGGCAATAATGCCGCCCTTGTCCTTCTCCGCCGGTCGATGCTGAATCAGCGCGTTTACCGGCACCGCAAAGAACCCCGCCCAGAACCCCAGCATGCTCAGCAGTACGGCCGAACCCACGAGCCCCACATGCATGGTGCCCAGCGCGATGCCCGTGCACGTCATGCCAATCGATCCCAGCGGAATCAGGCCGTATTCAATCTTATTGCCGCTCACCATTCCGGCCAGCATGCTGCCAATCCCGATTCCAATGGCCAACGCCGCATTCAGATACCCGGTCTTGGTCTGCCCGATGTGCAGCACATCCGGACCGTACACCACCACTGTCGAAAAGAGCAGCGAGCCAAGGAACCAGAAGTAGGTGTTTCCTAGAACCGCAAGAAACAGCGCCTGGTCGCGCCTCATCAATCCGATCTGGTGCCAAAGATCGCCTGCAAAATTAATGCGGTATTTCTTCTCGGGGGCAGCCGCCGGAACCCGGTCGATTCCCAGGCTCGTACAGAATCCCACCACTGCCAGGCCCAGAAGCGCATAGCCCGCGTACACTTCCCGTCCGTGGAAATGTTCCGCCATCGCCGCGCCCGTCACCGTGCCCACAATGATCGCCAGGAACGTTCCCAGCTCGATGACCCCATTGCCCCACGAGAGCCTTTTCGCCGGCAACAACTCCGGCAGCAACCCGTATTTCGACGGTCCAAAAAGAGCCGCCTGCGTGGCCACCAAACCCAGCGCCACGAGAGTCAGATTGCGTGAGTGGATTGCCAGCCCCGTCGTCGCCACAATCATGGCGCCGATCTCCATCGCCTTCGTCCACTGCGTCACTCGCTGCTTGCTGAATCGGTCAGCCAGCCAGCCGCCGGTCATGCTGAACAGCACAAACGGCATCGAAAACAGGAACGTGACCATGGAGACAAAGCTGTCGCGCGCGCCTTCCGGCAGCCCCATGCCCACAATCATCGAGAGCAGCAGGTTGCGCAGGATGTTGTCGCTATAGGCGCCCTGGAACTGCGTCGCAATCAACGCCCAGAAGCCGCGCTCGCTCCGCGGCATACTGTCCTGGGCGCTGGCTTCTGCATCGAGTCTTGCCGTGGTCTCGGTCATAGGAATGTGTCGGTGAGGTGCGTCGATTATAGCCCGGCCCCGAGCGCGTTCGACTATACTACCGTGTCATTGACACCTTCACGTCCGCTCCTTAAAAGAATGCCTGTGCGGCATCATCTTGCAGGAAAAATGCAAGAGCTCTCGCCGGACGCGTTCTTCAGTCAGGCACCAGTTGTCAGCCGTTTGAGGACATTGAAGAATGGAACTCATCATTGCGCTGCTCGGCGGGCTGTTGATCGCCATTCCCTTGGTTGCAATCATTGCCTTGGTTCGGACCGAAAGACTCCGTAAGACTACTTACGAAGCTCTCGAAGACCATCGCGACAAGATCGAGTTTCTGAGCCACGAAATCGCGAGCCTGCGCCGTGACCTCGCGAGCCTTTCGCATCGCGCAGATCAGCCTCCCGTTGCCGCCGTGCCGATTCCCGAAGCCCCGGTCTCCGAGAAAATCGTTGCTCCGCCTCCGGCTCCAGTTACCGCGCCACCTCCGGCTCCAGCTCCCGGAAAATCCGTCCTCCCGCCTGTTTTCGTCTCGCAGCCGCCATCTCAACCGCAAGCCGTCGCCCCGCCTCCGGTCACGCCCATCCCTCCAACTCCGCCGGCTCACACCGTCCCCGCGCCTCCGGTCAGTGTGCATCCGCCGCTTCCCGCTGCGCCACAACAGATGCCGGCAAATCCCCCCATCCCCTCGGAATCCAGGCCCGCTGCATCCGCCCCCGCGCCGGTCGAACCTCCTCAGCCTGCTTACGCTCGCACCACCACGCCGCCGAGCTACGCATCTGCGCGCGCTCCGTCTGTCCCGCCGCTCCAGTTCGCCACCGCTCCGCCCCGCAAATCCTTCTCTGAATGGCTGCGCTCCACCTTGCCGCTTGAAGAAGTGCTGGGCATGAACCTCTTTGCCAAAATCGGCATCGTTCTTCTCGTCCTCGGATTCGCCCTCCTCGGTCGCGTTGCGCTCATCTCCATGGGACCCGGCGCGCGCGTTGCTCTCATCTATGCAGTCTCCGGAGTCATGCTCGGCGGCGGCATCAGTCTCGAAAACCGCGAGCGCTACCGCCTCGTCGGCCGCACCGGCATCGGCGGCGGATGGGCGCTGCTCTTCTTCACCACCTATGCCATGCACCATGTCGCCGCCATGACGGTGCTCAGTTCCAACACCCTCGACTGCATCCTCATGCTGCTGGTCGCCGTGGCAATGGTGGCCCACACGCTCCGTTACAAATCTCAGCTTGTCACCGGCCTCGCCTTCCTGCTTGCCTTTTCTACCGTCGCCTTGAGCCAGGACAGCGTCTACGCCCTCGTCGCCGGGATCATCCTCGCCATGGGCATCGTGGCCATCGCATTGCGCATGAGCTGGTTCGAGCTTGAGGTCTTCGGCATCGTCGCCAGCTACGCCAATCATTTCTATTGGCTCTACAAGCTCTTTCCCGATGGAGTCGCCGGCCATCCCTTCCCGCAGTTCTGGTCTAGCGCTATCATCCTCATCCTCTATTGGGCCATTTTTCGCGTTTCGTATATCGTCCGCCGCATCCGCGCGCCGCGCGATGAAGCCATCTCCACCATCGCCGCGCTCGTCAACACCATGTCGCTTCTCGCGGTAATGAAATTCCAGTCCATTCACCCGGAACTGGCCTTTTACGCGCTGCTCGGCCTCGGCGCGGCAGAGTTCATCTTCGGGCAGCTCCCCATCACTCGTCGCCGCCGTCCGGCCTTCGCGCTGCTCACCGTCATCGGCACTCTCATGATCTTCGCCGCGGTTCCCTTCAAGTTCAGCGGCAACAACATCGCGTTTTTCTGGATGATCGCCGCCGAGGCGCTCCTCGTCGCCGGCATCGTGCAATCGGAAGTCCTCTTCCGCAGGCTCGGCCTTCTCGCGGGCCTCGTCACCGGCGCGCTCATCATCTACGAGGCCTGGCACATCGTCGATTTCCGCCAGCACTCCGATGCGCCGCTCATCCAAAACGGAGTCCTGCTGCTCACCTGCAGCCTGCTCTTCTATCTCAACTCCCATTTCATCGGCTACCGCTGGCGCCAGCTCTTCGCCGGCATCGACGGCGCCTTCATCAACCTGCAAAGCTACCTCGGCGGCATCACCGCATTCCTCGGCATCTGGTGCGTCCTCACCCGTGATTGGACGGCGATCGGCTGGGCCGCTCTCATGCTTGCCGCCGCCTGCGGCACGCGGTATGTCCAACACAAGCCGCTCACTGCGCAGGCCAGCGGACTGGCCGTCGCGGTGGCTGTTTACGCGCTGGTCGTGAACTTCCACCTTGACACGGTCTATCCCCACCACGTTGCGGCTCGGTTGATCACCCTTCCCATCCTCGCGGCGATGTTTTACCTCACAGCCTGGGCCTTCTCCGGCACAGACGACATCCGCCTCCTTCCACGCGCCGTTTCTCTCTGGCTCGGAACGTCGTTTCTTGTCCTCCTCGCCGCACTCGAAATCGCGCCGGCCTGGGTAGCGCCTGTGTGGATGGCCATGGCCATCCTCCTCAGCCTCGCAGCCCGCCGCCTCAATCTACGCAACCTCTCGTTCCAGGAACATCTTCTCGCCATCGGCGTCGTCGTCCAGTTGATTGCCGCCAACCTCGATGCGTCAAAAACCCTCGATCGCTATCTTCCCCTCATCGCCTGTGCCGCGGGGTTGTATGCCATCTCCCGCTGGTGCGCTCTCAAAGGCGCTTCCTACCGCCGCCCCGCTGCGTGGATGCACACCTGGGCAGCCACCGCCATGCTGGCCGCGCTGGCCTGGCATGAATCTCCCGAGCCCTGGCTTGCCGCGATCTGGGCCGTCTTCGCGCTCGCCCTCGCCCTCATCGACCGCGTCTTCGACGTCGAGGAGTTTCCATATCAGGCGCACGCGCTCGCATCTCTCGCTGTGTTGCGTGCAATCACACTCAATCTCTTCACCCAGCAAAAGTGGCATGGCATCGACCTGCGCCTCATCACTGTCTGCATCCTGGTCGCCTCGCTCTACGCCATAGCCCGCTGGGTTCGCATGCCCGATTCCCTGCGCGATTCCGACGTCCGCCACCTCTACACATGGACCGGCTCCGGTTTGTTCGCCTGGATGTTGTGGAGCGAACTGCTTCCCATCGCCGTCGCCGTCGGCATTGCCATCTTCGGCCTCATGCTCTTCGAGATCGGCTCCTGGAAGCAACAAAAACAGATCCGCCTGCAGGCCTACGTCGCGCTCGCCGCCGCATTCGTCCGCATCTTCTTCGTCAATCTCACGGCCTCTGCGCTCCCCGGCGAAACCCTCAGCCCGCGCATGTACACCGTGGTGCCCATCGCGCTCATCTTCTTCTACGTGTGGGCGCGCTTGCAGTCTCAGAAAGCCAGCCCCGAAATCGGCTCCCTTTCCGTCAGCAGCCTCATCGCTCACTTCGGCACCGGCTGTCTTGCCGCGCTTATCTATTACCAGACCGCAGCCGAGTGGATCGTGGTCGCGTGGGCGTGCCTTGTCCTGGTCCTCATGCTTGCAACCCTCTTGCTCGACAAAGAGGTCTTCCTTCAGCAGGCCATCGCGCTCACTGCGGGAATCGTCGTCCGCGGCCTCGCGCACAACATCTTCGGCGGAAGCTATTTTGTTGCCTCCGGCTGGCGCGGCAACTTCGCTGTCCTGTCGCTCACCTCGGCATTGTTGTTTGGCGCCCTGCCTTTCGCGTTCAAATTGCGCGCGCGCTACGCCGATCGCCCCATGAATTCCTGGCTCAACCGCGTACTGGCCGTCAGGCGCCCGGAACAGATATTCTTCTTTGCCCCTGTCATCCTCATCACCCTGATGATTCTCGTTAAGATGGATCCCGGCATGGTCACGCTCTCCTGGGGCATCGAGGGCTTGCTCGTTATTCTTCTCGGATTGCTCGTCAGCCAGCGCAGCTACCGCATCACCGGACTTCTCTTGCTGCTCCTTTGCGTGGGAAAGATCGTCTGTCTCGATGCGTGGCGCCTCAATGAGCGTGACCGCTACATCACCTTAATCGTGCTTGGCGCGGCCTTGACTCTCGTCTCCACCCTCTACGGCAAGTACCGCGAAACCGTGAGGCGCTTACTATGAAGCGCATCCTTGCGCTCGCCGCCGTCCTGCTCATTGCATGCGCCGCGCTCTACTTCGCGCAGCACGGAAAACGGCACGACGCCGTGAGCCCCGATGCCCTCGTCAACGCGGCAGCGGACCTGCAACGCGACCTGACCAGCGCGCCCATGCACTTCACCCGCATCTCCGATGACGAAGAAGTCCGAATCGGCAATCAGCTCGCGCAACAATACGTCTCCGCCGATCCCTTGCAGACTCCGGAGTCGCGCGCGATGGAGCAATATGTAAACCAGGTCGGCAAGCGCGTAGCCGCGCACGCTAAACGGAAACTCACCTTCCGCTTCCACCTCATTCCCGACGCAAACCTGATCAATGCTTTCGCCCTGCCGGGCGGCCACGTCTTTGTGGGTCAGGGCCTCCTCGACCAGCTCCACAGCGAGGACGAGCTTGCCTTCGTTCTCGGTCACGAAATCGAGCACATCGATCACTATCACGCCGTCGAGCGCGTGCAGATCGAGGCGCAACTCAAAAACCTGAACCTCGACATCGTCGCGGCGATCGCGCAGATTCCCATGTCCCTCTGGCAGGTGGGCTATACCAAGCAGGAGGAGTTCGAAGCCGACCGCGAAGGGCTCCGCATTGCTGTCGCCGCTGGGTATTCCCCGCGTGGCGCATTGAATCTTCTCAATCGATGGACCAAGCTTCACCGCGAATACGTCATCCATGCGGAGACGCCGACCGATGAGCTGAGTCAGGTTGCCATCGAGGGCCTCGAGGGCTACTTCCGCACTCACCCGCTTCCCTCAGAGCGCCTCGCCCAGGCCAACCAGATCATCGCCGGCGATCATCTGCCCCTCGATCGCCCGCTCAAGCCATTTCACGTCGAGTACGAAATCACCGCGCAGCAGCCCTGACGGAATCGAGCTTCGCTTCACCGGCTCTCTGTATCTTCAATTGGCTTCGCCGATTGAACAGTTTCCGGTATGGCCGCCGTCAGTCACAACACAGTGATTGAGTGCATTGATCTTGATGTGGCTTTGCGACCCTACTCATCGCCGCTCCTCATGCGCAGAAGGAACTTCTCCACTTCTGCCCGGTAAACGCCCGGAACCTGGCGATCCACTCCCGGCGCGGAGGCATTCCGCTCATCTTTCCCGTCCCTGAGAACGAAACGAAAACCTACCCCGTCTGCTCCCGAGCGGATGACTTCTGCATTGAGAGTGAAGGAGCGCTCCGCGGTCGGGTTGCGTTGATCGGTCAGGGTAATCCGGACGACGGTGCCCGGATACCATCGGTCTTCGGTAACCACAAACATTCCCGTCGCGCTGATATCACGAATTCCGTGCGCTGCGGGGCTTCCGCCGGTGAAGAAATAGGCAACCAGCCAGGGCAGCACGGTTCGCGGCGCCTTTCGCGGATCGGACGGTTCGGGCTTGAGCAAGCGCTGCAACCAATTCTTCGAGGGCGTCGCTTTCCAGCAACGGACTGGAGCCTCATCCGGCTGCGCCGGTGCTGCGGATTCGTCCACATCTGCCGGAGCGATCTCGATCAAAGCTGGCCCGCCCGCGACGGGAACCTCCGGATCGGAAACTGTGATCTGGACCGGAGCCGACGCACTTCGACTCGCATCGGTCGAAGCCCTTGTGTTGAATCGATCGACCCAGCGAAGTACATTCCCCGCCGGATTTTTGTTGAGCTCGTCGTCCTCTGAGGTGTCATTCCGGGGGTAAGCCGCGGACCCTGTCTCCCCATCTGGCGCCTCCATCCCCAGCAGGCGCAGCTTCATCTCCTCCGGAACACAAAGAAGCAACCGATCTCCGCGCTGCGTTCCCGTGGAAGCAATCGTCTCGGCGGGCAGAACGAGCATACTCGCGGCCGGCGCGCTCAAAGCCGTGCTCTGAGAGATCGGAAACGACTCGATTGCATCGAGCACGACCGAGTTGCAGTCGAGATAAACCAGATCAAGAGGAACCCGAACGCTCGTCGGAGCAATCCTCTGGACGGGCGCGACCCACAGCCCTGCGCCGCTGTTCGGCGCGATGCCGGGCAAACGATCTTCAAGACTGGTCGCTGCAAAGTCTGCCGCTTCCATGTTGGCGCTGAGAAAGCGTTGCCGATCCTGGTTGTAGGCGCAGTATTTTCTCGCTTCCCGGTTGAACGAAGCTCCGGGCGGGCATGCGGACCCAGTGATCTTCGCCTCAACTTTTCGAGCCGCGGATGTATGCGAATACGAAAACTCTGCCACTTGGCACTTCCGTTGCTTTTGTCGGCAACTTCCGCATTCGATTCCAGCCCGGGAGAACAAAAACGATGGAAATTGGTAATGGAAACAGCCCGCTTTGGGAAATGCCCCCCGTCGTTATCCCTGGTGCAGCGCAACCACCATAACAGACGTGTGGCCGGTGATACACCCTGACGGCAAAAGGCGGCTTGTCATGTTGAGCGAAGGTCGCCGCGGCCACCGGAGTCGAAACATCCGCGGTTGCCTCTCCGGGGTTTCTAGCCACGAAAGTGCTTACTTCCGCATCGGCGGTGACGCGACCGCGAAAGAAGGCTCCATCCTTGTTGGGCAAGTTGCCGGATAATGGAAGTTGTCCGCAAACGATGATGAGTGGCAGCCAATGAGACTCCTCGACCGCTTCTTCTCTCGCAAACCTGCCTCCTGTGCGAAATGTGGGGCTCCAGCGGGATTCGGGTACTCCCTTCATGCAGAATCGGACAGGAATGACATCTCCAGCATGTGTCTTAGCTGCCTAAAGGCAAAACTGGCAACGGACTATGCGCAATTCGATAAACGAGCACTGGTCATTGAACCTGCTCCCAATCTCCCCTGCTACGTTTTCCAGCCAGATAGCAGATGGAAAAATTACAAGTTAATGAGTGACGCACGGGACATGCTGTCAAGGATGCAGGATTCCTGTGGCCACTGCGGGGCTAAAGCAAATTTTCTCTGGCTGACTTCCAGCGGACTCCAACCGGATAGCCTCGACGAGTTGTTCTGGAAGGGCGCTGAAGAAACATTGCTCCGCTGGGGAAACCGCAAACCTCATCCGGTCTGTGCTCGATGTTGCGTAAACCTCATCTGTGGCAGCATCGAGAGCCACCGCCTGACGTTCGCTGAAGTATGCGGCCCGCGTTCCGAGGACGGTGTTGTTCTGCCGATGGCCTACTGATCGACTTGTGTTGATCAGGAAGTGCACGAATGGATCTCGGCTCCGGTCGGATTGTCGTCGATCCGAAGGTGACTCGATTTTGGTGCAACTTCCGGATTGCCGGTAATACGCTCGGAATATCAGAAATCGACAGGTCGCCAGCGGAGAGAGCCGGCAACGGAGGGAGCAGGTGCCTTCAGGCCCCTGAACGCAGGATTGCAAAATCAGCGGCTTTAGCCGCGGCCTCTCGTTTATGCTTCTTGAGGTGCGATTGGCGCCGCAAGAAACTCGTACCTACTTCGTGACCGCGGTAACGGCGCAACGCCGCGGCCACCGGAGTCGAAACATCCGCGGTTGCCTCTCCGGGGTTTCTAGCCACGAAAGTGCTTACTTCTGCATCGGCGGTGACGCGCCCGGGACCCCGAAAGGGAAGAACTTCCTCACCTCCAGCACTCGATGAGTGAGTCGCCGATTTATCGCCAGCCCAGAGCCGGTCCGCCCGTGCATTCATGGAGATAGACTGCAGGTGATATGTTCTTCGCCTTTCGGAACCTTGAATTCGTTCAAGACATCTCAAATCTGACGCGCGAGATTGCGGAGTCGACCTTCAAGGGGCCTCGGCCGAAGATCCTCTGCCATTACACTCGGCAAGAATCGGCCAAGAATATCATGGCCACACGCAGCCTTTGGGCAACATGCCTAACAGAGCAAAGCGACAGGACGGAGTTGCGACATGGGATTGCACTGGTTGAAGACGTTGTGATGAAGATGCTTGATAAGGAGCGCAATCCTTTCGTTCAAGATGTGCTGTCCGGATTGGCTGACTATATGCGGGGTCGTCGCTCCATGCTGTTCATCACCTGCTTTTGTGGCGGCGCTGCATCGCCATTTCATGCGGAAAAATACGGATCGGTCTGCTTTCGTTTCACTCGACCGGGCGGCGGTCCACCGCCTCTTACACTGAACGGCTTAGAGGGCGATCGGTGGTTCAGCCCCGTGATTTATGACGAGGATGATCAGCGGCGAGCTGTCAGAGATTTCTTAGAAGCGGCCTCAATACTGCTGTTGAAGCACTCCACCGGTTCAGCTGAATGCGGCCATACGGAATGGATCGAATCAACTGCGCGAAGGGATCTGGGCCTATGCTTGCTGACTATCGTCGCGTCGTTCAAGCGCAAGAAATTCCGTCGTGACCGCGAATGGCGCCTAATCTTTTCGCCAACCTTATCGTTATCCAATTCAGCTCCAGACCTCGTTGATGAAAGGTTTAATTCTTTGATCGAGACTCAACCGAGACGTCATGTTTCTCTTCGAAGAGAAACGAAATTCCCGCCACGAGATGGCGAGATTTGGCCCCTTGCCCTCGATACTTCAGAGCCTTACGATGATGTCGTACACTTGGCTACTCCTACCCGGTGGGCGAAAGTGGTCGCCTTTGCCAAAGGTCAATGACTATTTGCCTCTGCGCGGGGATTTTTCCCGATGAGTTGTCTTGGGCTTACCGACGCCGGCCCAACCACATTCATTCAGGTTGTCGCAAACAACCCAACGCGCTCATAGAGTCCCGAAAGAGGGGGTCTTCCGAGTTCCGGGCGTATTGTGGCCCACTCGGACCTTGTAATTTCTTCGCCCTGGGCGTTTCGCCTTTGCAACCCAATGTGGAACGCTCCCAGGAGGGCAAATCCCCGGAGGCGGACTGGATATTGACCAGTTCATTACAGACGAGTGGGCGGTGTTTCGCCAGAGTCAGACACGTCGGTTCCTGAATTTCTACTCTCCGATGGAGCTTGAAAAGACGCTGGTCGACACAAGCCGGCAAAATTCCGAATCATACATAGCTAAAGGCGGATGGCTCTCGAAACTAATTCTCATGTCAATTTGGACCGGGCTTGCTGGCACCGTCGACAATCAATACTTGAACCTGCCCTTTCATTGTTCGTAGCTTAAGCCCCAGTTGCCCCAACCCCTCAAGCGTGGCATTGGTGATGTCGGCATTTGCCGACTCTGGGGCAGGAACATGGAAATCGAACGTCCCTGCGATCCCCGTCTTGTCGATCACCGGGACTCCAAGAATCCTGCTGAGACGCTGCGCCATAAAGCCCATGGATGTGTTCTGACCAACCATCTCTCCATTGCCCACGCCGTCGTGATACACATTGACGTTCACGAACGGAAGCTGTGTCTTGTCCTTAGCGCCTGTTAGTCTCAGCTCTTTGTCCTTCCTGACCATCCAGTACACTTTGCCTTCCTTCGTCTTAAAGTGATATTTCAAGCCGAAACGATCGATCAGGAGGGCCTGCAACATCTGCCGCTGCTCTTTGTTTGGTGGCTCCTTGATCGATGCAGGCATCAGTCTTCTTGCAGCCGACGAATCGGGAGGGATCGCCGTAATCTCAAAGTGTTCTTCGTTGATCCAGTGTGGGCCACCTTCAATCTGGAAAGGCTGAATGGAGAAGGCATACTCGAGCAGCGTTCTCAGAGTGCAGTATCCGGCCTGAATTCGACCCCCTGGATACGTGTACAGTCCAACCATTCCGCCCTTGTTCGGGTCAGACGGCCTCACTGTGGCCACTTCGAACTCTGGCAACTGGGTTGCCGTTGTCGAAGCTCCAATCGCCCCTGCATTTGAATTCAGCGCATTGAGCGGTGAGAGCGGAAAGCATAACAGTGCCACCGAAAGCACTGCAGAAGGTAATCCCACGCTTCTGTTAGTCGCCGGGATCATAATCGGCATAGTACCTGCGTTCTCCCCTCGGTGATCAGGTTAAAACCGGCCGGAGAGATCGGTCCAGGACATGATTCACCTTGCATCCTTCGTCTTCTGCATCTCACAGAGACCTCGATTTGCCGACTAATTCGCAAGAAGGAGCAGAATCAAAAGATGAACTCCCACATCGCCTCGCACCTTTTTGAAGCCTGCCCTGGCGTAACGTCGAATGGCGAACCGTCATGGAGAGTCCTAACTCCTTTGCTGAGAGAAATCTGCGGCTAACTCCAATGGGTAGAGTAATTTGGCGCGGACGCTGGTCGTCAACCCCAATGGAAAGAGTAATTTACGTCCAGAAACCGGGGAGGGGGTATGGCGAGCGCAAGCTGGGTACGGACCCGGAACGCCATCCGGAACAAGAGGGGCCAGAGAATTCAACTCCTCACTTCCACGTCGCTCCACCGTCCGCCGACGTCCACGTCGTCCCATCGGCGGCTTCGACCGTAATCCTCTGCGGAGCCGCCAAACCGATATGCACCAGGGTATGGTCACGGCCATCCTTTACCGGCAGAACGACCGCACGCCACGTGCTTCCGTTGTCCGACGACCGATAGAGGCGAGATTCTTCGCCTCCAATCCACACATCGTTATCGAACACCGAGATCACGCGCATCTTGGCCGCTTCATCAGGAAGAACGCGCTGCCAATTCCCCTCGCCGAACGAGCGTTCCGCCTGCCCCGCCGGGTTAATGCGCCAATGCGGCCGCGGAATATCGGCCAGAGCTGCCTTGGCCATCGCGCTCGAGGGTTCGACACTTCCAAACGCGGCCCCAGACCCGGCTATGGCAGCCTGATTTTGCCCGCTGCGAGATTGCGCCTCGGTCTCTTGCTCGCTCTTGAGCGCGTTCAAGCTTTGCTTCCCCGCGCCCGCGATGAGTTGCCCTTCGCTTCCCTGCTGGCTGCGCCCCTGCGATTGAACGGCTTGCGCATTCTGCAACCGATCCGCAGTCTGCTGTTCCGGTCCTTCACTCGGTTCCACTTTGGCGGATTGTTGCATCACCGGCGCCCTCATCGCCGCCTGCGGAGCGGGCGTCCTCGCCTGCAATCTTGCCGGAGCCTCCTTCGCTTTGTCGTGTCGCTCAGCATTCTTCTTTTCAGATTGCGCTGGACCATTCACCGACTCGACCGGCGCCGGCGCCTGGGCAGGCTGCTTCACCAGCTCATTTGAGGCAACCGTCGTTTGTTTTTCGAGTCCAGCCTTTTGCTGGTACATGATCCCTGCCGTCGCTGCGATCACAACCACAGCCGCGGCTCCGGCCCACAACAACCCCGGATGCCGCAGCCAACTCCTGCGCCGCACCGGAGCGGCCTGTGTCCCCGCAAACGACGCGGGCGCCGCCGCCGCGGCTGCGCTCAGAACCTCCCTGCAATCCGCGCAGGACGCAAGATGCGTTAGCACTTCCTGCCGTTCGCGTTCGAGCAGCGTGCCCTCGGCAAAGGCCGACAGCAGGTCCGCATCAGGATGTAAACCTGTCGCGCTAGTACGAGACAGCTCCCGCTGCAACGGATTCGATTGGGACTGCTTCACTTCTGAACCTTCACCCTCAGTTAGAACGTTCCGGTTGGCTTTTCTTGCCCAAGATTTGCCGCCACATCGATGTTCAGATCCCGCACGTCAAGTTGTTCCAGCAGTTCATCGCAGCGCCGGGCTTGCATACCCGCTGCCTGCATCCGCTTTCGAATCCGTTTGCGCAGCGTGCCTGTGAGCCTGTCCATTTTCCTGCTGATCGTCGACTCATGCACTCCAAGCTGGCGCGCAATATCGGCCAGCGTCCGCTGATCGAGATAATAGGATGCGAGAAGAAATCGCTCTTCGGCACTAACCTCAGCCAGAGTTTGCGCAACGGCCCTTCCGACCACATCATCCCCCTCGATTGCCGATTCCGGCTCGGCGGCCGCAAAGCTTGCTCCGGCCTCAACCTGTTCATCGAGACTCACATCCTTCGCTTTGGCGCGGAAGCGATTCACGTGCTGCTGCGCAAGAACCGTGCGGAGCCATCCCTCCAGCGAACCGCGCCCCATATAGTAGTCCAGCTTCGCTACGCGTTTCCCTTCCCGGTTCGGCATGCCGTAGAGTTCCGCGTACAACCCATCCGCCAATTCCCGCCCTGTTGCCTCGTTTCGGGCGATCCGGTAAGCCGCTTCGTAGAGCGGAGCGCGAAAGCGCGTGAGAAATGCATCCCAGGCTGCCTCAATACCAGCGGTGCAGGCACGCGCCAGCACCAATTCCTCTACGCGCAAAGTAGCAACCAGGGCAAGCTTTTCTGGCTCGCCTGCATCGTTCGCATACCGCGCGACCACAGCAGCCACAATCTGCTCAAAGTGCTCCAGGTTGATCCCGTACTTGGCGGCGCCGGATTCATCGTAGCGTTGTGCGGTCGCTTCGCTCAGTGCGCTCCGCTGCGCACCATCTTCGATCGAAGCTGAAGGCTCCGGGAGCATTGCAAGCGATGGTAGCAAAATTCCCTGCAAGAAACCCACAAAGGCCCGTTCCACCTGCAGACGGAACAGAGATCCGGAACAGAGGAGGATGTATGAGACGCATGTTGGGCTTCATCGGCCTGGTGGGATGTCGCGAAGCGCGCAAGCCATCAACTATGGGAACTCGTCCCTCGCGGCATGCAGGCGGAATCTTCGCGGCCATCGTCACGCTCTGCGCACTCGCATTGGCAATTCCGGCAATGGCCGGCGGCCCTGACCAATCCGGCGCTTTAAAGGTCCTGCCTCCGATCGTGCGCGGCAACCTCGCTATCTTTCCTGTGGTCCCAGATCGCACCTTCGACACATCGCAGCTGATCACTCTCGACGAAGGCATTCACACCGGTCAGGTCGTCGTGTCCGAAGCCGGAGACGAGCGCGGCCTGGTTCGTCCCGGTCAGCCGATTCCGCCACGCCAGGGTGCTGAGGTGAACCGCCTGGTGCTCTACAACAACTCGTCCCACCCCCTGCTTCTGCTGGCCGGCGAAATCGTGACCGGCGGCAAGCAGGATCGTGTGATTGGCTCTGACCGCATCGTTCCCGCCGATTCCGGCCCCATCGATCTGGGAGTCTTTTGCGTCGAGCCGGGTCGCTGGGTCGGCGCGAGCTCCAAGTTCGGATCGATGGGCCTGCAGATGGCGCAGCCAAGCGTGCGCACACCCGCGATGGCCGAACAGAATCAACTCCAGGTTTGGGCCAATGTTCGGTCTTCGAACGCCAGAATTGCAAACAGCCTGAGTGCTCCGGAAGCGGCCGCGGTTGCAGGCACCTCCTCCTATGCCAAGATGTTCCAGAGCGCTCCGGTGGCGAAAATGGTAGCCGGCTATGGAGGTCCCGAGGCAGAGCAAGCCATCGAGCGTGAATTGCGCGGCAAAGGCGCAACAGGCGTAGTGGTCGCCGTCAATGGGCAGGTGGTGTGGGCCGATGTGTTTGCCAGCACCGATCTGCTCTCAAAATACTGGCCAAAGCTGATGCGCAGTTATGTTGCAGAGGCCATGACTTCGGGCAGCAACGGCGGCGCCGCGGAACTGCACGATGCAGAACTCTTCATGCACATGCTGAGTGGAGGACGCGAGGTTGTCGAGACGGAAAGCGGCGTCTTCCGGCGCACAGAGATCACCGGCGATGCCTACCGGGTTTTCGAGTTGACATCCCTCGTGCCGAAAACCGGCTACACGGTCCACATCACCAAGATGCGCCAGTAAACCAGGTGGGAACTGTGCAGTGCTTCACTCTGCGCCGATTGGTATGCCCTCGACCAGCAACTCAGCGCATCACACGTGAACGAGATTGGTTTGGGGGGAGGTGGGGAATCCCGGGGTCTCAGATGCGAAGCCTGGAGTGCTCGGCGAGATCTTCCAGGTGTAGATTGCTCACGATTCAGGTTCACAGACCTTTGCGGTCAGGAACCTACTTCCACTCCCAGACGTTGCTGGTTGTGCTGCCGGCGGCGTCAACCTCGTATTCGAACGCTCCACACGCGTTGTTCACGCCCGCTAGCTTCTTCGACGAGGTGCGGAAGAACAACATACCGCGGTAGCTAACTGAGCCGCCTGCCCCAAACTTGCCCGTGCCGGTTCCAGTCCAGGTAATGGTGTCGCCGGCCTTGGTCATGATCAGTCCTTCGCCGGTTCCATAAAGCGAGCCGTCGGGCCGGATGACCGAGGTATAGGTGCCTATACCGTTCGTTTCGACACCAAACATCTTGCCGCTGTCCTCAAACGAGACTTCTGCCGTTGGGGGATCGGTAGAAACTACTCGCCGGACGAGCCTCCTGCCTTTCACTTCTCCCATCTTTTGTCCAAGCATAAAACAACCTCCACTTTCGCCCGGTTTGAATTGCTGTTCCCGGGGTGCGCCATTCTACTCCCGGCGGCCCTGCTCGCGCCTGTTTTTTCGCCAAGAGGCATGCGCGCGGCGAATCGTTTCCCGGAAACCATAACCCCGCCGGGATCTCTACCCGTTGAAGCGGCGCAACTTTCACCGCTCGTTGCGCTTGTAAATCTCTTCTGTATAATCTGTTAGTCTCAGCCCATGCAGCGGTTGTGAATCAAGGTAGAGTCGGCCGCCGCCACGCGGTCATCCTGCAATCCGGTACCTGATTGAGCAGCAAAAGAATAAGCGCCATGAACCTCCCCAGCGCTTCAGCGATTGAACAATGGCCCTGGCCTATCCGCGCTCTCCTCGGTTGCGTATTGGCCTGTGCGGCAGTCGGGATCACCTATGCCATTCAGCCGCTGCGCGCATTTCCGCTGCTCCTGGCATTTCCCACCGTTATCTTGAGCGCATGGTTTCTGGGCATGATGGGCGGCCTGTGCAGCGCCCTGACCGATGTACTGCTGGTCGACCAGTTCCTGACTAAGTCGCAGTTTCGCTTCTCGATCGGTGATGCGCGTGAGGAGGCGCGCTTGGCTCTGTTCCTCCTGATCTCCCTTCTGATGGGCTGGTCGATTCGGCGCCTTGCGCATCAACGTTCCATGTTGAGCCTTATGGAACTTCGCGAGCGCCTGAACAGGGCCAACATCGAGCGTCGCCTGGCCGAAGAACGTGCCCGTGCCGTAGAGGAGTTGCGAGATCGCGACGAAATGCTGCAGCTGGCTTTGCGGGCCAATGGCATGGGCCTTTGGGTTTGGGATCTGCAGACAAACGTCTTTCACCGATCCGATGAAATGCTTCGCATGGTCGGACGGGATCCCGGAAGTATCTCAAGCAAGCCCGAAGAATGGCTGACCTTCATTCACCCGGACGACGTCAAAGGCGTTATGGAGGCCATGCACAAAACGCGCGACGTGGGTGTCGACTACCACAAGCAGTACCGGGTCGTCAGGCCGGATGGCTCGGTACACTGGCTCGAATCGCAGGGCAAGTGCCAGCGAGACAGCGAGGGACACATCACGCGGATTGTTGGCGTGATAGCCGACGCCACGCAACGTAAGCGGGCCGAAGAAGCGATGGTGCGCGCAGAAAAGCTCGCCGTTGCCGGACGGCTGGCGGCTTCGGTTGCGCACGAGATCAACAATCCCCTTGAAGCCGTAGCCAATCTTCTCTATCTGATGACCATGACCGATACGGTCGAAGAGTGTCAGGACCGGGCAAACCAGGCCCTTGATGAATTGATGCGCGTTTCCATGATCGCCCGGCAAACGCTGAAGTTTCATCGCCAGGAAGGCTCGCCCAAATCGATCCTGCTCTCCGAGTTGGTGGAATCGGTGATTGCCATGTTTCGCGCCAAGCTCGTGGCGTCACAGATTGACGTGCATGTGCAGACTTTGCGCGAACTGCGCATTTCATGTATGCCCAGCGAGGCGCAACAGATCTTTGCCAACCTTGTTTCCAATGCGATCGAAGCGATGCCACGCGGCGGAATATTGAGAATCCGTCTGCGCGCCTCGAGAGACTGGCGCGATCGCAGCAAAGTGGGCATGCGCATCACCTTCGCCGATTCCGGCACAGGCATGAGCAGGGAGACGATGCGACGCATCGATGAGCCCTTCTTCACAACCAAGACTGAGACCGGAACCGGACTGGGCATGTGGGTCGTGGCACAACTCCTCGAACGCCACCACGGGTCCATTTCAGTATGGAGCTCGCAGCGGAATGGCCGCAGCGGAACAACTTTTTCCATATTTGTTCCGGCTGGGTCGCAATCGTCTCTCAAGGAACGCGCCGTGCCTGCCACCACATCCACTGATCCAGCCCGCCTCAAATGACACCTGCCGATCGCCCAATCGCTTCCAAACACGTCAAAGCGGCCCACCCTCCCACAAGGAGCGGACCGCCTCTTCGCATTCCGGACTATCTAAACAGGCGGCCGGAAGCTTGATGCTCGATAAGCTCTACAAGGTTCGCTTGAACAGAGGCGTGGCGATCAACAGCGTGCCAAACCCGAAGAGAAACAGGAACAGAAGATCGTATTGGATCGATACCCAGCCTCCATCTTTCAACAGGATCGATTGGAAACCGTGGATGGCATACGTGAACGGGTCAACGACCGCGATCGCGTGCAGCCACTTCGGAAATGCAGCAATCGGATAAATCGCTCCCGACGGGAAAAAGAGGAGTGTATTGAGAACGCCGAACATGGCGCGAGGCACCAGCGGATCGTCAACGCGCACCATCATCAGGAACATCATTCCGTTGAACGCGATCGACGTGCCAAAAATCAGGCAAAGCAGCTGCAGCATTGCTGCGGGATGAAAGATGGCGCCCAGACCCGCCATCAGCGAGCCGATGACCGTGAGCGAAATGCCTGCCAGAACAGCCTTGATCGCGCCGGCGATGTTGAGCCCCATCACAAGTTCGAGCTTTGAGATAGGCGTGACAAGATAGCCCTCGTGCACTCCGCGCGCCTTGTCGTCGATGTAGAGCATGCCACCGCCGATCATCACCGAAATGTACATGGCCAGAGCAACCGATCCGGCAAGCAGAAACTTCATGTACTCGATGTACGGATACAGCTCGACGATATCGAGAGCAATGCTGTTCACGATGCGCGGCTGTATCACGGGCTGGTTAAGCGCATCCACCAGCGATTGCATCTCCGATTCGATCGATGAGCTCATGAACTGATCGGAGTTATCAACCACCAGTCCTAGGTTCGGAGCGTCCTGCGAATAAACCCGGCGCGAAAACTGCGCGGGAATGATAACGGCGGCATCGACCTTGCCGGTTTTTACATCCTCGCGCGCCGTATTCTCATCGGCATAATTCACCGTGGTGAATGTTCTAATGTTGGCGGCAACAGCGTCAAAGGCCTCTTGCACCTTCACTGCCTGGGGACCATGGTCGTAATCGACAACCGCAACCTTTGCGTTGCGGATCTTGCCGCCGAAGGCATTGCCAAGAATCAGCAGTTGCACCAGCGGCAGCATCATTGACATGATCATCAGCACCGGCGAGCGAAAAAACTTGCGCATCTCGCGCTCCACAATGGCGAGCATTCTGTTCATGGCTGCGCTCCCGGCCGCGGCGGCATGATAAAGCTGACGGCCTTCACCTGCTCATCGCGGAGCTGGCGGCCGGTGTAATGCACGAACACATCATCCAGCGACGTGTTTTGTACGCTCAGCGATGTGAGTTGCTCGCCGAGCGCTGCTGCCATCTCAACAAGCTGCGTGGTGGTCTGCGATCCGTTCGAAGTCAATACGCGATACACCCCCGCCGACTGCGACTGCACTTCTGTCACATGAGGCAGCGCCTCCAACCGCGCCTTCCATTCCGGATCTTCCCGGTTGAACTGCACTTCGACGACATTGGAACCGGGAACGCTTTGCTTAAGCTCGACCGGAGTGCCGAGTGCAACCAGCGTTCCATGATCGACAATCGCAATTCTGTCGCATAGACGATCGGCTTCTTCCATGTAATGCGTGGTCAGCAGCATGGTCAGATTGCGCGTCTTTTTCAGGTTATTCAGCATCTCCCACACCGCGATGCGCGAAACCGGGTCGAGACCCGTGGTTGGCTCATCGAGAAAGAAAATCCGCGGGTCGTGGACCAGGCCGCGCGCGATCTCAAGCCGGCGTCGCATTCCGCCGGAGAGCGTTTTCGTCTGCGCCCCGCGCCATTTCGTCAGGTCGACTGCTTCCAGCACTTCTGCAATGTTTTTCTCGCGCTGCGCTCGCGGCACGCTGTAGAGCTTCGCGTAGATGCTGAGGTTCTCCTCGACCGTGAGGTCCTGATCGCTGGTGAGAGCCTGAGGAATCACGCCGATGATTCGGCGCACCTCGTTGTGCTGCTTTGTCACGTCGTAGCCTGCAACAATTGCCTTGCCGCTGGTAACCGGAATGAGCGTAGTCATCATCCGGATGAGCGTGCTCTTTCCAGCCCCGTTCGGACCCAGCAGACCGAAAATCTCTCCGTCGGCAACTTGAAACGTGATGCCCTTGACCGCCTCGAATTCGCCGTACCGCTTCACGATGTTCTCCACGGCGATGGCGGCACGGCCATTCACCTTGCCGTTGCCGTTGATTGCACCGGTTCGGCTTGTTGCCTGCGTGGATGCCAGTCTCTCCGGCTGCGCGCTCATCTCTTCACCGGTTTGCTTTTTGGTATGTACACATAAGCGGTCATGCCGGGTACAAACTGCTCCTTTGGATTGGGAATCAGCAGCTTGATCTGCACCGTCTTGATGTCGCGCTTTGGACCGCCATTGATATCGCGTTGTGTGGCAAAATCGGCTTCGGCGGCTTTCGCAATCACCTTCCCATAAACCGTGTCGCCGCTCGGCATCGCCACGCGAAGCGAGTCGCCAAGTTGCACCGCGTCCGCCTGCGTTTCAGGCAACGGCGCGTACACCCATGTCTGCGTCAGGTCCATGATGGTGGCAATGGTGCCGCCGGCTTGCAGCACTTCGCCCTGCCGTGCAGCGAGAACATTCACCGGACCGCTCACCGGCGCATACACATTGGCATAGCCCAACTCAACACTCGCCTCCTGGGCGAGATACCGTGCGTTTTGCACCTGCCCTCGCGTTGAGGCAACCGTTCGCTTTGACGCGACTGCAAGCAGTTCATGCGCGCGCGCCTGTCCCAGCGCTGCCTGTGCCGCTGCTACGTTCTCCCGAGCTGTCTCCACCGCGGCCTTGTCTGCCGCCAGGCTGGTCACCGCATCGTCTTTCGACTGCTCGCTCATGATTCCCTGGTTGGCCAGGGCCACGGTGCGCTGCGTGTCAGCCCTTTGGTGGTCGTAGTTGGCCTGCGCCTGCGCCAGTGAGGCTTGCGTCACGCGCACCTGCGCCTCGGCGTTCCCGGTCGCGCTGGTGACTTCCCCCTGATTCTGCCGCTCCGTCTCTACGGTCTCGCCGAGTTTGTACTGGTCGCTGGAAACCGTCGCCTCCGCGGCCTCGCGCGCCGCTTCCAGATCCTTGCTCTCGATCACGGCAATCAGCTGGCCTTCGGTCACCCGCTGCCCTTCCAGTACGCTCAACGTTTGAATCCGCCCTGGAATCTTGGCGCTCACCAGCACTTCGTTCGCATCAACCGTGCCGATCAGCATCAGGTCGCGGGGGGGGCGCGCAGTCAGCAAATACCAGATAAGCGAGCCCACCGTGAGCACGCCAAGAATCAGGAAAACTCTATTTCGTGCGTTCATCGTTTCTCCCAAACAGCAATGGATCGCCTTTCAATTCGGGCATGGGCGTGTCGGAAAGCACCCGTGCGGCCAGCTCCGCTCCTCGCTGACGATCGACGAAGACGGCTTGCCCCAGAAACTCCACCAGAATCTTGCGGCGTTGTGCCAGTACCTCCAGGGTCATCGGTTCGCCGCCGAACACGCTCCGCCACACGGGTGCGCTCAGAAAATAGAGAACATTGGCGCCAAGCGACGCGAGCTGGATCTGCATCCAGTCCACGTTGATCAACTCACCTGAAGAGATTCCTTCGCGCACCATCGACTGGTACATGATCAACAAAGGCTCAAAGACCTTCTTGACCAGGATCGGTATTAGCCCGGCCTCGCCCTTGTGCAGGCGGATCATTTCCTGCTGCATGAGGCTCTGAAACTCCTGCTGCGAGATGATGCGGTCAAAGTGATTCAGAGCAACGCGTAGCACCCTTTCGCCCGGACTTGCCTCGCGGAAAAACACTGCCATGGTGTTGTCGCGGACCCGGGAGGCAATCATCTCCAACGCTGCCACGTACAGGTTCTCTTTGCTGTCGAAGTAGTAGTAGAGCAGTGCCTTGTTCACCCCGGCGGCGGCCGCGATCCGGTCCGTCCGTGCCCCCGCCAGACCGTACGCGCTGAATTCAGTGAGCGCCGCGTCGAGAATCCGCCCGCGAGTTTCAGTCGATCGATCAGTCGCGGCGTGTGTGGACGTGTGTGTAGTCATCTCAGAAGATTAACTAACCAGTTAGTAAAATACCTTGCTTTCCTTCAAAAACGCAAGTTGCGCGCGGAAAATATTGGGTAAACTTTGATTTATCAGATAATTACTGCCGACCAATGAATCGGCGAAGGCCCTGAGGATTCATCGATGAATCATCGAATTGGCGGTTGCACCCCGCTTCTGTGTGCCCCGTTGCTTCGCAAGCTGGATGCAAAACTGACTGAACTCCTCGGCTCCTTGACGGCCAACGAGTGGGATCTCCCGACAGTTGCGCCGCAATGGACCGTCCGTGACGTCGCCGCGCATCTGCTCGACACCCCACTGCGTAAATTGTCGATGGTCCGCGACCAATGCTTCGTCGAAGCAGTCGAAATCCGAACTCAGCAGGATGTCGCGGCGCTCGTCAACCGGTTGAACCGTGAGGGCGTAACCGTCTATCGGCGCCTGAGCCCGCCGATACTCATTTCCCTCATGCGACTCGCCTGCGAGCAAAGCGCCGGCTTTCATGAATCGCTCGACCCATTTGCTCCGGCCCTCTTCAACGTAAGCTGGGCAGGCGAGGAAACCTCGCTGAACTGGTTTGACACGGCTCGCGAACTCACTGAGCGATGGCACCACCAGCAGCAAATCCGCCTGGCAACAAACAGGCCCGGCATCATGACGCCGGAATTCTACTTTCCAGTCCTCGATTGCTTCGCGCGTGGGCTGCCGCACCTGCTTCACGATTTCGAGCGGCCCGTGGGCACCATCCTGGCCATGGAAATCCGCGGCGAGTGCGGCGGGCTGTGGTTTCTCTCGCGGACTGAAAACGCTTGGAGATTTGTCCCCTCTGTCAGTGCCGAGCCGGCAGCGCGCATTTCAATCCCGCAGGAAATTGCCTGGCGCGTATTTACGAAAGGAATCGCGCGCGATGCAGCCTTCGCCCAAACGATCATTTCTGGCGATCGCGAACTCGGTGAGCGTGTCCTCAATCTGACCGCCATCGTCGCCTGAAGCGAAAGCATCAGGCAAGCAGATCGATCGTATCCGAGTCGGATGACAGCGGCCGGTCCGAATCCGGCTCCGGTTCTTCCCCGTCGAAGCGATCCTCCTCGTCCTTTTCGGCCGGCTCTTCTTCGATGCCGGGTTCGGCAGCCTCATCTCCCGAGTAGGTGTCTTCATCCGGTCGCGCCGTCGCGTCCACTCTTGAAACCGGCACTTCGGCCAGCTCACCCCTGTGCGCGCTTCCTGGCGTAACTGCACGAATTCCCGGAATTGGACCGATTTCCATGACGCCTTTGCTCCGCTACCGGATTCTTCATCTTTATATATCGGCCAAACAGATGAATTGATCAGGTGTTCTTACGGCTCCCCCGCGATCCTGATCTGGTCCCCTTTGCTGCAAAGCAGTTGGAAGCAGTGTCGCACGGATCGAGCAGCCTTGGCCCCGGACCCTGCTCAGACAGCCGATCCCAGGGATTGCGCAACGGACACACTCCCAGAGACAGGCATCCGCACCCGATGCAACCGTCCAGTTGATCCCGTAAACCCGTCAGCCGCGCAATCCGCTCGTCCAGCACGGCACGCCAGCGCCGCGAAAGCTTCCTCCAGTCTTCTGCGGTCGGCGTTCGCCCGTCCGGCAACGTTGCAAGCGCCCCGCGGATCTCAGCCAGCGGAATGCCCGTGCGCTGCGCCACTTTGATCACCGCTACACGGCGCAGCACTTCACGCGGATAACGGCGTTGGTTGCCCCGGTTGCGCCAGCTTCGAATGAGTCCTGCCGCTTCATAAAAATGCAGCGTCGATACCGCCACACCGCTGCGCGCCGCCACTTCACCCACGGTCAGCACAGTGGAAATGGAACCCCGCTCCGGACATGGCATTTCAATTCCCTCTTGACCTCAAGTTTACTTGAGGTCATACGCTGATGAAAAGGTGGTTTCACAGGGAGATTCCGAATGAACAGTTTGATCAATGTTGGGTTGGTGTACGGGTCCACTCGAGCAGGCCGATTTTGCGACACGGTAGCCAAATGGGCAGCAGCCCAGATTGCGGCTTATGCAGGATTTATCCTCGTCTCAATCGATCCGGCGGATCTGCCGGAGAAAACTGCCCAGGAACGTATCGCCGTGTGCGATGCCTTCGTGATCGTCACTCCGGAGTACAACCATGGCTATCCGGCGCCGCTCAAGGCTCTCATCGATTCCGTGGGCGCGGAGTGGCATGCCAAGCCGGTCGCCTTTGTCTCCTATGGCGGAGCGTCCGGCGGATTACGCGCAGTCGAGCAGTTGCGCCTTGTCTTCGCCGAACTGCATGCGGTCTCGGTAAGAGACAGCGTAAGCTTTGCCGGAGCATGGGAGCAATTCGACTCATCGGGAGCGTTGCGCAATCCTGAGCGCGCCCAAAGATCGATGCAAACCATGCTCGCGCGCTTACGCTGGTGGGCCCAGGCGCTTCGTACGGCGCGAGCCACTACACCCTACGAGACGGCAGCCTGAGGCACGGCCATTTCGCTTGCTACCAGATTCTGGAGTCCATTCGGTCGAGCTTCGCTTGCTACACTGGGGCCATGCTCGATGAACAGGAGTTTCGGCGTACCGCCGAGAGTGCGCTGGAGCAGTTGAAACGCCACCTGATTGCGCGCGAAGAAGAGCAAGAGGCGGGGTTTGAGGTGGAAGAACAGAACGGCGTGCTCAATGTTCTGTTCGAAAAGTCCGCCTCCCGGTTTGTCATCACTCCCAACACGCCCGTGCGCCAAATCTGGATCTCCGCCGCCTCCACCAGCTTCAAACTTGACTGGAACGCGACCGTTGGCGCATTCGTGCTGCCGCGAACAGGCGAGCAGCTCGAGCCGCTCATCGACCGCCTGATCCAGGAACACGAAGTCCAGTAACCCGGATCGATCGAATCAATCGGCCGTCGCGCTGCCCGTGTGTCGCTCGGCAGTCGCCTACCGTGAGACGCAGTTGCCTTGCCCTTGCGCGCAGGTTTCCGCTCTGGGCAGCTCTACTCGCTCTGCATGATCCGCAGGCCTGTTCTGGAACGCCGCAACGAGACAACGGGCCCAGCGCTTCAAGCCGCCGGACCCGCACGCAAATTCGAAGCCTACTTCAGTGCGTAGATAACGCTAAGTTCCTTCTGTGCCAGTTCCTCCGGCAAAGGTGCGTATGAGAGCGCAGAAACTTCGCTCTCACCTGACTTGATGGCCCAGCTCAGCAGATCCTTCAGAACCTTGCGCTTGTTTGCGTCGTTGCCCGGCTGGGTCGGAATCAGCAGGTAGGTGAAGCTCGAAATTGGATATGCCTGCGCTCCGGAGGCATTCGTAATCGACACACGGAAATCGTCGCCTTTGAACTTGATGCCCGCCGCCGCTTCGGTCACACCGGGAATGGAAGCCGTGATCCAGTTGCCGGCTGCATTCTTGATGGCGCCGAACGTGATCTTGTTCTGCAGCGCGTAAATCAATTCCACATAGCCGATCGCTCCCGGCAGCTGGCGAACCAGTCCCGCAACTCCCTCGTTGCCCTTGCCGCCCACGCCAACTGGCCAGCTCGGGGAGGTTCCTTTGCCCGGGCCGCTCGCCCACTCCTTGCTCACCTTGCTCAGGTAGTCCGTGAAGATGAAGCTCGTGCCCGAACCATCGGAACGGTGAACCACGATGATCTTCTGATCGGGAAGCTTCACGCCCGGATTGTCCTTCGCGATGCGAGGATCACTCCACGTGGCGATCTTGCCCAGGTAAATATCCGCAAGCACATCACCGCTGAATCGGAGATCGGTCACCCCGGGAACATTGAACACTGGAACCACCGCGCCGAGCACCGTCGGAAGGTGAATCAATGGCCGATTGCAGGTTTTCATCATCTCATCCGTCATCGGCATGTCCGATGCGCCAAAATCCACCAGCCCTGAGCAGAATTGCTTGATACCGCCGCCGGACCCAATAGATTGGTAATTAATCTCAACACCCGGATGCGCTGAACTGTACTCGCTGAACCACTTGGAATAGATGGGGTAAGGAAAAGTCGCGCCCGCACCGGTCAAAGTCTGGGCCTGCGCAGCGGACAGAGCAAACACGAACAAAGCAACCGCAATCAATGTCTTCTTCACTGAATTCTCCCTTGCAGGATTCACTGCCGTGATCGATTCTCTGCTCGAAATGTTACGGGGATTTGAATTGCAGCAGGATTTGGTTCGATCAGCTTCTGGCCGCAGCCGTCGCGGCCGCTGCAGGGGCTTCATCCGGTCGATGCTGTTTTGGACCCAAAGGCAGCGTGAAATGGAACGTGGCGCCGGCCCCGAGCTCGCTCTCAACCCAGATCCGTCCTCCATGTGCCTGCACGATGTGTTTCACGATTGCCAGCCCCAGTCCCGTGCCGCCCGATTCGCGCGAGCGCGCTTTGTCCACGCGATAGAAGCGTTCAAAGATCCTTTGAAGATGTTCTGAAGCAATGCCTGCGCCAAAATCCTGAACAAAAAACTCGATCTCGTTTGCATGCGGAACGGCCCCGATGCGAATCCGCTTTCCCGTCCCTCCATACTTGATCGCATTTTCAATCAGGTTGCCGAAGACCTGGTTCATCGCATCCGGATCAGCCATCACTAAGTCATCCGGCGCTCCTGCCATCTGCAATTCAATTGAAGAGTCAACGACAATCCCGCCCAGCGATTCAATTGCGTCCTGCACCAGCGCGCTCGCCCGGATCGGCTGCGCAGCCAGCTTGTAGTCGGGGCTCTCTACGCCGGCCAGCGCCAGCAGGTCCTCCGTAAGCCGGTTCATCCGGCTGGCGTTCTTCAAAATGATCGCAAGAAACTCGCGGGTCGTCTCCGGGCTCGGTGTCGGCTCTTCAACCAGAGTTTCCACGTAACCCTGGATCGACGTCAGCGGAGTGCGCAATTCATGACTCACGTTGGCAATAAAGTCGCGCCGCGACCGTTCCGCGGCTTCGATGCGCGTCACGTCATGGAGCACGGCGAGCGCGCCGCCGGAGGGCAGCGGCGCCGCATTGATTTCGAAGATGCGGCCCGGTGCGAGTGAATTGGAGCGGCCAAATTTTATTTCACGGGATTCCAGAACGCTCCGCACGCAGGCCAGCAGTTCAGGATCGCGCACCGAATGGACAAGCGGTCTGCCTGCGCGAATCTCTGTCCCGGCGATACTCTGCATCACTGCATTGGACCACCGCACATGCGCGTCATGCGTCACGGCGACCACCGCTTCTTGCATCGAATCAAGCATTGTCGCCAGCTCTTGGCGGCGGTTTTCCAACTCCGTAAAGTTCTGGTCCAGGCGCTCTGCCGTCTGGTTCAGCGCCAGCTCCATTGCAGAGAGTTCATCCCCTCCCGCCAGATCAAGTCGTGCGCTCAAATCTCCCTGCGCGATGCGCCGCGCAAACGCCACCACGCGCTGTAAACGCTGCGAGACGTTCCCGGCCGCCCACGCCGCCAGCGGCAGCGCCACCACCAACGCGATCAGCCCCGACCACAGCGCTTCGTTGCCCAGCCGATGAAGAGTCTCAGCCGGCATGTGCTCCATGAAACGGCGCAGGATCAGCTCCATGGCTACCGTCTCAAACAGCAGCAGCAACACAAAGAGCCCGAGTAGTTTGGTAAAGACTTTGCGGGTCAATTGAGCGCCTGCTTCCATTCACCGATTGAGCTTGCAGTCGAACTAGGGCCCACTACCAGTCCCTACTCGCTCTTCGGAATCTCAAATCGGTAGCCTGCCCCGCGCACCGTCTTTAGGTAGCGCGGATTCTCCGGGTCTACTTCGATCTTCTCACGTATGCGGCGCACATAAACATCGACGGAACGAGGGGTGACGAAGCGCGCGTCGCCCCACACAGCGTCAAGCAAATGGTCGCGGCTGAAGACCCGGCCCGGGTGCCGGGCAAGATAGTCCAGCAGCCTGAACTCGGTCGCCGTGGTCGTGGTCAGTTCGCCTCGTACCTTCAGTTGCATCGCTCCCTGGTCGATAATCACCTCTTCAAAGCTGATCGTCGAAGGAGTCAACGGGCGTTCAAAGCGGCGTAGCACCGCCTTCACCCGCGCCACCAATTCCCGCGTGGCAAATGGCTTGGTGATATAGTCGTCCGCTCCGAGTTCCAGTCCCAGAACGCGATCATTCTCTGCGGCGCGTGCCGTCAGAAAGATAATCGGGATGGTTGATAGCGTGGGATTCTGCCGAAGCCGCCGGCACACATCCAACCCGTCTCCCCCCGGAACCATGATGTCCAACAGGAAAAGCGCCGGAGGCTGTCGCTCCGCGTCGGAAATCACATTTGCTGGTGTGTGAAACAGCTTGGTGGCGAAGCCGGCCGCTTCAAGATGATGTTGCACCAGCCGGGAAATGTCCGCGTCGTCTTCCAGTACAAATACGGTTTGGCTCAACCGGTCTGCCCTCTTCCGGCGGCCGTTGAACTTCAAAACTCAGAGGCCGCACGGAACCGATACCAGACTAATGCAATGAGGCAAATAGATTGCAAACGTTTGATGAATTTGGCCCCTGACGCACAAGGGAGTCTCGGGCTCTGAGCCATTCCATTCGTTGAAGATAGAAGCGAAACGCGGTCGAACCGTCCCGCAGACTAGAAAAGTGCGTCTTCCCGTTCGACCGGCGAAATCACCGCGTCGGGAAGCTCCTCGGGGCAGCCACAAAAAGCCGCCGCATCCCTCGTGTCCCGGCTCGCCGTCGTGATGGGAAACTCTTGCCCCGGCGTCGCGGAAAGCTCGCGAGGCAAATGTGGAATTTGCTCATTGGCCCCGCTTTGCCGTGCGTGTTTCTTGCGAACCTCGTCCGCCGCAACCAGAATCAACGCAGTGAAGGTGACAAACAGAAGTGCGACCGCCAGCGCGCCGTGGAGCTGGTCGAGACCATCCGCGTTGAAATCTCCATACAGCAGTGCCAGACCAATAAAGACAAAGAACAGGTGCGCGCAGAAGACTCGAAGCGATGCCTTCCCCAGTGTCAGAAACGGCTCAATCGCAATTAACCGCACGGCATACTTGCGCAGCCAGTAACAGAAAATCGCGAAGGCGGTCAGGTTCACAACGCGCATCGGCCCGATCTGCCACTTGTCCAGCAGCAAACCGAGCGACTGCGGTGTCAAATGGGGCCCCAGCCAACCAAAGCGAATTCCAACGAAGAAAACGCAAATCACCGCAGCAGTTGCTGCAACCCACGCCGGGATTCTGGGGAGTACCTGCACGTGCATCGCTGAACGGGCGCCAAGCCACAGGCCCACAACCCAGATGGCCTGCCAGCCAAACAGATTGAACGCCCCCGTCTCCTGCAGGGGAATTTGCAGGTGCGTGATATGCACGACCCAGTTGTGAGCAAGGTCGCGCAACCCAAACTGCGCCAGCAGCCACACCGTCCCGCTGATGGCGAGTATCCAACGCCACCCAAAACGCACTGCCGCCGACAACACCATCGGCGTAAAGAAGAGAAACGTGACGTACATCGGCAAGATGTCAAGCAGCGGCGGACAATACAGCAGCAGCACCGATCCGACAACAGCCACCATTGGATGGACAAGGTAGAAGTTGAGCAGGTTGGTGATCGCCACCTTGTGCGCGTGAACCGCATAGCCGGCCACCACGGTGAACGCCAGGGCAAGCATCACAAGGTGATAGCTGTATATCTTCAGCGACCGTTTCCAAAGCCGCGAGCGCACATTCCCGGAATTCTTCACCAGGTCGCGGATATAAAGCCGCCCCACCAGCAGGGCAGAAATCAGCACAAAGCCTTCGGCGGACGTGATGAAGCCAAATGGCTGGTCGACAAAGTCACTGAAGCGCGTGGGAAGGTGCGTGACCGTCATCCAGACTAGGAAGAGTCCGCGCAGGGCGTCGAGTTCAGGACGGCGTTCGAGTTTGTGCAGCATTCCACATTGCCAGGTCGGCGACCATTGGGTCGGCGATGCTTCGTTTAATGTTAGACGCCATCCGGGCAGACCGGTTTGCCTTTCTCTCCCCACCCGTTTCAGCCCGATTTCAGGTCCCCAGGATGCGCATTCCAAAGCCCTTCGCTTGACTCCGCTGGCCTCATTCTGCAACACTCCGTGCGCACATCCCGCAGGGGCTTCAAACAGCCAACAACCTGACAAGTGGAGGAATCATGAAAAAATACCTCGCAGAATTGGTGGGCACTTTCATTCTGGTTCTATTCGGCTGCGGAACAGCCGTCGTCGCCGGCGACCAGGTGGGCATCGTCGGCATCGCCTTTGCCTTTGGATTCGCCTTGATTGCAGCCGCATACGGAATCGGTCCCATCTCCGGCTGCCATATCAATCCGGCAGTCAGCCTGGGGGTCTGGACCGCCGGGCGCATGTCCTTGAAAGATCTTTTCGGTTACTGGGTCGGACAGTTCGCCGGCGCCATCCTCGCCGCTTGGGTGCTCTCGTTTTATGTTGTTGGTGGCGTGCCCGGCGGCTACAACATCGCCACCAATGGCCTGGGACAAAACGGCTGGGGACCCGGATATCAGGGGCAATATAATCTGACCTCCGCAATCGCCTTCGAATTCGTGGCAACCCTGATCTTTGTCATCGTGATTCTCGGTTCAACCCAGAAAGCCGCGCCCGCGGGCTTTGCCGGACTTGGCATCGGAATCACCCTGGTCGCCATCCATCTCTTCGGCATCCACATTACCGGTACCAGCGTGAACCCTGCGCGCAGCTTCGGACCGGCACTCTTCGTCGGTGGTCATGCGCTCGCGCAAGTCTGGATGTTCCTGCTGGTCCCCAGCATTGCGGGCATCGTGGCCGGGCTGCTCTTCCGCATCAAGGCACTCGAGGCCGAAGAACCCATGCCGGAAATCAAGTACCGTCGCGGCGTTGAGAACGAATCTGCGGTCTAGTTCCCTCGTCTTGATCTGAAAAATGCGGGGAGATTCATTCGCTCGAATCTCCCCTGTCCCTCTGACTCAGGTGCGGGAACCGCCCTCCGCCGACTCAAGTTCGCCAGCGTCTACTTGCCGCAACTTCCGGGCCTCGTGTGTCTACGCGCGAGCCACAAACCGCAGCCGTACATAATCGGCCACCCAGTTTCCATCTTCGTCGCGCAGCGCACGTGCCAGCAGCTCCGTCGTCTCCTCCACAACCGGCTCGCGCAACTCTTCCGGAATTTGCTCAAGCACGCCACGCCGAAATGTGAGCAGCCAGCCTGTCATCCCGTCCGCCTCAAGCGGCGTGGGGCGCGGAATCAGCTTCATCTGCTCCACCCTGAAGCCTGCTCGCTCCAGCCGTCGTGTGTAAGCCTCCGCAGTTGGATAGTAGTTCACGTCGTTTTCGAGATCGCCGAAACCATGTCTTGCCAAAACAGCCATCAGAGCAACGCGAATCGCCGCAATGTTGCCGTGCCCGCCCATCTCTGCTACGAACCGCGCGCCCGGTTTCAGCACGCGGCGCACCTGCGCCAGCATTGCATCCTGTCCTCGCACCCAATGGAGCGCCGCATTGGAAAAGACCGCATCAAAGGAAGCGCTTGCATAAGGCAATGATTCTGCCGGAGATTCGTCCGCATCGATTCCGCGCGCCCGCGCCGCCGCAATCATTTGCGGCGAGGCGTCGACTCCCCTCACCGCTGCGCCACTGGCAGCGATGCGCTCAGTAAGTTGCCCGTCGCCGCAACCAACATCGAGAATTCGCTCCCCCGGCTGCGCCGCAAGCCACTCCAGCACTTCCCCTGCAAGGCCATGCACAAAGGCGCCGTTCTTCGCGTATGCTTGCGGATCCCATGTCTGGGTCATCTGAAACCTCCAAGTCCAGTTTTGATGCCTGGAGCTTCATAAGGCAAAGTTATTTTGTTTTGGAGTTTGATAACCTGACGTTATAACGAATTGAAACCCCTTACGCCGCGGCCGTCACTGCCTCACCGCTTGGCTCGTCAGATCGACTGCACCGGAATCAGCGTCAAATCGTCGACCAGCCCCACTTCCTTTTGCACGAATGGCTCGCCGTAACGGACGCCCGCAAGCAATCCATAGTGCCTCGCTTCGGCAAACGTGCGTTCGCGAATCTCGTCTTCCGGTACGAACAACCCGCCGCCCGCCGCCTGGTTCGCATACTGCGATTGGTAGGCCATCAGAGCGGCATGACGCTGTTCGATAAATGAAGTAATGTCCACGACGAAACTCGGACGCACGTCCGCATAAAGGCTGGCGTACACGATTTTGAAGGGGCGATGCGGTTCCTGGCCCGTGGAGACGCTCTTGAGACCCGCCAGAAAGCAGGCTTCATAACCCAGCGTTGCGGTCATCGCGTGATCGGGATGGCGCGCCTGCCAGTAGGGCAAAATCACCACGCGCGGACGTACCTGGCGCAGCACCCGCGCAATCCGCATTCGATTTTCGAGATTGTTTTCCACCGCGCCATCAGGCAGATTCAGCGCTTCGCGCCACCCCACCCCCAGCAGCTTCGCGGCTTCAGAGGCCTCTCGTCCGCGTAGTTCTGCAGTGCCCCGCGTGCCGGCTTCGCCCTGGGTCAGATCCAGTATGGCCGTGCGCAACCCGCGTGCCGCCATGCGCAGCAGGGTGCCTCCGCAGGTCTGCTCCACATCGTCGCGGTGCGCCGCAATGGCGAGCACATCAGCCGGAAGCGGATCAGAAGAATCCATGCAAATCAGTAAACAGTGTTATCGCCATCTGTAGTCGCGTCCATATAGGCGACGTCCGAGGCAGTCCCTGTTACTGTAACGTACTGGTTGTTGATTGACGAGCCATCCTGGGTGGAATAGATGTAGATCTGCCCGCCCTCCGCGACGTAGACCTTATGCAGTCCTTGCACATCGGCGATGCCGGTCGCGTCGCCCAGGTAAGGCTCGATCGCGGTCACCGTGTTCGACGACGTGTTGTACATCGTGAGACAGCCATAGGCAAGACCATTGGCTGCTCGATAGCCGTTATTACACTTCGTCATTCCGATCCAGAGCGTATTGTCGTCGGCCAGTGCCATCCGGCTCATCGCGCCCGGTTCACCGTCGCTGATTGGAGTGGGGCTCGCTGCCGTGTTATTTGAGAGATTCACCACCGTCAGGTTGCCCGCAAACAAACCGTCCGACTGCTGCAACTGCTGCCCAACCACGTACAGCGTAGAGGAGGCCAGCAGTGCATTACTGGCTCCGCCCGGTGTCAGAATCCTCGAACTCGTGATCGCCGCCTGCGTCGGTAACTTGCCTGACCGCTGACCGGGTAGAAAGATCATCGGCGCTACCGGCAGCGGCACCACCGAAGAAACTGCGCCTCCACATTCCGGTCCACAGTTCAATACATATGCCGTTCCGCCGTCTGGAGAGAAAATCGCCTTCACGGGCCGATCAAACGTTAATGGTGCCCCCCAAGAGGTTCCAGTTGCGTCAACGTGATCCGGGCTCTGCGCCTGGAAAAGACACCAGCGCGGTCCATTCTGCGGTTCGCAGTCCACCGCGGCCTTGGGCCAGGTGCCGGAACCGCCGGAATAGGCAAGCGTCTGCGAAGCCGTAAGCTTCACCGGATAGTAGACGTAGTTCGAGTTCTCGACAAATGCCAGCGCAAACGAGCCCCCGGGATCCATGCTCACGCGATAGACGCCGGGAAGACTCAGCGCAAACGATGCCCCCGCTGCCGAGTCCAGCACAGTGAGCACGTGCGCTTGCTGGCTGGCCGCAACCACATAGGCCTGATTCCGGCTGATAAAGATGCTCGACGATGGCCCGTTCAGCTGGCTCGTCGTATAGGAAGTGCCGCTGGATTCCTTCTGGTAATTGATCAGGACGTAGCTGCCGTCCCCGTAGCCATACACGGCGCCAAACTGCTCCTCGGGCATGTTCTGGATCGTGATCGGAAGCGCGCCGGAATATCCGGAGACGGAAAAGGTCTTGTTGATGTTGTTGTAGGCGTACCGGATGTCATAGAACGCATCGACAATCTCAAGAGCGCCTTTGGTAAAGGAACTGGGATTCTGGATCGCGATCACCACCCGGTTCGGCAGCCCGCTGGGAGGCAGAACCCGGCCCGCAAAGTAGGTTGTAGTTCCACATCCCGCCAAAGCGATTGCTAGAGCCAGAGCTCCGGCGGCGCTCACCCAAAGACTTCTTTTCTTCAAAATCCCTTACCTCGACGGAAACCGCGGAGCGAACCGCTGCCGTAGCGTGAACAAAACGATGGCGAATTTCGCAACCTGCGGCCACCCAAAATGGCCTGCTCGCGACCGGTTGCTTCAACTGGTATGACTCCCGAAGTATAACAAAGCGAGCCGCTCGGCTGGCGCGACTGAAGGCCTTGCCTTAGCATGACAACAGAATGCCGCAATTTGCCGACATCTTCGACAGCCGCCCGGTTCTCGCCGACGGCGCCATGGGTACCGTGCTCTATGCGCGCGGCATCTTCATCAACCGCTGCTATGACGAACTGAACCTCTCCGACCCCAACCTGATCCTCTCCGTCCACGAGGAATATCTTCAGGCCGGAGCGGAAATTCTCGAATCCAATACCTTCGGTGCCAATCGCTTTCGTCTCACCCGCCACGGCCTCGGCGGCAAAGTGGCCGAGATCAATGCAGCCGGGGTACGCATCGCCCGCGAAGCCGTCACGCACCTGAAAGAAAAGCAGGCTGGAGACGCCTGGGTAGCCGGATCGGTGGGCCCCCTCGGTGTTCGTCTCGAGCCTTTTGGAAAAACCGGCCTCGAAGAAGCTCGTGCCGCTTTTGCCGAGCAGATTCGCGCCCTCGCTGACGCCAAAGTCGACCTCCTCATCATCGAAACCATGCCCGCCCTCAATGAGGCGCGCGAGGCGCTGCTGGCGGCAAAAGAATCGGCTCCCGGCCTGCCCGTGCTCGTCATGGTCACCGTCGATGACGAAAGCAACTGCCTTGATGGTTCTTCGCCAGAACAGGCCGCTGCGCTCCTCACCGAGTGGGGCGCCAGCGCCATCGGAGTCAACTGCTCTACCGGGCCGACAACAGTGCTCACGGCCATTGAAGCTATGCGCTCCGCCACCAGGCTCCCTCTCGCTGCCATGCCCAATGCCGGCTTGCCGAGAGCAGTCGAAGGACGAAACATCTATCTCTGCTCCCCTGAATACATGGCCAGCTTTGCTCGCAAGGCGATCGCCGCGGGCGTGCAAATGGTCGGCGGATGCTGCGGCACGACCCCCAATCACATTCGAGCCATGCGCTCCGCGATGCGCGCCATCGACGCTCAGGCCCGCGTCGTCGAGGGCGAGGTCGCCGCGGTTCCTTCCACTGAAACGCCTCCTGCCCCGCTGGGTCAGCGCTCGCGCATCGGATCCCTGGTCGAGCAGGGCCGTTTTATAACCCTGGTTGAGATTGTTCCGCCTCATGGAATCGACTGCTCCAGGGAGATCGAGGGGGCCATGCTGTTGGCGCAGTTGGGCGTGCACGCCATCAATGTGCCCGACTCGCCCCGTGCCTCCGCCCGCATGAGCGCACAAAGCCTTTGCATCCAGATTCAGCAACACACCGGCCTCGAAACCATCCTGCATTACACCTGCCGTGACCGGAATATTCTTTCCATCCAGTCAGATCTCCTCGGCGCGTCGTCGATCGGCTTGCACAATATCCTCTGCGTCACCGGCGATCCGCCCAAGCTGGGAAACTATCCTGATGCGACTGCCGTATTTGACGTGGATGCCATAGGGCTCGTCAACCTAGTGCGGCGTCTGAATCACGGATTGGACATTGGCTCCAACTCCATCGGCGCCACCACCAACTTCACCATCGGCGTCGCCGCCAACCCCGGCGTGCCCGACATCGAGCACGAGTTGCGCCGCTTCGCCTATAAAGTCGAGGCAGGCGCAGAGTACGCCATTACCCAGCCCGTCTTTGACCTCCGCCTCCTTGAAGATTTCCTCAAGCGCATCGAAGCATTCCGCATTCCCGTCATCGCCGGCATCTGGCCGCTCACGAGCCTGCGCAACGCTGAATTCATGAAGAACGACCTGCGCGTTTCCATGCCCGAAGAGATCATGCTGCGTATGGCCCAGGCTGATACACCCGATGCCGCCCGTCAGGAAGGCATCAAAATCGCCCAGGAAATGCTCGAGGCGGTGCGGCCCATGGTCCAGGGTGTGCAGGTCAGCGCACCCTTCGGCCATTACAACCACGCCGCCGAGGTCATCGCCAGCGTGCTGCCCAAAGGCAAACATCACATGGAGTCCGCTTGATGGCGCCCTTTGAAGAATCTCTCAAAAAACTCGAATCCATCGTCGCCCAGTTGGAAAAAGGAGACCTGCCTCTCGAAGAGTCGCTCAGACTTTTTGAAGAAGGTGTGGCGCTCTCTGCCGTCTGCAAGCGCGAACTCGAAGCCGCCGAAGGCAAGGTGCAAATCCTGATCAAGCAGCGCGACGGCTCGCTCAAAGCGGAGCCATTTCCCCCTGAAAAACAGGGCTAATCCGCATCGACGCTGGCACGCGCCCCCAGCCGCCCGCGCAGCCATGCAAGCATCTCCGGCGGAATCTCTCCAAAATCGTCAAGCCGGAATAACGGCACTCCGGGCACATCTGCCGGCTCCCGCTCCATCTCCAGTCGCATCACAATTGCATCCGCCCTGCGAACAAAGGATTGAAACGAACTCTTTACCTCGACTTGCCGTCCGAAGATGGCCAGCGAGATGTCGGGTTGCAAAAGTTCAACAATCCAGTTCGATTCGAAGATCACGTTGGCTTCCGAAGCAAGCGCAGAATCGATCTCGTTTGCTTGAAGTTCATCGCCCGGCGCGCTGACCAGAAGCGCCCGTTTCGCTCCCGCGGACAGATAGCGCGCGGTGTCTGTTCCCTGCCCTGCGGCCGTCTCTTCCCACACCCGCGCAGACTGGTGCGCATGGCGCGAAATCTTCACCGCGGTCCAGCGAAACTCCGGCAGCCCGGCAATCAAACCGCAGATCAGCGCTGTCTTGCCAACCCCACGGCCGCTCCCGCCAACCACCATCATCGCCATCGCACGATTCTCATTTCGCCGTGAGACTCGCTGATCAATTTCCATGGGACTTCTAAAACATCACGTACGCGATCTCGGCGATTCCAACCGCAGTGAGAATCAGCCAGAAAAGGGAGCCGCGCACCGCCGCAATAAAGCCCAGCACCACGACGATCAGCGCGCCATCGAGTTGAACGATCCCTCGAAAGAATGAAGGCGTCTTCATCGTCACGATCAGCAGCGCGACAACCATCGCGATCGCAATGCCGGTCCATCCGACTGCATTCTTTTTCATGTCTTTGAATATCCCGATCGGCACAGCGTCTTGCACCGGCTATTCCGGTCCTTTGCTTGACCGCTTTGCCAGTCGCGCCAGTGTTGCCTGTTCGCGCAGCACCTGTCTCAGCGGCCTTGCCGGCGTTCCATAGAGTACGGTCCCAGGTTTCAGTCCATCGTTCGTGACCGTCTTGCCGTTAAAAACTCCGGATTGACCTCCAAGAATCACTCCGGGCCCCACATGCGCATGATCGCCGATGCCAACCTGGCCCGCAAGCACCGCGCCCTTGCCCACCGTGCTTGATCCCGAAACGCCGGTCAGCGCCACCAGGATGACATCTTCTCCAATATCGCAATTGTGGCCCACGTGCACAAGGTTGTCGATCTTCGTTCCTCGCCGAATGCGCGTCTCCGCCAGCGCACCGCGGTCCACCGTCGAGTTCGCGCCGATCTCCACGTCGTCCTCGATCACCAGCGTGCCCTGCTGCGGAAACTGCGTGTAAGCTCCCGTAGCATTGTCCCGTACATAGCCAAAACCATCCGCTCCCAGCACCGCACCCGCATGCACCATCACGCGGTCGCCCAGTGTTGTCCCGGGATAAAGAACAGCACGCGGGTAGATGTGGCACAATTCGCCGATCCGTACTCGGTCTCCCACTACGGCGCCGGCCCCAATCCTCGTGCCCTCCCCGATCTGCGCATGAGAACCGATCACTGCTCCCGCCCCCACCACTACGCCCACTGCCAGAACTGCGTCGGGCGCAACCACCGCCGCATGGTGAATTCCGGACCCGATCATTGGCTTGGAAAGCAGTTTTGCCGCACGCGCAAACCACAGGCGTGGCTGGTCTGTTTCCACAATGCATTTTCCGTGCGGATAAGACGCAGTGCCTCCCGGCGGTAGAACGACAATGCCCGCGCTGCAAGCCAGTGCTTCCGAGATTGCAGCGGCCGAATCGCCAAAGACCACTTCGAAAGGACTGGCGTGCTCACACGCGTTCACTCCTTCGACGGTCCAATCAGGATCGCCCTGCGCAAGCGCTCCACCCAACTTTTCGATGAGTTCGCCCAGCGTCATGCTCGGTCCTTAGTAGACACTCTCTCCTCCCGCCGGCCGCGTCTTCCAGCGCCGATGAATCCATAGCCACTGGTCCGCATAACGGCGAATCCAGTCTTCCAGTACATCATTGCACTCCTGCGTGGCCGCCAGAACATCCGCCTCCGCATCGCCGCTTTCTTTGAACTCGATCTCCGGCCCGAAGTGCAGCACGTACTTCTGCTCCTTGGCTTCCCACAGCATAAAGCCCGGCAACACAGCGGCGCCCGTCCTCAATGCCACCCGCGCCAGCCCCGATGCCGTGCATGCCTCGATCCCAAAAAACCGCGCAAACACTCCCTGCGGCGGAGTCATGTTGGTATCCATCAGGATCCCAACCGTCTCGCCCATGCGCATGGCCTTCAGCAGCCCGCGCGCAAAATCGTCCTTGTGCAGAACGCGATTCCCGTGCATGCAGCGAATCCGATTCACATACTCGTCGAGATAGCGGTTATCGAGCCTGCGGATCACCATGCCCATCGCATGGCCCATTAGCGAGTGATAGAAGCTCGACAACTCCCACGCGCCAAGATGCCCCGTTAAAACCAGCACGCCCTTGCCGCGAGCCCGCGCTGCCTCATATCGTTCGAGGCCGTCTGTCCGTATCCAATCCTGGGTGTTCTTTGCCGTGTAACGCTGCATCCGGCAGAACTCCACCAGTTGCCAGCCAAGATGCCGGTACACCCCCCGCAAAATTGCCCGTCTTCTTTCCCCCGGGACTCCCGGCATGGCCATGGCGAGATTGCGCTCGCCAACCCGCCGCAGTCTGCCAAGAGCCACGTAAACTCCCCAGGCCAAAAAGACCGCAAACCGGCGCGCCAGCCAGCGCGGCATCCGCCCCAAAGTGCGCGCAACCGCGACCACCAGCCAATATTCGATCGTTTCCAGCATCTCAGGAAGGTCTGTTCCAGTGTAGACTCCTGCACCACTCGCGCCGCATCCCGACTCGGAACTGCTGCCAAAAACAAAAGGCGGCCCACACCGGAGCCGCCTTCATTTTCATTTGTCGAGAGAAATCAGGTTATCGGCGTGATGCTTCAAACTTGTGAGCCACGTCGCGCACAAAGTCCACCGACCCCGGGGGAACCGCAACCTCACCCTTCAGGATCGAGTCGAAGTTGTGTGGCGCGCCATAGTAGGTGTCCGTGTCGTCCTTGTTCTGCGTCACGCTCGTCCCATCAAGGTCAATCCCGGCAAAGATGCCCTTGTTGCGTGAATAGCTCAGAAGCTCTGCATTCATCTTCCAGTCCGTTGCTGCTTGTCCTGAGCGTCCCACCGGCCCTGCTGCTGCCGAAGCGTCGCCGCCAATCTTGAACTTGCTCTTCAGCAGGTCCTGAAAGCCTTTGTCGTTGACCGCGACCAGCACCAGGTCAGTCGACTGGCCGCCAATCTGGAATCCAAACGATCCCCCCGCCATACGAATGAAGACCGGACCGCTCCATCCATGTCCTGTGCGGCAGGTGACCACTCCCTGGCCGTATTGCGCGCCAAAGATAAAAGCGCCCTTCACCAATCCCGGGACGACCGCTACGCAGGTGGCGTGCTGCAGCACGTTCATGGGAATCGTGCGGTCCTGCGCATTCATGATCTGGTTCAACACGGTTCGAGCGGCATCGATACGTGCCTGCAAATCCTCGCGGGAAGAGGCCGCGAACGATGAAGTGCAGCTGAGGAGGAAGCAAAGGCAAAGCACAACAGAAGCTCTCTTCAACATTTTTCCGATCCTTTCCAATCCGCATCCCTCCCATTCGCGTTCCATGGAGGCGCGGGTTACTGGTTCACAATGTCATCGCACAGGCGGCGCAGATCGAGCGGGAAATAGCCTGCGCTCACAAACCTAGCCTACATCAACCCTCTGAGAAGGTAGCGATTTCCGGAGACAGTCCTCTCCTCTTCGTCGTTTCCTTTCTTATTGAGATGCTTGGATGGGGTACGCGGGTAGGCTGGAAATCAGGGCTGATCGGGATTAGGCCAAAAAAGAAAAAAAGAGGAGTTCCCAGGCCTCATGCGGAACATGCCGCCTGGGAACTCCTTTCCCCAGATCTGCGTTGTTTCTTGAGGACAAGTTTGCTCAAAACCTCAAAACTGCACAAGAGTACTTAAGGACCATGACTTTTGGTAACCCAAAATTGGCACCCCAGGTAACCCCACCGGACCAGCCTGATCTCCTCATGAGCGCTTGGGCGGCAGCGTTCCCCTCAGTGCCCACATCGATAGATCGATTCGATTCTCCGTGCCCGTCTTGCGCATCAACCGGCTCACGTGGGCCTTCACGGTTCGGGCTTCGATCCCGAGTGCCCTCGCAATCTCCCGGTTTGACCGCGCCAGCAGGATCAGATCAAGCACCTCGCGCTCCCGATCGGTCAACAGCACCGAGCCGTTGGTCCGGCTCACGTCCGGCGAAGACAGCAGGCGATCGATAAGGTTCGAAAGCAGGTGGCGGGGCGCCCAGATGGACCCCGCAATCACCACCTCAAGCGCAGCCCGGATCGCGGCGGGCCCTGCCGTTCCGTCCAGATAAGCCCTCGCCCCCGCGATGATCGACTCCATGATCAACTCATCGTTGCCGGCTGGACCAATGACAATCAGCCGAAGGCCCGGACGCGATCGCCGCATCTCTGAGAGCGTCTGCAGTCGGTTGGAGGAGGAGTTTAGGTCGACAACAACGTAGTCGATATCCTGGTCAGACAGCAACTCCCCAAGGCTTCCCGTCACCGGGACCAATTGAGCCAGCCCGGGGGCCGGACGCTGCTCAAACACACTCCTCAATCCCTCCATGCGGATCGGTTCACCGTCCAGAAGTCCCACCCGGATCGGTTCCGGCGCTTGCGTTTTCGGCATTCGAGTCACCGCGGTTTATTCAGGAAGTACCGCCCTTCATCATCCGCGATTGCCCCACAACTCTGCCTCTTACCGCGGTAACACGACTTGTCCCGGCGAAGCTAGAGCTTCGGCAATACGATCCCCTGCTGCTTCTGGTACTTTCCCTTGCGATCTGCATAGCTAACCTCGCAAGGCTCGTTTCCATGGAAAAACAGGATCTGACAAAGCCCTTCGTTGGCGTAAACCTTGGCCGGCAAAGGTGTGGTATTCGAAATTTCGAGGGTCACAAATCCTTCCCACTCCGGCTCAAAAGGCGTCACATTCACAATGATTCCGCAGCGGGCGTACGTCGACTTCCCAACGCAGATCGTCAGCACATCCCGGGGAATTCGAAAATATTCCACCGACCGCGCCAGGGCGAACGAGTTCGGTGGAACAATGACCGACTCCGCCTGCACCGTAACAAACGAGCGCTCATCGAATGCCTTGGGATCGATGATGGCGCTGTTCACGTTGGTAAAAATCTTGAATTCATCTGAGACACGCAGGTCGTACCCATACGAAGAAAGCCCAAACGATATGACCCCCTTGCTCACCTGTTTCTCGCTGAAGGGCTCGATCATCCCATGCTTGAGGGCCTGCTCTCTGATCCAACGGTCACTCAGAATCGACATACGTCTCCTGTTCCGAACGGCGGTCAATGTCCGGGGATTGGTGCGGGCGCTTGTAGCCGCTTGAAGGCTTCATCTTACGAAACGCGCCCGCCTGTGACAACCGGCTTTCCCAGCGCCTGCCCGCTCCTGGTCCCCGGTCTCCACCGGCGAATGCAGAATTCCTGTCCGGAATTCCACCGGGTGTTTTACAAACGAAGCAAATTCTGTACCATCAATTCGGTAGGGCGTGGTACATTCTTTTCGAGTCGCGCCAGCGAGGTAACCGCTTTGATCAAGCAGGACATCGTACATCAGGTCATCGAACGCACCGGCCTGCCCCGCACCAAGGCTGAAGCTGCGGTGGATACGGTCTTTGAGGGGCTCAAAGAAGCCTTGGCGGCCGGCGAGCGCATCGAGTTGCGCGGGTTTGGCGTCTTTAGTGTTCGGGCCCGCAAAACCGGCATCGGCCGCAATCCCCGCACCGGCACTGAGGTCAGCATTACGCCGGGCAAAGCCGTGCGTTTCAAACCAGGCAAGGAATTGCACGCCTTGACCGATGGCGCAGAGGCAAAGGAAGAAGCCCACTAAAGCATTTTCTGGAAACGAATAGACCGAAGGATGCCATGACGAGTAGATTTTTCCTCAAGAAAAATTCACCCTCACGACTCCCAAACGTTCTTGAATATTTCTGAAAATGCCTTAAGTCACCGAACCGGCTTCCCTGTCTCGCCATTCCGTTCCATCGCTCACAGCAGGCGTTGTGCGTCTACGTCCACCACCAGGTTTCGGCGCGGGATGCCCGATCCATCCGCATGCGCCAGCAGTCCGCGCAGCGTCGCATTCAGCGCCTTTCTCATGCTGGATTTCAGGATCAGGTGAAACCTGTAGACGCCCTTGATGCGCGCAATCGGCGCCGTGCACGGTCCCAGCACGCGAATTGCCTCCGGAGTATTTTTCGTGAGCCACTTACCCAGCTCCGCCGACCAGGCCGCGGCTTCTTCCAGCTTTTGCGATTGCACCAGCACATTCGCCAGAACCCCAAACGGCGGATAGTGCATCCAGCGCCGGTACTTCAGTTCGCGCTCCACAAAGGCCGCGTAATCGTGCGAGCTCGCCGCCACAATCGCGTAGTGGTCCGGATAATACGTCTGCACCACCACCCGGCCCCGCAATTCGCCCCGCCCGGCGCGCCCCGATACCTGCGTCATCAGTTGAAACACCCGCTCCGCAGCGCGAAAATCCGGCATCGACAACGCGTGGTCGCATCCCACTACGCCCACCAGCGTCACCCCGTGAATGTCGTGCCCCTTGGCGATCATCTGCGTTCCCACCAGCAGATTGATCTCTCCTGAATGCAGTCGCGCCAGCAGCCGCTCCATATCGTGCCGGCCTCGCACTGTATCGCGATCCATGCGTCCAATCCGTGCACCCGGAAAAATCTCGCCAAGCCGTTCCTCGCCCTGCTGTGATCCCGCGCCCAGGTAGTACAAATGTTCGCTGCCGCACTTCGGGCACTTCGCCGGAACAGTGCGCTTGTATCCGCAGTAGTGGCACTCCAGCCGTTGCCCTGCGCGTGCCAGGCCGCTTTCATCGAGTGTCGGCTTGTGATGCGTGAGCGCAATCGCGCAGTTCTGGCACTCCAGCTTTTCACCGCAGGCACGGCACAGCACGGCAAACGAATAGCCACGCCGGTTCAGCAGGATCAGCACCTGTTCCCCGCGGTCCAATGCCGCGTGCGTCTGTTCCACCAGCGACCGCGAAAACAACTGTTCCTGCCCGGTCTCCTGGAACTCGCGCCGCATGTCCACCAGTTCCACCTCCGGCAGCGGGCGGTTCATCACCCGATCCTGCAGCTCGATGCGCGCATACTTGCCCTGCACCGAGTTTTGCCAGCTTTCCAGCGACGGCGTCGCCGAGCCCAGCACAACCACCGCATCGGCCAGCTTGGCACGCATCACGGCCACGTCGCGCGCGTGGTAGCGCGGCGTTTCTTCCTGCTTGTAGCTCTGGTCATGCTCTTCGTCCACAAGAATCAGGCCAAGATTCGGCACCGGAGCAAAAATCGCCGAGCGCGTTCCCACCACGATCGGCGCCTCACCGCGATGAATTCGCCGCCACTGTTCCCGTCGTTCCTCCGGCGTCAGAGCCGAGTGCAGCAGCGCCACGCGCGCGCCAAATGCCGCATCCAGCAATCCCACCACCTGCGGTGTCAGCCCGATCTCCGGAACCAGCAGGATCGAAGCCAGCCCGCGATCAAGCGCCCTCTGCATCGCGGCCAGGTAAACAGCGGTCTTGCCCGATCCCGTCACGCCATGCAGCAAAAATGCGTGAAACCCGCCCAGCCCTCCCGCGATCGACGCCAGCGCATCGACCTGCGCTTCGTTCAATCGAATCGCTTCCGACGTCGGGTCGATTCCGCCCAGCCGAAAAGCCGCCGCGCGCTCGTCGATCCGCACCAGCCCGCGCCGCACCAGCGTCTGCAGCGTCGACGAAGGCATCTCCTTGCGCCGCAGCTCCGCCAACGGCAACTCGCCGCCGCAGGCTGCCAGTTCCGCCAGAATCGCCTGCTGTTTTTCCGTCAGCGACGGCAGCCGCGTTTCAGGAACAAGCACCGCAAATCGCTCCGTCCGCCGCGCATCGCGCTCCACCGCAGCCGTCTCGCGGGCAATCCATTTCTTGCGCAACATGCCGCCCAGCACCTGCAGCGTCGCTGCTGTCGCCGTGCGCAGCGTCGATACCTTGACAGCTTCGCCCTCGGCAAGCCGCTCCAGTACCCGCCGTTCCAGATCCTGCCTGTCGCCGCCTGCCCTATCCGTCTCGCGTCCTTTCCGTCGAACGGTATCACCCTGAGCGAGTTCGCCCAGCGAACGAGTCGAAGTATCTTTGGTTGTCTCTAACCACTGCGCCTCACCCGAAACGTCGCCGCCTGCCCCATCCGTCTCGCGTCCTTGGCCCGAATCGTCGGAATCCCTAAACCCTTCTTCCCCCTTCTCCGGCCTTGGGACAGGGCACGATCCCAGCGAACCTTCTTCCCCCTTCTCCGGCCTTGGGACGGGGCACGATCCCAGCGAACCTTCTTCCCCCTTCTCCGGCCTTGGGACAGGGCACGACTTCAGTCGTGCCGAAATATCGCCAAATCTCTCAGGGGCTTTAGCCCCTGACACGGATTCCTCCACCATCTTCGCCAGCGTGTCTCTCCCCCGATCCGTGATCCGGTAATAGAGCGTACGGCGCACCTCGGCCGCAAGCGGCAACATTCCGCGCAGCACTTCGCCCAGCGGAGCCAGGTAGTACTGCGCAATCCACTCCCCCAGGGTCAGCAGGGGCTCGCTCAACAGAGGCTCGTCATCCAGCAGCGCCTCAATCGCCCGCACTTCGAAATCTTCCGGCGCTTTGTCCCCCACCCCCGTCACCACGCCAATCAGCTTTTCGTTGCGAAACGGCACCACCACCCGCGCCCCACGCCGGGGCAGCATCTCCTCCGGCACCACATAGGTGAATGTGCGGTCCAGCGGAACTGGCAGCGCGACTTCGCAATAAACAGGCATGTTGGACAAAGCTCAGTGTAGGAGATGGAGCCGAATCTACGCCGCGTGATTCCTGCCTCGATTTGCACAGGCTCCGCGTTCGGCCCTGCGCGAAGTACAATTTCTGCTGATGACTTCAGTGGCTGAAAAAACCAAAGCAACGGCGCCGGGTAAACCATCTTCGAAGTCCAAACCAATCACCATGGCCATCGACATCGGCGGCTCCGGCTTGAAAGCTATGCTGCTCGACCCGCACGGCAAGCCGGTCAGCGAGCGGCAGCGCGTTCCCACTCCTGCCATTCCCACTCCTGCGCTTGTCCTCCGTGGACTGGAAGAGCTGCGCAAAAATCTCGGCTCCTTCGATCGCGTCTCTGTCGGATTCCCCGGCGTCATCAAGCGCGGCATCACATGGACCGCTGTCAATCTCCATCCCGCATGGGAGGGCTACCACCTCCAGGAAGAACTTGAGAAGCGCTGGAAGAAGCCCGTTCGAGTTGCCAACGATGCGGCCGTGCAGGGCTATGGCGCCATCATCGGCGATGGCGTGGAACTGACCCTCACCCTCGGCACCGGCATGGGAGGTGCTCTGTTCACCAGCGGCCGCCTTTGCCCCGGCCTCGAGCTTGGCCACCATCCCTGGCACAAGCACACCTACGAGGACTACATCGGCCGCCGCGGGCTCGACAGATACGGCAAGAAGCGCTGGAACAAATACCTGCGCGAAGCCATCGAGCAGACCGCCCGACTCTTCAATTGGGATCATCTCTACATCGGCGGCGGAAACACCAAGAAAATCGACTTCGAGCTTCCTAAGAACGTCAAGATCGTCTCCAACGAGGCAGGCCTTCTGGGCGGCGTAGCCCTCTGGCGCGAGTGGAAGTAGACTGCGACCGATCAGAGATCTGACCTACTACCCGCCAGCCACTCGCTTCGTCACGTGTATCCTTTCCGTGCTACCATCATCTCCTCAACGCGCGCTGGCTGGGTGCCGTTCCCCAGCTCCGGGTTTCTTCAATATGCCAGTTCGCCAAACCAAAGGAGGCGGACATGACCCCGAGTCTCTCATCCGTCGCAACGGCCTCTCTCTCGATCCTTCTCTTCGCATCCATTCTGCCCGCTCAGACCGCTGACTCCGCTTCTCCCTCACCCGGAGTCTCCAGGGTTCGCATCGTTCGCCTCAGCGAAGTCAAAGGCGCTGTCGAATTGGATCGCAACATCGGCCGCGGTTTTGAGACTGTGATGCCCAACATGCCCATCGTAGAAAACAGCCGCTTGCGGACTGAGGTGGGCACCGCCGAAGTCGAGTTTGAAGACAACAGCACGTTGCGCCTTGCGCCCAACTCCATGGCCGAGTTTCCCCAGCTCGAGCGCCTTGCAGCCGGCGGCACCGTGTCTTCGGTTCGCCTCGAAAAGGGCACAGCCTATGTGAGCCTGCTTAAATCGAAGACCAACGAGTTCAACCTCCTCGTCGGCGACCAGAAGCTGCAGTTGCTGCCTGACAGCCATATCCGTCTCCAGATGGACGGCCCCGAGGCAAATCTCGCGGTGCTCGACGGCACTGTGCAGGTCAGCGGGCCTGCCGGAGTACAGGATGTTCACAGGAAAGAGACTCTCACCTTTCAAATGACCGGGCAGGAACAACCCACTCTGGCGAAAAACATCGTTTCTGAGCCGTTCGACTCTTGGGACAAGGACTCCACTCAGTATCATTCCCGCGTCGCCTCCCTCAGCGCATTCGGCAACTCCCCCTACTCCTACGGCCTCAACGATATGGCCTATTACGGCAGCTTCATGGACGCTGGAGGCTGCGGCATGATGTGGCAGCCCTACTTTGTGAGCGCAAACTGGAGCCCGTTCTCCAACGGTGCCTGGGCGTTTTACCCCGGCGCCGGATACTCCTGGGTTTCGCCCTATCCCTGGGGATGGACGCCCTACCACTACGGCAGTTGGTCCTTCTGTCCCGGCTATGGCTATGGCTGGATGCCGGGCGGCGCCTGGACCGGCCTGAATAACGGCACCATTCTGATGTCGAGAGTTGGAAGCAGCGCTCCAGGTCGCCTTCTGCCGTCGCCCGTCCACCCGCTCCGTCCCGGCGAGCCCAGCATGCTGCCCGTCAACCTCAAGCCTCTGGTCCGCTCCCAGGTTGCCTCAGCTGACTCCTTCGTCTTTAGGAACAATTCGGCCGGCTTGGGGATCCCCCGCGACGAACTGGGCAAACTTGGCAAGCTCTCCCGCCAAACAGAGGAGCACGGCACGGCCAGCACCCACATCTATGTCAGCGTCGCGCCTGCTGGCAGCTATGGTCGCGGAGCGCAAGCCGGCTCCACCCTTGCCCCCGTCGCGATTCACCGCGGTTCCGCGCCATCCTATGAACCGTCCTATTCGTCGCGTGGCGGAGCATCTCCAAACCCCGGCTACTCAGCTGGAAATAGTGGCGGAGGAGGCGCAAGCTACCCGGCTCCAAGCGCGCCTTCCGCCAGTCACCCATCCGCAGGCGGCGGAGGACGTCCGCACTAAAAGTTCATCGCGCGGGGGCCGTCCCCGGCTTTGGTTACCGTCCGGTACTCCGCATCTCGAAGGGACGTGGGAAGGCGAACATCGTAGGATGATGATTCCATAGCCCCAAAGGGCTGAAACGGTATCGGCGGGCCGGTGGGCAATGCCGCCGTCATCTTCCTGGAATGATTTGCCTTCCTGGAATGATTTGGCCCCGGAATCCTGGCGTGGAGGGCTGGCGCCGCCCCGGTCATCTGTCGAGCCGCAGCAGTTCGCTATTCGCGGTCCCGTCCTGCTCTCCTCGGCTTCACCTTTCGTGGGATTCCGCCTGGGCTCTCTCTGCTTCAGAATGGCTCCAAATTGTCCCCTGCTCCCGCGACTCGTTCCGTTCGTAACCGCTCAAGTGTCCTGGATCACATAAGAATGGGGGATTTTCGTCAGACTGGGAAAAAGCATTCAGAGGTTCGCATGAAGAAGTACCTCCTGGCAGCGATCAGCTGTCTCTTGTTGCCCTCGGTTTCATGTCTCCCACAGGACTTTCAGGCGCGGTTTAACGTCATGAAAGCCTCCTACGCCGGCTCCGGTAGCATAGTGATGCTCGACGATCACACACTGCTCATCCAGCCCAACATGCCGGGACCGCTCTGCGCCCTGCCAAAAACCCAGAACGGCAAAACGACGTGGACCTATTACACCTTTCCGCTCGCCTCCATTACCGTGCCCCTCGCGCTCGTCGATGAAACCCTGATTGGCGAAAACCGGGTCTTTACCGATCCCGCGGCCGCCAAAGCCTATAAACCCGGGGACGTGGGTGACACCACCATGGTCATCATCGCCGGAGTGCCCGGCAAGCAGTTCCACACCCTCACCTACGACCGCGAACGGCTCGTCAATCTGCCACCCGGCCCCCACGACAGTTCCTCATATGGGCAGGAACCCGATAGCGTCGAGGCCTTTGGACTTACCTTCGCGGACCACGATTCCGCGCGAGCCTTCGAGAAAGCCCTGCGCGACGCTGTCGTCCTCGCCAAAGTGGAGGCGCGCCGCTAAAGCAATCTTTCGGCACGCATCTCTCCTGATCGTCCAGTCGAGCTGCAACGGTTAGCTACTGCGGCTGCTTCGCGCCCTGCTTCGCGCCATTCACTGCGCCCTTGGTCGTGCTCTTTGTCTTGTGGTAGGCCTTCTTGGTGCCGTGCTTGGTTGCATGGTAGGCCTTCTTGGCTCCCTTTTTCACGCCGTGGCCGGCGTTCTTCGCCGCTTTCTTCGTGTCATGCCCGGCGTCCTTCATGTCTTGCTTCGCGCTCTGATGCTCAGTCGAAGATGTTGATTGCAGTCCCCATCCACAAGCCGGCATACACACAAGCGCCGCTCCAAGCACAACTGCCGAAAGTTGCTGTGTCATTCTCATACACTCACCGATTCCAACTGCGCGCCTGGGGTTGGCCGCGAGCCAAAGATCAGGCCTTGGCAACACCGGCAACAGGAAAACCAAACCTGGCATCCCACATTGCGGGGAGTCTTTTTGATGAAGCGCATCGCCTTGTTCTCTGTTCTCTGTCTATCGATCCTTGCCATCCCTGCCGCACAAGCCCAGATCACGCTGCCCCTCAAGGCTGACATCCAGCATCAGTTCACTGTCGGGCAGACCACTCTGCCACCGGGAGAGTATGTCTTTCGCATGCTCGAAGGCAGTTCTCTGAATGCCATGATCGTCACCAACAAGGACAACGACACCTCGGTTGAATTCCTTGTGAGGAACTCGATTGACTCACACGTTCCGCAACATTCAGAGTTGATGTTCAATCGATATGGGACGAAAGAATTCCTGACCAATCTCTATGATCGGGGCGAAAAGTTGGGCGTGGCTGTGATTGAACCATCCCGTGAAGAGTCTCGACTTCTCAGGGAAGGTCGGCAGGGAGTTCCTCACACCGAGGAAGAGCCCGACTGAACGTCTGCGCCCTCAGTGCGCTGAGTCCCGGTTCGGCGCCTTGAGTCCCAGCTCGCGCATCGCAATCTGCAGGTCGGCCCATGCCTCTTTCTTCTGGCGCGGATCGCGCAGCAGAAATGCGGGGTGATACGTAACGATCAGCTTGGTTCCACGAAACGAATGCACCCGTCCCCGCAATCCGGCAAGCGGCTGCCGTTGACCCATCAGGTACGTTGCCGCCGTCGCGCCCAGCGCAACAATCACCTCCGGACACACCACTTCGATCTGCCTGAAGAGGAACTGGCTGCACGTATTCGCTTCTGCAGGCTCCGGCGTGCGATTGCCCGGCGGACGGCACTTGACCACATTGGCGATGTAGACCTCTTCGCGCTTCAAACCCATCGCGCCGATCATGTTGTTCAGTAGCTGTCCGGCGCGGCCCACAAATGGCAGCCCCTGCGCGTCCTCATCGGCGCCCGGCCCCTCGCCCACGAACATCAGGCGCGCATTGGCGTCGCCGTCCGCAAACACGATCTTGTTGCGGCCCTTGTGCAGGGCGCACCGCGTACAGTCTCCGATATCCTCGCGGATGATGCGCAGCGCTGCTTCACGCTGAGCGGGCGGGACTTTGCCGGTGCTCTCTGGGGGCGAGGTGACACTCTTGCGGGAACGGATGGCCTGATCCTCCGGATAGAAGCTGGATTGAGATGAAATCTCGTCGCCGACCGGTTCGGCCAGCGGCCCTCGAACCGCAACAGCGCCTTCCTCGCCGCCGTGCGCAGTTCTTTCAAAGCTGTTTGTGAGAGATTGAATCGGCGCACCGTCAATCGGGCGGCGATACAACTCTGTCAGCCCAAGGTCGCGGTAGAAGCGCAACCGCTCTCGTAGCGCCTGCTGCAATGCGGGTTCCAACTCGCGCGCCACGCTTTCACTCCACGATCAGCTGACGACGAGTGCCGATCGCTAGGTCCGATTGACGTAGCACTTCTTCCTGAGTCGTCCGCTCGTCAATATCGCCGTCGGTCTCCACCAGCAGAGGCCTCGGCCTGCGCAGCGCAAGAACTTCGTCAAGAATGCGGTCTGCAAGCTTGCGCTTCGGCATTTCGTGCAACTCGATGGCTGTTGAAGGTGTAAGGAAGGTCGCCGCGTTGTTGTCGGAATCAATGCCCACGCCCTCGCCGGAAACATCGTTCACAACGATCGCGTCCGCTCCCTTGCGCAGCAGTTTGGCGCGCCCATTCTCCATGCGGTTTTCTGTCTCGGCGGCAAAGCCCACAATAAGCTGTCCAGGCCGCCGCCGCCGCACCACTTCGGCAAGAATGTCCTCTGTCGGCGCAAGTTCGAGCGTCATCGGGCCGCTCCGCTTCAGCTTCTGGTCGGAGACATTCACGGGCCGATAATCAGCCACCGCCGCCGCCTTGATCACGAGCGTCGCGTCATTCATGCGCTCAAGTACGGCATCGCGCATTTGTTCCGCTGTCGTTACCTTGATGAATTCGCAATGCGACGGAGGATACAGCGACGAGGGCCCACTGATCAGAATCACCTTGGCTCCGCGGCTGTGCGCAGCATCGGCCAGCGCGTACCCCATCTTCCCGCTTGACCGGTTGCCCAGGTACCGCACCGGATCGAGTGCCTCGCGCGTTCCGCCCGCAGTGACCAGGACGATCTCGCCGGCCAGGTCGTGGCGGCGTCCAAGCGCGTTGAGTACCACTTCGGCGATGGCCTCAGGCTCGGCCATGCGGCCCGTCCCCACCATGCCGCACGCCAGGTCGCCCGTCCCCGGATCAATAACCCGCACCCCTCGCTGGCGAAGGATTTCGAGATTCGCCTGCGTCGCCGGGTGATCCCACATGTTCACGTTCATGGCGGGAGCCACAAGCACCGGCGCTTGTGTAGCCAGATACATCGTGGTCAAAAAATCGTCCGCAATGCCGTGTGCGAATTTCGCCAGGATGTTCGCCGTTGCGGGAGCTACCACCAGCGCGTCGGCCCATTGCGCCTCCCCGATGTGCTCAATCCCGCTCTGCTCGTCCGCTGGGCTGTACGATCTTTCTCCCCCGCCTTCATCCCAAAGACTGGTAATGACCTTGTGTCCTGTGAGCGCAGCGAACGTGAGCGGCTGCACAAATCGAGTTGCCGATTCTGTCATCACGACATGGACTTCAAAGGCCTGGCGCTGCAAGGCGCGCACCAGTTCCGCCGCTTTATACGCGGCAATTCCGCCGGAGACGCCAACCGTCACTCGCATACAAGAATTGTAGTCTGATTTCGATCGACGTTGAAATCAACGAGCATGGATGATTCCCTGTGGACACACTGCGGCTTCCTGCCTTAACAGGGATATAGAAAAGCTTAGTGGGCCAGGATCGGAATCCCGTGATCCTCGATCACAGGCTTCTGCACTGCCGTTTCCTTCTTGACATAGGCGATCTTGCCGGCATCGACTTCTTCCTGCGCAATCCGGCAGGCCTTTGTGGAGCGACTTGAAATGAGGGCGGCAGATCCGTTCTGCAACTGGCGGGCGCGGCGAGCAGCTACCAGGACCTTGCGATAATTGGAATCGAATGTTGTCTCAATCGTCATCGGGATCATCTCCAAAGGGAAGTTGTTGCTGGCCCGAGGCACCATCGATACCAAATGCCTCAAGCACCGGTTTAAGCCGCTCCCGCGAATTCGACTGGCGGCAGGCGGCAGCGACCTCCAACACCCTGCTCGAGCGGTACGCTATCGGTTCGCCATTCCGATAGAAGCGTTCAGCCTGCACAATGGCTTCCAACTGTGCCACCGCTCTGCCAAGGCTGTCGTTGATCAAAATATAACCGTACTCGCGATATTTCTCAATCTCCCGGCTGGCCTCGCTCAGGCGGCGGTAGAGTTCCGCCTCGTTCACCCCACCCTCTGCGCGACTGCGATTGCGAAGCCGCGTCCGAAGCTCTTTGGGATTCGGCGGCAGCACAAAGATGCTCACCGCCTCAGGCAGTGCGCGGCGAACCTGTGCGGCGCCTTGCACATCGATGTCAAGCAGCAGATCGTGTCCTAGCCGCCGGGCCTCGTCTAATGATTGCCGGGCCGTTCCATAGTAGTTGCCAAACACCTCGGCATATTCAAGAAACATGCCCGCATCGCGCATGCGCTCGAATTCTTCATGGCTGGTGAAGTGGTATTCGCGCCCGTTTTCTTCAGAACCGCGCGGCGGTCGCGTTGTCCACGAAATGGAGAAGTCCACGCCGCTCACCTGCTTGCGCAGTTCGCTCACTAACGTGCTTTTACCGGAGCCCGATGGAGCTGAAATGATGAATAAGATTCCTGCCACTTTCCAGTCGTTCCCTTCCTCGTTTGGCTGGCGCTTCTGCCCTGCTTACTCCACGTTCTGAATCTGTTCCCGTGCCTTTTCGATTTCGGCCTTCATGGCCAGTCCGAGTTCTGTGATGCGTGTGCCCTTGCCGCCCACGCCCCCTGTCTTCGACAGCAGCGTGTTGGCCTCGCGGTTCATCTCCTGGAGAAGAAAATCCAGCTTCTTGCCCATCTCGCCGCCTCCGCTCAGCAACTCGCGAAAATGGCTGATATGGGTCGTCATGCGGGCCAATTCCTCCGCAATGTCGCTCCGATCCACAAGAACGGCAACCTCCTCGAGCAGGCGTTGCCGGTTGAATTCGTTTCCCGTGGCCGAGGTCAGGCGCTGTGTAAGGCGTTCCTGGTACCGCTGCTCTACTTCAGGCCGCAGCGCCGCCACACCCTCCGTAGCCTGCGCCAGCCTATTCAATGACGCGCGTAGAATCGCATCGAGTGATTCGCCTTCGCGCGCGCGCATCGTATTCAACTCTCGCAGCAGCGGCGTGATCTGCTGCAGCACGCTTTCAGTCAGCGCCTTAAGCTCCTGGTCGTCGGCACTGCGATTGTCGTTTTGCAGTGCCGCAGGCATGCGCAGAATCGCATTGAGGTCCGGACTGCCGTCAAGAAGAAATTCCTCCCGTGCCGATTTGAATGCTTCCAGATATGCCGCCACAAGCTCCCGGTTATAACCACCCTTTTGCGGACCCGAGCGATCGACCGAGAGACTCAGTTCCACGTGCCCGCGCACCAGGTTGTCCTTCAATACCCGGCGCAGTTCCATCTCCAGTTCGTCCAGGCCTGAAGGCAGGCGAAGCTGCAGATCGAGAAAACGGTGATTCACGCTCTTGATGCTCAGCGTATAGACAAGCCGATCGTGAATGCGTACTTGGGCTCGTGCAAATCCAGTCATGGAGTAAATCGGCATGCTCACGTTTCCCTTGCTCTCGAAGAGAGTTCCTGTTCAAACAACGAGTACTGCGCCAGCGGATCCAATGGCGAGTTGGAGACATGTGCCTCCGGAGCTTCGATGAATTGCAACTGGTAAAGGCGCTGATACGTCGGCGACATCATCAGCAACTCCTCGTGTGGTCCTATCGACGTGATGCGCCCGTCTTCCAGAACGGCGATGCGGTTGGCACGGCGTATGGTGCTGAGCCGATGCGCAATCACCACCACTGTGCGCCCTCGCATCAGGTTGGCGAGAGCAGCCTGCACCAGCGATTCGCTCTCCGCGTCCAGTGCCGATGTCGCCTCATCCAGAATAAGAATGGGCGAGTTCTTCAGCAGCGCGCGGGCAATCGCGATTCGCTGCCGCTCGCCGCCTGAAAGCCGGAAACCCTTTTCGCCGATGACCGTGTCGTACCCCTGCGGCATGCGCAGAATGAAATCGTGGGCAAGGGCGTTCCGCGCCGCCTCCTCCACCAAGGCGTGTTTCATGTCGGGCTGCCCGTAAGCGATATTGTTGCGCACCGTGTCGTTGAAAAGAATCGTCTCCTGCGTCACCTGCGCCACTTGCCGCCGCAGCGATGAGAGCGTCAGGTCGCGAATGTCATGTCCGTCAATCAGGATGCGCCCCGACGTGACATCAAAGAACCGCGGAATCAGGTTGACCAGCGTGGTCTTCCCCGCTCCGCTAGGCCCTACCACCGCCAGCACCTCGCCCGCATGCACATCGAGATTCACATTATGCAGAATCTGGTGCTCGCCCTCTTCGGTCGAATAGGAGAACCCTACGTCTTCAAAGCGAATCATCTTCTCAAAGCTTTTGAAAGCGACCGCGCGTGGTCTCTCTTTGACATCGTCCTGCACGTCAAAGAATTCGAAGATGGAAAGCGATGCCCCCATGGCCTGCTGAAAGCTGTTATAGAAATACGCAAACCTGCGTACCGGATCATAGAGCTTAAAGAGCATGAAGATGAATGCGCCGAAGAGCCCCATGGTCATATGGCCCCGTTGGATCTCGTTGCGCCCGATGAATAGCATCAGCGCGATGGCGATTGCACCGATGGTGTCCATCAACGGCGAACTGATGGACTGGATACGCACGCTGCGCAGATTGGCTCGAAACAGTCGCCGAGCCGCGGTCTTGAAACGAAGCACCTCCCACAGTTCCGTGTTGAACGCCTTCACGATCCGGTTGCCTGTCACGGTCTCGTGCAGGATGTTCTGCATCTCGGCCAGCTTGTCCTGCCCAGTCCGCGTGCGCGTTCTCACTTCCCTGCCGATCTTGCGCGCTGAGGTAATCACCACCGGAATAAACAGCACCAGCGCCCAGCTCAGGTGTCCCCCCAGGTAGATGACTGCAGTTAATCCCACCAGAAAGGTAAAAAATTGCTGAAGAAACTGGCTGATGACCGCGCTGATTGCATTTTGCACCCGGTCAACGTCGTTGATGAGCGTAGAGAGAATCGCCCCGGTGGGATGCTTGTGAAAGAAGCTCGACGAGCGCCGCAGCGTGGCTTCGTAAAGATGATTGCGCAAATCGGTGATCGTGCCGAAGCCGGCGTAGTTCACCAGGTACGTGCCCAGGTAATCGCAAAGGCCCTTGATGATTGTCGAGCCGATCAAAGCGAAAGCCACAACCGTCCACGCATTGTGCATGAAATGGGGAACGATGAGCCTCAGGTCAAAGTGCCAAAGGCGCTTGGGATCCCCGAGAATGATCGGGCCTTCCGGGGTGTTCGGCCTGAGGACTTTGTCGAAAATAGGCTGCAACAGAAGTATGCGAAATGTATCTACAACCCCAACCGCAGCCAGCAGCAGCACGCCCGGAATCCACTGCAGCGTGTACGGCAGCCCATAGCGCAGGAGGCGGAGAAAACCCTTCATAAACAACAGCCTGCCTTCCGGGTCGGCGTCCCCGGCACGAGCCTGCGCCAGTTGCGGATATCCATCTGCATATTGTAGCCGGGGCAAAGGCTCGGCGACAGGGTTCTACCGTCCTGCTCCCTTTTCGATGAGCCGCGTGGTCGAGAAGCCTTTCACCAGCGGAATGATCTTTACTTTTCCGCCCCAGGACTCGACCTCATCGGCGCCGACAATGGTTTCCGCGTTGTAGTCGCCCCCCTTCACAAGCACGTCCGGCTTTACCGCCACAATCAATGCCAGTGGAGTGGATTCGTCGAAAATCACCACCGCATCCACTGCAGCCAAGGCCGCCAAAACGCGCGCGCGCTCACGCTCGCTCACAATTGGGCGATTGGGGCCTTTCAAGGCGCTCACCGAAGAGTCGCTGTTGATGGCCACAATCAGCCGGTCGCCGCAGCGGCGCGCCTCTTCAAGCAGCGTAATGTGGCCAATGTGGAGCAGGTCGAAGCAGCCATTGGTAAACACCACGCGTTCCCCATTGGCCTTCCATAGCGCAACACGCTGCACCAATTCTGCACGCGTAACCAGGCGGTCCGCCGCATGCAGGGCCATTTGAGGGCTCAATGCGGCCAGCAGTTCGTGTTTCTCCACCGGCACAGTTCCCACCTTGCCCACCACGATACCGGCCGCCAGATTGGCCAGTTGGATCGCATTCTCCGGCTGCAGCCCGGAAGCTAGACACAGGGCCATGACGGCCACCACGGTATCTCCGGCGCCCGATACATCAAAAACCTGCCGCGCCTGCGCCGGCGCAATCTTGAGGTTCCCCGGCCTGATCAAGGCAATGCCCTTCTCGCTCAGGGTCGCGGTCAGGAACTCGATATTGAGGGCAGAGACCATGGGTTCAGCCATCGCCAGCAGCGCATCCAGATCTCCGGAGTCAATGTGCGTGGCACGCGACAGTTCGTTGAGATTCGGACAGATGGTTGTGGCCCCGCGATACCGCGTGTAGTCCTGGCTCTTGGGGTCCACCAGCACCGGAATCCCAATCTTGCGTGCGCCCGAGATCAGCGCCTGGCACACATCGGGTGACAGGCACCCTTTTCCATAGTCGGAAAGCACAAGAGCGTCCGAACCGGACAGAAGGCCAAGCGCCGTTTCGATCAATCTCTTGTAGTCCGACTCCGCACGCATCCCTGAGCGTTCAAAATCAAGCCGCAACATCTGCTGCTGGCCGCCCAAAATCCGCGTCTTGGTGATGGTCGGGAATCCATGGGAACAAACAAAATGCGACTGAATGCCGTTCGACAGCAGACTCGTTTCAAGCAGCTTTTCACTCTCGTCGCCGCCGGTCATGCCAACCACTGTCGTCTGCGCGCCCAGGTGAGCCAGGTTCATGGCAACATTGGCGGCTCCGCCTGGCTTATCATCCTGATGCATCCCACGTACCACGGGCACCGGCGCTTCAGGCGAGATGCGGCCAACCTCGCCCCAGATGTACTTGTCGAGCATCACGTCGCCCACGACAAGAAGTCTCTTCGCAGCCCAGGTGTGCTCGATCTCCTGGACGATGCGATGCAGTTCTCCGATCATCGCGCCCCCAAATCAGAGAAACGGTGGAGCTTAATCAAACTCGCCTGCATGTGCATGGTTGCTATCATAACGGTGTGACCGACTCCCCTGACAGTTCATTCGCACAGAACGTTCACACCGTCTTTCTCGATCGGGATGGCGTTCTCAACGAAAAAATGCCCGAAGGCCAATGGGTAACCAAACTGGCTGATTTACACGTGCTTCCAGGGGTGCCGCAGGCCATTGCCCGGCTCAATCGCGCGGGAATGCTGGTGATCGTGGTCTCCAACCAGCGCGGCATTGCCCTCGGATTGTTCTCGTCCGCCGATGTGGAAACGATCCATGCCGAACTCCAGCGAATTCTTCAGGCGCACGGGGCCCACATTGATGGTTTTCACTATTGCCCCCACGATCGGCTTCAGTGCAACTGCCGTAAACCGCTCCCCGGCATGTTCGAGCAGGCACGGCGCTACTTTCCACAGATAAGAGCCGCCACCAGCTCCATATTCGGCGATTCCCTCTCTGACATTGAGTTCGGCCGCAGGCTCGGCATGCGGACAATCTTCATCCAGGGAAATGTCCAACGCCAGAAGCCCGGCGCGGAAAAAGCAGCGGAAATGGCCGATCGCAGATTCAATTCGCTGCCCGAAGCAGTCAACGCGCTCCTCGACGGAAGCTAAAGCATTTTCGGAAAAGGTGTAGACCGAGGGACGCAATGCCGAGTGGATTTTTCCTCAAGAAAATCCGCCTTCACGACTCTCAAAAGTGCTTGAGTATTTCCGAAAATGCCGCAGGTGTCCTGAGTCTGAAGTTCGCATCACAATGAAATTGTCCTCCTGAGCGGAGTCTGCCGCGTCTTTCGCGGCAAACGGAGCCGAAGGACCTGCGCTTGTCTTTAGGAAACCTGCGCGCCCCATCGACGACGCCGTTTGCATCACGAGTGGGAGAGCTCAACTCGACGTTCTGTAACAAGAGCACGCCTTCAGCCGGGCCGCAAAGGGCCAAAAAACAAGAGGCTTTAGCCCCTGCTCAGCCTCCCTTTGCCACTCTCGCCACCCACGTACCAGGACTTCACCTCTTGCCGAAACCCCGCTGGCTGTCGGGATTGGGACAGGGCACGAGTTCACTCGTGCCGAAAAGCTCACTTAATCATCGGGGGTTTTAACCCCTGAGGGACGCTTTTCCTTGATCACCTCGTCGCGCAGATCCCCTTTTCCGCAGCCTCACAATTCCCTGCCCCCATTTGCCGACGAATTCTTCAAAACGCGCACAATAGAAATGGAATCGAAAAACGTCCATTCACAGGAGGAATCCGCTATCTCCGCATCGCTGCTTTGAAACGGCTCGCCTTCAGCCCTGCCGGCAGCCCCCGCTCAACTCCATATGCCTTGTAACAGGGGAACGACTTTGAGTCGTGCCGCATCCCCGGACTCTGAATGTGTGATTCCCACTCGAAAGGCGAACCTAAGTTGTTTAACTGCAATAATTTGCCTCTAACTCCAATGTTGAGAAATATTTAGCGCCAATGCCACCCTGCAACATGATTGGAATGAAATATTTGCGCCCGGAGGGTGGGGGTGGGGTATTCAGTACGC
>DATKPJ010000105.1:0-19309 GCA_035524195.1 Occallatibacter sp.
GCCGCGACCTGATCGACGTGGATGCCGAGCCGCTTCTACTCGACACCGACATGCCGTCGCGCATCAATCATGAATTGGAACAAAGCGGCTTCGAGCCGATCCCCGACATCCCAGGCAATGAACCGCTTTTTGCACGGCTCATCTTTGAAAGCCTTGCTGCCCGTTATGCAACAGCCTTGGCGCAACTTCATCGCATGCTCGACCGCTCCGTCCAATCTGTGCACGTTCTCGGCGGCGGCAGCCGCAACAGGCTGCTGCTCGCGCTCACCGCGGAACGCACAGGACTCCCTGTCGAGACTGGTCACGCAGAGAGTTCCACGATCGGTAATTTTGCATTGCAGATGGCCTCGGCCGAAGTCAGCGGCAAACCTCTGACCATGGATGCCGTGCGCGGTTGGGCAACATTGTTCTCGAGGAACTAGCTCGCTCGGCTCGCTGCGCCGCGTGCGAAGAAAGCGAAGACGGCCCTTTCCTCAGGGGTGATTCGCAGCCTGCGAAGTATCTGATTGCATCTCTCAACCAATTTTCCGCAACCTGAAATTCATCTCGTCCGTGCATACTGGATCACATGCCCCGTTCTTGTCTTGGTTTCATCGCTCTCAGTTGCCTCGCGTTTTTCAATGTCCCTTTCGCGCTTGCAGAATCCGGAGTCACGGCCATCCTTCCCAATGGCCGTGAAATTCATCCCGCAGGCAACTGGATCCCGCTGGCTCCCTATCCCTTTGCCCTCGCCGTTCGTCCGGACGGCAATCAGATCGCCGTGCCTTCCATTGGATTTCCCTTCGCACTGAACGTGATCGATCAGCCCGCCAGGGCAATCCCGTTTGTCCATCGCATGCCGGCCGGCGAACACAACGATCCCGCCATTGCAGTCCACGCCGGACTTGCCTACTCGCCGGATGGATCGCTGCTCTACGTGGCCACTGGCGATACCGGAAAGATTGCGACCTACCGCACCAGCGACTGGCGGGCTGCTGGTGAAGTCGCCCTGGACGGAACTGTATCCGGGAAGGACTACTCCGGCAGTTTTGCGGCCACGCTCGTGGTTTCCGCCGACGGGAAAACGCTCTACGCACTCGACCAGGGCAACTGGCGCGTTGTGCTGATCGACTCGGCGTCGATGAAGATCATCGCCTCAGTTCCAACCGGCTCCTATCCCTACGGCATGGCACTTTCGCCCGATGGCAAGCGCCTTTATGTCACCAATACCGGCCTCTTCGAGTACTCGACTGTACCCGGCGCCGATCCGAACAATGAATTGGCTACCGGTCTTCACTTTCCACCCTTCGGCTACCCTTCCAAGGCTGCCCGTGAAGGCGCTGTTGTCGAGGGCAAGCATATTCCCGGCCTCGGCGACGAGAACTCTGTCCGCGGAAGCTCCCTCTGGACCTACGATGTCGGCGACCGCAACCACCCTTCCATTGCGGCAAAGCTCCGCCTCGGCGCTACTATCAGCGAGACCCCAGGCCAGACTGTGGGTGGCGCAGCGCCCACCGGTGTCGCTGTGAAAAACGATGCTGTCTATGTCTCGCTCGCCCACGACGATGCCATCGTGAAGATTACGCCGGATGGCTCCCGCGTGATGGCACAAGCCGCGCTTTCTCCCTTCAAAGGATCGCGTTTCTCTGATGCAATGGGCCGCCCCCTGCGCGGCGTGATGCCCAGTGGGCTCGCTGTACAGGATGGGCGAGTGTATGTCGCGGAATCCGGCATCGACGCAGTTGGAGTGCTCGACGCCGAATCCCTCCAGGTAATCGAGCATATCCCGGTCGGCTGGAACCCCTCGGCGGTCGCCTTCTCGCCCGACGGAACAAAGCTTTACGTCGTCAATACCAAGGGCAAAGGCGCCGGGCCCAACGCCGGAAAGCGACACGACCCGAAGATGCCGACCTACGTTGGCTCCCTTGAACTCGGCAGTCTCAGTGTCATTCCTCTTGCGTCGCTCCCTTCGCCCGGCAATCTCACTGAGACCGTCATTTCGGGCAATACCGCTGCCATTGCGAACCGCCCTCCCCTGCCTCATCTTAGGCACTGTTTCCTCGTCATTCGTGAAAACCGGACCTACGACGAAGTCCTCGGCGATGTCGCCGGTGCCAATGGCGATCCCACGCTTGCACGCTATGGCATCGACGGCTGGGCCGCTGAAAATCCTGCTGCAACGCACCTCAAAGTCACGCCCAATTTGCACGCGCTCGTGGCGAAGTATTCCATGAGCGACAACTTCTATGTCGACTCCGATGTTTCCGCCGACGGCCATCGGTGGGTGATGGGAATCAACCCCACCCCCTTCTTCAACACCGCGTGGAGCTCAGGCTACGGCGGCCGCCGCCACGACAATCCCACCTCATCAGGCCCAGGACGCCGCGCCCTGTTTGGCGGCGCCGATGCGCCCATGCCAGAAGACGAGCCCCAGTTCGGCTCCCTGTGGGAGCACATTGCTGCAAGCGGCAAAGGCCTCTTCAATTACGGTGAGGGTCTGGAGCTTGAGGGCAACGATGAATTGCCCGGCTCACAGCCGGAGGGCCAACGCCTGTTTCTCAATTCGCCTCTTCCTCAACCGGTATTCGAAGCAACCGATCGGCATTATCCGACTTTCAATCTCGGCATTCCCGACCAGTTCCGTGTGGCTGAATTCGAGCGCGACTTTAAACTGAAGCTCGCAGCCGGCAAGGTCCCCGCACTGATCGTGATTCGCTTGCCCGACGACCATACTGCCGATCCGCGTCCCGCCGATGGCTATCCCTACCGCGCTTCCTATGTCGCCGACAACGACCTGGCGCTTGGCCGCATCGTGGCTTTCCTGTCGAAAACGCCCATCTGGTGCGACTCGGCATTCTTCGTCACGGAAGACGACGCGCAAAATGGAGTTGACCACGTCGATGCCCATCGCAGCATCCTTCTCGTTGCCAGCCCCTGGGTCAAGCCCGGCTCGGTTTCGCATGAACACACCAGTATGGGATCGATCACCCGCACCATTGACGAGTTGCTGGGCCTCGGCCCAATGAACCTCGAAGACGCATTAGCCGGCGAAATCACAGGCATCTTTGACGACCATCCCCATCTCGAGCCATTCTCCGTTCGTCCAGCCGATCCCCGCGTTTTTATCGCCGCCAAGGCCCGCTTCGCCAAACCGAGGACAAAGGCCGAGGCCGCGGCACTGCTCGACGTGGACGATGCCGACGCGATCCGCAAACAGATGGAGAAAGCCGCAGGAACGCTTCGCAGGCCCAAGGATGACGAATGAGAAAGCAAACACATCTCGCCTTGCTTCCCCCCATCTCAGGGCGCTCGCTTTCTTCTTTTTTCGTAGAGGAGGAGTTTCCAGAGCGATGGAACAGCGCATCAGCCTCGTGACACTCGGCGTGAAAGACCTTGCCGTTTCAAAGCACTTTTATGTGGACGGCCTCGGCTGGAAACCGGTCTACGAAGACAAAGAAATCATCTTCTTCCAGACCGGCGGAATGATCTTCGCGCTCTTTCTGCGGGAACAACTGGCAGAAGACTTCAACGCAGACCCGGCAACCTTCGGGCGCTCTGCCATGGCTCTTGCTTACAATGTGCGATCGAAAGATGAAGTCGATCCCCTGTTGAAGCGTGCTCAGGAATCCGGCGCCACCCTCCTGAAACCTGCCCGGCAAGCAAGCTGGGGCGGCTATTCAGGTTATTTCGCCGACCCCGACGGCTTCGCATGGGAAATCGCCTGGAATCCCAACTGGGGACTGGAAAGTGACGGCAGTATTAAGTTCCACTAACTCGATTAAGTTGCGCCTGAAACAACTCTTCCTGCCTGCGAATGAAAGAACGCCTCTCATCTGCTCCTGTTCTTTCGAGTAGGTACGATTCAAATCGACTTTGACTATTTGAGATGGATCCGTAAAAAAATAGTGGACTCGCGGACAATATCTGGTTATAAACAGTCAGGTTTCCCCGATTTCTAACTAACAGGCGATTTTTACCGATCTGTAACAAAACGCGCCAGGTGCTTTAACAGACTGCCCTTAGCCTGTATCTGTCGCACAGCACAGAAGAGTATCAAGGACCCGCTCCGCCGCCTTTTTGTGAAGGTGCGTCCAGCAGAGGCCCCGCCTAGCCGCAGGTAAGCGGCGTTTTCAGCACCAACGCGGCTGAACCACGACTTCTTTATTCCTGGTTTCACCGTTCAGACCTGACTTTGGTTCGCAGAACTTCACGTATTCCCGGCATATTGCAAGCGAATTCAGATTGAACCCCAAAATCAACCCAAACGATGCTTCAAACACGCTGCACCTTCAGGAGACAGTGAACTATGTTGTTAAGTGTCTGCAAAGCCTCGAGACCGCCACGCCTGCCCATCTTCTCCCTTGTGATCTTGTTGATTGCGCTCGCCGCGTCCAGCACTCTCTCGCGCGCACAGTCCACCCAGGGCTCCATTGTTGGTTCTGTCAAGGATCCCGGAGGCGCGGTGGTGCCGGGCGCAACGGTCATCTTAACCAACACCGGTGAAGGCACCTCACGGACCGCGAAATCGAATGCAGTCGGCGATTATCGTTTCCTCGATGTGAAAGCCGGCATCTATTCGGTTACAGTGACCGCCGCAGGTTTTGAAAAGTGGGACGTATCCGGCGTGTCACTCGGCGTCCGCCAGGAACTCCGAGTTGATGTCCAGCTCTCCGTAGGCGCCGTCCAGCAATCGGTTCAGGTTACAGGCGACAACGTAAGCGCAATTGAAACCGAGTCCCCCACGGTGAGCGGAACCTTCACTTCCGATGATGCCACGAATCTTCCCGTCAATACGCGTGCCAGTTTCAGCGGCACCAGCGCGGCGGGCATTCTCGGCGTCCTCCCGGGCGTCCAGTCTGACGCCAGTGGCAACGGTATTTCAGTTCAAGGATCGCTGCCGTTTGAAACCGATGTTACGGTCGACGGAATTACAACCAAGAGTTCGACCGGCGGAAGCTTCATTAGCGATACGTTCCCATCTACCGAATCGATCGCAGAAATTCGCGCTGACGGTGTGCTGGCGAACGCTGAATTCGGCGATCCGGCGCAAGTGGTTGTAACCACCAAGGGCGGCACCAACTCCTTGCACGGTTCGGGATTCTGGTATTACCAGAGCTCGGCGTTCGATGCCATTCCCTATACCTATCCCACCACCACCACCAAGCCCAGCATTCACGGCAACACATTCGGCGGGAGCGTCGGCGGTCCGGTTGTAATCCCGCATTTTTACAACGGGCACAACAAGTCCTTCTTCTATGGGGGATACGAGGGCTGGCGCCATCCCGCGCAGACAACGCTTTTCGAGAAGGTTCCCAGCACTCTCATGAAGCAGGGCGATTTCTCAAACTACGTTTCCACTGGATTCACAGGACTCACCGATCCCTACACCGGCGCGAACTGGGGCACGTCCGTTCCCTCCGGCGACATCAGCACCATTGCGCTTAACACATTGAAGCAGTTCTACCCCGATCCAAATGTCGGCGATCCCACGATGTACACAGACAACAACGTCGCCAATTACCAGGCCAATGTCGATCAGAGTGGCCACTCGGACCAGTTCGATGTGCGCGGCGACCAGTACTTCGGTTCGAATCAAAAATTCCTGCTGTGGGGCCGCTTTACGTGGAAAAATTTCCCCATCAACAGCCCTCAAAACCTCAACCTTCCCTCGTCGGTAAATACCAGCCAAAGCCGGGTGATGAAGATTGATACCAACTGGACCATCAAGCCCAATCTCATCAACGAAGGCGGATTTGGATTTACACGGTACACATCGGGAAGCACGAATAGCTTCAACGGTCTTGCCTGGACGACAGCGCAGGGTTGGCAGGGACTGCAGAACCTCTTCTACAACGGCATCCCTGAGATGGACTTCAACAATATCCAGAGCCTGAATGCCGACCGCCTCACCGGCCTGACCAAATCCTTTACATACGACTACAGCGACACTCTGATCTGGTTGAAGGGCAACCACACCTTTAAGTTTGGAACCGACATCCAGACCCTTGAAGCGATCACCCCGCTCGGATTCAACGGCTCCGACAACTACGGGACCTACCGGTTCAACACCAGCGGCAGCACCGGCCTGTTCACGGGCGTGGATTTCGCCGACTTTCTGCTTGGCATTCCCGACCAGACTTTCTACGACGTGGTCAGGCAGGACAACGACGGCGTCTCCGCTCACTACCACTTCTTCGCACAGGACGAGTGGCGGCTCAATCCGCGATTGACGCTTTCTTACGGCGTCCGTTACGAACTGCACCCCGGATACTACGACCGTTATGGCGACATCGGAAACTTTGATCCCAGCGTCGCACTTGCCGGTCGTGTCATCTACCCGCAAGGCAAAGCGAGCCTGCTCGCCCAGGGCTTCCTGGCCAGCGCAAATGCCTGCGACCCGGATGGCATGAACACCACCAACTCCTCGGTTGTGAACGGCGCCCCGTGTATGGAGGTCCAGGGCAACTCGACCGCGGGCTTCCCTTCCGGCCTCAAAAATTATCCTCATCTCCGCTTCATGCCGCGCGTTGGCTTTGCATATCGTCCGTTCGGCGACGACAAGTGGGCCATCCGCGGCGGCGGCGGCATCTACAACATCAACATGCTCGGCTCCAGCTTCTACTCACTCACCGGAACCATACAGGCATATACGCAGCAGTTCTCAAACACCTACAATTCCGTGACCCACGCGATTGGCTATCAGTGGCCCGCAATCGATCAGGGATCGGGTGGTGCCGGTTGCACCAACTGTTATGGCAGCGACTACTTCGGCACAGCCAATAGCACCAATTGGAAAGACCCCTACACCGAACAGTGGTCGCTGAGCGTCGACCATGACTTCGGCCAGGGCTACGCGGGCCGCGTTACGTATATCGGCTCCGAGACCCATCAATTGGTCTGGGCGCCGGACGAAAACACCCTGCCCTACTCAACCACAGTCTCCGCTTTCAACGCTCCAATCTCCTCGCGCCTCTTCCCCAACTGGGGGCGCATCAACACACGCGCTACGGGCGCAAACGAAAGCTACAACGCGCTGCAGATTGAAGGCAGCCATCGCTTGCAGCAGGGATTGGAATTCCACTCCGGTTTTACCTGGGCAAAGAACCTGGCCGACAACGAAGGCCCGTCGGGAACAGGTTTTGCCGGTGAAGGCGGAGGCGCGCGCGCGACTTCGATCCTTGACCGTCACGTCGACTTCGGTAACGTCTACGGAACGCGCAGGCTTCGCTGGAATACAACCGCCCTGTATGACCTGCCTGTTGGGCGCGGCAAGATGTTTGGCGCATCCATGTCTCGCATCGCCGATGAAGTCGTCGGCGGCTGGCGACTCTCCTCCATCCTGACCTTGCAAACCGGAGCTTATTCGACACCCTATTTCCCCGACGGACAGGGCGACCCATCCGGCACAGGTTCGGGCCTCGATGGCTCCTACGGAGATGGCACCGGTAGCTTTGACGGCGGCCACCGTAACCAGCATGCAGACATCGTCCCTGGCATCAGTACAAACCCTCATGGCCAAAACCGTTTCAACTGGACCAACGCTTCTGCCTTCGCCTGCCCCGGAGACACAACCTGGACTGTGGGCAATCCATGCAGTACCGGTGCAGGCTTCAATCCTTTGACCGGCGCGCCCCTTAGCCCCAGCCCACTACCCATCGGTCGCTTTGGGAATAGCCAGGTCGGTTCCGTTGAGAGCCCCGGCACGGTCAACCTCTCTGCCGGATTGAGCAAAGGCTTCACCATCACCGAGCGCATGAAGCTCAGGATGGAAGGCACGTTTACCAACGTGCTCAACCACACCAACCTTGGCGATCCCAACCTGAACCTCAGCACATCGAGCTTTGGGCTCATCACCAACACGATTGGATCGGATTTCGGCGGCGCTCGTACCGGCCAGGTATCGGCGCGCCTCGAGTTCTAAATCCCTCGGCTTCTCCACCCAGCGGCGTTGATCTCACGATCTGCGCCGCATTTTTTTGTGTGGGATTTTGCCAAAGCTGACTCTGCACATGGGGGACGCATCGTCGAATATCTTCAAGACAAACAACAACCACCCCTTCGCGGTCAATGTGCGAACACGAAGGCGGGCAATCGACGCTCAGAACTTATTGCGGTTTGCGATAAAAGATGTTCTCGCCGTCGAGCCGGTACTCAGCCGAACAATTCTCGCCGCCGCAGATCATGGCGTCACCCGCGCAAAGCTGCCTGCGTGTGATCAATCCCATCGTGCCGCAGCGAGGGCACGACATGACTGCGACATAGGGGTTGTTGGCGTGTCCGAGCTTGGTCTGGTTTTCCAACACGAAAACGGTTCCAGGATCCATGCGCTCAGGAATCCATTCTTCCAGAAACTGCAAGTCGGTTGACATCCGGCCCTCCTATAGGCTCACAGTCACCGAGCAGCGTTCTCGTTGTTCTCGCCGCTCAGTCTTGCATTTCTCGCAGATCGCGAATGGCATGTCGAAAGACTCTAGGTATTCTCTGGTTGCAATGTAGTTTTGATGCCTCCGGCCTGCCTCGTCAACCGGAATTAGATGCCTTGCAGTATCGAAAGGGGTACATGGTATGCACTGAAAGTAGTACCTGTTACCGCGCCGCCGCCCTTTCTTTGCCCTGGGCTTCGGCAGCCGCATCGATGGCCTTGTAGGTTTCCACGCTGCGCAGAATCGCCTCCACGTATTCCCTCGTCTGCGTAAAGGGGATCGATTCGACGAATTCGTCCATACCGTGATACGGCCCCGCATCTTGCCAATCGACAACGCGGTTGTCACCCGCGTTGTAAGCCGCCAGAGCATACTCGTTCACTCCGTTGAACCGGTCCAGCATTTGTCGAAGGTAACGCGTGCCGAGCCGGATGTTGATTTCGGGATTCAGCAGTTGAAAAGTCTGGAAGTGGCTAATCCCCTCTTCGCGCGCCATTGCCCTGCCTACCGAAGGCAGAAGTTGCATCAGTCCCCAGGCGTTCGCATACGAGATCGCGGAAGGATTGAACTCGGATTCCTGGCGGATCAAGGAAGCCACGAGATATGGATCGAGATTGTTCTTCGCTGATTCCTCCTTGATCGTTTCCCAATAAGGTTCCGGAAAAAGCATGCGCCAATACACAAGCGGAATGGCATCAATCGGCGCTGACGCCGCGAATGGCAGTGCGCGCTTCAGCGACCGCAGCGCACGGAAAGTGTCCCCATCCGAGGCATAGATCTGTGCCTCTGCGAGAGCGCTCCACGAGCCTGAATCCGGATCAGCCGCAATCTCCTGCGGAATGTAGTCGCTCAGCCCGGCATTTGCCAGCAGCTTGGCCTTTGCCAGATGCTCGCTGTCATCGGGGAAACTGTCGTCGAGGGGAGGAATCTCCGGCGCCTTAAACCGATCCAAGTCGGGCTCGTCAACCGGCATCGTCGATCCCAGCGCCACAAGTCGCTCCCTCGCCATCTGTCCGTAAAAATAATGCTGATAGGCGCGTACGATCGTCCGGTAATTGGCCGCGGCAAGCTCCGGCTTCTTGTCCTGCAGCTCGTAGAGGCGGGCACGCCAGTACAGCGCCGCCGCGGTCTCAGTTGCATCCGGATAAAGGTGAATCTGCTCGTCGAACATGTGCGCCGCATCGCTGTAAAGCCCCTCGCGATAGCTTAGCCAGCCGGCTCGCCAGTGAGCCGCCGCAGCCTCCTGGTCCTGGGGGAAATGCGACGCCAGGTAGCTGTAGTACTCCACCGCCTTCGGATAATCACGGCTCAGCAAGTACATATTTCCGCTTGAAAACAGCGCCGCAGCCAACCACTCACTTTGGGGAAACCGGCTCTCCATTAGGGAGACAAGCCTCTGCTGCTCGGCCTCGTCGTCGCGATTCCGCGCCAGTTCCATCAGAATGTAAAGACGGCGCGCGCCGCTGTCATCGTCCGTGTCAGGCAATGCTTCCGCTTCTGCACGAGTCAGCACCTTGAGCTTCAGATCGCAGTCCGCCGCGGCCACCTGGAATGCTACGCGGCCCTGCTCGCTCAATCCGGCGCGACGGGCCAGTTCGTGATACTGTTCCGCGGCATCGGCGTAACGGTGCGCCTTGTAATATGCATCCCCCAGGCTGCGCAGTTCGGCGATCGTCAGCGAAGCTTCCACACCCTCGGCCATCAGTCGCGCGCGCGCAACCTGCGCCTCCTGGGTCAGCGGATGCTCCAGAAGAATCTGTTTGAAAATCTGATCTGCTTCGTCGGGTTTTCCTAGTGCCAGTGCGACCTGTGCACGCGCCAGTTGATACCCGGTGCGATCGGCGGCCGGTCCATCGGCAGCAGCAGCAAGCGCCCTCTGCGCGCCCGCCGCATCGTTCATTGCCAGCAGCACAGTCGCTTCCAGTTCCGGCGACTGCGCATCGAAGATGCTGTCCGGATGGCGTTGCACAAACCCATGCAGCAGCGTCTCGGCCGCCGCCTCTTTTCCCGCCTCGTGGTTGGCTTTTGCGGCCAGAAAATCCGCGTAATCGGAAAGTACATCGCTGTCTTGGCGCGCTTTGCGCAGGCAATCGATGGCTTCGTCATAGCGCTTGTCCAGCAGGTACGCGTGTCCGAGCGCAAGATAAGCTGTCGCAGCCGCATCGCCCGTGTGCCGGTGCGCGTAAGCAGTCACACCCTCATAAGCAGCGGGCGTGCGCAGGGTAGCAAGCTGCTGCGCCATCGGCCGCAGCTCGGTCGAAGCAACAAAGGCCTGTCTGATCCGTCGCGCCCTCGCCGAGGGCCGCCTGTGTCTGCGCGACGTCAGCCGGCGGCTCGCTTTCCGGCTTCTCGCCGTGCTGGCGATGGTTCTTGATTTTGTCCCCCTCCCTGCCGATCCCTTGGCTATGGTCGCTTTCCTGTGCTTGCTGGTCGTCTTGTGCGTACTGGTTGTCTTCTGTCCGGCTGAGGAAGAGACCTTGGAATGGGGTTTCGCGCCCTCATCAGACGCTTGCGGCGTGACCGGCACGACAAGAAGCAAGGCGGCGAAGAGAAACACCACAAGTCGAACAGGTGCGAAACGTACTGGAATACGACTGGCCTTCATAGCTTCAATGTAAGCTGGTTTTAGTTCGCACGATAGTGCGGAATCACTCTCGTTACGTTACTGTTTACTACTGTTCAACAGACTGGGCCCCCTCCCGGTTGGTTAGCGGCAATTCTTGGCTTGGTCTCCCGCCCCCGAGTCCGTTACACTCTTCTTTTACGCGTCCTGGCCGTCCGTACCGGGACGCTGTCCCTAACCCCAACGATTTCCCGCAACCAACGCTCATGTCGACCATCCAACCTATTGCAGGACAAAACGAGCAGCACCCGGACGTTGCCCTTGTTGAAAGAGCGCGGGCTGGTGATGTTTCGGCTTATGATGAGCTGGTTCGGAAGTACGACCGGCAAGTTTTCCGGATCGCGCAGCATATCACGCAGAACCGCGAAGATGCGGAAGACGTGATGCAGGACGCGTTCCTCAAGGCGTACGAGAAGCTCGATCAATTTCAGGGAAACTCGAAGTTCTATACATGGCTGGTACGGATTGCGGTAAACGAAAGCTTGATGCGGTTGCGCAAGCGGCGCACGGGCAGGATGGTCTCGATCGACGAGGATATCGAGACCGAAGAGGGGAGCGTCCCGCGCGACCTCGCCGACTGGGCTCCGGATCCGGAGCAGAATTACTCCCAGGCCGAACTCGCCGAAATTCTGCGCAAGACCATCCAGGGGCTGCCCAGGGGGTTTCGTATCGTCTTTGTCCTCCGCGACGTGGAAGGGCTTTCCACCGAGGAGACTGCGGAAACGCTCGGTTTGAGCGTGCCGGCCGTCAAGTCGCGCCTGCTTCGTGCCCGTCTTCAGCTTCGCGAGCGGCTGACCCGGTACTTTCGCAGGAAAAACGGCGCCAAGGCAACGGGAGTTGAAAAGTGACCTGCACTGAGTTTATTGCCATGCTCGACGATCTGATCGACGATTCCGTTTCTACAAGGATGCGCGCCGATCTCCAGGAACATCTTCGCGGTTGCGAGCATTGCGAAGTCACCCTCAACACCACCCGTAAAACCATTGAAATCTATCGGTCGCACGAAATCTACGACCTGCCTCCCGACCTCCGCGAACGCCTCCATTCCGCCATCATGGCCCGCTGTAAAAAAGGCTGCTAACGCCTCGATTAGCACCTGCCGTAACTTCCCGAAGCTTGCCGGCCACAACTTTCCCCGCCAAATGGCGTCATTCCCATCAGTAGGTCCCTGACCTGCGCACGCTTCCCGGTATTTCTCGTCTCACCTCACTCGCAGGAGAGCCAATGAGGCAGTTCAGCCCCGTTCAGTTAATCCAGGGACCGACGATAGCGTTCCTGTGCCTCAGCCTCCTGGCCCCGACCTTCCCTGCAGCCGCGCAAGCCCCCCCCGACCCGGCTGAGACCACCCACCATGCGAAGGCTCGGTCCTCTTACCAGTCCGGCCAGCTCCACGGCGACCAGCGCATTCTTCACGCTCTGAACCGGTTCACCTTCGGACCCCGGCCTGGCGACCTCGAAGCAGTCCGAGCCATGGGCCTCGATGCATGGTTTGACCAGCAACTTCACCCGGCCAGTCTCGATGAACAGGTCCTCAATGCCCGTCTCGCACAATATCCTGCAATGCAGCTGAGCATGCGGGAACTGCTTTATCGCTTTCCCAGCAACGCCATCATTCGCCAGGCAATGAACGGCCGCGTCGACGTCCCGCAACAGGAATTTCTGCACGCAATCTACCAGAACCAGATCGACCGCATCTCCGCCCGCCAGCAATTGCGACAGCAGAAGAAGGATGATTCGACGGCCCAGCAGCCCGGCACTCCTGCCCCGAATGCACTAGCTGTAGCCACCGCGATTCAGTCCATGACCGGCGACAACGCAATGCAGGGCGATGCCGAACGATCTGAATCTCCAACGCCGATGAGCAAGGACACCGCGACCATGGAGTCCGCCGCAACTCCCCCGGCCACGCCAGGAACGGCCCAACCGCTTTTCGATGAACCATCCTTCAATACCCTTCTCGCACTTTCACCGTCACAGCGCCTGACTCGCTTGGCAAACATGCCACAGCAGGGTTTCGACAATTTCATCAAATCTCTGCGGCCGGCCGAGCGCGCCCGACTCGCCGCCGACCTGACCCCGGCGCAAAAGGAACAGGTCGAGGCCCTGGCCGGCCCCGAGCGTCTCGTCGCTGAAGAGTTGATCGCCACGCGCCTCACCCGCGACATCTACTCCAATGCGCAACTCGAGGAAGTCATGACCGACTTCTGGCTCAATCACTTCAACGTGTATCTGCGCAAGAACGAGGTCATGCCCTACTACCTGGTCAGCTACGAGCGCGATTCGATCCGTCCCTTTGCGCTCGGCAAGTTTGAAGACCTCCTCGAATCAACCGCGCACAGTCCGGCCATGCTGGATTACCTCGACAATGCCAGCAGCATGGGCCCAGACTCTCTGGCGGCGGAACGCGCCAAGCAGAACGCGTGGCGCCGCCCAGCCAATCAGCGCAAAACTCCCGAGGGGCTCAACGAAAACTATGCCCGCGAGCTAATGGAGTTGCACACCGTCGGGGTGAACGGCGGATATACGCAGGCTGACGTCATCCAGGCCGCGCGAATCCTCACCGGTTGGACCATCGATCGCCCGGCCCGCGACGGCGCTTTCCAATTCAATCCCAATCGTCATGAGCCTGGGACAAACAAGGTAATGGGGCAGAAGTTCAAGGATAAAGGCGAACTCGAAGGCCGCGAATTACTCCACTTCCTCGCCACGCGCCCGGCAACCGCACACTTCATCTCTCGCGAATTGGCAGAGCGTTTCGTCAGCGACGATCCGCCTCCGGCCTTGGTCGATCGCATGGCCCATATGTACCTGTCCTCCGGCGGCGACATCTCCGCCGTACTGAAAACGCTCTTCCGCTCGCCTGAGTTCTGGTCCACGAGCGTCTATCGCGCCAAAGTGAAAACGCCGCTTGAATACGTCGTGTCGGCCCTCCGGGCCAGCAACGCAAACATCGAAAATCTTCGTCCCCTCGCCAACGCGCTTCGCCAGATGGGCATGCCCGTCTATGGTTGTGTACCGCCCACGGGCTATAGCTGGCAGGCTTCCACCTGGGTGAGCACCGGAGCCCTCGTCGACCGCATGAACTTCGCTCTCTCCCTCGCTGCGAACCATCTGCCCGGAATCACCATCGAGTGGACGGGGCATTCAGAGGACGGCGCGACCCCTGTCACCACCGAGTCAGAAGAATCCCGTCTTGAGTCTCTTCTCGTTGCCGGCGGCATCAGCGTTGCGACCCGTTCCGCCGTCCTCGATCAATTCCAGCAGCAGAGTGCAAACGAACAGTCGCATCTCACGGATCGTCTCGCCTCGACTGAGGTGAGGCCTATGTTCCGCCCGCGCGGCGCTTCTCCGCTCGAACGCCAGGATCAGCTTCTCGCCGGTCTTCTAATCGGCTCACCCGAATTCCAGCGCCGCTAAAGGAGGCACACCCTATGTCCATATCGCGTCGCTTCTTCCTCCGCAACGGCGCCTTCGCGCTCGCCGGAACCACAGCCCTCCCCGGCTTCCTGGTGCGCTCCGTTCTTGCCCAGACTGTTACTGCGCCGAATCGACGCCTCGTCGTCATCTTCCAGCGAGGCGCGGCCGACGGCCTCAACATCGTCGTCCCCTATCGCGAGAAAAACTACTATGCCATGCGCCCCAGCATCGGCATCCCGCAGAACCAGGTCATCGACCTCGACGGTTTCTTCGGACTGCATCCCTCGCTCGCGCCCTTCAAGCCGCTCTACGACAGCGGCCACCTGGCCGTCGTTCACGCGGTCGGATCGCCCGACATGTCTCGATCTCACTTCGACGCGCAGGATTACATGGAATCCGGCACACCAGGCATCAAGAGCACACAGGATGGCTGGCTCAACCGCGCCTTGCAGGCAGAAGATCTCCGCCGCCGTGAAGAGCACACCGCTTTCCGGGCGCTCGCGCTAGGTTCTGAGGTGCCGCTCACACTCGCCGGCAAGATTCCCGCCATTGCCCTCAACAACATCAACTCATTTGCTGTGGGCGGCCGCGGACCTGCTCCTTCACCCGCTGCCAGCGCCTTTGAAGCCATGTACGGCGACAGCGGCGACCACATCTTCCATCGCGCAGGCGAAGAGACATTTGAAGCCGTCAAAATGCTCCGCGCCGCCAACCCCGCGCAATACACACCCGTCGCGGGCGTCGAGTATCCCAAGTCGGAGTTCGGTGACAGCATGCGCCAGATTGCCCAGTTGCTCAAAGCCAACCTCGGGGTCGAAGCCGCATTCACCGACGTGCAGGGTTGGGACACGCACCACAACCAGGGCAGCGTCGAAGGCCAGCTTTCTAATCGTCTTCGCGATTTCTCAGCCGGCATCGCCGCATTCTGGCAGGACATGGGCGACGGCGCCGAGAACATCACCCTCGTCACCATGTCGGAGTTCGGCCGCACCGCACGCGAAAACGGAACCGGCGGTACCGACCACGGCCACGCGAACGCTATGTTCGTTCTCGGCGGCGATGTGAAAGGCGGCAAAGTCTACGGACGTTGGCCAGGCCTCGACAACGATCAGCTCAACCAGGGCCGCGACCTCGCCCTCACCACCGACTACCGCCAGGTGCTCGCCGAAGTCGTCAACAAGACTCTCGGCGCCGCAAAGTATGAACTGGTGTTTCCGGGCGCCGGCCTCAGCTCCGAACGCTTTCTGCGTTTGGTCTGAACTGGCGCCGAAGTGTCCCATCTCCCGCCTCCGAAGCCCGGGAATACTTCTCGTCCCACAAGAGAAAATCCGTTCGGAAAGTGAGGTCTTACTCCGCACGCAAGGCGTCTGTCGGGTTCACCGACGCAGCTCTGCGCGCGGGCAGGAAGCTGGCCGCCAGCGCCGCCGAGCCGAGCACAATCGCAACTCCGGCAAGCGTCGAAACATCCCAGGCCTGGACCCCGAATAGCAGTTTGCGCATGGCGATCGAGGCCCCCACCGAACACGCCAGCCCGATGCCGATGCCAGCCAGCGTCAGCCATCCGGCTTGTCGCATTACGAGGCGGTAAACAGCGCTCCGCTGCGCCCCAAGTGCCATGCGCACCCCAATCTCGCGCGTGCGCTGACTCACGGAATATGCGATCACGCCATAGAGCCCGACGATGCTGAGAACAAGCGCGATTGCCGCAAATCCGCCGACGAGCCAGGTCGAGAATCGATGGAGCAGCGCCGATTGCGTGCTTTGGATCTGTTCCGCCATGGTGGTCTCGCCATAAGTGCCAAGGTTGGGGTCGACTTGATGAATGGTCTTGACGAAACTGGGCAGCAGCGCACCTCCGTCCCCCGATGTCCGCACCATGACTGCGACAAAGCTGTCAGGACCGTAGTACATTGCCTCGTACTCCGCAGGCCACAGGTCGTCATCCAGGCCGCCCTCACGCACATTCCCCACCACCCCGATGATTTCGCGCATCGATTTCGGGTCGAGGTCTCCATTGGCGATCTTTTTCCCGATCGGATCTTCGCCAGGGAAGTATTTCTGCGCGAGCGCCTCATTGATGATGACTTTCTGTGACCTCGAGGAATCGTCCGCCTCCGTGAAGAACCGGCCGCGAATCAACCGCGCTTTGAGCGTCTGCAGATATCCGGGCGTGACGTCGCGCTCGTCCACCTCATTATGTTCGCCGTGAAACGGCTTGCCCACAATCCGGATCCAGTCTGTATCGCAGTTGCACCCAATGGGCAAATCGCTGGTCATGCCAACCGACTCAACACCGGGAAGCGTGGAGATGCGTCGAATGACTTCGCGCATGAGCGCAACCTTCTGCGCGGTTTTGGCATACGCCTGGTCGGGGATGACCATCTCAACGCTTGCGAGATGCGTGGGGTCGAATCCAACCTCGACATGGAGGAGCCGATAGAAGCTCTTGCCGAGTAGTCCTGCGCCCACGAGAAGCACAACAGCAATGGACAGCTCGACGACAACCAGGTTGGCGCCCACGCGATGCCAGAAACGCCCGGCCACGGCGCGTCCGCCCTCGCCGAGTCCGCTGCGAATGTCCTGGAACGAAAGACGCAGAATAGGCGTCAGGACCATGAGCACGGTAGCGACCAGGGCAATCGCTGCCGCAAACAAAACAGAATGGGCGTGCAGGCCAACATGATGGAGAAACGGGACATTGACCGCAGTCGATTTTGGAATCATATTCCTCAGAACGGTCATGGTCCAGCTTGCGACAAGGAGTCCACCGAGACATCCGCTGGAAGCCAAAACCAGTATCTCGGTGACGAACTGGCGGGTGAGACGCGCCGGCGTGGCGCCGAGCGCGCCGCGAACAGCGATCTCGCGTCGTCGCGCTTCACACCGGACCAGAAGAAGACTGGCTACGTTGACGGCCGCAATCAGAAGCAACAACCCGGAAGCGGCAAGAAGCGTTTCAAGAACAGGACGAAACTTGCCGATGATGACGTCAGACAGCGGCTGCACCGACGCACTTTGACCCTTGTTCGAGTCAGGATACTGAATCGCAAGCCGAGCCGCGATGGCCTTCATCTCTTCCAGTGCAGCCTGCGGTGTCACGCCATCGCGCAGCCGGCCCACAGCATAGAGATTGTGGCAACTCCGGCGCTTTTCGCAGCTGTTTGGGTCCAGCAGCGGCACATAAAACTCGGCATCGGCCCGCAATGCAAATTCAAAAGAGCGCGGCAGAACACCGACGACGGTATACGAGGCGCCGTCAAGAGTTACGGATTGGCCCACGATGTCTTGGCGACCTCCGAACCTTCCCGTCCACGTGCCATAAGGGAGCATCACAATCTTCGCCCCGCCAGGGCGGTCTTCACCCGGAAGAAAATCGCGGCCAAGCATCGCCTTCACACCGAGCGTTCTGAAAAATCCGGCACTCACACGGGCCGCCGGCACCGGTTCCGGACCCGATGCGGTACCCAGGAGATAGCCCGTGCCGCCGTAGGCCACAAGTGAGGTGAAGGAGCGATTCAGGCGTTTCCAGTCGTCATAGTCGGCCCGAGACAGGTTCGAGCGCGGGAACATCGAGCTACTCTCGGCCACATCCATCAGCCGGTTCGGCGCGAAATAGGGCAACGGCTCGATCAACGCCGCATCCACAAATCCGAAGATCGCCACGCTCACCCCCATGCCCAGGGCAAGAATCAGAATCGCTGTAAGGGCAAAGCTCGGCTGCTTCCGCATCTGGCGCAAGGCAAATCGCAGATCCTGCAGCACCGTCTCGAAGCGGAAGCCGACGGCCTCCTGCGATTGTTCCCTGAGCCGCGTGGCGTTCCCAAACTGCCTCATCGCCGCATAGCGCGCCTCTTCCGGCGTCATTCCCTCATTCATGAATTCCCGCTCTGTTTGCTCGCGATGAAACACCATCTCTTCGTCCAGTTCGCTGCGGAACTTGCCTCGTCCCATCAAAATCGAGATTCGTTGAGAAAACCGCCTCACTGCATTCATTTCAATCTCCCGGCCGTCACTCGGCCCGTAATGCGTCCATTGGATCGGCCTGGGTCGCCCGCCGCGCCGGAACGTAGCACGCAATGAATGCCACCACGCTCACAATCACCGCCACCCCGGCGAAAGTCGCCGGATCGGTCGGGCTCACGTTATAGACGAGGCTCTTCAGTTCCTTTGCAAAGGCAAGCGAAGCCACGATGCCGATGACAGTCCCCGAACAAGTCAGCATCGCCGCATGCTTCAGCACCAACCGCAACACATCTTCCTGTTGCGCCCCCAATGCCATGCGCAACCCGAATTCCGCAGTCCGCTGGCTGACGGAATAGGCAATCACGCCATAGGTTCCGATCGCCGCAAGCACAATGGCCAGCGCGGCAAACAGTCCCACCAGTACAAATGCAAACCGAGGCGTCGAGATCTGCGCATCCACAATCTTGTCGATCTCCTGCACATCGGCTACTGCCAGCGTCGGATCCAGCCGATGCACCTCATTCCGCAGTGCATCCGCCAGCAGGTGCGTGTCCCCGTGCGCCCTGACAACAAGCGACATGTCGGTCTGCCCTGTCTGCGCCTCCGGCCACCAGAAAGCATTCTGCGCACTCGGACTATTGGGCTGGTCCTTGATGTTGCCCACCACTCCTACGATCGTGAACCAGTCGGCGTCCGACTTCGGCGCATCGCTGAAACTGAAGCGCTTTCCAATGGCATCCTCCTGAGGCCAGTAGCGCTCCGCCATCACGCGATTGATCACAGCCACCTTCGCCGCGCCTTGTTTGTCAGCCTCGGTAAATGTGCGCCCGGCAACCAGCGGCACTCCCAGTGCGCGAAAATACCCCGGCGTCGCCATGTGAAACCGCGCATGAAAATCCTGGCC
>DATKPJ010000106.1:0-39560 GCA_035524195.1 Occallatibacter sp.
TCCGCCACCGGCACGTTGCGCCGTTCGCGAATCGCATCCGGCAAGAGGCCGATGAGGTCCTGGTCGTAAATGTTTTTCTTGCGATCGGCCAGTGCGACGAAGCGGTAATACACGTGCTGCAATTCGTCGCGGCTGACTGCATAGCCGAGTTGTTCGAGGCGATGACGCAGCGCGGCGCGACCCGAGTGCTTGCCCAATACGAGATTGGTATGCGAAACACCGACCAGCGCCGGAGTCATGATCTCGTAGCAGAGCGGGTTGGCGAGCATGCCGTGCTGGTGGATGCCCGACTCATGCGCGAAGGCATTGGCGCCCACGATTGCCTTATTGGGCGATGGCCTGAAGGTGATGATCTGGCCGAGCACTTCGCTGGTGGCATAGAGCTTATCGAGCTTGATGCCGGTCGTCACGCCATAGCGGTCGCCACGCACGTAGATCGCCGCGGCGATTTCTTCGAGGGCGGCGTTGCCGGCCCGCTCGCCGATGCCATTGATGGTGCACTCGACCTGGCGCGCGCCCGCCTGGATGGCCGCCAGCGAGTTGGCGACGGCGAGGCCGAGATCGTCGTGGCAGTGCGATGAGAGGATAACGCCCTGCTGGTCGATGGCCGGGATCCGCTCGCGCATTTCGCGAAACATCTGGCCGTATTCCTCGGGCGTGGTGTATCCGACGGTATCAGGCATATTGATGGTGGTGGCCCCGGCTTCGACGGCGATGCGGACCATATCGACGAGAAAATCCCGGTCGGAGCGGGTGGAGTCTTCAGGAGAAAACTCAACATCGTCGCACAGGGAGCGCGCCATGCGAACGGATTCACCGGTGAGGTCGAGTGCTTCCTGCCGGCCGATTTTGAGCTTGTACTCGAGATGAAGATCACTTGAAGCGAGGAAGACATGAATGCGGGCGCGGTCAGCGAAATGAATGGCGCGGGCGGCCATCTCGATGTCTTCGGTTTTGGCGCGGGCCAGGGAAGCGATGCGCGGTTTGCGAATTGCCTGGGTGATGGTCGCGATCGCGGCAAAATCTCCTTCGGAGGCCATGGCGAAGCCGGCTTCGATGATGTCCACACCCAGATCTTCGAGGGCATGGGCCATGGTGAGCTTTTCCTGGGTGGTCATGCTGCACCCGGGGGATTGTTCTCCATCGCGGAGAGTGGTGTCGAAAAATGCGACGTGGTTTTTGTGATCTGGGGTCATCGATTCGCCTGCCAGGGGAAGCCCTTTTCTGACACACACAGTTTCTCGCATTTTGGGTATATAAGGCAAAGTTATTCTTGTTGGGGAGTCCATTACAATTAATTATAGATATGAACGGGAGATAGAGCGTGGATCTAGGGCAGCTGGAGACCTTTCTTGCAGTCGCAGAGGAGAAGAGCTTCTCTCGCGCGGCGGTTCGCCTGCATCGCACCCAGCCCGCGGTGAGCCAGGTGATCCGCAAGCTGGAAGCGGACATCGGCGAAACCCTGTTCGATCGCGCGGCGCGGGATGGTTCACTGACCGCCGCGGGCGAGTTGCTGAAGGACTACGGGTTGCGGCTGCTGGCGCTTCGCCGCGAGGCATCGAGCGCGTTGGGCGAGTTGAGAAGCCTGGAGCGAGGGCAGTTGCAGCTGGCAGCCAACGAATACACCTGCATGTACCTGCTGCCGGCCATCGATGCATTCCGGCGCGAATTTCCGCACGTGAATGTCACGGTTCACCGCATGCTGGCCAGCCGGATTCCGGACGAATTGAACCTGCGCACATTCGAGATCGGCGTGATCTCGTTTCGTCCCGATCCTGTGCAATTCCGCACCATCGCGGTATATGGAGACAGTCTGGCTTTCGTGGTGAGTCCGCATCATCCGCTGGCAGGCGCAACGCGCGTTTCGATTAACGATCTCGGCAAAGAGAACTTCATCGCGCACCACGTCACATCGCCGCTGAGGAGGAAGGTGATTGAGACGTTTCAGCGGTACCGCACGCCGTTAAACATGGGCATTGAGCTGCCGACGATCGAGGCGATCAAGCGCTTCGTTGCCATGGGCAGCGGCGTTGCGCTGGTACCACACCTGACCGTGGCGCGGGAACTGGAGTCGGGCGACCTGGTGCGCGTGCCCGTTGACGAATTGGAGATGAAGCGGGTTCTGCGCCTCGTGCATCGGCGCCAGACAGCGTTGAGCTATGCGGCCCGGGCCTTTCTGCGGTCAGTGAGATCGCTGGCGCAGGAACAGGGACCGCCGTTCTACTACCACGTGGAGCGGGAGCGGGCGGGATGATTCGCCGGTCCATTTGATCGGGATTTGAAGCAGAGACTGTGGCAAAGGGCGGAAGGGAAGTCAAGCGGGTGCCACTTTGCGCTCTGCTGCGTCTAAGGCAATAAACCAATCCCGGCAAGCCCTCGAACCGTGAGCCGTTCCGGGCATTTACAATGCTGAGAGCGGGGCCCGGCACGAACCGGAGCACCGGAAACGACAAGCGGATTGCCAGCCGGACGGTTGTGCCAATCGCGAGGTTCTAGACCGAATGAAGAAGATCGCCCTTATTGGACTCCTGCTGGTCGCATTTTCGGCCGCGGGTCGCGCTCAGGAGAGCAGGCAAGACATCAGCTTAAGCGGGACAGGTCTCATCGAGCCCTTTAAAGCTTCCACTACCGACGTGCAAGTTAGCGCGAACCGTGGGTTTGGCGCCTTGCTCGGCTACAGGTTCATGCTCACGCCGTCGAGCGCTCTGGAGGCAAACTACGGCATTGTCTACGCAAACAAGATTCGGTACCTGATCAGTAACACCAACAATTACATGGTCAACACGCGCACCCAGGAAATCTCGTTCGCCTATGTGCGCAGTTTCAATTTCCGCAAGTTCAATCCGTTTGTTGAAGGCGGTCCGGGGGTGATGATCTTCCTTCCCATCCGGGATGCCGGAACAACATCACTCGACGTGAAGCAGCAGACGGGGGTTGGCGCACTGTACGGGGCGGGAATTGCTTACGAGATCAGCCCCAGCTTCGATATTCGCGCTGAATACCGCGGTTTCATCACCAAGGTTCCGACGTTTGGCTATAGCCAGTTTGACACCAAGCGCTGGTACAACATTTACTATCCGGCGGTCGGCGTGGCATACCACTTCTAAGCCGAACGAACAAGAGAACAGCCCACGAGGGGACGGAGACGAGCCGTCCCTTTTCATTTGGGCTCGATTTTGAGAGTGATTCAGGCCAGGATAAGAATCTGCGTGGAAACTACTTTTGCGCTTCGCGGTACCGTCCCAATTCCTTCACCATGGCGCAATGGGGCTTGAGCGCTCCAAGCGCCTGCCCGGCGTCGTCATCTGAATGAATCTGGCAATCCACGTAGAAAATGTATTCCCAGGGTTTTCCGTGAACCGGGCGCGACTCGATCTTGGTGAGATTGGTGCCCAGAGCAGAGAGTGCCGTAAGTGCGGCTACGAGCGAGCCGGGGCGGTTTTCGACCGAGAAGGCAAGGCTGATTTTGTTGGGGTCGGGAATGGGCGCTGCCTCGCGCTTTCGCCGAACCAGGAAGAATCGTGTGAAGTTTTCCGGGTTGTCTTCGATGCCAGCCTCAAGAATATTTGCGCCGTAGTGGTGCGCCGCCGCTGCACTTGCAATGGCGGCCGTGTGCCGGTCGTGCTGCTCGACGAGATGCTTGACGCTTCCCGCCGTGTCATAAAACGCGAACGCTTCCATTCTTGGGTGTTGAGCCAGGAATCGGCGGCACTGGGCGAGGGCAACGGGATGCGAAAAGACACGATCGATCGCCTCGATTGCGGTATCTGGATTCGCAATGAGATTGTGACGGATGCGAAGCCGGGTTTCTTCGACTACGGTGACATCGTGCGCCAGCAGCAGGTCGAAATGTTCAAGGACGGACCCGGCGAGGCTGTTTTCAATGGGAATGACCGCGGCGTCCACTTCCGCGCTCGAGAGCGCTGCAAAAACATCGGCTGAAACGGAACAAGAGACGATGTGCGCGTGAGGGGCAAGCTTGTTTGCCGCTTCGTGGCTGAAAGAGCCGGGTTCACCCTGGATTGCGACTTTCATTTTTGGGTCGAGTTTTCCTGATTCAGGGTGCACGGTGGGCACCGGGAAGAATTCAGTTCCGAATGCTCCTAGGCACCATAGCATAGCTGTGCGGCTTTTTCGCCTGACTCTTGATGGGGGGAAAACGCACCTATCTCCTGAGCCACAGGTCAGTGGCCACAAAACCCAGGAAGACAATGGCAATGACACCGTTCATGGTGAAGAACGCAGCGTTTAAACGGCGCAGGTCCTTCGGAGAGACGAGCGAGTGCTCATAGGCCAGGAGCAGGCCGACCGCGGCGACGCCAAGCCATCCGACGACGCCGAACGAAAACAGATAACCGAACCAGGCCAGCAAGCAGAGAACAGCCAGATGCATGATGCGCGCAGCCCAGAATGCAGCGGGAATGCCGATGGCCTTGGGCAGGCTCTCAAGCCCGGCTGAGCGGTCGTATTCATAGTCCTGGCAGGCGTAGAGCACATCGAAGCCTCCCACCCAGAGGGTGACCGCGGCGGTGAGGACAAGAATCCGAGGATCAAGATCTCCGCGGACGGCGATCCAGGCCGCGGAAGGAGCGATTCCGAGCGCCAACCCGAGAACGAGATGCGACCAGCGGGTGATGCGTTTCATGTAGCTGTAGCCGAGCAGCACGAGCAGGGCGACGGGGGACAGATAGAGCGTAAGACGGTTCAATTCGGCGGACGCGGCTACGAAGACGAGCGCCATCAGGACCGTGAATCCGAGGACGAAGTTGCGAGTGAGATGTCCGGCGGGAATGGCGCGGCTGCTGGTGCGGGGATTGGCAGCGTCGATGTCGGCGTCGGCCCAGCGGTTGAACGCCATGGCGCAGGAACGGGCGGCGACCATGGCGACCAGGATCCAACCGAGCGTGCTCCATCGAGGTAAGCCGTGGGCAGCGAGGAGAGTCGCCGTAAGAGCGAAGGGAAGCGCAAAGATGGAGTGCTCCCACTTGATCATCTCAAGTGTGGTGCGTGTCTTCTTGATCAGCCCCATCGCGACCTTCCCAGGTACCAGTCTATCGGAGAAGGACGGGTGTATTCGGAGAAGGACGGGTGTATTGGAGGGGCGGGGAAAGCCGCGATGAAGGACAGTGGGAGGATTCAGCCTCTCAGCCTATGCATCTGCCTCTGCTTCTTCGAGGGAGGCAGCCAAAGGCAGAATGGTGCTGACCTTGGTGACGTGGAAGAGGTCCATGACGCGGCTATTCGCACCCACGATGACCAACTTCGCGCCTTTGGTCTGGCAGTGGACGTACTGGTTCATGACGAGGCCCATGCCGGCCGAGTCCATATAGGGGACTTCGGAAATGTCGATGATGATGAGCTGGGCCGGCAAGCCGCTGCGCAGTTGCGACTGAAAGTCGAAGAGATTGCGCAGAGTAAGCGGACCGCTGAGCTGGAAAATCACAGTGTCGGTCGCCTTGCCTTGTTTTCGATCAATTTTCAAAGGAGCGTCAGAGAGCATGGCGAGACAAGTGTAAGGAATAGAACCTATTTTGAGATTACAATTCTGTGAATCGCTGCCAGGCGCATCCGTGAAGAGCGGAAAGACCCGGGTTTGTGTCGAAGGGAAAGATTGATTGCGGAGCGATAGAGGGCCCCGGCGGCGATTCGGGGCCCTGATCCTGCTTCGACCAAAGTTCGCGTGACGAAATGAGGTTACGCTGTTCCGACCCGGAATTTTCTTACTTCTGCGCCTCGTTGCTCGAACCTGCCACTTGTAGATAGTTCTTCACGCTGAAGACGCCCGGAACAGAGTTGGCCCGGAGAAACGCCGCATCCTTGTCAGCTTGGGAATCGACAGTGCCATACAGTTCGACATGACCGTTCTGGACCGAGATGCGAATGGGTTTTGCGGGATTGATTGCGTATTTGTTCAAGGTTGGATAGCCGTATATCGCGCGCGCAACAGCCATGCGCGTCTGCCAATCCATGATCGAAACAGGATCGACCTGGATCTGGTCGATGACGTCCTTCACACCGGGAGTTGTGCTGACGGCAGCCACTGCGGAGTCGCGATCCGGATAGTCGTGGGCGTGGCCCTCCAAGGTTGCAACGCCGTTTTGGACGTGGACGCCGATGGCGTCGAAGACATGTCCGTAGCCGACGCGATCATACTCCAGCTCCTGCTGGAGCTTGGACTGCAGGGCGGCATCGGAAATCTCAGTGCCGACAACCTGAATATCGTTGCGTACGGCTTTGACACCCTTTGCGTGAAGGACCCGCCTCTGGGCGTCAGCCTTGTATTCGTAAAGACTGACGGTCCCGGTCAGCGTGGCTATTCCGTTGTTGTCGACAGCCGCCTTGACATCCTTGAACTGGGAGCCTTTCAACCTGGACATGACCGCGCTATCGGCGCCATTGTCCTGTGCAAACGCCGGCGGTTCCGGATTCGCGGACGCCCAGGCAACGCTGGAGGGGCACAGGGCGGCAGTGCCAATCAGGATCGCACCGACCCAGGCCCAGGAAGAAATAATCACTTTCATGTCGCCTCCGTGATTCTTCTGTTTGAGTTGTCGACGGAAAGTGGCGGAGACTCCCGCCATACCGCGCAGTAATCACTGATACAGATTCCTTATAGGGGTTACGGAGTTGTATCGATTGATAAATACATTAGGTGGAGAATCGCCGGCGCCGCGGGGCAATGGCGATGAATCGGCGGTAATTCAGGGTCAGTCCGGCATCTGAGCCGGGAAAGAGTTGGGGGGTCCGAATGAGGCAGCGGCGAAGAAAGAGTGAAGCGAATCAAGGTGGTTCGGATATAGATCGGCGGGGAGACCTGGCGTGCTGGATTTTGTCGGATGACCGCGTTGCGACGAACGTTACCGGTAGCGTCGCGTGGCCTTGATCACAATCGAAAATACGTCTGACTCGTCGCGGGTAACGAGAAGCGAGACATGCCGATTGATGGCGATTTCGGCCTGGAGCAACTGCTGGGCAGTGGTATCGACGTCGGTTGCATAGGTAAAGGTGACGTACCTGCCCACCTGTTCTTCGACTGTGATGCGGGTGGTGGAGTTTCCAAGCACACCGAGGTAGTTGGGGTCCACCTTGACCGAGCCGGCACCAAAGAGCTTTTGCACGCGACTGCTTACGGTGGCGTTGAGCGCGCCGCCGAGCAGAGCGTCGGTGGTCGGATTGCTTGTGAGTTGCTCCTGCTGCTGGGTAAAGATGCGCTCCTGGTCCTGCGTTCGGCCGAGGGCGAGAAGAGCCACCACATCGGCTTCGGGGAGTGGCGGATCGCTGCGATAGGTGACGGACATCTTGTCGAGCGTGCCATTGAGGCCCAATGTAATGTCGTAATCCTCGACGCGTGCGGTGGCGTTGAGGTCGATGTTCGGCTCAATGCGCACAGGGTTCGTGAAGGTGATGTCGCCGCGCTGCAACTCATAGCGTGTGCCGGCGATGGTGGCGCTCCCCTGGAGAATCGAGATGCGTCCCAGTACAGACGGCGAGGCGAGTGTTCCGCGCACATGAAGGTCCACATCTCCGGCGAGCTTCGCGTAGGCGTTCTGAAAGTTCAATTGCGGCGAGGAAGTGATATGCACATCAAGCCGCACATGATTTGAAGGCGCATTCGGAGACACAACAACACCTGTCTTGGAGGTCTGGGTGGCGAGCGCGGTCATATCCAGTTGAGGGCTGACAGTGAAGCGCGTAATCAGAACATTTCCACTGAGCAACAGGCTGTTCTGGGTTCCCTGCAGTCTCAGGGTCGCGTCAGCCTGGGAACTGACCCCCTGCGGATAGCGAATACGAACGCCTTTGCCGGTCATCGTAAGGTCGGCAAAGATACCGCGCTGATATGCAAGGTATCCTGAAACGCTCAAAAGGCCCCCACCCGTCCGGGCGGTGAGCGATTTGACTTCGAGCCGGTTCTGATTAAACTGCAGCGTGCCCTGCAACTGGCTCAGGCTATTGGGCAGGTCTTCGAGGGCGAGCGAGGCGTTTTGAAGCCGGATGCTGCCCGCCAGATTTGGATTCTGAAGAGTGCCATGGGCCTGCACTTCGAAGGTTGTTGTTCCGGTCGCAGTGAGGTCCGGGTCAAGCGTCTCGGCGAGTTTGAGGTTGATGGAGCCATTGGCGGCAAAATCAAGACGATGCTTGTTCTGGAGATCCAGGCTTCCCTGGGCGCGCAAGTCGGTCTCCTCGCCGGTTACGTGGAGCGGAGCGAGCGCGATGCGGGCATTTTCCAAGGTGGCATGAACGGGGCCTTCGCTTTGCAGGTGAACGCCTTCAACCGTCACCTCAAGGTTCTGCAGGCTGAGGTTGCCGCGCACCTGCTGCAAGTGAGCCAGCGGACCTTCCACAGTGACTGTGCCAGCGAGAGCCGATTTTCCGGTGATTCCCTCAACGTGCGCCAATTTCAGCAAAGCGCCGATGTCGAATTGCGAGAAGTCGGCTCTTGCCTGGGTTTGGTATTCGCCGTTGAGTAGCGTTTGTCCATGCGCAACGACCGAAGCGGTTTCGACGTGCGTTGTCAGGCTGTAGAATGCGGTGCGGTTTGCAGTATGGGCGGAGATCTCCACGGTACCCATCGGCTGACCGCCCAGGGTGAGGTCAGTCAGCGTGCTTTGCGCTATGAGCCGCGGATCGGAGGGGGTTCCCGATCCACTGACGGAAAAACCGAGCTTGCCGTTTACGTCGAGGCCGGCATTACGCAGCCGCTGAATGCGGCTCATGTCAATATTGTTGCCGCGAGCGTCGATTTGAAACTGATGAGATCGCAGATCGAACGATCCGGTGGCAAATAATTTGCCGGCCTGATCGTTCACGGTGATCGACGCAAGGTGCATGACCTGCCCCGTGATCTTACCCTGGGCGCGAACTCGCGGGATCGGTTCGCCGTAAATGACCCCCTGATCCAACTCGACCCATCCTGAGCCGTCCAACGCATGGAGGGGACCTTCGGCCTGAATCTGTGCATTCACCTGGCCCGTTGCAGGGAGACTGCGGCCCGCCAGGTTCGAAAGCGCGGTGAGGTCCACCTTGCCGGCTGCCGCGTGCACCTGGAGCACCGAATCGGAGTCAAAGCCGGGAAGTCCGGGCTCTTTTGGCGGAGGTCCTGCGGCCACAAGCGATCCTTGCACGGTCACGGTCGCGGAGCCCTGCGTCAGTTGTCCATGATCGATGGCGATGCGGGTTCCCGAGTAACGTCCATCCGCCTCGGCCAGATCAAAATGCAGGTTTTTCGCGTGGTCATTGCTGCCGGAAGTCGACGGCAGTTCAACATCAAGATTGGTTGCTTTCAGGCTACCGGCCAGATGGGGGTCATCCAACGAACCGGTCCACTCGCCATGGAAATCGGCTTCCCCACCGAGCGCGACAGGAAGCGCTGCCGTGCCCGATTTGCCATCGCGGTGCAGCCCGAGATCGCGGAGAACCTTATCGAATTCATGAAGGTCACGCGAGGAGAAATCGACGGAGATTGCGGAGGAACTGCTCAACGGATAAGCGCCGAGGCGCCCACGCGCTTCAAGCCTGCTGGCCGGCAGTACAACGTTCAGGCTGCGCAGGGCGACAGCTCCGTCGCGCTGCGTGTAAGTGCCGTCAATATTGCCTGTTGCCGGTACTTCTCCGGCCGGAGTTTGCGCCGACGGGCTCATCGCCAGCTGGGCGCTGACTGCGAGAGACTTGATTTCGCCATGAGCCCAGGTGGCGGATGCCGGGCCATTCAACACGGCGTCCAGTCCAAGGCGCTGGAACGGCGGCCGGCCCACAATATCCAATACGGTGTCGACCGACACATCTTTGAATTCCGCATTCACTTTTCCATCGACGGGAATTGTGGTTGGAATGATTTGAGGTGGAGGCGTGGCGGGTTTGGATTGGCGCGCCTTGCGTGAAAACCAATGATGCTTCGCGGGTGGTTCGGCGGGGGGAGCAGCCAACAAGGAGGGGCCGGGAGTGGTAGGAAGCCAATGCACGAGCGAGATTTGCCCCGTGATTTCCCCACCCTGGCGCAGATGCGCAAAGATCGAGGTAATGAGTAATTGCTGCGGGTCGGCATGGACGCGTGCATCGAGGCGGACATCTTTCGCGTAGACGCCCGGAGCAACGTATGCACCTCCGTCGACATGGATCGGCCCATCGACGCGAAACTCTCCGTCATGCCCTTCCGCGACGAGGTCAAGGTTTGCAATGCCCTCGGGCGCGTCGCCGTAACCGGCAAGTGTGGGCAGGAGCCGCATGTCCAATTGGCCCTGGGCCTTGAACTGCCACTGCGGGTTGACGAAGTTCACCATGGTCCCGGATACATGCAACGAACGATCGGGGACGCCCTTGCTGAATGCGGTAAGAGTCAAAGAGCGGAGATCGACTCCGGAGCGCGTCAGATCGAGTGATGCCTCGACGCGGCCATCGACTGGCTTAGCCAGCGGATGAGAAGTCTCGCCGCGGAGCAAGTTCAGATTTCGCGCGCTGGTATCAATGCGGTAGTGCTCCGGGTTCTGACCTGCTGCCGGGACATACGCCACGCGGACGGAGACATCCGCTGCGGTGAAATCGAGCGGAGCGAACCTGTTCTGATAATCAAAAGAAGCAGCGCGATCCTCAAGATGCAATGAGCCCTGCTCGACGGCAACATGTCCTGCCTGGAGATTGAACAGTGTGTCGAGCGCCGGCTTGTTTGCGGGTCGCGGTTTGCGAGGATGCGGTTGGTTGGTTGAGCCGTCGCGATAGACGATCAGGTGAAGTTCCGGTCGAACGACCTCAAGGTCGCGCAGAACGATCTTTGGGCTAAGCAAACCGAGCATGCTGATGCGTATGCGCAATTGCGCGATTTGAGCATACGGCGCTTCATCGCGCGCCTCCCGCCCGTGAATCACAATCCCGTCGGCTTCCGCGGCAAGCTGCGCCGGATGCCAGTGAAACGCGTGAATATCGACCTCGCCGCCGGTGAGGGCCTGGATGCGGTCGGCGAGGGTCTTGCGGACGAATTCTTTCCCGTTTGAAGATTTTGCCCAGAAATAGAGAACCACGACGACCATTGCCAGTGCGATCAGGACGCCCGCTACGATGCGCGTGCAGTGGCCCAGAAACCTGCGGCCCCGGGACGGCCGGGGGACGTCGGGCGACTTGGGCTGATCTCGATCAGTCATTGCGCACCCGCTCCTGACGCATGGGTTGAAGCAGCGGCCTCGAGGGACGGATCGAAGACTTGAATGTCTCCCTGCTGGCGCAGGCTGTCGAGCCAACTCCCAAAGAGAGCGTCGACGCGCTGTTGCAAAAGAATTTCCTCGATGCGCGATGCGACGCGGTCCAGAGTTGGAATCGACTCTCCCGTTGCGTACTGCGGGAGCAGCGTGTTGCGGTAGTAATCCTCGATTTCCTGGTGGGAGATGCTGATTCCCGGTCGAAATCGCATTTCGATGAAGCGCAGAATCTCGAGCCGATTGCGAAGGTAGCTATCCACCTGCCGTTGGGTGAGGTCATGAGCAGCGAGGAAGTTCTTCCAACCTTCGTCGGTTGCGCAATGCGCGTGGATGCAGACGGGAAGCTCCTGGCGAATGGCCTCGAGCCGCTTGGCAATTTCTTCAGCGGTTGGCCGCACCGATTCGAGGTCTTCCTCTCGAATCTGCTGCCGGATGAGAGCACGGCTGATGAGGCGCTGCAAGGCGGCCTCGGGTGTTTCTGTTGAGGAGTTGGGCTCAAGAATGGACAAGCGCATCTCGGTGTTCAAGTCGCTGGAAAAAATCGGCTGATTATTCACTACAGCCACGAGGCGATCGAGCACGACAGGTGTTGAAGACTGCGGCGACTGCGCGAATCCGTTTGCGACCATCGAAGCGAGACTCAGACACAAGAAGGCGAGCCAAATGCGATTGGCATTGAGTGCGGTCCGGTGTGTCGGTCGCCTGCTCATCAGAAGGTCTGCCCCAGACTGAAGAAGAAGTTGAAGTGACCGGCGTGGCCGATATAGGGCTGGGCCGTTGGGTTTGAATAATCCTCGTAGATCGGATAGACCGGCGGATTGAGGTTATAGCTGAAGTCCAGCCGGATGGGTCCGACGGGCGTATGGTAGCGCAGCCCTAGACCAGGAGCATGGGAAAAATAATTGAAACTGCACTCGCCCTGGGGTCCGATGGAGGTTGTCGGCCCCGAGGGAACATAATTGCTTCCATTGTTCGTAACGGTTGTTTCACAGGCACTTCTATCGGGCTGGCGAACGCGCAAGGCGCTGGCCCATGCATCGCCGGCATTGCGAAAGACGTTGCCCATATCTTCAAAGAGGACAAAGCTGACCGAATTGCCAACGTAGGGCAGCGTGGGCGGAGGTAGTCGTATTTCGGTGCTGTTGACCAGGGCGCCGGCACCGCCGATGGGAAAGCCCGTATAGGGATCGCGCGGCCCGGCTGCGTTGAACGAGAACCCGCGCAACGAGGTCGGGCCGCCTGCATAGATGCGTTCCGGAAGAGGGATCAATTCGTCTGACGCGGGCCCGTAGGCTCGCTCCTGCGCGTAGCGTGTATTGCGCGCCAGAACGAGGCTGTTCTTGAAAAAGCCGTAGTAACTCGAATTTGACAGATCGAGACGATTGAATTGCGCCTGCGCTCCGAAGTCGTGATTGGAGGCGAATTCCTGGAAGCTGGTGTAGGTTCCCCGATGGGAATCGAGAGGCGAATCGCGCGTATCTCGTATCCACGTCACGCCCGGTCCGCCAACTCGTGCAGCAGCCGATAATTGCGGAATCTCCGGTTTGCCCACTTGCAGACTATCCGCAGCCACTTTTACCCGGCGGAAATCGAATTCATAAATGAACCGGTTTGCCCGCGGCGCGCCGGACCCAATCAGGTTCAGATTTTGTGTCCAACGCAAGCCGGCATCCAGCTTTGAAGCAACGTACGTGGTTACATCCTGGCTATTGGCATAGCCACCGGTGAAGGTGAGGCCGAAGTTCTGGTTGCCGTAGAAGTGAGGGTTCTGATAGATGAGATCAAGCTTCTGTTCCAGCAAACCGTACGTGCCCTGGATCGAAGCGGATTGCTCGCGTCCGAACAGGCCGTTGCGCGTCAGATCCATCAGCACGCGGGGACTGATGCCGGTCTTGATTGCGTTGCAGCTTACGCCGTTGAAATTTGCACCCTTGCAATTGACTTGTGGTGTGCCGGTCTGCACCTCAAAGCCAAAGCCGTAGGTGAGCGCCCAGCGGCGAGCTTCGGTCAAGTTGATCAGGACCGACTTGCGAGTTTGGTTTCCGGCCGGATTCTCAACCGCGGTATCGACTTCATTGAAGAGCGCAAACTCATACAAGTTGCGCTGGATCTGAGCGAGGGAAGTTTGGTTGAGGGGATCGCCGGGATGGAGTGTAATGGCCCTGTCCACGGTGTCAGGACGCGTGAAGTGAAGGCCGGAGACCAGTACCCGGCCGACGAAGGTTTGAGGGCCTTCGAAGATGTGAAAGACGACATTCACTTCATTTGGATTGGTTTTTTCAGGCTGGTCCTGGACATCCACGCGAGCCTGATCGAAGCCCCGATCGAGATAGCTCGTCCTGATCGCATCGCGGTCCCCGGCAAGGTTGCGGAGCGAAAGCAACTGTCCGGGTGAGGTGTTCATCAGCGGGAGCAATGCATCTGTCGCCACGTGCTGATTGCCATCGAGTTCAACGCTTTCCACCCTCTGTTGCGGACCTTCGCTGATCTGATAGAGGACGCTGATTCCCGACGTATTCGCGGTGCGGGTTTTCTCTTGTCCGTTCGCGCCCGGGTTCTCGATAGGATTGACTTCAGTGGTCACCTTTACATCCGGGAAGCCGTTGTTTTTGTAGACGTCTTCGAGTGTGGACAGATCGGAGGCAAGGAGAGCCTGGCTATAAAGACCGTGATGGTCAGTCAGATCGGCCTCATGGACGCCGAGGAGATCCTTCAGGGTGGCCGAATCGAAGTAGTGATTCCCCACAACGGATACGCTTTCCACTCGTTGGCGGGACCCGAGATTCACGGTATAGACGATATCTACCTCGTCAGGTCGAGGAGTCCGCCGCGCGTGGTCAATTTTGACGTCAAAATAGCCCTGCCTCTGGTAGTAGTCTCTCAACCGGCGGTTGCCTTCGTTGAGCAGATCCTCATCTACGGTGCCTTCTTCGTAAATGGGAACCAGGCTGCGAAGGACGTCCTGTTCGATGCTTGCCCCTTCCACATGCAGCGTCACAGAGGGGCCTTCAGTGGCAGAAAAACGAAGGTCCACTTTGTCGGTCTTCGCATCGAATTGCTGTGACTCGAGCTTGATTTCGGCTTCAAGCCGATTGATCTTCCGGTAGTGTTTCAAGACTCCGGAGAGGGCGCGGTTCACGGTATCGTGATCTACATGCGTGCCTGACTTCAAGTGAGCGTAGCGGCGAAACGCGGCGACGCTCATGCCTGGGTCCCCAGTGACAGAGACGGCGCCCAACCGCGCCTGCGGACCCGAAATCACATGGAATTCAACGTTGACGAGATCCTGTTGATTCCGGGGGATGACTTGATCGGTGATCTTCGGCTCATGAAAGCCGTTTCCCGCGAGAGTCTCGCGCATCGAATCAATCGCGCGGTCGAGTTTGGACTCGTCGAAGCGCGTCCCCATGGTGAGGCGAGTGGCCTGCACCAGTTGAGCGTTCATGGTTGCGCCTTTGGCTCCATCCACGGTTACGGTGCCGATGAACCTGCGCGGTGTTCCCCTGAAGACAAGGTCAATGCCGTTCCCAATGCGGACGCCCGCGACTTCGATGGTCTCGAAGAGACCAGTTGCGTAGAGCTGCCGAAGGCTTCGCGCCAGGTCGTCCTCGGAAAGTGGAGCGCCAACAGCCTGAGCAAGGCGGTCAGGCAACGGCGCAAGCTGATCCCGGGTCACCCCTTCGAAAGAAATATGCTGCACCGGCAATCCCGCCCAGCGCGCAATTGGATCATGTCCAATCGAGGTGGATTCCTGTGGTTTCTTCTGTGCTTCCAAGCGAGTCTTCGGGGGGTCGGGTGACACTCGACTTTGCGCCCAGGTTGCTGCCGTTCCAACGTTTAGAGAGAGGAGAAAACCTGTCAGCAAAACGCCGCTCTTGCATCGATAGCGCCGCCGACCAGGCCGCTCTGGTTTCAAAACCATATCTCCTTAAAAACACAAGGAATAGCACAACCCCGCAGGAAAGTGGCGCATCGAAGTTTAAGTCTGGCGACCCTGCGTCGTCCATTCGCCCAAGCTCGACCCTGTATCTCTGCTGCACCTTATACTACCGAGGAACGGAGCTTGGCGCAGCATATGCGACTTGCAGAGCAACCAATTCCCCAAGTAAGGAAGCACATGCCACGATCAAGTGCCCCCAAGCAAGTTCCAATCGAATCACCGCCTGTATCTCAAGAAAAGGCAGTAAGCCTGCAGACGGTCCAATCCAATGCGGCCGCTCCTGCGAACCGTTCTGCTGAAGCCGAAACCCTGGCCCGTGCACAGGCAGGCGATCACCAGGCCTTCGCTCAGCTCTATTCGCTCAACAAGAGAAGGATCTACTCCCTGTGTCTGCGCATGGTGAGTAACGTGGCTGAAGCCGAAGATCTAACCCAGGAAGCCTTTCTCCAGTTGCACCGGAAGATATCCACATTTCGCGGAGACTCGGCGTTTTCCACCTGGCTGCATCGTCTGGCCATCAATGTGGTGCTGATGCACTTGCGCAAGAAGGGTTTGCCGCTTATGTCATTAGACGAAGCGATGGAACCGACGTATGATGACGGGCCGGGACGCAGCTTTGGTGCGCCTGATTTGTCCCTTGCGGGATCGATCGATCGGCTGGCCCTCGAACGCGCTGTTGCGGACCTTCCCGCCGGCTACCGGCTCGTCTTTGTTCTTCACGATGTGGAAGGGTACGAGCATAATGAAATTGCAAGCATGCTCGAGTGCTCCATCGGGAACAGCAAGTCTCAGTTGCACAAGGCTCGGCTGAAGCTGCGCGAAGCGTTGCGCACACCGACGAAGAAGGAAGGGCCGAAATGACCGGAGATCCGAATCAAATGACCTGCCATGAATTTCAGGCGCAGCTGGCAGATCTGGTTGGCTCCGGCGAGGATGTCGAAAGCCATCCGCATTTGCGGGACTGCGAGCGTTGCCGGGCGCTGCTGGCGGACCTTCAGACGATTGCCGAAGCGGCAAGGCAGTTGCTTCCGATCGAGCAGCCGAAGGAAGATCTATGGGACCGGATCGAATCCGCAATCAAGCGGGACGATGCAATGGCAAAGCCGGACTGATCCCTCGCCGATACCAATTCTGCGTGCGGCGTCGAATGAGACGCCGGTACCGTTCACACTTGTTCTCTGCGGGCCGATACATTGGTCGAGCGGTAAGTGCGGTCTGTGCTGCCGGGTGAGCCCGACAGCAGCAGCATGGCTGCCGCTTTGGCGCAGTCTCCAGAAGGGAGAACGTATCGAACGAAGCAGGAGCAGAGCCGAACCTCAGCGGCGGAGGCCGCATCTTCATCTTGTGGCATATCGGTACGACTGAAAAAGCCGTGTCGGTTCGGAAGTCCGCAGGGCACGCGGGTGTGATTTTTAGGAGTGCGGCAATGGAACCGAGGATGCGGGCGGGAGCGTAAGGAGGATATGGGTTCGTGCGGACTCTTGAATGGCCGAAGATTCTTGAAACTTTTCACTTTCTGCGTTGTCTAATGAAGAAAAGTTGATATGAGGGCACTCAATGGCGAATATGCCAACTAATCCAAACCCCGTGAATCCGCCCGCTGTGAAGGAAGTGTCAGGTCCAAGGAGGGTTTCAGTCCTTCCGGTTCGTGACACAGTGCTGTTTCCGCATGCCGTTCTGCCGCTTACGGTTGGGCGCGAGAGCTCGATTCAATTGATTGAAGCGTTGGGCGAAGAGCGGTCGATTGTGGTGGCCGCCCAGCTTGACCCGCGGCTCGACAGTCCAAAGCCTGACGATCTGCACGAAGTTGGGACACTGGCTACGGTCCACAAGATCGTGCGCATGCCCAACCAGAGCCGTTTTGTATTTACCGAGGGCCTGGAGCGGGTCAGAATTCTTCGCTACGTTCAGACGGAGCCATTTCTGATGGCGGAGGTAGAAGAACTCGTCGACGCGGAGCCACAACCAGACTCCAATATGGAAGCACTTGTGCGCAACGTCGTAGCGCAGTTCCAGCAGATTGTGACGGAGTCGCCAACGCTTTCCGACGAGCTTCGCACGATTGCAGCGAACATTGACGAGCCGAGCCGGCTGGTGGATTTCGTGGCTTCATCGCTGCCGTTCCTTACCACGGACGACAAGCAGAGGTTGCTGGAAACTGCCGAGGTGCTGGGACGGCTTGAACTGCTGAATAAACATCTGGCGAAGGAGATTGAAGTCCAGCAACTGCGAAACAAGATCCAGAGCGAAGTACAGGACCAGGTGCAGCAGTCGCAGCGCGACTACTATCTGCGCGAGCAGATGAAGGCCATCCAGAAGGAACTGGGCGAGCAGGACGAGGGACAGCGGGATATCGAAGACCTGCGCCAGAAGATAGAAGCCGCGGGCATGCCTGAGGACGTGAAGAAAGAGGCGATGAAAGAGCTGACCCGCCTTGGCCGCATGTCGCCGATGGCCGCCGATTACTCGCTTACGCGAAATTACATCGAGTGGCTGGCGGTGTTGCCATGGGCAAAAGGCTCGGGGTCGAAGATCGACATCGCCAAGGCGAGGGAGATTCTCGACGAAGACCACTACGAGCTGAGGAAGGTGAAAGACAGGATTCTCGACTATCTGTCTGTGCTTGAACTGAAGCCTGACATGAAGGGGCCGATTTTGTGCTTTGTCGGTCCTCCGGGGGTGGGCAAGACGAGTCTTGGCCGGTCGATCGCGCGAGCCCTGGGCCGCAAGTTTCAGCGTATTTCGCTTGGCGGCATGCACGATGAGGCCGAGATTCGCGGTCACCGGCGCACTTATATTGGAGCGCTGCCGGGACAGATCATCCAGTGCATTCGCCGGGCGGAAACCAACGACCCGGTCATCATGCTGGACGAAGTGGACAAACTGGGCCGGGATTTCAGAGGCGATCCAGCGTCGGCATTGTTAGAGACGCTTGATCCGGAGCAGAACAACACGTTTCGAGACAATTATCTTGACGTGCCCTTCGACTTGTCGAAGGTACTGTTCATCTGCACGGCAAACATGCTTGATCCAGTACCGCCGCCGCTGCTGGACAGGATGGAACTGATTCCGCTGCAAGGCTATAGCGAAGAGGAGAAGCTGCACATTGCGAATCGCTATTTGATTCCGCGCCAGATCAAGGAAAACGGGATCACGCCGGACCAGATTGAGTTTCCTGAAGAAGCAGTGCGTCAGATCGTCCGCCACTACACGCGTGAGGCCGGGGTGCGCAAGCTGGAGCAGGTGATCGGCACCGTTTGCCGCAAGGAAGCGAGACGCGTGGTTGAAGGGAAGACCGAGAAGCTGGTGGTGACCCGCGAAGTGCTGAAGGAGTTTCTGGGCAACATCCAGGTGCGCGTGGAGACCGAAGTCGAGGAGCGGGTGAAGAGGCCGGGAGTGGCCGTAGGACTGGCATGGACGCCAGCCGGAGGCGACATCCTGTTTATTGAAGCCAGCAAAATGAAGGGCAAGGGCGGATTTACGATGACCGGGCAGATTGGTGAGGTGATGCAGGAATCCATGCAGGCTGCGCTGACCTGGGTGCGGTCAAACGTGGATCGCCTGGGATTGCCGGAGGACTTCAACAGGGAGATCGACTTGCACATCCACGTGCCCGCAGGAGCGATTCCGAAGGACGGCCCTTCAGCCGGCGTGACCATGACAACGGTGCTGGCGTCGCTGCTGACTGACATGCCGGTGCGCCCGCTCACAGCCATGACGGGGGAAATCACCCTGAGCGGCAATGTGCTTCCGGTGGGTGGCATCAAAGAGAAGTTCCTGGCGGCTCGGCGCGCCGGAATTCAAACGGTGATACTGCCGGATGAAAATCGCCAGGACGTAGAAGAGGACCTGACGCCGGAGATGCTCTCGGGAGTGGAGATTTACTACGCGAAGCATATTGAGGACGTTCTGGACGTGGCACTTCCCCTGATGAAGGGTCTGAGAGCGGCGCCGCGGCTTGAAGGGGTTGAAACCGAACGAGGCACCAGTGCCGCCGCATGATTTGATCGGAATTCGAGTAAAGAGGCCGGCGAACCTGCCGGCCATTTTCGTTTTGCGACGCTGAAACCGAAGCGGGCCGTTACACCGCCGGATTAAGCCCTACTGCGTCTAAGCGACAGGCGGTATGCTGCTTTTGATGATCCAGGTACGGGTTCTTGCCTTTGGAGTGTTGAAAGACTCGTTGGGCGCGGGACCGCTGCGTGTTGAGTTGCCGGAAGGTGCGGCGGTCGCCGACCTGCTGGCAGGGCTGCGCGAAAGCTATCCCACGGCTATGCTGAGGGGCATTGCGGTCAGCGTAAACGCGGTGTACGCAACGGCTACCCACGTTCTACGAGACGGCGATGAAGTGGGTTTGTTACCGCCAGTGTCGGGGGGGCATGCTACGCGCATGCTGGATCCCCTCGATCAAAGTGGAGAGGAGCCCAAGTCGAACACCGCGCTCACGCGCGAGCCTATTGATGCGGACAAACTCGTGGCGGCATCGAAGCATGGTAAGGATGGCGCGGTCGTCGTATTTGACGGTATTGTGCGCGACAACTCGCGAGGACGCCGGACGCTCCATCTCGATTATGAAGCGTATGAAGAAATGGCCTTGAAACAGATGAACGAGCTGGCCGCGCAGGCACGCGAGCGCTATGGCATCAGGCAAGTCACCATCATCCATCGGCTGGGACGGCTCCTGGTAGGGGAAACAAGCGTGCTGATCGTGGTTGCCTCGGCGCATCGTGCGCAGGCATTCGACGCATGCCGATGGCTGATCGACACTCTTAAGAAGTCCGTGCCTATCTGGAAGAAAGAGACGTTTGTCGATGGCGCCGTGTGGGCCGATGGCGAACCGTTTCCGGAGGGAATGGGCATAGAGGCCACGGATGCCCATTGAAGCAAAACCCGGGGCGGGGTTACGCCGAACATGCCTGTTGCTGACCCTTTTCTTCCTGATTCCTTCCGCGAGGACCCTCCTCGCGCAAGATGTCACGTTTCGCATGGACGTGAAGCTGGTGAGTCTTTTTGTGAACGTGACCGATCAGAATGGCGCGATCGTGGGTGGGCTGACGAAGAACGATTTTGCCATCTCTGAAGATGGACGGCCGCAGCAGATCGCTGTTTTCGAGCGGGAATCGGAATTGCCGCTGAACCTGACGCTGGCCATCGACACCAGCGGAAGCACCTACAAGGACCGCGCTCTGGAGCAGGGTGCGGGCAAGCGGTTTGTACGCGCGCTGATGAGATCACAGGACCAGATGAGCCTGCTCGAGTTTGCCACCTATGTGACCGAGGTGGCTCCGTTTACCAACAAGCCGGAGCAGATCGAACGCGGGCTCGATCATCTTCGCGGCGGCGATGCGACGGCCCTTTATGATGCGATCTACCTCGCCTCGCAGCGACTGGGCAAGAAGGATGGCCGCAGAGTTCTGGTTCTGGTGTCAGACGGCGGCGACACTGCCGACGATACGACCTATGGGCAGGCGCTGGAGCAGGCTCTGCGGAATGAAGTGATGATCTATAGCATCATCGACGTGCCCATCGAGGCCAGCGCCGGACGCGACACCGGCGGCGAGCACGCCCTGATCACACTTGCGGAGCAGACGGGCGGCAAGAGCTTCTATGCCGACGAGGGAGGACTGGACAAGGCATTTGCCCGCGTCAGCGAAGACCTGCGCACACAGTATTTGATTGGCTATTACCCAAAGAACCAGGAGCCGGGCGTCAACTTCCATCGGCTGCAGGTGAAGATTCCCCGAGCTTCGGCGCAAGCCTTCAATATCCGCTATCGCACGGGTTATTACGCCGACTCGCCGGTGAAGAACAACTGACGGATCGAAGCCCGCTGTCGTCGGGATATTCTGAGGTTATCTCACATCCTGCAAATGAATGTTACAAACGGAGAAGGCATTTGCATCTAAAATAGAGATGATGACTCCTCCAGCACCTTCGCGTCGCCGTTCGAAGACGCCTCCGCCCGGAGAAACCGGACAAGAGGCTCTGTATCTGCGCTCGCTCAGCGAGCGGCAGATTCATGTGGTGATCAAGCTGCATGACGGCGAGACCGTGCGCGGCTGGATTGAGTATTTTGACGACGGCATGCTGCGACTGACCCGTGACGGCAAGCCGAATCTGTTTATTTACAAGCACCAGATTCAGACCATCACGGAAGCGGGCAAACGTCGGAATGCGCGATTCGACGATGGAGCGCGCGCGAATGAGGCGGCTTCGTGAGCGCTGCGGAGAGCGCCACGCAGCAACTGGTGTGGGTTCCGAAGGCCACAGAGATTGCCCGCGAGGCGGGCGCCCGGCTGAAGGAGTTCTTTATCCAGGGCGTCGCGACTGAATACAAGGGCGACGTGGACGTTGTGACGGTGGCCGACCGGACTGTGGAAAAGCTGATTCGCACCCGGCTCGGCGAAGCCTTCCCAACGCACGGGATTTATGGCGAAGAAGGCACGCGCGAGCGGCTCTCGGGGGAATTCCGCTGGTATGTCGACCCGCTCGACGGCACCACGAATTTCGCCCACGGGTTTCCGCAATTTTGCGTTTCGATGGGACTCGAACATCGGCCTGAAGGCAAGACGGCAGAGGACGAAGATGGAACTCTGGTTGCGGGCGTAATCTACGATCCTTTACGCGACGAGCTGTTCACCGCGGAGCGAGGGCTGGGCGCGCAATTAAACGGCAAGGCGATGCGCAGTTCGAAGTTGCCGAATCTTGCCGAGTCGCTTATTGCGACGGGATTCCCAAGCCGCAAGCGGCATTCGAGCCCGAATGTTCACTTCTACCAGGAGTTCACCCTTCGCTCGCACGGAGTGCGTCGGGCCGGTTCAGCGGCGCTTGACCTGGCGTATGTAGCGGCGGGACGGATGGAGGCGTTCTGGGAGTTCAATCTGAATCCCTGGGATACCGCTGCCGGTATTCTTCTGGTAGAAGAGGCGGGCGGACGCGTGACGGACTTCAATGGCAATCATTTTCGGCTCGACAGCCGGGAGATTCTGGCGTCGAACGGGCTGATTCACGATGAACTCGTCGGACTCTTTCAGGACATGTTCGCGGGCCGGGATCTTGCGCCGATCCCCACTGCACGCGAGTACGCTGAGCAACGCGAGTCGCAATAAGCCGAGGGAGCCCGCGGCACTCCTGGTCTGGTCCGTTTGAAGGCTCACGATGCTTCGCGGCAAGGGTGTTCCCGCATGGCAAAACAGAGGCATGGACGGGCAGGTCAGCTGCCGGGGTCGTGTGCTACTATCAGCGACGAGAAGAAACCCTTCCGGAGATATCGACGATGGCTTACGTAATCGCAGAACCCTGTATCGGCACCAAGGACACCGCCTGTGTAGACGCTTGTCCGGTCGATTGTATCCACCCCAAGAAAGACGAGGGCGGCCATGGCGAGGCCGATCAGTTATTCATCGACCCGGTCGAGTGCATCGACTGCGGTGCTTGCGTTCCCGCCTGCCCCGTTTCGGCGATCTTTGCGCTCGACGATCTGCCGGAGAAATGGGCGAATTACGCTGAGAAAAACGCAACGCACTTCGGACGCTGATCGAGCCAGGGCTTTGCTACGACGCGCATCTCGCTCAATGGGATGCGCGTTCGTGCGTATGGGCGCATTGAGTCAATCTGAATCCACGGGTCAGCGAAGGGCATGAGCGTTCTCACTTCAGAAGCCGTGGTTTTGCGCACCTGGCCGCTGCGTGAATCTGACCTGATCGTGAGCCTTTTCACGCGGGACTTTGGACGGATCAAAGGCGTGGCCAAGTCTGCGCTGAAGAGCCGAAGGCGCTTTGGCGGCGCGCTGGAGCCGATGACGGAGGCGCGGGCGTGGTTTGTCGAGCGGCCGCGACAGGAACTGGTACGGCTCGATCAACTGGAGATTGTGCGCTCGCCGCTCTCGGCGCCGGTGGATCGGACGCGCATGACGGTGTTGAGTTTTTACGCCGAAGTGCTGGATGAATCTCTCCCGGAGCGCGATCCGCAGGAGGCAGCTTTCCGGCTGCTGGCGTCTGTGCTGGAGCAGACAACGGCGGAGATGGCGTGGATGCCGCTGACGTATTTCTCGCTGTGGATGACGCGCCTGATGGGGCTGCTGCCGGACCTGACACGATGCGTCGCATGCGGCGAGACATTGCATGGAACGGAGGTTTCGTTCAGCAGCTATGCGGATGGGCTTTTCTGTGCCGTGCATCGCAATGGGAACGCAAGCACTCTTTCGCCGGATTCATGGCTCCTGGCCCTACGAATGCTTCGCGCGCCGGTTGCCGCGTTTACGGGCGAACCGTGGTCCCGCCGGACAGCGCAGGACCTGAGGCGATTCACGCTTCAGGCGATCGAAAGGCACATCGAAAAGCGGCTGCGCACGGCAGAGGCGCTGGGAAGGCTGTGACAATCGTGCAAGGGCGTGAATCCTGTCTCCATGGCTCAAGCATTCCCGGCGCTACCCGCCAGGAACTGGGCGTCGATGCTGAAGAGGCCGGGTCCGGCAATGAAAATGGTCAGGAGAGAGGCAAGATAGAGGACAATGAGTTCTCCGTGATCGGAGCCACGCCCGAAGAAGACAAAATGGTGCACTAGAGCCCATGCGGCAAAGATATTGATGAACGATATGAGGCTTGCCCAGCGTGTCGCGAAGCCAACGATGATGAGCAGGGTGCAAATGCCATCGCTTAATGTGGCAAACGACAACCCGGTGATGGAGCCGAGATGAAGAAGATTGGGGAAATGGGCGGCCATCCCCGAGAAGTTGAAGAGTTTTTCCGTTCCATGCTTGAGAAAGAGGCTGAGGCAGACAGTCAAACGCAGTAACAGCAGACCAGCGTTTGTACTCTCGGGCAAGAATCCGAGGCGCAGGAACTTCTTCATCCGAACCTCCTGGGAAAATTGACGGGGAATTAAATCGCCCGGCTTTGTGTGGCCGGTGAAACGAGCTCATTGAGATAGACGCAGAATGACGTCTCCGGATAAAGGTGCAATTCCGGCTGGTAAAATCGTCTTGAGTTCCGTTGAAACTTCGTCGAAAGAGACTTGCCTGTGCCGTCAACTGAGCCGCACCCGATTCATCCCACTGCACTCACGTTCCAGGAATTGCTGTTCCGCCTGCAGGCCTTTTGGGCAGAGCGGGGCTGCGTATTGCAGCAGCCCTACGATGTTGAAGTTGGCGCGGGCACCATGGCGCCGGAGACGTTTCTGCGCGTGCTGGGACCGAAACCGTACCGGGTGGGCTACGCACAACCATCGCGGCGCCCGGCCGATGGGCGGTATGGCGAGAATCCGAACCGGCTGTTCAAGCACACGCAGTTTCAACTGATTCTGAAGCCGCCGCCCGTGAATGTGCAGGAATTGTATCTTCAATCGCTTGAGGCAATTGGGATCGATTTGAAGATGCATGACTTGAAGTTTGAAGAAGACAACTGGGAGTGGCCGGCCGGGGGTGCATGGGGAGTGGGCTGGCAGGTGATGCTGGATGGATTGGAGATCACCCAATTCACCTACTTCCAGCAATGTGGCGGACTTGATCTCGATCCGATCTGCGCAGAACTGACGTATGGGCTGGAGAGGATTGCGCAGTTTCTGCAGGACGCGGATTCAATTTATGACATCGTGTGGGCGCGCAATCCGGAGACCGGCGCGGCGGTGACGTACGGCGAAGTCCGGCTGGCGGAGGAGTTGCAGTTTTCGGTGTACAACTTCGAGACCGCCGACGTTGCGCGGCTCTGGGATCACTTCAACTCGTATGAGGCCGAAGCGCAATCGCTGCTTGAGCAAGCGAATCGATTGCTGGCCGACGAGCATGCAACCGGAAAGGACAAGAAACGGTTTCCGCTGCTGCCGACTTACGAGCTGGCGCTGAAGTGCTCGAACCTTTTCAACATTCTGGATGCGCGCGGAGCGATCAGCGTGACGGAGCGGGTGGGCGTGATTGGACGCATTCGGGCCCTGGCGGTTGGCGTGGCGAAGGCATATGCGCAACAACAAGCGGCGTGAGGCCGGAGTTAGCCACGCGTGCGCATGTTCATGGGGCTCCGCGGAGTTAACAGCAAGTTGTTTCTGATCAAAGAACGTTGATCTCCCTATCTGAAAGTGGAGCTATGTCTGACTTTTTACTTGAAATCGGCCTTGAAGAGGTTCCCGCCCGGATGATTGCCGGGGCTCAAGCCGAGTTGGGCCGGCGTGTGGAAGAACTGCTGACGCGCGAGCGGCTGCTGGCGCCTGAGACAAAGCTGACGACGTACTCGACTCCGCGACGACTGGCAGTGTCGGTGGAAGGCGTGCTGCAGCGCCAGGCCGATATCGAGGAGAAGCTCACCGGACCTTCGTGGAAGGTGGCCTTCAAGGACGAGAAGCCGACGGCGGCTGCCGATGCTTTTGCGAAGAAGGCCGGAATTGCGGTTGCGGCCCTTGAAAAGGTCACCACCGCGAAAGGGGAGTATGTCGGCGCCACGGTGAAGCGTGCTGGAAAGACCGCGCAGGAGATTTTTTGCTCGGATTTGCCGAAGGAAGTTCTGGGAATTTATTGGGCGAAGAACATGTACTGGCGGGCTGGGAAGCCGGAGCGGTTTGTTCGTCCGGTGCGGTGGGTGGCGGCGCTGCTCGACTCCGAAGTTGTGCAGCTGGAGCTTGCGGGCATCCCGGCCGGCAACACCAGCCGCGGTCATCGCGTCCTGCACGGTGAAGACGCCGTGGTTTTGGGTTCTGCAAGAGAATATGCGGAGACAATGCGCAAAGCGTTTGTCGTGGTGGATGTGGCGGAACGCAGGCATACGATTCGCAAGGCGCTGGACAAGGCGACACGGACAGTTCCCGGTGCGCGCTGGCGAGAGGACGAGCCGCTGGTCGAGACGGTTGTGCATCTGACGGAGTGGCCGACGGTGATTCTCGGCAACTTTGAGGCGGAGTATCTCGAACTGCCGGAAGAAGTGCTGGTCACAGTCATGCGGGACCACCAGAAGTACTTCGCGGTAGAGGATGCAAACGGCAAGCTGGCTCCGCATTTTCTGGCGGTGTTGAACACGGAAGCAGGCGAGGACGGCGCGGCGATTATCCGGCACGGAAATGCGCGGGTGTTACGTGCGCGTTTCAAGGATGCGAGGTTCTTCTGGGACTTCGATCAGAAAACACCGCTGGCTGAGCGTGTGGAGAGCCTGAAGAACGTTACGTTCCAGAAAGAACTGGGGAGCTATTACTGGAAGACGGAAGAGAATCTGCGGGTGGCGCGGGAGATCGGGGCAGCGGTCAAAGATGGCGGTGTTGCGTTCGATGAGGCGGCACTGTTGAAGGCCGCGCAATTGGCCAAGACCGATTTGACCACCGAACTCGTCAAGGAGTTCACGGAACTTCAGGGAATCATTGGCGGCCTTTACGCACGCGCAGAGGGTCTCGGTGAACGCGTCGCGTTGGCGATTTACGACCAGTACACACCCGCCTCGATCGAAGACGACATTCCGATTTCTGTTGAAGGTCAATTGCTGGGTCTCGCCGACCGGATCCAGACGATCACGGCGATGTTCGGGATCGGCATGGCGCCGACCGGTTCAAAGGACCCATTCGCGCTGCGGCGCGCGGCGAATGCGATTGTGAAGATCTTGGCCGAATCTGAGCTGCCATTGACGCTAGACGAAGTTGTGCAGGCCAGTGCCGCGAAAGGTGAAAATCGCGAGCGGGTCGCGGCGTTCCTCCGCGAGCGCCTTGCGTTCTATCTGAAAGACGTCCGCAACTTCGCCTTCGATGTGGTCAATGCGGCGCTTGCAGCTGACGCGAGTTTCATCCGCGATGCGATCGCGCGAGCGGAGGCGCTGTCGGCGGCTCGTGAATCCGAGGACTTTAGGGCGGTATCCGCGGCATTCAAGCGCATCAAGAATATTCTGCGACAGGCCGAGGAAAAAGAGTTCACGATTGGGTCCGGACAGGGCCTAACTCTCTCAGCAGAGGCCAGGCAGCTTGCAGAAGAAGCGCGCTCCCTTGAGCCGAGAGTTGCAGAATTACGGCAACAGCGCGCCTACGCCCAAGCGTTGGCGTTGATTGCGACGCTGCGGCCGACCGTGGACACCTTCTTTGACAAAGTGATGGTGCTCGATTCAGATCCTGCCGTTCGCGGAGCGAACCTGGCGCTGATTGACGAAGTGCTGCGTGGGTTTTCGGGTATTGCTGACTTTAGCGAGATTGTGACGGGCTAAGCACCGGCCTCAAAGTCGAGACCCCGGGACACCCTGCACCCAGTTTATTTCTGTGCAAGAAAAGCCCGCACGACGGGGTCGAGTGTCGCTGCTTCGCACCCGGTTGCGATGTGACCACAATCTCCTTTGAGGATGAAGGTCTTTGCCCCGAGCAGCGCCGCAAAGTCGAGGGCCGGCTTGGGATTGACCATGTGATCCTGCGCAGCAGAAACCACCAGCACACGAGCCTTCACGCGCCGGGCTGCTTCCTCCATCGACCCGCCATGGGCTACGTCGAGATGGATGATGGCATCGAGTTGGGCGAGCCAGTCATTGGCGTCGAAGGGGAGGATGCCTTTCGACATCATCGTCTCGTGTTCCGCCTCGAATTTTTGCCGTGGATGGGTACGGGCATAGTTTTCCGGGGTGGTCAGGTTCAGTTCCCAGATCATCTCGGCCAGACCGGCCGCAGGAGGCTTTGTGTAACGGCCATGGTCCCAGGCTGGGTCTGACTTGACTGCGTCGGAATCGGCGGAGTAGAGGAGCAGATCACGGCTGTTGGGACGCGGCGAGCCAACGATGGGGATGGCGACGTCCATGAAAGTCGGATAATCCACCATCCACTCGAAGGTCTGCTGTCCGCCCATGGAGATGCCCATGACCGCATGCAGATACTTGAGACCGAGAGTTTCAGTCGCGAGGCGGTATTCGGCGTTGACCATGTCCCGGAGGGTGAAGGCGGGGAAATCGGGTCCGTGCTGAGAGTCCGAATTCGAGGGTGACGAGGAGACGCCATCGCCGAGCGCGTCGACTGCAATGACAAAGTACTTTGCCGGGTCGACGAGACCGTTTGCTCCGATCGCACCGGAGAGGTTCTCGCTGGTTCCGGAAAACCAACTCGGAAAGAGGACGGCGTTTGATCGTTCCGCATTGAGTTTTCCCCACGTACGGTAGCCGAGGCGACAGTTTTCGATCTGGCGACCACTGACCAGTTTGCAGGTTCCGAGATCAGCAAAGCGGAGCGTACCGTCCGCGGCAGGGGGCTGTGTCTGGCACACGGCAGGGACGGCACTGAATGAGGTGATCAGGAGGCCAATGAAGCAGAAGTTACGAGTTTGCATGGGGACCAGTGTAAATCTCATCCATTGCGTCCGTTACAATCGGCATCCTGAGCAAAGCCTCGACGTCTAAAATCAATAGAGATGTCCGACGCATTGTATTTGAGCTTGTGGTACCCGAATCTGCGGCTGGCTGCGCTTGGTGACAAGCTGGTGGCTGTGCTTTCAGCGTTTCCAGCGCATGGAGGCGAACCGGGAGTGAACGCCGCGACTGTGTGGCCCATCGCCTGGAGCGAGTCGCCTGTCTTTCAGCGCGTGTATGGACGAGGGGAGCGTGCCGCTGAACCGCGCCAGGCAGTGGAAGATGCTCTCGAACTTCTCCACGACGATTATGCCTACGAATTCCAGGCTGGCTGGAATCTCTGGGAGTTCGAAATGGCGGGTCTTTCCGGTTCAACCGCGTCAGCAGAAGGCCGGGATGAGAGGGTTTCCGGGCGCTGGGCACGTGCGCCGCGCGTGGTGCGGGTGACCGGTTTTGGGCCGCTCTTCGAGGAAGGGACCTTCGAACAGGAAGGGCACATCCGCATTGATTTCGGCACAGACGCGCCCTTTCTTGAAGAAGAGGCAGAACTGGATCCGGTGGCGGCCCGGCATATTGAAGACAACGTGCGCCAGCTTGTTGAACTTACGAGAGCAATTGAAAAGGAATCGGGTGCCACGGCGCGCCTGTTGTGGAGCGAGATGGGCGAGAGTCTTGCCCAGCGGCTCGCGGCCCGGCTCGGGACGGGGAACTGAAGTGTGCGCCTGACGATCGAGCGGCTGCGAACCATTCTGTTACTGGCCGGCATTCTGCTGGTGGTCGTGCTCGGCGTGTTTCTCGCCATCGGGAAGTGGAGAAGTCCGCTGAGCCGGAAGGACCTTCCCAAGCGGCTGGGATTCGACGTGGAGCAGGAGTCGAACGGCTTCACGTTTTCTCACGCTCTGGGCGCTCATTCGCAATTCAAGATTCATGCATCGAAGCTGATCCAGTTGAAGCAGGGCAATCGCGTTCTGCTGCATGACGTGCAGATCGATCTTTATGGCGCAGACGGAAGCCAGGTGGACCGGATCGAAGGGGGCGAATTCGAATATGACCAGCAGGCCGGCATTGCGAAGGCAACGGGGCCGGTTGAGATCAGGGTGACGCGTCCCAGCGTGGCTCCCGCAGTTGCGGCGAAGGCGAGTGCAAGGCTGGGGGGAAATACGCGCGACAACCCGCTGACCGCTGTGAATGCCTCAAGCGGCGAGATCGATGTGAAGACGAGCGGCCTGGTATTCAATCAGAACACCGGGGTCGCGGAGACGAACCAGCAGGTGCAGTTCTCTACCGTGCAAGGCAGCGGCAGCGCCATCGGAGCATCCTACGATTCGCAAAAGGGCACGCTCACGCTTGATGACGCGGTGCAATTGAACACCCATCGCGGAAATCAGGATGTGGAATTGCATGCCCAGCGGGCGGTGCTCGAACGCGGCGACCAGATGTGCCAACTGGAAGGAGCAAGGGCTGCGTATCCCGGCGGTGAGGCCCGGGCGACCTCAGCAACCATCGCGTTCCGCGAAGACGGTTCGGCTGAACGGCTGGATGCAACGGGCGAGTTCACATTAGCGACAAAGACCGGGGGACGGCTTGCGGCGCCCACGGGCTGGCTCCAATTCGGCGATCACAACCAGCCGAAGGAGGGATTTCTGAGCGATGGGGTCACGATCGACTCAAACAACGATCGGCGGAAGATGCATGGGAGCTCCGAGACGCTTGCGCTGGCATTCTCCAACGGAGGCTTGTTGCACAGCGCACACCTGGAGGGGGGAGTGAAGATCGAAAGCGCAGAGGAAATGCTTTCGTCAGGCGTGCAGGAGGAGGCGAAAAGGACGTGGTCTTCGCCGGTGGCCGATATCGAGTTTCGAGACGCCGGCGGTGGGCGGATTGAACTGGCTTCGATTCAGGGGACGGACGGAGTGAAGGTCACGGGAGAAGACCAACGCGGGAACGGTGGCTGGACACCTTCGGCGCTGTCGGCGAACGAGGTGACTGGAAGGTTTGGCGCCGGTTCGGTGTTGGCTGAATTGATTGGCATTGGAAACGCCCACATGGAGCAAACGACCGCGAACGGAGCTCGACAAAGTGTGAGCGGAGACCGCCTGGATGCGCATTTTGCCAGTCCATCAGTGGCTGAAAAGACAGGCGTGGCTGGGAGGTCGAATCGAAATCCTTCGACGCAGATTCAGTCTGCGACGGTGGATGGCCATGTTGTTCTGGTGCAACAGCCGGCACAAAAGGCAGGTACTCCAGGGGCTGCGGTGCTGCGAGCTACAGCGGATCGAGCGGTGGATGAAGGAGCAGGGAACTGGCTGCACCTGAGGGGCGAGCCTCGCGTGGTAGACGGTGGACTGGAGCTTGCTGCGGAGAAGATCGATGTGTCGCGGACAAACGGCGACGCGTTGGCTCTGGGGAACGTGAAAGCAACCTGGTTCGGGAATGAGGAAGGGAAACCAGCTGATGGGCGCACTGCAGAGGCGGTGCCGATGGTTGGCGGAAATGGTCCGACGCATGCCATCGCAGACAAGGCCGAGTTGCATCAGAGCTCGGGCGAGGCCAACTTTGAAGGGCACGCGCGACTGTGGCAACAGGCAAATTCGGTGGCGGCTCCCGAAATTGTTCTGAATCGGACAAAGCAAACGCTGGACGCGCGAACGGACAATGCCGCCGAGCCGGTGCGCGTGGTACTGCTGAGCGCCGCCGGAACTGAGCGGGGAGAAAAGGCGAAGGCCCATATGCCGAGGTTGATTAGGTTGCGTGGAGGAGAATTGCAATATTCCTCGACCGATCGGGAAGCGACGATGAAGAGCGGCGTCGAAGAAAATGTGGTAACGGAGACGAGTGATTCAACGATCGTCTCAAACCAGATGGAACTGCTTCTCGCTTCGGTGGAAGGGGCCGGAGTCAGGAGCGAGTCTGCCGCGGAGGTCAAAAGCATCACGGCAACCGGCGACGTGGTTGTCCGTTCGGAGGATCGCATCGGAAAAGGCGAGAAGCTCGTCTATTCCGGCAGGTCGAACGAGTATACGCTTACGGGGACGTCCGCGGTGCCGCCGCGGCTCACCGATCCGACGCGAGGGTCGGTGACGGGCGCAGCTTTGATTTTCAATAGCCGCGATGATAGCGTCAGAATCGAAGGCGGGGGCGGCAACTCGACGGTGTCATCGGCGCGCAAGCAATGAGGACGTATGGGATCCTGGAAGATCGATGGATAAACTGATCGCTGAGGGAATTGGAAAGAGCTACAAGGGAAGACAGGTTCTTCGCGGAGTTGACCTGAGCATCTCCCGTGGCGAAGTGGTCGGGCTGCTGGGGCCAAACGGCGCCGGGAAAACGACAAGTTTCTATATCATCGTAGGCCTCGTGGCGCCGGATCAGGGACGTGTACTGGTAGACGAAGCTGAGATCACTCGCGTGCCGATGTACCTGCGGGCGCGTACCTACGGCATCAGCTACCTGCCCCAGGAGCCTTCAGTTTTTCGTAAGCTCACCGTGGAGGAAAACATTCTGGCAGTGCTGGAGGCGCAGCCTCTGGGCAACCGAGAGCGCAGGACTCGAGCTGACCGGCTAATCAATCAATTGAACCTCGCCCACATCCGGACGACGCGCGGCTACGCGCTTTCAGGGGGTGAGCGACGCCGGGTGGAGATTGCGCGGGCGCTTTGCATCCAGCCCAGTTTCATTCTGCTGGACGAGCCATTCAGCGGCATCGACCCGATTGCGGTGCTGGAGCTTCAAAAGATCATCTTCGATCTGAAGGCGAGCGGTATTGGAATATTGATTACCGACCACAACGTCCGCGAAACCTTGAGTGTGACAGACAGGGCATATATCATCGCAGAGGGACGGATTTTCCGAGCCGGCACCCCGCACGAGCTTGGAAATGATGTGGAGGTACGACGCATTTACCTGGGAGAAGGCTTCTCACTAGGTTAAGGCGGCAACGGTCCAAGCCAGCAGTGAGGAGAATTCAGGCCGTCTGCTGCGTCAATCCCTCGAAGGTTGAAGTACCTGGAAGCCAAATCGGACATAGACTTCTGGTGGGTGCATGCCCATTCCGGGACGAACGACCGGGCGAGATTTGAAGTCTGATCTGCCGGTTCTTTCCATTCCGATTACACTTGAAGGAAACCAAGCGGGAGCAAAAGCGGGAATCGAACTTCTTTATTATGGCGCTGTTACAGCCTAAATTGAATCTTAGAGTGGCACAACGCCAGGTCCTGACGCCGGGCCTGATGCAGATGGTCAGTGTTCTTGCGCTCAACAAGCTTGAATTGAAAGAGATGATCGACGCCGAAATGGTGGAGAATCCCGTTTTGGAGGAGATCGACGAATCGGTTCCGATGCTGGATGAGGTGGCCGGCCGCGTCGAGCGCAAGGAACGTGACGAACGGCTGGAGCACGCGGAAAATGGCGCGACCGAGCCCGCTTCGAGCCCCAAGGACCCATTCAACGAGGTTGATTTCGGTTCGTATTTTCAGGAATACCTGGATCCTGGCTATCGCACCCAGCCCGAGTTTGAAGAGAGCGAAAAGCCTTCCTTCGAGAACTTTCTTTCCCAGCCGACAACACTGACAGATCATCTCGAGTGGCAGCTTGGATCGCTCAAAGTGGAAGCGAAGCTGCATGAGGCCGCCGCGTTTGTGATCGGCAACCTGGATGAGGATGGATACCTGACCGTCAGCGCAGACGAGCTTGCTGAATCGTTCCGCCAATTTCCAGAGAGCCTGAACGGCGACAAATCCGCAACGATCGAACTGATGCGGCAGGCGGTCGAGCTGGTGCAGCGGCTGGATCCGGCCGGCGTGGCGGCGAGGGACCTTCGCGAGTGCCTGATGCTTCAAATTGCAGCGCAGCGCCAGGAGTTCGCCCAACTCTACGCGCGACCCGATGGGGACGGCGACGAGAGTCCGCATCGGGAGTTCCGCGCTGAGGCCGAAAACCAACTGAGCGAGCGCCGGAAGAGCATGGAGATAGCGGCGCTGATTGTGGACCGGTTCCTTCACCTTGTCCAGAAGAGGGACTTCAAGGATCTGGCGCGCGCCGCGCAGGTGAGCGTAACGGAGACGGAAGCTGCGGTGGAGTTCATTCGGACTTTGGATCCGCGGCCTGGCCGGCTCTACAACCGTGAAGAGACGCGGCTGATTGAGCCCGACGTGGTGTTTACAAAGCGTGGCGGCGAATGGGTGGTCTCGATGAACGAAGAGGATTTGCCCAGTCTGCGCCTGAGCCGGAGCTATCGGCGGATGCTGTCCTCGCAAAACACCGACAAAGAGGTCAAAGAATACGTAAAGGAGCGGTTCCGCTCTGCACTGCAATTGATGCGGAACATTGCCCAACGAAAAAGCACGATTCTTCGCACCTGCGAGGTGATCGTCAGACGGCAGCAGGATTTTCTTGATCAGGGAATCGAAGGGTTGCGCCCGATGATGATCAAGGAAGTTGCCGAGGAGATCGGGGTTCACCCTTCCACAGTCAGCCGGGCCGTAGCGAATAAATATGCGCTCACGCCCCAGGGCGTCATCGAACTGCGATTCTTTTTCTCGGAAGGGTCTAACGGGCCCGAGGGAGCCGACACACCCCTCCTGGTTCTAAAGCGCAAGGTGCGCAAGCTGATTGAAGAAGAAGATCCGCGGCATCCGATCACTGACGACCAGCTCACCGCAAAGCTGCAGGCTCAGGGAATTCAACTGACCAGGCGCACGGTTGCGAAGTATCGAGAAGACATGAACATCCCGTCGACACACCAACGCCGCCGGAGAGATTAATCAAGGCCCTTTTCTTTCCCGTTCTGATCCCGGCGGTTCAACAGTGGGCTTTCAGGGTTGTGCCATGAGGAATTCTCCTGAAACGGGATTCGAAATCGATGAGACAGATGCCGAAATCTGACTGTTGCCGGGCAAATGCTATAGAATCCAGAGTTCTGCCAGCCGGAAGAGGGGTTGGAATACCCAAGCGCGGAGGCTAACCATGGAAGTGGAGTTCACCGCCAGGCAAGTCATCGTTCCAAAGGGTTTGCGTGCGCAAGCCGAAGAAGGAATGGAACGGATCGCCCGAATTCTGGGCAAAACAATTCGCGCCAGCATCACTTTTCGCGCGCAACGTCATCTGCAAATCACAGAGATCAGTGTGAAGGCACGGACACAGACGATCGTGGCCGCGGGCAAAGCTACAAGTCTTGAATCGGCACTACGCCAGGCGCTTGCGCACGCCGAACTGCAGGCGCAGCGTTATCGCGACAGGAATTACGAACGCAAACGGCTTCCAAAAGAAGAGAAAGTTTTGACCGCGCCGCCGGTGGCGCGGCCAAAGACGCGCGCCCCACGTCCTGAGGAATCGGTGGAAGATGGCAAGCTGACCGGCGCCAAGGCCCGCGCTTCGATCGCCGTGCATTCCTTTCCAGCTCGAAACGCCGTGGTTGAGCCGCACATCCTGAAGAGCGGCGAGGCAATTGCCATGAAACCGATGACCATGGAGGAGGCGGTGAAGGACGCCGAGTTTCGCGACCGCGATCTTCTTATCTTCCGCAACCCCGCGGGAGATTTATATGTGCTCCACCGCCGGCGTGACGGGCAGATGGAGTTGGTGGAGATTCCATAGAATCCGAGCGTATACGGATCGCATCTCGCGTCGGCGAACGGTTTTCCGAAGCGCGAGGATGCACTGTGCGAGCAAGCGCTTCCGGTGGCGAAGAGCGCCAGGCCGTGAAGCGCAGGCCGCAGGCATGGTGCAATCCGGTGTAGGATGGGCGCATGACGGCATCCAACCTGGGGGTCCAATTGTCCGCTCAAAGATCGGACGGCAAGGTGGACCTGGCGACCCAAAAGCCTGCGAAGGAACTGGTGATTGTAACGGGCATTTCCGGTGCGGGAAAGGCTTCTGCACTGAAGGCGTTTGAGGATCTCGGCTACCATGCCGTGGACAACCTCCCGCTGGAACTGCTGCCGGAGTTTGCGGCCCTGGTGGGTAAATCCTCTGAGATCGAGCGGGCCGCAATTGTTGTGGACGTGCGGGAAGGCCAGACGCTGGATCGGCTTCCTGACATTCTCATGCAAGTAAAAGAGGTGCTGCCGACGCGGGTCGTGTTTCTCGACGCGCAGGATGCGATTCTGGTGCGGCGTTACTCGGAGACGAGAAGGCCCCATCCTCTACGCAAATCGGAGACGGTGGAACGGTCGATCGTGGAGGAGCGTCAGCTTCTGGACCCGATCCGCAATGTTGCTGACACCTTGATTGACACATCGAACTTCAACGTGCACGAGTTGCGTGCCCACATCCAATCGCGCTTCGGGCACGAAGACCAGACGCAGCAATTGCTCGTCTCGTGCCTGAGCTTTGGTTTCAAGAACGGCGTCCCTCTGGATGCCGATATGGTTTTCGACGTTCGGTTTTTACCCAATCCACATTTTGTTCCCGAGTTCCGCAAAAAGACGGGCAAGGACCCCAAGGTAGCCGCCTATGTTCGGGGTTTTCCCCAGACCGAGGAGTTTCTGGGGAAAGTTACGGATCTGATGCTGTACCTGCTGCCGCACTATGTGGCGGAAGGCAAGAGCTACTTGACCGTCGCGTTTGGGTGCACGGGCGGCCAGCACCGCAGCGTCATGATGGCCCAAGAGATGAGCAAGCGGCTCAAGAAGGCCGGTTACAAGGTGAAGGCGCTGCACAGGGACATTCCGCGGTAAGCGATGAAGTTGTTTATTGCGATTTTTGGGGGAGGCCGTCGAGCCACCGGGATAACGCGTTTGCGATATCTGCGGAATCGTGGGATTGAGAATTCAACCACACGTCCATCTTGAGCGACTTGGCCACTCCAAACAGCTGCCCGTCAACGCTGCGCACTTGGGGTGTGCTATCCGCGAGGAAGAACCATAGTGATGGTGTGCGCAGATTTCTTGCCGGATTCATCAAGTTCCACCGATCGCTCACAAGAAGGTGTGCCGGAACCAGACGCGCACGGGGATCATCGAAGATTGCACGAGTAGGATCGGGAAGCGGATTGTCAAGAATCACTCCGGCGAGTTCCGGGTGCGTTCCCGCCATCTCCAGGGCGAGGTCGGCGCCCAGGTCCTTTCCTGCGAGGACAATGGAGCCGGGCGGAATGTGGCGGGTGCCAATGAGGTAATTGAGAGCCGATTCGGCATCGTCCCGCCAGCGCGCTTCGCTGGGATGCACGAAGTGACTCAAGCCATATCCGCGATAGTCGAAGGTAAAGATGTTGACGTGGGCCGCGCGGATGGGAATCAAATCGTCAACTGAGTCGCCCATGTTGCCGGAAGCGCCGTGGAGGTAAACGACGGTATAGCGGGTTGATGCTTCGTATGGAATCCACCATCCATGGAGCTGGGGCATTCCCGAAGCATCGGGTGCAAATTCGATGGAATCGAATGGAAGGCCGATGCGAGCGGGAGTGCCGACCACCGCAGAAGTGGGATGGTAGAGCAATTGCCAGCTTCCCTGCCAGAAGATCAGGCAGAGCGCACCCCATCCGCAGAGCGCGGCGGCAGCCAGTGAAAGACCGACCGCAGCGGCCAGCCAACGCGCCGAAACCGTGGGGTGACGGGCAGGCGAGACGGTTGCGGGCTGCGCAGCTCGGGTCGAGTTCGAGCGGCGGGGAGTGGTTGGGGCCTTCTTCGGCGGCATTTGATCCTGTAAGCGCACTCCGCAGAACGGAGGCACTCCTTTATGCTAATTGCACCAATCGATTGGGGGACGGTCAGCCCGGTCCGACTGAGGGGGATGACGGTATGTCTGAATTTGTACGAATCTGTTCGCAGTCCGAACTGCCTGCCGTGGGGCAGGTTGCAGAGTTCACTGTTTCAGGCCGGGCAATCTGCGTGGCCAATGCAACGGGAGCGGTTGCGGTGCTTGATGGGACTTGTCCGCATGAAGGGGGGCCGCTGGGCGAGGGAAGCATTGAGAATGGGCGGCTGGTGTGTCCCTGGCACGCGTACTCGTTCGACGTGAAGACCGGCGAATCGGAGCATGATCCCGACGTGAAAGCGGAAGTGCTGGAATCGAAGATCGAAAATGGCGAGTTGAAGGCCCGAATCTAGAGCCGGGCGGTTGCGGCCATGAGACATGATACGCAGAGGCGGCGGACTTGGCTCGTGGAATCTGCGTCCCGGGAATCCCATCCATTTCGCAAACTGCGCGAAAGGGATGGGTCACCCAGCCGGAAGAGAGTTGGAACGGATTAGTACTTGACGATGGCGGTGAAGGAGTCGGGTTTGAGGCTCGCTCCGCCCACGAGGGCGCCGTCGATCTCCTGTTGGCCGCAGAGGGCAGCGGCATTGTCGGGCTTGACGCTGCCGCCGTAGAGGATGCGCATGCCGGCGGCGACAGCCGGACCAAGGAGCCTGGCAACTTCGGCGCGGATGATGCGGTGCGCGTCGACAGCCATCTCGGGCGTAGCAGTTTTTCCGGTGCCGATAGCCCAGACAGGTTCGTAGGCGATGACGATGGGCGCAGCGGCTTCGGGCGTGATGCCGGCGAAGGAGCCGGTGACCTGGGTTTTGAGCACCTGCTCAGTCCGGCCGGCCTCGCGCTCGGCAAGGACTTCGCCGACGCAGACGATGGGGATGATGCCGTGTTTGAGCGCGGTGTGGAGCTTCTTGTTCACGATCTCGTCGGTTTCGGCAAAGTACTGGCGGCGCTCAGAGTGGCCGATCAGGGTATGCGTTCCGCCGACGGCGATCAGTTGGCCGACGGAGGTTTCGCCGGTGTAGGCGCCTTCTTCAGCGAAGTGGATGTTCTGTGCGCCGACGGCAACGCTGGATGCCTTGCACGCGGCAACCACGGTTGGCAGCAGCACCGGGGACGGAAAGAGCGCGATCTCGTCGCGGGTGTGTCCGGCAACAAGAGGTTGAAAAGCCTCAACAAACGCCTTCGCTTCAGAAGGCGTTTTGTACATTTTCCAATTAGCAGCAATCAGTTTTTTGCGGGACATTGGTCTGGAATCCTCAGGTTGATTTTATCGGAGGGCGTGCGGCGGGCCGGGTGATGGACGGCACAGGGGGCTGCACCCATTCGACTTCTCTCTGGCCAACAACGCTTCTCGAGGGGGATCAGAAGAGCGTCAGGGTTGAGAGCGAGCGATGCGGACGGCGGACAGGTCGGCCGGCATCTCGCCGTTGAGGAAAGCGGCGCGATGATCGGGGTCGCCCAGATCCATCTGGAAGTGGTGCCAGGTTCCGTCCTGGAGGACGCCCATGTTCCATGGTCCTGAAACGGAGTCAGAGAACTGCCAGACGATGGGGAACCCTTCCTCGTTAGTAAATCCCTCGTGATCGGCCTGGATGATGGCGTCGCCACGCTCCCAGAGAGACGTGCGCAGCGCGTGGAGCACGTTGCCGCCTTCTTCGGTGTCCGCGCCCTGGAGGTGCTGGAATGCGTAGATGGTTTTGACCTCGGCGAGATAGTCGCGGAGCCAGGCGGCGCCGGATTCGGGCCTGGCGTCGCGTAGATCCTCAAGGAAGTCGGCGATCTCGTCTTGTCCGATGGAGCCGTCGTAGACGGGATTGCGCTCGATGAGGGCGACTTCGATTTCGTCCTCGCCGGCGAGGAGCAGCGACTCCCATTCCTCCTCAGTGCCTTCTTCGAGGTGAAGCCGGAACTGCGGGTGTTCGGCGCGGATGAGGTCGGCGATCTCTTCGACGAGAGGGAAGTCTTCCTGCTTGGTGAGGACTCGGGTGTAGTAGCCCATCGGATTTCTCCTTTCGCGCGATGAACGCAACTCGACCTACTGTAGTGTATTGCGGCCAAGGCAGCCGAGACTGGCCCAGCCTGCTGCCTACCCCCACCCCCGGTCTCCGGATGTAAATATCCTTTTTTCAACAGTTTAACCCACTTAGCCCGGGCTAAATATTTGCCAGGAAAGGACTTATCGGCAAATATTTCTCAGCAAAGGAGTTAGGAGGCAGCTTTTAGCTACTGGCTACTTAGCAACTAGCTACTAGCTTCTAGCTCCTAATTTGGTGTGATGCTTTGATTGTGCGCGTTTTGAGGAATTAACCGGCAAAACGGGGCGGGGAATGTTGCGCGTGGAATGAGCGGGGTAGAGAAACGTGACGGGCAAGGGGATTGACATCAGCGGATTCTCATCGTCGAGTTCCTTGTCCTTCCGTAGATCAACTCCAAATGTCCGGATAGGGGGTC
>DATKPJ010000107.1:0-17930 GCA_035524195.1 Occallatibacter sp.
TGAGGCGCGACTGTACAGTGACTGTACAGTTTGGCCTGAGGTTTTCCGTCTGAATCGACAAGCTGCTGAAAATAAGCAGCTTAGTGCTGGTGGAGGCGGCGGGAGTCGAACCCGCGTCCGAAATCGTTGTCAGCCTAGAGAATCCATGCTCAGTCCGGTTCCGAAGTTTTCGCTCACAGCACTCAGAACGGACAAGATGCGCTGTGAACTAGTCCGATGATCTTATGGCTGCAACACGGACCGAGCCGCAACCACCAGCCTACTGAATGACGTCTTGCTCGCAGCCCATAGACAAAACCGCGAAAGACGGCTGCTTAGTTAATTAAGCAGCAAGTGCCAGATTATCGTTGGCAACTTTAGTTTTGCAGGCGATTATGGGTGCCCACACCCCAGCATGCCTCCGTGCCGCAAGCGATCCCGTCGAAACCGTGACGCCCCCGATATGCCCTCGAGCCTGACGAGAAGAATCTCTCATGAAGCCTCGAAGCTGGATGCGAGCCGGACCAACTGGCTCCTGCTGCTGTTTCCATTGTAAGTCAGATGTGACTGCAATGAACTCTTCGGGTTGGTGGCATTTCCCCGGAACGAGCAGAGGCGCTATGTCCCGGCTCGTACCGTTCGTACCGGCAGCTTCGGCAGGTACCCCCCCAGACTCTGGGAGGAAAATATCTGTTTTCATTGGTTTACGGAAGGCGGTTCGCGCCAAAATATTCTCAGCAAAGGACTTAGCCGCAGATTCTTCTCAGGAAAGGAGTTAAAGCGCAACGAACGGTGAAAAGCGGCGTCAGTGGAAAGTTCCAATCGCCGGAGTGCAGCCCAACGGCGAACTTCTCTCACTGCACCAGTATGCGCCGGCGGATCGAAATCATCGGCAAACATCAGGCAGCTTTTTGCTCAGCGGAATGATGGAGTTAGCCGGGTGTTTGCGATTTCGGCGTTGACATCCACGGTTGAGGTGTCGGGAATGCGAGATGCCGCGCGGCATCAGAGCAGCTTCGCAGACACTCCCTGTGCACTTGCAGCCTTGATTGCCGTCTTTATGGAATGATCGCTCGATTCATTTGCCCGCGATGGAGCTTTGCCGGTAATGGAACCTGGATCGCGGTTCGGGCGTATCTGGAAAGCAAGCAGGAGACCCGGCGAGTTGCCAGAAGCGGCTTCCCCGCAGGCAATCAGCCGTGTATCGGACAGGAGAATGGGAGGTCATTCGTATGTCAAAACTTTCGTTGCGTTCCAAAATAAGTTCAGGCGCGCAGAGTGGCGCGATCGTCTGCCTGGCGATAGGGCTTGTGGCTGGATCAGCGTCGATGCAGGCTGCTCCCGCCGGGCAATCTCAACAGCAAAGTGCCGAGGTTGCCGGTATGTCTGGCGGAAGCATGATGCACAAGGGGCATCACATGTCGGATCACATGTTCATGTCGACGATGCGGCCGTTGAAGCCCGGCGACCAGCAGAAGGCCGACGCGATTGTAGCCGCGGCCAAAGAGGCAATGGCTCCTTACCAGGACTACCGCAAGGCGCTGGCGGACGGATACCGCATCTTTCTTCCCAATATTCCGCAGCCCTTGTATCACTTCACGAACTACGAGAACGGGCGCGAAGCAGCTTTCCAGTTCGATCCGCTGAAGCCGACGTCGCTGCTCTACATCAAGACGACGGATGGCGGGTACAAGCTGATTGGAGCCATGTACACGGACCGCGTGAACGCCAGCCAGGACGAGTTGAACGATCGGATTCCGCTCAGTATTGCGCACTGGCACCAGCACGTGAATTTCTGCAAGGCGCCTCCGGGACAACTGGCTGCGTACTTTGGACCGAATGCGAAGTTCGGCCTGCTTGGCTCGATCCACACAAAGGACGCCTGCGACGCGGCGGGAGGGACGTTTATACCCCATGTCTTCGGATGGATGGTCCACGTGTATCCCTACGAATCCGACCCAAAGAAGGTCTGGTCAACGGACGATGACGCCGCGGGACACGACAACATGGACGGCTCGCCCATGCCGGGGATGAAGATGAATTAAGGCCGGGCCCGGTTGCTTCCCCAATTGGAAGCGGCCATGCTTTTACTGCTGTTCGAGATCGACGGATTCGAAGGCGTGTTTTTCGATGGCGTCGCGGATCTGGGCAGGAGTCTTTCCGAGTCGAGTTTGCTGGTAGGCGAAGATTGCTTCCTTGGCGCAGGTGGAGCACTCGGCGCCGTGCAGGCCCTCAAAACAGCTGCGCAGGCTGGTGTGTCCCAGGGCGCGGTCGCACCGGCAATAGCAGGGGAGCTGATAGAGCACATTTCCGATATGGGCGGCCTTCTGATAGACGTGGAGCTGCCAGGCATATTGGAAAGGAGGCTGGGTTAGCTGCGCGCCCGAGAGGATCGGCGGCAGAGCACTGACTCGAAGCGGGGCCGAGGGGTGATATGCAGGAACGTCGTCCGCCGGATTGGACCATTGGGCGTAGCTGGCGGCGGTGAGGACGAAGGCGGCAACGGGAAGGATCCAGCGGTATGTTTTCCGGGGCATCGGGAAGGTCACTCCAGCTTAGTTTACGGCAATCGCGACGGAGCATCGCTGGTTTCTGGTTAGACAGCGAGAAGGGGAGAATGCAAACCGGCACGGCGCGGGAGGGGATTATCCGCGCAAAAAAAGACGGCACGAACTTTTGGCTGTTCGTGCCGGGAGGCCAGTGACGCAAACTACTTCCAGTTCCGGAGGGGTAAGCTCGACCACCTCCATCACCGGAATATCTACACGATACTATAGATTCAGAAGAAAGCAAATACAGAAATTGATATTTTCTCGCAATGTGGTACGCACGGCAAAGTTGCTTTTCGGGATGACCCAATCGACGTTACGTTGAAATGAGACAGCCGTCTGAAGAAGCAGATGACGCAACTGCAAAATATGCCAAGTGATACTGAATCTATAAGTTCCGGCGGGCCTGAGAAGGATCACCCGACGATGCCCAAATGGATCAAAGTGGGAGTCTTCGCCGCAGCCTCGGCCCTGGCCGGCGGGCTGGCGGCCGCGTGGTACTACCGCAAGACGCTGACGAGGCTCCAAGAAGCCGAAAATCGGGAGCCGGAAGGCGTCTCGAGCATCCCCTTAGACGATTCCGACGACTGATTGGCGGTTGGCTAAGGCGGGAATCGGGAGATTGCGGGGCGGCCTGACGAATGCGAGGACCGCCCAGCGCGGTTGGTCACGGCGTGCCTGCTCAGGGCTTGACTTCCCCTATGTAGACGCCGTAGGGCAGCAGTTGAATTTCCTGAAGCGATGCGGGGTCCGATTCTCCCGGAGTCTTCTGCAAGGTGGACACATTCGCTCCTGCGCTGATGCCGGGAACCGTTAGACTCACTGTTTGCGGAGCGGGCGTGAAGTTGACCGAAACGACGACGGTTGGTGACCCGGGCTTCTGGCGTGCCCAGCTCAGGACCTTGTCATTTGCAGTGTCGAGCATGGTTTCGTTACCGAGTTCGAAAACGGGATTGGTTTCCTTCAGGCGGATGAGGTTCCTGTACCAGGAGAGAAGCGAGTCGGGATTTGGCTCTTCTTCTTTCACGTTAACGTCGTGGTATTGAGGTGGAACAGGCAGCCACGGTTTGACACTGGCGGAAGTGAAACCGGCGTTGGGGTCGTCGTCCCATTGCATCGGGGTTCGTTCGCCGTCGCGGCCTTTAAATTTGGGCCAGTATTTGAGGCCGACGGGATCTTTGACTTCCTCCTTGCTGGCTGGCGGGGTCGTCTTCATGCCGATGGCATCGCCGTAATAGAAGAGTGAAGCTCCGCGGCTGGCGAACAGGATGGTGGAGATGACGCGATAGATGTCGATGTTGTGGAGGTCGTCCCCGTATCGGTCATCGAGGCGCGGATTGTCGTGGTTGTCGAACACGAGGAGCGGCGTGTGTCCATCGAGATGGTTTTCCGCATCGTCGATCTTCGCGCGGAACGTAGCGACGTCGAGCTTATTGATGAAGCCGATCTGGGTATCCATCGGCAGCTCGAATTCAGGCTTGCCTGGAGGACCATATTGTTTTTCCAACTCGGCCACGTTGGGCAGGTAGGTTTCGCCGATGAGGACGCGCTTGCCGGGGAACTGGTTCGAATCGAATTCGTCGGCGACACGGCGCATCTCCTGCATGACGGGATGCACTTCAGGCAGGTTGTTGGTGCGGGTATCGTTGAGCCGGGGCTTGCCGTTTTCGTCGAGGATTGGCTTGCCGTTCTTGTCGCGGAGAATCTCTTCATCGCGCATCTGAGGATCTTCAAAGAGCGTGGTGATGGCGTCAAAGCGGAATCCGCCGACTCCTTTTTTGAGCCAGAAACGCATGATGTTTTCGAAGGCCTCGTGGACCTTGGGATTGTTCCAGTTGAGGTCGGGCTGCTGGATGTAGAACTTGTGGTAGTAGTACTGGCGAGTTTTAGGATCCCACTGCCATGCCGAACCGCCGAAGTCCGACTCCCAGTTGTTGGGTGGTTCGCCGGGCGAGGTTGCCGTTTCGCCCTTGCCGTCGTGCCACATGTACCAGTCGCGGTAGGGGTTGTTGCGTGAGGAGCGCGACTCGAGGAACCACTTGTGCTGATCAGATGTGTGGTTCATCACCATGTCCATGAGGACGCGGATGTGTCGCTTGTTGGCCTCGGCGATGAGGCGATCGAAGTCGGCCATCGTGCCGTATTGCGGATCGATGGCTTCGTAGTCGGAGATGTCGTAGCCGAAGTCGACTTGCGGCGAGGGGTAAATAGGGGTGAGCCAGATGGCATTGACACCGAGCTGCTGCAAATAGTCAAGGTGGTCGATGATGCCCTTGAGGTCGCCGATGCCGTCGTTATTGGTGTCTTGAAAGCTGCGCGGATAGATCTCATAGATTACCGCGTTCTTCCACCAATCCTGTTCGCTGTTCTTGGTCGTATTGGACTGCTGCGGGGCTTGCGCCGCAGCGATCAACGTCACAGTTCCAAGGCACAGAGCTGTGGCCCAGCGTGAAATATTCTTGGTCCAGTGCATTGCAATTCTCCCTCATTGGTGCGCCCCGTGCTCGTGGCTTTGGCTACGGTGTCCGCACGAAGATCTGACACTTAATTGACGTGTTGCGACCGCATTTGCCGTTGGATCATGGATGCGATGCGGTCATTCGATGCGGGCGACGAATGCGCCAAAGGGCTCAAGTTCAATACGGTTGAATCGGTCCGTACTGAATTTGGGCGAATAAAAGAGCGGCACAAGTTTTGAACCACGTACTCCCTGGCTCGACCAATCGAATGTGACTTTCTTCGCCTTGGCGCTCATATTGAGCGCGACGAGCACGGTGGCGTCGCCATTGCGGCGCAGAAACGCGAAGACATTGGGATCATCGTTGTCGATGGACTCCTGCGTGCCGTCGCGCAATGCCGGATCAGATTTTCGCAGGGCGAGAAGGCGTTTGTAGCAGTTGTAGATCGAATCGGGATCCCTGCTTTCGGATTCGACGTTGTACGTGGTTGAGCTCGATGGTATGGGCAGCCAGGGCTTGGCTGCGGTGGTGAAGCCGGCGTCAGGGGAGTCGTCCCATTGCATGGGGGTGCGCTCGCCGTCGCGGCCTTTTTCCTTTGGCCAGCCGATTTTTCCGATGGGGTCGTGCACGTCTTCAATGCGCGTGGGCGGTGTGGTCCGCATCCCCAGCTCTTCGCCGTAATACATCTGCGGCGTGCCGCGGGTGGTGAGTTCGAGCACGGCCATCAGCTTGGCGATCTGGACGTTGTGTTCGCCGTCTCCGTATCGATCCCACTGGCGAGGCTGATCGTGGTTGCTGAAGAAAAACTCCGGCTGACCGTGAGCGGGATTGTTTTCGACCTCGCTGAAAAGCTCGCGAAAGCGGCGCGCAGAGAGCTCATTGACATCGGCGATCTGGAAATCCATGGGCAACTGCACTTCGTCGCCGTTGCCGTACATCTTGCTGAGCTCGATGACATTGGGCTCGTCGGCTTCCGTGATGAGAACCGGATTGCCGGGATACTTGTCGACGACGCTGCGCACTTCCCTGAGCACGTCGTGCACCTGGGGGAGATTGTCGGTGTATTTGTGCTCGATGTTGCGATCGCCATAGGCATTGCGGCCGGGCAGATAGGGATCGTCGTGCAGATTGGGGTCCTCGTAGAGGCGCGAAACGGCATCGATGCGAAAGCCCGAGGCGCCGTGCTGCATCCAGAAATCGAGAACGCCATCCATGGCCTTGTGCACTTCAGGATTGCGCCAGTTCAGGTCCGGCTGCTGCACATAGAAGTAGTGGTAGTAGTACTGTCGGGTCTTTTCGTCCCATTGCCAGGCGGAGTGGCCGAACCAGGACTGCCAGTTGCTGGGCGGGTCGCCCTTATCCGTCGCGGTTTCGCCCTTGCCGTCGCGCCAGATGTACCAGTCGCGCTTGGGATTGTTGCGCGAAGAGCGGGACTCGATAAACCACGGGTGCTGATCGGAGGTGTGGTTGATGACGTAATCCATGATGACGCGGATATTGCGTTTTTTGGCTTCGGCGACGAGATGATCGAAGTCTGCCATGGTGCCGTAGGTGGGGTCGATGGCCGTGTAGTCGGAGATGTCGTAGCCGTAATCGACGCCGGGCGACGGATACATCGGCGTGATCCAGATGGCGTCGATGCCGAGGTCGTGGAGGTAATCAAGGCGCGAAGTGATGCCGTTGATATCGCCAATGCCGTCGCCATTGGAATCCTGGAAGCTGCGGGGATAGATTTCGTAAATGACGGCATGACGCCACCACTCGGGGCCATCGGGCTGAGCGGCGTTTTGCGTTGCGGCTCGCGGGGTTGAGGACTGAGTGGGGGGTGTTTCCGCCGCCGCGTAGTGCACTCCGGCGCATGGAGACACAACAAGAGCGCAGCTTGCTATGAAGGTTGCAGCAGATTTGGTCCAGTGCATTGCGGTCCTCGTGCGGGCGCTCCTGGCAATTGAAACTCGTTGCCAGGGGCCCCGCGTGTCTTGCTTCGCTGCTCGTAATTCCGGCAACGGTTTGACGCATGACAAGCTAACACATTCAGGCGGGCTTTGAGGGAGCTTTCTCGGATGGGGGCGCGCGGATGTTTTCGCCAACCGGGTTTTGATCGCAAAAACAAGCTCAGACAGTGTTTGGCCATCGAGGGACGGAGGCCTGAAGGCCTCTTCTCCCTCCGTGAGTGGACGCTGTCGCGGGTCGACGACCTCGCCTCCGCTTTATAACAAATCGCCGAGGATGCCGATCAGCGTGGCCCTACGGTCGCGTTCTGCGCTACCAGCATCGATTCCAGAATCTGGTCGGAAACTTCCTTGACGGCAGCGGGAGAGTGGGCGAGGAACAGGGTATTGGTCTTGTCGCTTTCGCCGATGGATTTGAGCGTATCGAAGTACTGCGTGACCAGCACAAGCTGCATGACCTCCTTAGCGGTTGCGTCTTCGACGACCTTCTGGAATTGCTCGATGGAGACCTGCAGGCCTTCGACGATGGCCCTGCGCTGATTGGCGATTCCCTGTCCCTGTAGCGCCTTGCTTTCGGCTTCGGCTTCAGCTTTTTTGACGACGAGGATCTTGTCGGCCTCGCCACGGGCACTGGCGGCGACCTGTTCGCGCTGGGCGGCGTTGATGTCGTTCATGGCCGATTTAACCTTGGCGTCGGGAACGATGTCGGTGACCAGCACATTGACAATTTCGTACCCGAAGGCGGCCATGTCGGAATCGAGTTCCTGCTTGACGGCGGCAGCGATGGACGACTGCGAGGCAAAGACCTCGTCGAGGGTCATTCCCGGGACATGGCCAAGAATGACCTGTTCGACGTAGGACTTGATCTGCGCGACGGGGTCGGAGAGTTTGTAAAAGGCGTCGAAGACTTTTTCGGGGCGAACGCGATTCTGAACGGAGATCGGGATGGTGACGAAGACATTGTCTTTGGTCTTGGTTTCCATGGTCAGGGTGATCTGGTTGACGCGCAGGCTAACGACGCCCTGTACGGAGTCGATATAAGGAGCCTTCCAGTTGAGACCGGCGTCAGCGACGCGAAGAAACTTGCCGAAGCGGGTGATCACGGCAACCTGGGCGGTGTTCACGGTGAAGAAGCTTCCAAGAATGAGCGAGAGGAAAACGACTCCCAGAATCAGGACAGGAATCCAGATGAGCAGGTCCATGACGTCCTCCGATACATTGTCTGCGATAACAGCGAATTGTACAGGAATAGCGCCTATGTGGGAGTCACTTTGAGCATCGGCCGGAAACCGATTGACGGGATGCCTTCAGTGTTTGGGGCTGGTCGCGGAGTCAGATTGCTCGTCGGGCCGCTGTGGCGAAGTGGAATGCCCCCCGTGAAAGTCGAGGCCAATCCTGGGACTGGAAGCTGTACCGCCGACATGAATGGGGACGTCGGTTCCGGCGCCATTTTTCTTAAAGAAAGGGTCAACCGGTTTGAGCAGGAAACCCTTCCAGCCGCCCACCATCTGCGAGATCGTCGCCTGCATCTTTGCTGAGCCGACAAAGTCGAGAGCACCACCGATGAGGACGTAAGTGCCTTTCAGCTGAATATTCGCTCCGGGCACAGTGAAAAGCAGATTGGGAAGGGTGATGACTCCCGTGGAGATATGAAAGTCTCCCTGCATATGGGCCGGGATGTCGGCATGGGCATCAGTTTTCAGGAGATCGGGCTTGCCGAGGCCGCGGAAGCTCAATTCTCTTAAATGGCCTTGAACGCCGGGATCGGTAAATTCGGCCTGATCGAGGATGAACTTGCCGTTCATCTTCATGCGTTCGTGCATGGGGCCCGGTCCGGGCGGAATATCCAAATCCGCAAGCAGGTTCAAGTCACCGGTCAACAGGGGGGTGGTTTCGTGGCTGGCGAGGCGGGTGATGTCCTCGATATGGCCGCGATCGATGTTCACGTTCAGGTTGATGTCGTGCCCGATGGAATGGGGAATTGAGCCATTTTCAGCAGCCATCACGCGCACGATTTTGCCGCGCACAATGAAGTGAGTCTGCCCGAGAATCGCGTCGACGGGGTCGAGCCAGGTATCGCCGTTGGTGCCATCAACAGTGGCGTGGAAGTTCGTATGCAGGTGCAGGGAATTGCCGATTTTCGCGAGGCGGAAATCGGGGGTGTCGGTTTCGCCATCAACCTTGATGTTGTTGAGTGAGCCGGCATATCGACCAGTTGAGTTGAGGATGCCGGCAATCTCCTTGAAGGTGCCCAGGTCGGCATTCTTGAACTGGTATTCGCCCGCGACCGGAGAGCTGCCCGGATCGTCGGTCTGCCATGGCCCAAAGGTGCCTGTCGTATGAATCGCGCCAACCGGACGCGGATTGGTGAGTTGCGCTTCAAACTCCATCGCTCCGCGGGGTGTGAAGTTCTTGAGCACCAGGCTCGAGATAAGGAAATCCAGGGGCAGCTTGCCGGGCTTGTCGGTTTCGTGGACGAGGCGCGCATTCGTGCAAACGATCTTGTCGATACGGAACGTGACCAGGGACGAGGACTTTGAAGACACTCCAGCCGAGGACTCCGTATTCAAGTGCAAAAAGTGCCCATGGGGCGGCAAGTTGATTTGGAGTCCGTTGAGCCGCACTTCGGAGATACGCACGGGAACGCCCGGCTTGAAGTGCAATGGAGCGTGGAATCGGAAGTCATCGAGGCTGATGACGGGCCGGTTGGGAGCCCCGGCGGTAATAGCCGCGCTGGTGGGCCAGATGCGCAATCCTCTGCCGTGGGCCCAGAAGCCCCACTCTCCAACAAATCCGTTCCCAATGGAAAATTTGAAGCTATCGAGCTCAACCTTGGCGTGGAAGCGGGATGAAAGCTCCTGCACGATGCGGGCGCGAAGAAATGGCTCTGCCCGGCGCGCCACAATGACCGCAGCGACCGTAAGCACAACCAGAACCGTGATCAGAATGCCCATAGTCCATTGAAGCACTCTGTGTCTTTTCCAAAATGAGGGCTGCACGTTCTTCCTTTCGATTGGATGCACAGACAGGGTCAACGCGCGCCGCAATAATTCCGCCTGCGGTCAATTCGAGAGGCGGGCCAAGATCCTCGTGGTCTTGAAGCTTGATGGGGGAACTGAAGCCGGGGCCCAAAGATTGACCCGCCCCGATAATTTCCGGAATGGATGGTACATAGCATAGACTTTTTCAAACGATGGATGCGCATATCGAAAGCCTCGTAAAACTGCAGAATATTGATCTCGAGCGGGCGAGCCTGGCGCGCACGGCTCAGGGCCTGCCTGCGGAGATTGCCCAGGCGGAGAGCGCGCTGCGGGCCGCACAGAAGAAGGCAGCCGAAGCCTCAGATGCGCTGAGCCGCGAAGAGACGCTGCGGACACGGATGGAGCGCGATGCGGAGCAGCATCGCAAGAAGGCGGCGCATTTCCGCGAGCAACAGGATTCGGTAAAGACCCCGGCGCAGGCGGATGCACTGGAGCATGAATTGCGGTTTACCGAGCAGGAGATGAAACGCCTGGACGATGAGGAATACGCGAGCCTGGAGCGCTCGGAAGCCCAGGAGCTTGTTCTGGGGGCGGCGCGGATGCAAGTGGAAGAACTGGCCATGACGCTGGACAAGACGCGCGAGCGGATCGCGGCGCGGCTCAAGGAGATTGAGCACGACCAGAAAGCGCTTGAGGCCGAACGCGCGCTGGTGCGGCAGACAATTGAACCGGAGTGGCTGGTGCGGTTCGACCGGATTGCCGCCAGCCGGGGAACCGGACTGGCGCGAGCAGAGAATCAGCAGTGCACGGGTTGCCGGATGGGCCTGCGTCCACAGGTGTGGAATCAACTGCGCGAGGGAGAACTACTGTCCTGCGACAGTTGCGGACGGCTGATCTATTGGGATCCAGCCATGGCGCCAGCACCGAAATCGCCGCAACCCGAGCCGGCTGAAAGCGCCGGGCGCGCTATCAGGAAGCCCCGCCAGGCAGGAGCCTGAAGACCCTTCACCCTTGTTGCGCCTGCACGATTGAGAGCGGGCAGCGACGAGGAATCCACTGCATTCCAAGGAGCATGTTGTGCGGCGAATCTGCGTGGACATGGACGAGGTAATGGCAGACACGCTGGCGGAACACCTGCGCCGCTACAACGAAACATTTGATGAGGCCCTGACTCCAGAAGATCTGGCCGGCAAGGGGCTTTGGGACATCGCGCCCGTGGACCGGCAGGGGCAGTTGCGTGCCTTTCTCGATGCAGAAGATTTCTTTGAGGACCTGGCGCTGATGCCGGGCGCGCAGGAAGTGCTGAAGGACCTTTCAGGGCGGTTTGAGGTTTTCATCGCCACGCAGGCGATGACGGTTCCAAACTCGCTGGGGCCAAAATACCGCTGGCTGCAGCGAAATTTTCAGTTCATCCCGCCGACGCACTACGTGTTTTGCGGGAACAAGAGTATCCTGCGCGCCGATTACCTGATCGACGATCTGCCCCGCAACCTGCTTCGCTTTGAAGGCCAGGGTTTGCTCTACACCGCGCCGCACAACCTGAAGGCTGAGGGATTTACGCGAGTGAACGACTGGCAGGCTGTCGCGGAGTATTTTGACGGTTTAAGCGAGTAGCGGGCAAAGACTCGGACGAGTGTCAGCCTGCTGACGCAACATTTCCGCAACGGGGCTTCTGCGGAAGGCGGAGCCATCTCAGCTTGAGATCAATGGCGCCGGAATGGACGAAATCAGCAGACGAAGAACATCTCGCCGTGGACCGCTAGGAACCATGGGGCGAGTTTCCCGGACCGGTCTTGGACGGAAACGGCCTTGGCTGCAAGGGGCCCGAACCGGCATGACGAAGCAGAGTCACGGGCTGCGCCGCAGGCGGCTGGTGCATGGTGACGATCAATGCGTCGGCGGGGCGCTTGCCTGCGCAGATATACGAGTGCGGCGTGCTGGCGTCGAAATAGACGGCATCTCCCGGGCCAAGCGTACAGTGGTGCTCGCCGTGGCGAATCTCGAGTTCTCCATCGAGGATGTAGAGAAACTCGAAGCCTGGATGCATGTGCGCTCTTGCTTCCTGATTCTTATCAAGCGGAATGAATTCGGCAAAATAGGGGTCCATGTGCCGGTCGGGGACCATGTAGCCAAGGCTCTCGAAGAAATAGGTCGGCTCTTCTACGCCGGTTTGAGGCAGACGGACTCGCTCCTTGCGCCGGTGCACGCGGAACATGGCCTGCGGCTCACTCTCAAAAAAATAGGAAAGATCCTTTGAGAAAACCATCGCAATGCGGGCGAGATTGCGCAAGGTGGGGACTACACGGCCGGTCTCAAGCTGGGAGAGAAAGCTGGCAGATAGGCCGGTGTGCTTGCCCAGTTCAACCAAACCCATGGATTTCTTCAGCCGGAGACGCTTGATCCGCTCGCCAATATGTTTTTCCGCAATAAACCTCTCAGTGGTCTCGGTGTCGACCTGAGATTTCTGCGTTTCTTCGCTATGTACTGCCAATTCCGTCATCGGCTACCCTCCCATCGCGGGTCCTGGGTACTTGTTGCCCAATCAAAATACATTCTCATCCTACTAAACACAGCTGGCCCGAGCAAACCGTAACGAATTCATCGAAGGGAAAATCAAATCCATCCTGTAAATAGACAAGATGACCAAAACACTGGAAACGGTTGTGTTAAGTGGGGTTTCGGGCATGCGGGCACAGCCATGAGACGCCCTTTTGGCGAGGGCGGAGTACGGACGATGAAACAGGCGTCGGGCGCGGCTCTAGACGGAACAAGCCTGAGGATCCCCCCCTTCCACAAAGGGTGGGGCAACGGATCGGAGGACTTTAGCGGCGGCCCTGGATCACGCGCTGGCCGGCGCCGGAACTACTTTTTTTTTGCGCGCGCCGGGCGGCGATGGCGTGCATCTCCTTGCCCATGCTGGACTTGTTGATGCCGATCTGGATGGCGAGGTTGATGAAGTTTCCGGTGATCCAGTAAAGAGCCAAGCCCGAGGCGTAATGCCAGAGGATGAAGCCCATGAAGACAGGCATGACGATGGCCATCATGCGGCGCTGGGTCGGGTCCATACCCGGCGACGGGGTGATGTATTGCACCAGGAACATGGTGACGATGATGAGGGCCGGCAAGATATGCAGGGGGTCGGGGGCTGAGAGATCTGTGAGCCAGAACCAGTGCGCCTGGCGCAGTTCCACTGCGTTGAGCAGGACCTTGTAGTAGGCGAAGAAGAGCGGCATCTGCAAGAGCATGGGAAGGCAGCCGCCATACATGTTGACGCCTTCGTCCTTGTAGAGCTGCATCATCTCAGCGTTCATCTCAGACCGCTTGGGATCGGTGGCCTTGAGATGCGCGTACTTGCGCTTGAGCACCTCGACCTTGGGCTGAATGCGCATCATCTTCAGCGAGGACTTCATCATCATGAAGCGCGTCGGGAGCAGCACCAGGTTGAAGATGACCGTGATGATGATGATGGCCCATCCCCAGTTGTAGGCGCCGGGCCCGAGCATATTGCGAAGCCAGCGGAGGGCGTAATACAAGGGCTTGGCAATGATGGTCCACATGCCGTATTGAATGAGCGGCGCAAGCGAGGGACCGTTGGGTTTGCCGTCGGCGCCGATAGCGTGGATGGAAGACAGAATCTCAGTCGCCTTGGGGCCTGCATAGAGGCGAAGGCGGGTGTCACCGGTAGTCGAGCCCATGGCGAGGCCGAGCACGTCCGAGGGCTTCTTCTCGCTGTTGGGATTGCTCAGATCGCTGGGTACTTCGACAGTGTGATGCTGCGTGACGAGGGTCGCGCTCTGGGGTGAGTCGGGCAGGAATGCAGCGGCGAAGTAGAGATCGGTGACGGCAGCGTACTCGTACGGCTGATCGTAGGTGGCATTGCCGCTGACCTTGGCGGAAGCGGTGGTGTCCTGCTTGTCGTCAATCGACCAGACAATTTGCGAAGGTGTGGGCAGCGGGTTGCGGCTTTGCGATGGGGGAAGGAACTGCTCCATATCGCCAAGGCCGGAGGGCCAGTCAACCAGCGCGCGCACGGGTTCGCCATTGCGACGAACGGAGGTATCGATGCCGATGACGTAGCTGGAGTCGAAATGAAAGGTCTTGACGACATCCAGGCCATTCTCAGCGTAATGGAACGTGAGCGTGCAGGGAGCCAGCAACTGGCCCGTCGCCGAAGTTTGCGTGCCACTGACGGAGACCTGATAAAGAGCTCCGTTGATCTGCGAAGAGAGGCCCGGATCGTAGGTGAACAAGGAAAGCGGCATTCCGAACTTGGCGGTGAGCTGCGGCTGCGCCATATCCAGCGGCTTGCCCGTGGTGTCGAAATACTTCTTCAGGATCCAGTGTTTTACCTGCGCTCCCCGATTGGTGAAGACGATCTTGTAGAGCTCGTTTTCGACAGTGGTTTCACTCTCGGAGCTGGCAACAATGGCAGGAGTCTGCTGGGAAGCCCTGGTTGCGGCGCGAGTTGCCGCCGCAGATGCCGGCGCGCCTGCGGAAGTGGACTGTGCTTGAGTCGAGGCCTGAGGCTGAGTCTGCGGCTGGGACTCAGCCTGCTGCTGGGCCTGTTGTTGAGGCGCCGGCTCGGCGGGTTTAGGACGGAAATACTGATAGCCGAGCAGAACGGCGAGCGCGAGGAACATGAAGGTGATGAGGCTGCGAAAATCACCGCCGCTGCCGGGGCCACCACCGGAACCACCTGGCTCAAGATTGGGATTGCGAATTTCGGGCAAAGGAAACTTCCTGTCGTTTTGAGAAACGGCGCGTCAGCAGGCACCGCTCTTTCTATGGTAATGGCTTGTTGTGGCCAGGTCCTGGTCAGGCCCCGCCTGCACCGGGGCTCCCCGAGGGCGGTTCCTGCTCTCTGCAGGAGCCGGCACCGGATCGAGGCCCCCGCGGCAGAAGGGATTGCAGCGCAAGATCCGCCAAATGGAGAGCGCGAGGCCGCGCACGGCGCCATGCGTAGCGATCGCTTCCGCAGCGTATTCAGAGCAAGTGGGAACAAACCGGCAGCCGCCCGGACTGAGCGTATGCAACACTGGGGAAAGCCAACGCTGGTAGAAGGCGAGAATTGCGAGCAGAACCGGTTTCATACAGTTGACCCTGGCGAAGCGGACTTTCTGGCTTGCGCCGCCTCAGCGGATGCCTGTCGAAGAATACGCACTACTTCGTCGCGGAGTTTCGTAAAATCCATCGTCAACACGCTACGGCGCGGGTGCAGGATCAGGTCGAAGCCTGGAGGCAACAATTCCAGGTTGCGGCGCAAGATCTCGCGCATGCGCCGCTTGATCCTGTTGCGTTCGTGGGCTTTGCCCACTACCGTTCCAACGGTCAGCCCAACCCGCGGGCCGGCAGGCTCGGATTGAGCCCCAAGAAACCAGCTCATCGATGCCGACTGCCGCTTGCGGCCGGCAGCAGCGTATGCGCGCTGAAAATCGGCATGCTTGCGGAGACGTGCCCCTGCGATGGACTGGAGGCGGCGGTCAGAATCGAATGCGGGTCGAGGCGGATCGGCGTTGAGCGAGGCATTCATACGAGTGCCGGAAAGCGGTTGGGCCGAAACGGCAAGAGCTGCAAACCTTTCCGGCCAAAGCGAATCCACGGGAATCGACTTAGTCGCGAAAGCCGGGACTGACTGAGACACGCTTGCGCCCGGCCGCACGGCGGCGGCTCAAAACGGCTGCGCCGCTCTTGGTCTTCATCCGCTCGCGAAAGCCGTGAGTCTTGACACGGCTGCGGCGGTTGGGTTGAAATGTGCGCTTGGGCATGAAGATGCGCTCCTGTTTCTACTTGAGAATCTGCGCCTTGACGGCAAGATCTAAGTGTATCGCAGGTTGAGCCTGGAATCCAGCACGCGGGTTTCCCGGAGTGAATGGCGTGTGCGGCCTTGACCATCCCACAATTCAAAAAAACGGCCGCGTGACGTCCAAAAATCTCTCCCGAAAATGGATCACTGGAGCCAATCACGCGCAAGTTTTGCGAGCTTTCACCATCGATGGTGCAACCTCTGCGAGATTCCGAAAAGTTATGTGAATGAGGGATTGCAACGACCGGCAAATGTGCTACCATCGGGACCGTTCAAGAAAGTTTCCCAGCGTCCCACGGAAGACGTTTCATCCCGTGGCCCAATGCGTGCATCAGGGGCCAACAACGGCGAACAGCCAGATTAGGCAGCAACTCGACAGTGAGCAAGCGGTTCACTGGATAGATGCGTATTGCTTAAGCGGGATCGACAAACATTCTGGCGGTACATAGGCGACGCAGGCAAGGATTCGCTCGATGTCATTCGCAATTTCGCCGGCTTCGGCTCTCAATCCGTGGCTCCAGATTCTATCGGCTCTGGAAAAGAAAGTGATCCGCCAGTCTTATGAGACCTGGCTCAAACCCACACGATACAGTCACGCGGCAGGGCGCAAACTTTATGTGCGCGTGCCGTCTGCCGAGTTTCAGCACATCGGGGATAAATATGGGGACCTGATCCAGGAAGCCATCGACCTGAATTCGCTGGAATTTGACGAAGTGTGTTTTGTCACGGCCAGCGAGGATCCCACGCTGCCTCCGCAGCGCAAGGATGGCGGGTTTGGCCCCCTACCGGCACATGCACCGATGGCGCCGTCATCGCCGAATCACCGCACGCCCGAGCAGGCGCGGTTTGACTGGTCCACTGCAGCGCAGTTGAATTCGCGCTACACCTTTGACAACTTTGTCATCGGCAACGGGAACCAGTTTGCGCGAGCGGCATCACTCGCCGTAGCCGAGCGGCCTTCGCGGGCCTACAATCCGCTGTTCCTTTATGGCGGCGTCGGCATGGGCAAGACGCACCTGATGCACGCGATCGGCCACGAGGTGAAGCGTCGCAATCCAGCGTCGAGCATCTGCTACGTGTCGGCGGAAAAGTTCACCAACGAGATGATCACCTCGCTGCGCAACGATCGCATGACCAGCTTCCGCGATCGATTCCGCTCGGTGGATGTGCTGTTGATCGACGACATCCAGTTCATTGCGCAGAAGGAGCGCACGCAGGAAGAGTTCTTCCACACCTTCAACGCGCTGCATGAGAGCATGCGGCAGATCGTGATCGCGTCGGATCGCCCGCCGAAGGAATTGGCGGAGATCGAAGACCGGCTGCGCTCGCGATTTGAGTGGGGGCTGATTGCGGATATTCAGCCGCCGGATCTTGAGACCAAGGTCGCGATTCTGCAAAAGAAAGCGGAAACCGAGCAGGTGATTCTGCCCACGGATGTGGCGCTGTTTATTGCGTCGAACGTGCGCACGAACGTGCGCGAACTGGAGGGGGCGTTAGTGCGGCTGATCGCGTGGTGCCAGCTTAACCGCATGGAGATCACGCTGGCCGCGACGCAGCAGTGCCTGAAGCAATTCATCGACATGCAGGTGCGCAAGGTGACGATCGAGGCGATTCAGCGCGCTGTTGCCGAGCAGTTTGGCATGAAGGTCGCCGACCTGAAGCAGAAGAACAATTCGCGGAACGTGGTGGTGCCGCGCCAGATCGCGATGTATCTTGCCAAGCAGATGACGGAGGCCAGCCTGCCGGAGATCGGACGCCAGTTTGGCAACAAGCACCACACTACGGTGATGCACTCGATCGGCAAGATCGATGAGCAGCGCCGCACCGACAAGGACCTGCATCGCACGCTGAACAAGCTGCAGGAACTGCTGAACGGATAGCCACCTGCGGTGGGGCCGACCGCCTTCGGCTCGCCCGCGCCAGAAACGAAGCCCACGCCTGAATCATTTGGCTTGGGCTTCTTCTTTGCCCGGATGGTGTGCTTAAAACTCCGTCACGCTCAGTACGTTGCCGTCAGGGTCTTTGAACCAGGCGATGCGCGCGCCGCTGGGAGCGGTCCAGATTCCGTGCGGGTCTTTGTCGTTCATGCCGGGGAAGCGCAGAAATTCGATTCCCGCGGATTCAAGGCCTGAGATGACACTTTCGATCGACTCGACCTGCCAGCCGAGGACAGTGAAGGGATCGGGATGATGCTCCTTGACGGTGGT
>DATKPJ010000108.1:0-73967 GCA_035524195.1 Occallatibacter sp.
TGCTTGGTGGGGGTGGCGATCTTGGAGCGGTAATACTGAATGCGAATCGTTTTGGTCGCCGTCTTTTTAGTCGCCGCCATGGTCTACATCTCCTCCACGGTCTTGCCGCGCATGGTCGCCACCTCGGAACGGTCGCGCAACTGAACCAGCGCATCGAAAGTGGCCTTGACCACGTTATGCGGGTTGGGCGAGCCCAGGCTTTTGGTCAGCACGTTCTGCACCCCGGCCGAAGTCATCACCGCGCGCACCGCGCCGCCGGCAATCACACCCGTGCCTTCCGGCGCCGGCTTCAGCAGTACCTGCCCCGAGCCGAAACGGCCCAGCACCTGGTGCGGAATGGTCGTATCGGTCAGATTCACCCGGACAAGGTTTTTCTTGGCCGACTCGATCCCCTTGCGAATCGCCTGCGGGACCTCCTTGGCCTTGCCCGAACCGTAGCCCACCACGCCCGAGGCGGAATCGCCCACCACCACCAGCGCGGCAAACGACATGTTCTTGCCGCCCTTGACCACCTTCGTCACGCGATTGATGGCCACCACCTGATCCTTCAGGTTGTACTGGTTGGCATCGAGTTTCTTCTTCAACATTGTCATTGCTTTCCTCTAAGCTTTTAGCCTCAAGCTGTTAGCTTCTCGCTTTCCTCGCTGAACCAAAGCTGCTCACCTCTCTCCGGATGAGCTGGCAGCCAATAGCTGCCTTTTAGAACTCCAGTCCCGCCTCGCGCGCCGCGTCGGCCAATGCCTTGATACGGCCGTGATACAAAAATCCGCCGCGATCGAACACAACCTTCTTGATCCCCTTCGACTTGGCCGCCTCGGCAATCGCCTTGCCGATCTCCTTCGCAGCCGCCACATTGCCACCGGTCTTCAGCTTCAGCGCCAGGGTCGACGCCGCGACCAGTGTCTCGCCCTTCTGGTCGTCAACAACCTGCGCGTAGATATGGTTCAGCGAGCGGTAGACGTTCAAACGCGGCCTCTGCGCGGTGCCCGAAAGCTTCTCGCGAATGCGCGAGTGAATTCGTTGCCGGATCTCGTTTCTCTTGGTCTGCGTAATCATGCTCTTCTCTTCCTATCAGCGGAACCGCCTCGCGATTCCGTTCGGGTTGAACTACAGTCTCTAACTTTTCCGACTTAACCTTAGTTCTTCGTTCCACAAAAAACTCGGGAGCAGGAAGCTAGCGGCTAATAGCTGCTTTTCTTATTTCGCTCCGGTCTTGCCAGCCTTCTTCTTCAGCCGTTCATTCGTGTACCGGACGCCCTTGTTCTTGTAGGGATCCGGTTTGCGCAACGACCGCATATCCGCCGCCACCTGGCCCACTTTCTGCCGGTCGATCCCGGTGATCGTCAGGTGCGTCTGCTTGGGATCAATTGCTACCTCGACTCCCGAGGGAAGCGGAAACTCGATGGGATGCGAATAGCCAAGCGTAAACACCACCATGCCCTTGCCCTTCAACTCGGCGCGGTAGCCGATGCCCACGATGTCCAGTTCCTTTGACCAGCCCTTGGTCACGCCTTCGACGGCATTGAACACCAGGGCGCGCGTCAATCCATGGACCGCGGCATATTTGTCGCCTTCGCGGCCAACATGAAGCGCACCGTCTTTCGTCTCCAACTTGATGCCTTCGGCAACCAGCGTTGAAACTTTCCCCTTGGGACCCTCAACAAGAACCGTGTTGCCCTCGACTTTGTACTTCACGCCCGCCGGCAGCGGGATCGGTTTCTTTCCAATACGCGACATCGATTCAATCCTTCTTTGGCTTGCGAGTCCCGAAGGAGCCTTTGGCTCGTTCGTTCCACTGCAGCCGGGTCAGGCCAGAGGCCCGACAGCTTCCAGCTCTTAGCCTCTAGCTCCTGGCCCATCTCGCTTCAACCACATCCGTCAAAATCAGCACAAAAAGCTGAGAACTAGCAGCTGCCTTTACCACACTTCGCAGAGCACTTCGCCGCCCACGCCTTCGCGGCGCGCCTGGCGGCCCGTCATCACGCCCTTAGGCGTTGTCATGATCGAGATCCCCAGCCCGCCCTGTACCCGCTTGATCTCGTCGCGGCCGATGTAAACCCGGCATCCAGGACGCGAAATGCGAGCCAGGTCGCGGATGGCAGCTTCTGCTCCGCCGTACTTCAAATACACGCGCAGGATCAGCTTTCCGTCTTCTTCCTGGGTCTTGTAGTTCGAGATGTAGCCCTCTTCCTTAAGAATGCGGGCAATCTCGGTCTTGAGCTTTGAAGCCGGAACATCCAGCTTCTGATGGCGCGCCCGGATGGCATTCCGGATCCGCGCCAGAAAATCTGCAACAGGGTCAGTCAGACTCATTCCTTCTCCTTCATTCCCCGTTCGTCCGCCATGGCGGAAACCAGCGGGAATGGTTGAAAACAGCGCTTGCTACCAGCTCGACTTCACGACGCCCGGAATCTCGCCTCTCAGCGCCAATCCACGGAAGCACAAACGGCACACTCCGAACTTCCGCAAATAGCCTCGCGGTCGCCCGCAAATCTTGCACCGGTTGTGCTTGCGGGAGCTGAACTTCGGCTTCCGCGCATCTTTCACTCTCTTTGCAGTCGTTGCCATAAATCCTCTCAACGGCAGCTATTAGCCATTAGCCTTTAGCTGGGAGCTTGTTTCCCGCATTTACATGCTTACGGGACAAGCTCAAATCTGATTTGCTTCGGCTGCCAATTCCGCCACACCGAAGCTAAAAGCTAATAGCTCAGGGCTAATAGCTGTCTTTACGCCCCCTGGCGGAATGGCATTCCAAAGTGGCGCAGCAGCGCACGCGCCGAGTTGTCATCCTTCGCCGTGGTCACAATTGTGATGTTCATGCCCTTCAGCTTTTCGACCTTCGAATAATCAATCTCGGGGAAGATCAGCTGATCGCGAAGGCCAAGTGTGTAGTTGCCGCGCCCGTCAAAACTCTTTGTTGATACGCCGCGAAAATCGCGAACTCGCGGCAACGCAGTCGAAATCAGGCGATCAAGAAACTCGTAGGCCTTGTCGTTGCGCAGTGTAACCATCGCGCCAATCGACATCCCGGCGCGCACCTTGAATGCGGCGATCGACTTCTTCGCTTTGGTCGTCACCGGCTTTTGACCGGCGACCGCCGCCAAATCAGCCACCAGTGGATCAAGCAGTTTCGTGTTCTGCGTCGCTTCGCCCAGACCCATGTTCAATACGATCTTTTCCAGCTTCGGCACGGCCATCGAATTCTCGATACCGAGTTCCTTCTTCAAAGCCTGCTTGATCTCTTTGTTGTACTTCTCTCTCAACCTTGCCGCCATATCTTTCCCGCTCTCTTTCTTCCGCTCTCGGAGTGGTCGTCGCGACGACCGTTTACCGTTTCGGAAGGACTAGCCGTCCAGGCAATCGCGCTTCGCGCATTTTCCGTTCGGCCTTCACGCCAGTGATCAGATCTCAATGCGTTCTGCTTAAGTACAAACCCCTGATCTCCGACTACTCTTCACTGATCACTACCTTGCTACTTCTTCGTGGGAAGTTCCGTCCCACACCTCTTGCAAATACGCGATCTGGTCGTGCCCTCGGTCTTGTAGCCCACGCGTGCATTGCCGCAGGTGGGACACGTCAGCGCCACGTTGGAAACATCGATGGGCGATTCATGCTCGGCAATTCCACCCTTCGTTCTCTGGCCCTGCTTGCTCGAAACCGTCTTTTTAACCACGCGCACATGCTCCACCAGCACGGTTCCCTTGTCGGGGAAGACGCGCAGCACGCGGCCTGTCTTGCCACGGTCCGCTCCCGTGAGCACTGTGACCGTATCGTTGCGATGAATACTCAAACTCGGCATCAAAATCTCCAAAACAGCTGCTAGCTTCTCGATTCCCCTCTTAAACCACTTCCGGGGCCAGCGAAACAATCTTCAGGAATTTCTTCTCGCGCAATTCGCGGGCTACCGGACCAAAGACGCGCGTGCCCACCGGCTCATGTGCATCGTCAATCACTACCGCCGCATTTTCGTCGAAGCGAATGTAAGTTCCGTCGCGCCGTCGCGATTCCTTGCGAGTGCGAACAATGACCGCCTTCACCACTTTGCCCTTCTTCACCGTGCCGTCGGGCGAAGCTTCCTTCACCGCCGCGGTCACTACGTCGCCGAGCCCTGCGATCTTGCCCAGTCCTCCGCCCAGGGGCAGAATCACCTGCAGCTTACGCGCCCCGGAGTTGTCGGCCACGCCGAGCATGGTTCTCATTTGCACTGCCATGGTTCGTTCTCCTCTCTCGCCCGCTTAGCTCGCGACTTCGCTGACTACCTGATCCGCCGTATCTTCAAGTTGGCTCAGCGTCGAGCGCCGCACGATCTCTTCGAGCGACCACCGCTTCAGCTTGCTCAGCGGCCTGGTCTCGCGAATGCGCACAACATCGCCCACGCGCGCCGAATTCTGCTCATCGTGCGCGTAAAACTTCTTGGAGCTGCGCACGATCCTCTTGTACTTACGGTGTGCCTTGCGCATCTCGACCTCGACCACAATGGTCTTCTGCATCTTGGTCGAAACTACGTTGCCCACTTTCTCATTGCGCCGCGATGCGGGCGCCTGCGCCTTTTGCGTTACAGCCGTCATTTGCGGGCTCCCTTTCCTTCACCTGCCGGTATATCGCGTTGCGCGCCACGAATCCCCATCTCGCGCTCACGCGCCACGGTCTTGATCTGGGCGATCTCTTTGCGCAACTGACGGAGCTTTTTTACGCCGTCGTTTTGTCCCAGCGAAACCTGGAAGCGAAGGCGAAACAGCTGCTCCGCGGCTGTCTTCTCCTGGTGCTCCAGTTCGGCATCGCTCAAATTGCGAATCTTCTCGAGTTCCATCTTCTTAACTCCTGGCTTCTAGCTGTTAGCACTTAGCTTCGTCCCGCGTAACTCAACTCTTCGTAGCAACTTGAAGAGCTAAAAGCTAATCACTGACAGCTAAAGGCTGTGACTTACGCAGCCGGCTTGTTCCCTGCCGACACAGTCTTCTCGGCGCCGGGCCGCTGTACAAACTTCGTCTTCAGCGGCAGCTTATTTGAGGCCAGCCGCATAGCTTCTTCTGCGATTTCCGGCGTCACGCCTTCCATCTCGAAGAGAATCTTGCCCGGCCGCACCACGGCGACCCAGTGATCCAGCGCGCCTTTGCCAGATCCCATACGGACTTCGGCCGGCTTCTTGGTGATCGGCTTGTCTGGAAACAGCCGAAGCCAGATCTTGCCGCCACGCTTGATGAACCGGGTCATGGCAATACGACTGGCTTCGATCTGCCGGTCGGTAATGTAGCCGCACTCCATCACCTTCAGACCATATTCGCCAAACGAGAGGGAAGATCCGCGCCACGCCTTGCCGCGCCTCTTGCCCTTCTGCTGCTTGCGAAACTTCACCTTCTTTGGCATCAACATAACGAAAAACCTCAAAACAGCTACTAGCTTCTAGCTGCCAGCTTCAAGCAACTTCGCAACCCAGCCCATCTCGCAACCATCCTAGCCAGAAGCTAGAAGCGCAGAGATGGAGATCCTTAAAACACCCCGGTACCCACCGCCGGGGCCTGACGGCGCTTCTGCTCGTAAATGTCGCCGCGATAGATCCACGTCTTCACACCGATTTGGCCATACGTGGTCTCTGCTTCCGCAAAGCCATAGTCGATGTCCGCGCGTAGCGTATGCAGCGGCAGGCGCCCCTGCAGGTACCACTCCGAACGGGCAATCTCATTCCCGTTGAGGCGACCTGAAACGCGCACTTTGATTCCCTTGCAACCGAAACGTAGCGCCGAATCGACGCTCTTGCGCATGGCACGACGGAAGCTGACGCGCTTCTCCAATTGCAGCGCGATGTTTTCAGCAACGAGCTGCGCATCCAATTCCGGCTTGTTCACTTCAATAATGTCGATGAATACGTCGCGGCTGGTGCGCTTGCCGAGTTCCGTCTTCAGCTTCTCGATCTCGGCGCCCTTGCGGCCAATCACGATGCCCGGTCGCGCGGTGCGAATCAAAAAGCGCAGCTTGTTGCCTGGACGTTCGATCTCGACCGAACTCACGCCCGCAGCTTTCAGTTTCTCGCGCAGCTCTTTCCTGAGCTTCACATCCTCAACCAGGAGCTTGTCATAGTCGCGCTCTGAGAACCAGCGCGAACGCCATGGTTTATTCACTCCCAGCCGAAATCCGTAAGGATGGACTTTCTGTCCCATACTTTTTCCCTCAAATCCCTTCAGGCCTGTTTCGTTGCCTTCTTTGTTGCCGCCGGCCTCTTTGCCGCAGTCTTTTTCGCGGCCGTTTTCTTTGCCGCAGTCTTCTTCGGCGCAGCCTTCTTCTCTGCGACCGGTTCAACACCTGCGGTCGGTTCTTCAACCTTGGTCACCAGTCCCGCAGCGCCTTCGCGCTCCGCTACCGAGAGCACAATATGCGTGAGCCTGCGCTGGTACCGGTAGGCACGGCCTTGCGGCGCCGGGCGGATGCGCTTCATGCGTGGGCCATCGTTAGCCAGTGCCAGCTTGACGTACAGATTGTCCACGTCCAGGTCAGTGCCCTGCTCATCGGCCACGTACTTGGCGTTATCGACCGCCGAGGTCAGCAGCTTGTGAATCACCGGCGCAATGCGCTTCTTGGTGTAGGCCGCTGTCTCCAGCGCCTCCTGCACCCCGCGTCCCTTGATCAGGTCGAGCACCAGCCGCGCCTTTTGCGGTGATACACGCTGGAACCTGGCCTCAGCCCGATATTCTTTTGTCTCGACTGCCATTGCTCTCTTCCTCAAAAATCAACCGCTAGCCTCTTGCTGCCAGCCTTCTATCTGAGTTCTGCAAGCCACTCTCGCCTCACCGGCTTCGAAGCTGAAAGCTAGGAACTGGCGGCTGCAGGCTGCCTTTTCTACCGTGCCGGCGCCGGCTTCGCTGCGGCCTCGGCCGCCTTGGCTCCGCCCGTATGCCCCTTGAACGTCCGCGTCGGCGCAAACTCGCCCAGCTTGTGACCCACCATGTTCTCGGTTACGTACACGGGAACAAACTTCTTGCCGTTGTGCACTGCAATGGTGTGACCCACAAACTCTGGAAAGATCGTTGAGCGCCGCGACCAGGTCTTCACGACTTTCTTGTCGTTGGCCTGGTTGAGCACCTGGATCTTGACCGTGAGGTGCGCATCCACAAACGGCCCTTTTTTTGTCGAACGTGCCATAAAACCAGCTCCTAGCTTCTAGCCTCTAGCCGCTAGCTTTAAAACCTCGGCTAACGACCGGCTATTGCCTGAAATCTCTCTTACCCACGCCTAAGCTAGTAGCTGGAAGCTAGAAGCTCAAGGCTGCTTTTTTACTTCGCCCTGCGGCTGACGATGAACGCGTCGGTCCGCTTGTTATTGCGCGTCTTGTAGCCGCGTGTCGGCTGCCCCCACGGCGTCACCGGATGCCGTCCGCCCGAAGTCTTGCCTTCGCCGCCACCGTGCGGGTGGTCAACCGGATTCATGGTCACACCGCGATTGGTCGGCCGAATGCCCATCCAACGCTTACGGCCTGCCTTGCCGATGGAAATATTCTCATGGTCCGTATTGCCGACCTGGCCGATGGTGGCCATGCACTCCACCAGCACTTTCCGTGTCTCGCCAGAGGGCAGCTTCAGCAGCGCATAATCGCCTTCCTTGGCAATCAACTGTGCCTGCGCACCGGCCGAGCGAGCCATCTGCGCGCCTTTGCCCGGCCTCAACTCGACCGCATGAACCGTGGTGCCGGCCGGAATGTTCTTGAGCGGCAAGGCATTGCCGGTAAGGATGTCCGCATCCGGACCCGACGTCACGGTCGCCCCGACCTTCAAACCAATGGGCTGCAGAATGTAGCGCTTTTCGCCGTCGGCATAGTGCACCAATGCAATCCGGGCGGAGCGATTCGGATCGTATTCAATGGTCGCGACCTTGCCCGGTACACCGTACTTTTCGCGCTTGAAATCGATCTGGCGCAGTTTTTGCTTGTGGCCGCCGCCCTGATGGCGGATCGTCATGTCGCCTGAATTGCGGCGTCCGCCCGTCCGCTTGCGCGTTGTCAGCAGCGGCTTGTGCGGCTTGGACGTCGTAAGGTCGTCGTTGACCAGCGAGGTCTGAAAACGAAGCGTCGGCGTTATCGGTCGATATGTCTTGATTGCCATCGTCTTTGTCCTTGACGAGCCAGCTATTAGCCTCTAGCTACTAGCTACTAGCTCATCCTTCTTCAACAAACTTCTTTGACTCACTTCAAAATCCCGGCTTCTCTTCTGGAGCTACCAAACTGCTGCCTTACAGATTGCTTACGTACTCCGGCAGCTTTTCACCGGCTTTAAGCCGGACATATGCCTTTTTCCAGTCAGGGCGGAAGCCCGTGAATTTGCCACGGCGCCGTTCCTTCCCGATCACATTGGCGGTCCGGACCGCGGCCACCTTCACCTTGAAGAGCGCCTCTACGGCCTGTTTCACTTCTGTCTTTGAGGCATCCGGGGAAACGTCAAACACCAGCGTTCCCTCGGTCTCTTTCACGCCTAGCCCTTTTTCAGTAATCAGCGGGCGGCGAATCACGCTATAAAGATTCGGCATTATGCTGCCTCCGTCTGCGCGGTATGTCTGCGCTTCGATACGGATTTTTCAAGTGCCTCGGAGAGTTGCTCAATCGCGGCCTTGGAGAAGATCGCCCGGTCGTAACGAAGCAGATCGTACGGATGCACTTCGTTGTTCAGCACCAGTTCGACACCCTTCAGGTTGCGCGCGCCGAGCACCAGGGATTGGGAAAGAGTCTTGCCGTTCTCAACTAAGAGCACGGTCCTCTTCACATCGAGTTTGTTCAACGCATCGCGGTAGAGCTTCGTCTTGCCTTCCTTGATCTCGAGCGAATCCACCACCGTCAACTTGCCGTCGGCAAGTTTGGACGCCAGCGCCGAGCGCAAAGCACCCAACAGCTTTTTGCGGGGGAAGGGATAGTCGTAGCTGCGCGGCTGTGGCCCGTGTACCGTGTAGCCATGCCGCCACAGCGGTGAACGCACCGAGCCGATACGCGCGCGGCCCGTCCCCTTCTGCTTCCAAAGCTTCTTGCCCGAACCAGCGACCTCGGTGCGGCTCTTGGTCTTGTGCGTGCCCTGGCGCAGCGAGGCGCGATAGTGCTTGACCGCCTCCCAAAGCAGGTCTTCGTTCACTTGGCCGTAGATTGAATCGGCCAAATCGAGCGAGCCCACCTTGTCGCCATTCAGATTCAATACATCAACGTTTGCCATCGTCTTCTTCTTCCGCCGGGAATACTCCCCGGCTTCAATCTCATGCGCCGCAAAGCGGCATACATCTTGACGGCCAGTCCTACTTCCGCTTTGCCGTCGCCTTCTTCGAAGCCTTCAACGGATCGACCGTGCCTGACCCGGCGAATCCGCGGCGCTCGCGCGGTGGAGCCTTGGCTTTCGAGATCAGCACATAACCTTCGCGCGCTCCCGGTACCGCACCTTCCACCATCAGCAGGTTTTCATCCAGATCGATACCGCGAATGCGCAGATTCCGAACCGTCACCTGCTCTGAACCGAAATGACCGGGCATACGCTGCCCTGGAAACACACGAGACGGAAAGCTGGATGCGCCAATCGAGCCCTGCACCTGGAACATGTGCCCGTGCGACTTCGGGCCGCCGCCAAACTTGTGACGCCGAACAACGCCCGCAAAACCGCGGCCCTTTGAAGTGCCGATAATATCGACAAACTTTGCGTCGGAAAAGATGTCGACCAGTACGCGATCTCCTGCCTTGATTTCGGCCTGTCCGTCCGTTGCGGCCTCCAGATTCACTTCCTTGATGACCTTCACCGGCGGTGCTTCAGTCTTGGCAAAGTGTCCCGCCTGCGCCTTGGTCACGCTCTTCGTCTTGATGAACTCGACCAGGCCGATCTGCGCGGCATCGTAGCCATCCTTCGCAGCGGTCTTCAATTGCGTAATCACGCAAGGGCCCGCCTGCAGCACCGTAATTGGGTGCACATCGCCCTTTTCATCGAAGACTTGCGTCATGCCGATCTTTTTCCCCAGAATCCCTGTTACCGCCATGTCTTTCCTCACCTCATCATGCGAAGCTGCTTATCGCACTGCCGGGGTCCTTCCGGACCTTGCTACCGCTTCGCAGAACTTCGCAAAGGCTTTGCGCTCGAAGAGTATGCCCGCAGAATCGCAGGTGGCTACTTTTCGAATGCCTTGATTTCGACGTCGACACCGGCAGGGAGATCGAGCTTCATCAGGGCATCGACTGTCTGCTGCGTCGGCTCAAGAATGTCGATCAGCCGCTTGTGGGTGCGAATTTCGAACGCCTCGCGCGACTTCTTGTCCACGTGCGGCGAACGCAGCACGCAATACTTGTTCTTGATCGTCGGCAAAGGAATCGGCCCGGCTACCGTTGCTCCGGTACGCTTGGCCGTATCCACAATCTCGCCGGTCGAGGTATCCAGCACGCGATAGTCGTATGCCTTCAAACGGATTCGTATTCTTTGTCCAACCATGAGATCTTCTTTCCAGTGACCAGCAATCGCTGATCAGATTTCGCTTGCCGCGCCGAATGTCTTTCGCCCGAAGGGCAGTCCGCCCGGCGCGGGACTTTTTTCGGTCACCCCAGCGGCAGGTCTTCCTCGCTGGGGTGACCGTCTACTTAATAATTTCCGAGATGGCGCCGGCGCCCACCGTACGTCCGCCTTCGCGGATGGCAAATCGAAGACCCTTTTCCATCGCCACCGGTGTAATCAGTTCAATCACCAGCTCCACGTTGTCGCCCGGCATCACCATCTCCGTGCCTTCGGGCAGCTCCGCCACTCCTGTCACGTCCGTCGTCCGGAAGTAGAACTGCGGGCGATAGCCCTTGAAGAACGGAGTATGACGACCACCCTCTTCCTTGCTCAGCACATACACCGAACCCTTGAACTTGGTGTGCGGCGTGATCGATCCCGGCTTGGCCAGCACCATCCCCCGCTCCACATCCTCTTTCGGAATACCGCGCAGCAGAATGCCTGCGTTGTCGCCCGCCAGACCTTCATCCAGCTGCTTCTTGAACATCTCCACGCCGGTACACACACTCTTGCGCGTCTCGCGGAATCCGACTATCTCCACGTCCTCGCCCACCTTCACCTTGCCCCGCTCGATGCGGCCCGTCACTACCGTGCCGCGGCCCGAGATCGAGAAGATGTCTTCAATCGGCATCAGGAAGGGCAGATCCACCGCGCGATTGGGCTGCGGAACGTACTTGTCCACCGCCTCCATCAGCTCGTCTACCTTGGCTTCCCACTTGGCTTCGCCGTTCAGCGCGCCCAGGGCCGAGCCGCGAATCACCGGCACATCGTCGCCCGGAAACTGATACTTCGACAAGAGCTCGCGCACTTCCATCTCCACCAGATCCGTCAGCTCTTCGTCTTCCACCGCATCGCACTTGTTCAGAAACACCACGATGCAGGGCACGCCCACCTGGCGCGCCAAAAGAACGTGCTCCTTGGTCTGCGGCATCGGGCCATCGGTCGCCGCCACCACCAGGATCGCGCCATCCATCTGCGCCGCGCCGGTGATCATGTTCTTGATGTAGTCCGCGTGCCCGGGGCAATCGACATGTGCGTAGTGACGGTTGGCCGTCTCGTACTCCACGTGCGCCGTGGCGATCGTGATGCCCCGCTCCCGCTCTTCCGGTGCGTTGTCAATCGAATCGAACGATCGGAACGTGTTCTTCGGATTGTGCTTCTGCAATACCTTCGTGATCGCCGCCGTTAACGTCGTCTTGCCGTGATCGATGTGCCCGATCGTCCCCACGTTCACGTGAGGCTTCGAACGATCAAACTTTTCCTTCGCCATAAAAGTTCCGAATCCCTTTCGTAGCTCCTACTGCCCGTTTCAACTCCGGAGCGTCCGCCGCGGCGGACTCCAGCCCCGAACCTCAGCATCAGCCGCTAGCGTCCAGCTGCTAGCTCCATCCTGCCGGCATCGACCACATTCCTTTGATCCACACCGTTCAAGCTACGAGCCAAAAGCTCGTCTTTCTCAGTAATACGCGTAACCCTTGAAATACCTTTGCCGCAACTCCGCCGGCACTTTCTCCACCAGCCTCAAATATCGTTCTCGGGTCAAACCCTGATCTGAGACGGGCAGCGCCTTGTAGAGCGCAATCGCCCCTTTGCCCAGTAGTCCCCGATCGAGTACGCTCTCAAAATCGCGAATCCGCAGATTCAAGCGAATCACGCGGTTGAGAAAAACCTCCACGTCGCTCGCGGCAAACACTGCGTCGATCTGCTGGTGAAGCTCCCCGTACGTCTTCTCGTCCTGGACCGCAATCGCCGCCTGCTCAAACATCCTCTTAAACCCTCGTGAAAGCCATTTGCCTTCAGCTTCGTCACACTCATGCTTGTCGCATCGGCTCGTTTCTGCAATTCCGAAGCTGACAGCGAATGGTTAACAACTGGTCTTTGGAGCGGGAGACGGGACTCGAACCCGCGACCAACAGCTTGGAAGGCTGTGACTCTACCACTGAGTTACTCCCGCCCATGAATCAGCCGTTAGCTCTTAGCCGCTAGCTACCAGCCCCATCGCGCCTGCGCGAGCCTATTGCGCTCAATCTGTCACTGCGCAAGCTAGAAGCTAAAAACTAGTAGCTAGTAGCTGTATCTCTGGAGCTGATGACCAGGATTGAACTGGTGACCTCTCCCTTACCAAGGGAGTGCTCTACCAACTGAGCTACATCAGCCCTCTACAAACTTCTGCACTCTCTTCAAGTGCGCATTCCGCGCTGGGACTACATCCCCACCTTGCGGTCGATCCGCTCCTCGAAGGCCCCTGCGGCGGTCTCGCCATTCTGCCTGCGAATCTTCTCCGCCTTCATCGCCACCATGGTGCGTAACACAAATGCACCGATAATCAAAAGTGGAACAAGCTTCAATTCCACCAACCGCCCACCGATTGGAATCTTTCCACTAAGAGTAAACCAACTCAGCGCTGCCAGAACCGCGTACAGAACCATCGCCACCATGTACTTTCGGTTCATCTCCCGGCCTGACTGCTTCAACTCTTCGCGCCCCGAACCCGCGTCCACAGCCGCATTTGGCTCTTCGCGCATCTTCCTACCTCAACTCATGGTGCACAGGGGAGGATTCGAACCTCCGTAGCTCGCAAGGAGCGGCAGATTTACAGTCTGCTGCCATTAACCGCTCGGCCACCTGTGCCCAACCGCCCCACGAACGAAGACCTGTTCGCGAGACTCCGAACTTTCTCACCCCGGACCAATCTTCGTCCGGGATTTCCTGAATCCAATCACCCCAACAACCTAACAACCGTCGCTGGATGATCTCCGCCCGCCCCAGCTTCGAACCACTTCCACGCACGCCCCCTACCCGGTAGCGCCTTACGCGCTCGGCAGGGCGGAGCATGCACCTCAGTGGGATCACCGCGGAGGACAGGCCCAGCGCCTCTAAAAACTCCGACGCCGGTCCAAATTTGCTGCCGTTTCCGGCTCCGATTCAGCCTTCCAATGGAGCTGGCGAAGGGATTTGAACCCCCGACCCTCTGATTACAAATCAGATGCTCTACCAGCTGAGCTACGCCAGCCCTGTGAACGGTTTCCTCAACCACTGAAACCGCTCTATCACCCGGAAATCTGCCCGGAAAACCGGCGGAACGCGCGGACACACTCCCGCTCCGCGCGTACCACGGCACAGAGATCAAGGTTAGCACAGCGGAACCGGCGGAGCAAACCGCATCGGTGCCCTTACAACGTCGTTGACACGGCGATAAGAGTCGCGGTAAATTCCTCCCACCCGGAAAATTCCCCCAGCGAAAAAACTAAAGAACGGATGTTGCCCATGAAACGGATGCAGTGGTTTCGCACTCTCTCGCTCACCGCGTTCGCGGTTACCTGTTCGCTCGAATTGGCAGGCCAGGCGGGCGATCCTGCCACGCTCATTCAGGAAAAGCTGGTTTCCGAAATCAAGGTCACCAAGGCCACAGCCGACCGGTCCGACATTGTCACGGCCGGCGACGTCGTCCTGCTGCATAAGGACGGGCTCATGATGTGCAGCTCATCCTCTTCCTACGCCTTTTCGAATACTTACAGCAACGGTGTTCTGACCGCCAATTACAAGAATCGCGCCAAGGACGCCGCCAAGTCCTTCTTTAAGGGGCATCTTCCCTTCGGCGGAGGTGGAAGCGTCACCGACGCCGCAAACAATGGCTGCCCCTCGCGCAAGTTCGTCGCCGGAGAGAAGTTCTGGATTACTGGCGTCTCGACTGAGAAAGACGGTATCCTCGTCAGCACCTTCAGTGATCCCTATCCCGACGCTCAGGGAAACCAGGTCCGCTATTACGGCGAGATCAGCTTTCCGTTCCCCAAAGGCACCGTGCCGCAGCCGGATGACTTTGTCAAAACCGTTTCAGGACTAATGACCGTCGTGCCTCCTGACGATAAGAACGGTGGAGGCCAGGGCGGCGATCAGGGCGGCCAACCGGCCCAGGCCGCTGCTCAGACTCCCGCTCCGCCACCGGCTGCACCGGCAGCGCCCATGGCAGCTATTCCGCCACCGCCGCCGCCAGCAGATGCTCCACCGCCCACGATCGCCCTCGGTCAGACCAAGACCCAGGTGACTGCCGCTTTCGGACAACCGTTGCGCGAAGCCAAACTGGGAGCAAAGGAAATTTATTACTACAAGGACATGAAAGTGACGTTCACAAACGGAAAAGTCAGCAACGTCGATTGAATGGTCGGCATGCGCGAGGTGAGCGCATGGGCGGAACAAGCACTGTATTATTCTTCGGGCCCCGTCCGGCATTGCTGCGCGTTATAAACGCTTCCCCCGTGATTTGATGAAAGGAAAGGGGATAATGTCTCAATCGAGGTACCTTCGTTCATTCGCATTGCTTGTTCTTATTTCGCTTTTTTGTCTCAACCTCGCCGCACAGGGTGACCCGGCGGCAATTCAACAAAGACTTTCCGCGCAATTCAAGCTCACAACAATCACGGCAGACCGCTCGGATATTGTCACCGCCGGAGACGTGATCGTGCTTCACAAACCCGGCCTGGTCATGTATTCCGTTGCGTCGCCCTTGCCGCCATCGAACACCTACAAGAACGGGACGATCCGACAAGGATGGGGCGGTTTCGGCAAGGACCTCGCCATCGGCATGTCCTCTTCCGGAGGAACCACCGCTGCCGACTATCCCCATCGCACCTTCGTTCCCGAGGAAAAGTGCTGGGTGATCGGCGTCCAGGTTGAAAAGGATGGCGTGGTCTTCAAGCTGTATAGCGATCCCTACGACGATGTTCGCTACTACGCGAGTCTCAAGGTTCCGTTTCCCAACAAAAAGGAGATTCCGTCCGCCGATGTCGCCCTGCAAACCATTGCGGACGTTTTGACGGTTGCCCCTCCGGATAACAGCAGCAATCAGGCAAGTCAGGCTGCCCCGGCCCCTGCGGCGCCTTCCGCTCCAGCCGCACCGCCCGCCCCCATGGCAGCGATTGCACCTCCGCCGCCACCGGCGGATGCGCCACCCCCCTCCATCAACCTGGGCGAAACAAGAGATCAAGTCACGACCGCTTTCGGGCAGCCGCTCCGCGAAGCAAACCTGGGATCGAAGCAAATTCTGTACTACAAGGACATGAAAGTAACGTTGAAAGACGGTAAGGTCACTGACGTCGAATAGCGCGCCCGCGCTACCGGGATGGACCGCGAGGCTTGAAGAGGAACGAGGTTTGAAGATGAGAATGCGATTTCTCAACAAAATGATGCATTACGGCACCGCTGCCGTAATCCTTGCCGGAATGGCGGGCATGCTCTGCTTGAGTACAGCTCATGGCGAAAACAAAAAGTCGGCTCCCGCGCCGAAGGCTGCTCCCGCCGCGAGACCCGCCCCCCATCCAGGGGGAAGTGCTCCACATGGCGCAGCCACGGGTGGAATGGGTTCGCACGGAGCCACAGCCAATGGCTCGAGAACCACCACGAGCCGTGGCCCAACCGCCAACGGCGGCGCTCGCACCACGACAACCACACGCACCACGACAACCACCACGCGTACGACCACAGGCCTTGGCGGTGGTCGCCCGGTCGCCAGCGGCGGCGCCGGATTCCATGGCCCCGCCGGCGGTCATCCCTCGGCCTTCGGGAACAGACCGGCGCCCCGTGGCACCAACGAGCGCGTGACCCGCAGCGGCAGTGCAATTCGCACCCGCCCCGGCGGAAGGGTGAGCGACATCCACGACGCCCGCAGGGGAATGGACGTCCACCGCGGCCTTTCCGGCGGCCGCAGAGTCTCAATGGAGCGCGCCGATCATAGCCGCGTCTTTGCCGAGCGGGGCCGCCGCGGCTTCGTAGAGCGCCCCTATCGCTACCATGGCCACGATTTCGCGCGGCGCAGCTACTACTACCACGGCCGTGCCTACCAGCGCTATTACCACGGCTACTACTACCGGGGTGCCTTTGTGAATGTGTACGCACCCGGCTTTTACTACAGTCCGGGATTTTATGGGTGGGCCTATAACCCCTGGGCCGTTCCGGTCGCCTATCCATGGGGATGGGCCGGCAATCCCTGGTATGGCTACTATGGCTACTACTTCACGCCCTATCCGGTATATCCTTCTGCGGCATTCTGGCTAACCGATTACATCATTTCTCAGGACCTTCAGGCAGCCTACGCCGCGCACCAGGAGGCACAGGAAGCTGATGGCGCTGCACCCGCCGGTGGCGGCCAGCCGGAACTCACCCCGGACGTAAAGCAGCAGATCGCCGACGAAGTCAGGAACCAGTTGGCGCTGGAAAATCAGGAGGCTGGCCAGAACGCGCAGCAGCAGGACATCGATCCCGGGTCCAGCGGCATCGCGCGGATGCTGAGTGACGGCCGTCCCCATGTCTTCGTCGCCGGAGACAGTGTGGATGTGGTCGACGCATCTTCCGGCCAGGAGTGCTCTCTGAGCGATGGCGACGCCCTTCAACTGCAAACCCCGCCTCCACAGGATGCGACATCGGCGAACCTGGTGGTTCTGGCCAGCAAGGGTGGCACCGAGTGCCCCAAGTCCAGCACCGTCACCGTTCAGGTGAGCGATCTGCAGGAGATGCAAAACCACATGCGCGAGACCATTGATCAGGGTCTCCAGGACCTGCAGGCCAAGCAGGGCAAAGATGGGTTGCCGGCCGCTCCACCCTCGGCGCAAGCTCAGCCTGCGCCTGCCGCGTACGCCGCAGTCGCTCCTCCTCCCGATCCGAACGTGGGCCAGGAGATCGCGCAGGTCGACCAGCAAAGCAACCAGTCTGAACAGGAGGTGACGGCCGAAGCTGCGCAGGATAGTGGAGCGCCCTCGCCCGTTGCCGCTGCTGCCGCGGCTGCTCCGCCGGCCCCGGCCGGCCCGCCTCCATCCGTCGCGCTCGGCCAGACTACCGACCAGGTGCAGGCTGCCCTCGGCGCACCGACACGAATTGCGAATCTCGGCGCAAAAACCATCTACTACTACAACGGCATGAAGGTCACATTCAAAGATGGCAAGGTAAGTGACGTGGAATAACCTCCGGCAACATGTTGATCCCGGGCAGGTGGTGACGCCCGCTGCAGAACCTGCGGCGGGCGTTCTTGTGTGTGCGAGCACGAGATCTCGGCGAGGGGGAACGCTTGGCGCTTCTCAGAGTGACGGGCGAGCAGATAGTCCGCGCGCCGTCACATATCAGCTTCGGTCGGCGGTGGTATAGTTCCGTCGCGCGAGGGCAAGATGAGAAGACGAATCGCAATTCTGATGTGCATGATTTTTCCACTGGCTGCTTTTGCCAGCGATAACGGCTACAAAATCGCCTACGACGGCGGCTCGCTGCCAAATGCCAAAGCGGGAAGCGAAATGCGGATTTTTATCGACGGCAGCAATATTCGGATCATGAAGGAGAAAACCGAGATCGTTGTTATTCCCGCCCTCGCTGTCACCGAAATCAGTTACGGACAGGACGTGCATCGTCGCGTCGGAGCAGCAATTGGCGTCGCAATCGTTTCGCTTGGGGTTGGAGCATTGCTTGCCCTCACTAAATCAAAAAAACATTACATCGGCATCACCTGGGACGATGCTGGAAAGAAGGGCGGGCTGGCATTTCAAGCTGACAAGAACGACTATCGCGGCTTGCTCGCTGGTCTTGAAGGAATTACCGGAAAGAAAGCCGTGGATTCCGACGCGATGAACGTCAAGAACTGAGCTTCGCCAAGATTTACGGATTTGTCCCAGCCCAGAAGCCGGGTTCGGTATCCTGATATTGGGTGGTCTTCGCCGCCATTCGGCTCGATCTCCCATTCAGCATGAACCGACGCACGCGCAGAACGCTCTTGGTTGTCGCTGGGGTCGTGGTGTTGCTCGCCGTGGCCGTCTTCCTGCGTTCCAAGGCGCCGCCCGAAGTCGCCCGCCTGCTCCCTGAGTCCGACGGCATCATCTACGTCAATCTCAAACCCATCCGCGCCTTCTTCCGCAAAGATCTGAAACCGCCCCAGCGCGTCCCTGACTACCAGCAGTTCGTTGACGCCACCGGCATTGACTGGGAACGCGATCTCGACCAGGTCGCCATTGGCCTGCATCGCATGCCGAACCCCAACGGGCCTAACGGTCCCGTGGCCTATTCGCTCGTCATGGAAGGCAAGCTCACCGGCAAAGGCCTGAATGACTGGCTCGCATCGCATGCGACGTCGCGTGAAATCTATGCTGGCAAGACTATTTACTCCGTTCCGTCCGAAGGCCGCACCGTCCGCGTCGCGCAGATCGGATATGACATGCTGGCTGTCACCAACACTCCCACTCCCGAGCAGATCCACTCCATCATTGACCGCCATCGCACCGCGGCACTCCCCTTCGCCGGCTCCACTCTCCTCTCGCATCACTACCACGACGTGCCCCTGCTCTCTTTCGCCTGGGGAATCGGCCAGATCGGATTGCCCTTCTCTGAGAGCGGTGCCATCCATATCTTCGGCTTTTCCCTGCCGCTTGCCGACGGGGCTACGATCATCGCCAGTTTGAGCCCCACACTGCCTCTGGCCGGCTCGCTCCACCTGCGCGTCGAAGAGATCGCGCCCAATGAGCAGGAGGCTGCCAGCCAGGCCGCTGACTTGGCCACGCTCGTCACCCTCGCCCGCGGATTCACAGCTCCACTTGCTTCCAACCCGGCTAACAATGCGCTTAAACAGTTGCTGAAAACCGCCCAGGTAACACAGAAGCACGATCGAGTTCTGGTCACGGCGACGCTGACGCCCTCTCTGGTGGCCAAGACAGCCGCCTCCAATGACTCTCCTGCAACGGAACCAACCCAGGCCGATAGCAGCGCATCGAAGTGATGAGCAAGCCCTCCCCTTGTTTCGCAGGACGCGGCCTTCGGGCCGCGTTCGTGTTTATGTGATGCAATGAGCTCCTTTCTTTTGAGGTTCCTGCCTTGCACCCCGATCTGTCCCTTGGCCCGTCTCTCATCGACACTTGCTTATAATCATTGCTGTCCGGGCGGATCTGCACGCTGGCCTTCCCCGCCGCAACCTCCAAGTCCATCACCCGTGAGGTCCCATGAAACGCGCCTTCAATTCGCTCGCCTTGGCTTTTGCGCTCGCACTGCTCATCTCTCTCGCCGCCTTCGCCGTAACCAAGTATCAGGAGCCTCGGAACGAGCATCTCGTTCTCACCGGCCAGGCTGCCTTCACCGACGCCCTTCACGAGTCGCCCGGAATCCGCCGCCATCTCACCGTCGCCGATCTGCCCGCTCCCGCGCCCGATCAGTCCGTCGATAACGGCCCCGACGTCGTCGACCGGCCCGCCAACGCATGGCCCGTCGCGCCAAAGGGCTTCAAAGTCGATCTCTATGCCACCGGTCTCGACAATCCTCGTGAAATTCGTACCGCACCCAACGGGGACCTCTTCCTCGCCGAAAGCGAATCCGGCAAAATCAAAATCTTTCGCGGAGTAGGAGCCGACGGCAAGCCGCAACAGATGTCCGTGTTCGCCGCGGGCCTGCACCAGCCATTCGGCATCGCCTTCTATCCCAATGGCGGCAATCCACAATGGGTCTACATCGGCGACACCGACGAGATCGTGCGCTTCCCCTATCGAAACGGCGACCTCAAAGCCCGCGGACCCATGCAGTCTCTGGCCGAGCTTCCCGGCGGAGGACGCCTGCGTGGAGGCGGTCACTGGACGCGCGATCTTGTCTTCTCAAAAGACGGAACGAAGCTCTTCGCCTCTGTCGGCTCGCACTCCAACGTCGATGATCCCGACACCCACCCCGACGAGTATCACCGCGCCGACGTGCTGGAGTTCACCCCCGAAGGCAAATTCATCAAGGTCTATGCCTGGGGTATCCGCAATTGCGTGGGCGAAGCCATCAATCCCATCACCGGCGAGCTCTGGTGCTCCACCAACGAACGGGATGCCATTGGCAACAACCTTCCCCCTGACTACATCACCCACGTTCAGGAAGGCGGTTTCTACGGTTGGCCCTGGTTCTACATCGGCGGCCACTGGGATCCCCGCCTCAAAGGCAAGCACCCCGAGTTGCAGCATCGCGTCATCGTCCCCGACATCCTCGTCAACCCGCACTTCGCCTCCCTCGAAATGACCTTCTATGAAGGCTCGCAATTTCCTGCGGAATTCAAAGGCGATGGATTCGCCTGCGAGCACGGCTCATGGAACCGCTCCCATCGCGGCGGATACGAAGTCATCCGCCTGCCCATGCGCGACGGGCACGCCACCGGCGAATATGAGGATTTCCTCACTGGCTTCGTCACGCCCGAGGGCAAAGTCTGGGGCCGGCCGGTGGGAGTCACGATGGCCCACGACGGTTCGCTCTTCATCACCGATGACGGATCGCGCTCCATCTGGCACGTAAGCTACGTCGGCAAATAAAGGAAATCACCGCTCCCACGTCTCGATCCTGAGAACTGCGAAGCACGGTTCGCATCACTCCCGCACGTGCTATCGTTGCCTCGGTCATTTTTCCATCCCGGCGGAGGCTTGTTCATGCGGTTCCGTTCTGCTTTGCCCGCAGTTCTTTTCGTTCTCGTTTCTGTCCTTCACTCTGTCGCACAAGACCGTGCCTCTGCCGCGCAAACCGCTTTTGCCCGCGCGCAGCACCTGCGCCACGGCATCAATGCGTCGGAATGGTTCGCGCAGTCTGCCAATGACTACTCCGCGGCACGAACCGATCGCTACACCGATGCGGGCGACCTCGCCCTCATGGCCAAGCTGGGCTTCGACAACGTCCGTCTCAGCATTGATCCCGTGCCGCTGGAACAGGCGCCGCTCGGCGCGGATGGAATGAACGATGATTTCCTCGGCCGTCTCGACAAGGCAGTCGACACCATGCTGGCCGATGGTCTCGCCGTACAGATCGACCTCCATCCAGAGGAACCGTACAAGGCCGGCATACGATCAAGCGACCCCGCCGTCGATCGATTCGTGATGCTGTGGCGCAAGCTCGCCGCCCACTATGCAACGCGCAATCCCGACATGATCTTCTTCGAAATCATGAACGAGCCGGAAGTGCACGATCCGTATCGCTGGGCCGGCATCCAGGCACGGGCCGCAGCGGCCATTCGCAAGGCAGCACCGCACAACACCATCATCGCCACTGGGCCAAACTATTCCGACATCGTCGACCTGCTTACCCAGCATCCACTGCCCGACGCCAATGTCATCTACAACTTCCACTTCTACGATCCCCATGAATTCACCCATCAGGGTGCGGGCTGGGGCGAGCCATGGTGGAGTTACACCCACGACATTCCGTATCCACCCACCGCTGCCTCGATGCCGGAGTCGCTGAACCAGGTGCCCAGCCCCGACGACCGCTTCAAGCTCGAGAATTACTGGCTCGATCATTGGGATGCTCAGCGCATCCATTCGCTGATCGATGAGGCCGCGGCCTGGGGAAAGTCGAACAACGTGCCCCTCATCTGCAATGAATTCGGCGCCTATCGCGAGCACACAAAACCAGCCGACCGCATGCGCTGGATACACGACGTGCGCAGCGCGCTCGAAGCGGACGGCATCGGCTGGACGATGTGGGACTACCGCGGCGGTTTCGGCGTGGTGTGGAAGAAAGACGGTCAGCCAGCCAAGGTGGATGAGCAAGTGGTCGACGCGCTGGGACTCAAAAAATAGCCGCCGGCTTCATCCGCATCCCCACGCACTGGGGTACACGGGCTTCATCCCGTTTGCTCAATCTCAAAAGATCAGTTGCATTCCAGCCCTGGAGGCGACGCGCTCCAGTCCGGACCTACTTCCCGCCGGCGCTTGTCGTGTTCTCCCCAAGCGATGCCTGCTCGTAGGTCATCCGCAGATACTTGTGCGGATTCACCGGCACATTGTGAATGCGGACCTCATAGTGAAGGTGTGGTCCGGTCGCGCGCCCCGACTGGCCGACATAGCCGATTACCTGACCGCGAATCACATGCTGTCCCGGAATCACCGCGATCCCTGACAGGTGTGCGTAGATCGTCTCCACGTCGTGGCCATGATCGAGGATTACCTCGAGTCCGTAGCCAGACCCCGTCGTGCCCCCAGCGACTTCGCCGTCGCCGGCTGCCCGCACCGGGGTGCCGTATGGCGCGTCGATATCGATGCCTGGATGGAATGCGCCTTCGCCATTGATGGGATCCGCTCGCTCCCCAAAGCCTGAAGCCACGCGCCCTTCCAGCGGCCATATCGAGGGCGCATCTGCCAGCGTAGTCCAATCGCCTGTGAAGTCCGGCGTCAATCCGCTTTGCAGCGCACGCGTTACCTCGCCTGAGAGGGCCTGCGACCGTAGCGCATAAAACTGCTTGATTGAGAGCGAAACGTCCTGCTGATTCACGTCATCTGACGAAGCCAGCGTAGGCGGCGCGGGCGCCGATGCTGCCCGCGCGGCTGCCGACCTGGCCGCATTCAGCTTGTTTTGCCGCAGCCCGTATAGCTCGGTCACTTCGCTCGCCAGTGCCCCAAGCGACGCCACCTGCACGTCGCGGTCGTGCGCAACCTGCGCCATTTGCTGATAGTTCTTGCGCAGCGTTTCGCGCTCCTGCCTCACCTGGTTGAAGCTCTCAGTCTTGAGAAGCATGCGCGTGTACGAGCCGGCCAGACCTGCGATGGTAAAGGCGCCTACCACCGCTGCGGCCACAAATCCGTACACATAGTGCAGAGGAAGCGGAATCTTCCGTACTCGACCGTCTTCATCTCTGGCAACAAAAAGAATGTAATAGCGTCTCCGCAGCATAAACCTTCTCTCACCCTGCAACCGGGGAAGGCTGCACTTCGCCAAGGAAGCAATTGCACACTTAAGGACGATGAGACCTTTTCAGGTCCCTCAATAACCACAGCTTGCGCCCGTCGCGGACGCCGTGCGTGGAACGTCTGTTCAGGCTAACAGCCAAGGCTCGTCAGGTCAACGAAATCCGCCTGGAAAATCCTTCAATCGGTGAGGATAATTCACGTCGCGCGGCTTCCGTCATTTCTCCAAGGCAGGCACAACAAAATGTATGCTCAATAAGATGCGAAAAAAACGCGCCATGGCCATTGAGACTGCCGGGGCGGGAGAACTGGCTTTGCTTGAGCAGCTTCGGCGCCGCGTGCCTCGTTTCGGCTCTGCCGGGGTGCGCCTCGGCATCGGCGACGACTGCGCCCTCCTCCGCCTGCCGCCTGACGAAGAATTGGCCCTCACCACCGATCTTTCTATCGCCGGCCGCCACTTTCGCCTCGACTGGCACCCTCCCGAATCCGTCGGCCACCGCACTCTTGCCCGTGGCCTGAGCGATCTGGCAGCCATGGGTGCAAGGCCAGTCGCGGCCTTTCTTTCCTTAGGCTTACCGGGCGAGCTCACCCGTCCTCAGCGACGCCTTCCGTCATGGATGGACCGTTTCCTCGACGGCTTCTTGGTCCTCGCAGCCGCCAACCGGACTCCCCTTGCCGGCGGCGATCTGGCCGAGTCACCATTCGTCGTCGCTGACATTGTCCTCGCCGGCGCAGTGCCAAGGGGCAAGGCCCTTCTGCGCTCGGGGGCTCGTCCCGGCAACCTGCTCTATGTAACCGGCAGCCTGGGAGGTGCGGCTGCTGGGCTTGAGGGCCTCGGCAAATTGGCCGGCACAGCGAAAACCCCATCCGCTTTGGCCGCCGTCCTAAAGAAAGATAAGGCCTTGTTCGGGGAACACCTCTATCCCCATCCGCGGCTTATCCAGGGGATCGAATTGCGCCGCCTTGGCCTGGCTACCGCCGCGCTCGACCTCAGCGACGGTCTCTCGACCGATCTTGCCCATCTTTGCCGCGAATCGGGAGTGGCCGCAGAGCTGGATGTGTCCCAACTCCCCGTCCACCCTGCAGCCGCAATCGCCCAGGCGCTCCATGGCGGCGAAGATTACGAGTTGCTGTTCTCCGCGCCGGCCACCGCACGCCTGCCCCGCTCCATCGCCGGAGTTCCAGTCACCCGCATTGGACGCATCATTCCCCGCCGTTCAGGACGTCGAACGATCACTCTCATCACTCCCGGTGGCCGTGTACCGCTTTTGCCTCAGGGCTGGGAACACTTCTCGTGACGAAAGCGCAGTCGGCGCGTTCGGCGACTTGGCTCCGCCTTCCCGAGAATCGCAAGGCGAAAAGTCCCGTTCAATTTGCCGGATAATTCCTCAAAGCGCTCACAATAGAAAGTAGATCAGGTAGAGAGGACTGAACGCATCAATTCCAGAACCTCGCCGCCTGTTGGTTGACGAATCCCGAGAATTCATGTTCTTCACGTATCCCCGTTTTTTCAGCGCTCGGGGATCTGGTTCCTTGAGGCTCGGAGAAACCTCTCCCCGAAAAAATGGGCTGCAACTTCTTTGCTGAGAGAAATTTGCGGATAAGTCCAATGGACAGAGTAATTTGGCCGGGATAAGTTCGATAAACCGAATCAAAAGAGTAATTTACGCCCAGAGTAGGGGGGTGGGGGGTCTCGGCGGAAAGGAGGTGCCGGCTACCGTCGGCGCCTCCCGTATGGCTTGCGGTACGTTCATCTTGCGCAAGCGGTTATCATCGGAGTGCCATGGAAAACGGGAAGATTCGAGTGCGCTTTGCACCTTCCCCAACGGGATTGCTGCATGTGGGGAATGCGCGCACGGCGCTCTACAACTGGTTGTTCGCCCGCCGCTTCGGCGGAGCCTTTCTGCTTCGCATTGAAGATACCGATGTGGAGCGATCAGAGGAACAATTCGAAACGCAACTCATCGGAGATCTGCGCTGGCTCGGTCTCGATTGGGACGAAGGGCCGGACGAACCAGATGTGCCCGGAAAGGGAAGCTTCGGCCCCTACCGTCAATCGCAGCGCCTCGATATCTACGCCAAATACACCCAGCAGCTTCTCGATGAGGACAAGGCCTACCGCTGCTTCTGCACCCCTGAGGAACTGGAAGCCGAACGCAAGCTCTTTGCGCAAAATCAAATGCCGCAGGTCTACTCCGGCCGCTGCCGCTCTCTGAAGCCGAAGGTCATCAGCAAATTCCTTGCCGAAGGACGGCCTTACGCAATCCGCCTCAAAATCGGTGAAGAGCCGCTGCGCTTTCACGACCTGGTGCGCGGCACGGTTGAGTTTCCGGCTGAAGCCGTGAGCGATCCCATCCTTGTTCGATCCGGCTCAGAGGATGCGCTCGGCATACCGGTCTATAACTACGTGGTCACCATCGACGACGCTCTCATGGAGATCAGCCATGTCATTCGCGGCGATGACCATATCTCCAACACGCCCAGGCAGGTGGCCATTTACCAGGCATTCGGCTGGCAGGTTCCGGAGTTTGCACACCTCTCCACGATCCTGGGAGCCGACCGCGAACGGCTGTCGAAGCGTCATGGCGCCACTTCCATCTCCAGTTTTCGCGAGATGGGTTACCTTCCCGAAGCGCTGGTCAACTACCTTGCACTTCTCGGCTGGGGAGCAGAAGACGGAAAAACCGAGACCTTCACGCTACCTGAACTGGTCCGCGCATTTTCTCTTGAACGCGTCACCCCCTCGCCCGCGGTGTTCGACTTCGACAAGCTCAAGTGGCTCAACCGCCATTACATAAAAGCGGCCTCGCCCGGCCGCGTTGCCTCGCTCGCATGGGAGTACTTCGGCGGGCTTGTGCCGGCAAAGGAAGACGCCTCCGACGAGGTCATTGTGTGGTTTGTCAAGCTCATCACCCTGTTTGCGACCTATGTCGATCACCTCGGCCAACTCCCGGCCAAGACATTGTTCATCTTCGGATTTGATCCCGAAGCCGCCCGAACCGATGAACACAATGTCCCGGTTCTCGCCGCCGACACTTCCCGCACCGTGCTGGGCGAACTCGCAACTCGCACGCGGGCCCATGCCGAGCATGTAACGCCGGAGCTGTTCAAGGAATGGTTGAACGAAATCAAGCAAGCCACCGGCATCAAGGGCCCGGAACTCTACCACCCGGTTCGCATTGCCCTGACCGGCTCGCACTCCGGCCCGGATTTCGACAGGCTCATCCCGCTCATCGAAGAGGGTTCGAGTCTCAAACTCGGCATCCCCAGCGTGCAGGAGCGCGTTGAGCGGTTCGTGGGAGTCTAGCCCGCTTTGAACGACATCTTCTGGATCGGCGCATCCGACAGTGAGCCTGCTGCCCGGCTCGCGATCGTTCTTCGCCCGCGTGGCCACGATTGGCTTGAAGACGAATTGCGGCAGATAAAGAACGCCGGCATCGATACCCTGGTGTCATTGCTCGAACACCATGAAGCCGACTGGCTCGGCCTGATCGATGAAGCTCGGTTGGCGCAAAAAACCGGATTGCAGTTCCTCTCCTATCCCATTCCGGATACGCAGATACCCGCCAATTCCGGCGAGTTCCGCAAATTTGTGGCCGGGCTTGCCGGGCGCCTTCGCAGCGGCGAACGCATCGGCGTCCATTGCCGCGGCAGCATCGGCAGAGCCACCATCACCGCTGCCTGCACCCTCATCCATCTCGGCTGGAACGCGAATGACGCTCTGCGTGCCGTCGAGTTGACTCGCGGTTGTCCCGTTCCCGACACGCCGGATCAGAGAAGTTGGATCCTGGGCTACGAGGCACAGACATGACAGCTGCACTTGACCTTGCATTTCCGCACTGCTGGCAGGCCGAAATCCTGGCTGCTCGTCCGCTCATTCTGCCCACGAGACACTACGTCTATCCGCGCGTTGCGGAAGAAGTGGAGCGCGGCGCTCTCGAAGTTCTGGTGCGACCCCATCCGAGTGGAACCAGCCACCAGACCCAGCCAAAAAATTCGCCCTCCGCGAACGAGTTTCTCGCCACCTGCGCTCTCGGCTTTCGTGATTCCAGTGTTCCCACCGGAATATGGTCCTGTCCGAATGCACGAGAGCTTTGCGCCGTTTCCGGCGGGTACGCATACCTCATTGATACCTCCGCACCGGAATGCTTCACCATGCTGCCCTATCGGCCCGTGCTCGATGTCCGTTCGTTTCCGGCGAACGGTCTGCTCCTGTTCGTCGGTCATCACGCGATGCTCGCTTGGGGAGCCCGGGGCCTTGCGTGGCAGTCGGAGAAACTCTCTGACGAAGGCATTACCATCAAAGCCATTGAGTCCGGCCAGCTTCACGGGCTCGCCTGGCAGATGCTTACTGACAAGGAAGTGCCATTCACGCTCGACCTGCGCACCGGACAAAAGATCCTTTCCTGACGGCGCACAGAGCGGCCGCGACTCGGCCACGCTCACGGGATCACATCGTCCTCTTCCGACAGCACAATCGTGCCCTGGTGATAGAGGATGCGCCATCCCTCGGATGCTCGTTGCCAGATCGTTGCGCGGTGCGTAAGACGATCCGTTTGCTGGAGCCGATAGGTCAAGAGATATGTGTCGGTACCAAGGCGGCGAAGTGCGTGACCGTAGTCCTTCCAACCCATTGAGCCTGCATCCACACCCGCGAAGCGATCAGCATGTGCAAGGATGAAAGCGCGGCTGTAGCGACGTCCGGAAGCGCCCACCTCCCAGAACTCCGGTGCGGTGGCTTTTTCAAATTCAGCCGCCGTCGTGCCGAAGTTCTTTGTGTGAAATATCGGCTCGCGGCGCCGCAGTTCTTCGAGCACGGGCTGCAGTTCGGGGTCCGTGTGCGTGAAAACATCTTCCTTATTCATGGCTCCATTGTAGGAGTGCGGCAGACGCATCCCGCAACTAGTGGTTGTCAGTGCTTGCCTGCAGATCTTCGGCAAGAACCTTCAACAAGGCTCCGGGCTGGTGGCTATCCACCACGTAGCTCACCTCTGGCGTATCCTGCAGGGCAAGCGGGCTGGCTAGAATGATTGGTGCATGCGGAGCCTTCGACTTCACCTGGGTCAATAGAGTCGGCTCCTTGGCAAGCACGTCGCTGTGCACCAGCACAGCGTCCACAGCCGGGAATCGTCTTAGCAGATCAATTCCGTCGTCCACGTTATACGCCGTTAATACATTGTGTTTGGCCGTCTCAACTACTAGCTTTCGTGCTGATAGCCCTTCCGGCTGTTCCGTTTCAATCATTAACATCACAAGTTTTCTCAAGTCTTCTCCTATCTATTCCTCTATCCTCAGAAAATCTCTAATTGCTCCACATTTGCATCCAATAGTTAGATGCGGAAAAGGCAGGCGTTGCCCGTCGAATGGCTATTTCGCATTCCTGCGGGCTGCGGTTTGCCTTCAGCGCAATCGGTGAGTTGCCGTGTATCACGCGAGAGCGGGAACAATCTCTTCATAGGCCGCATACACGCCCTCGAACACCGAGTCCCAGGTCGCAGTCAGCGCATACGCCCGTGACGCTCTTCGCATTGCATCGTGCTTGATCCGATCATCCAGAATCTCCGCAACCGTCATCGCGAATTCTTCCTCCGCAACAATGCGCCCCGTCTCGCCTTCGCGAACAATCGTCTTCGGCCCTCCGTCGGGAGTGACAACCGCAGGAACGCCGCTGGCCATTGCCTCAAGGACCACATTCCCAAATGTGTCGGTGTGCGAAGGGAACACAAACAGATCCATTGCAGCATAGGCTGCGGCCAGTTCTTCCCCATGCAGCACTCCGGCGAACTCGGCTCGATGCAGACGTTCACGCAGCCACGCCTCGTCTCCGCCATGGCCCACAATCAGGAATCGAAAATCGTCGCGTCCCATCTCCGCCAGTTCGTCCTGCACACGGACCAAGCCGGCAATATTCTTTTCCACCGATAACCGTCCAACGAATCCCAGCACGTTTTCACAGTCCCCTTCGCGGCGCTTTCGCTTCTGCGGATCGAACAGGCCCGCGTCCACTCCGCGCGGCATGAGGTGGCAGCGTCGCAGCGTAATGCCCTCAAGCAGCCTGCAAAGTTCGGGATTCGGCGCGAACAGCACTTGCGCACAGGAATAGAACCGGGCGGCGACCGTCAGGGCCAGGTCTTCAATTGTGTGTTCCGCCGCAACCGACTGTTTCGCAGGTAACAACTTCAGAAACCACTCTGCTCGTCGAGCGGCATACTCATGTACGTTGGTATGCCAGCTTGCGGCCAGCGGCAGGCCCATCTCATTTGCGATGCTTGCGCCCAGCAGGCCCAGTTCGCTTGGACCGGTGATGTGAATCAGGTCTGGCCGAAAACGTTCTACCGCCTCATCGATCTGCGGGATATGCCGCAGATATGCAGGATCGAAACGCAGGTCCTTCTCCAGCGCAAACGACAGCACGCCACGCGGAAGTTCGAGCGTACGTACACTTTCTTCTTCGACGAAAGCGCGCGGACGGTCGCCGGCACGTACACACAGAAACGGCAGATCGCGCCGCCGTGCGAACGCCTCAAAGTGGCGGCTGGTGTGCGCGACGCCATTCACCTCGTGGAACGAGTCAGGGAAATAGGCCACCCGCGGAACTCTTGCAGTCATCCGCTCATCCAGCGATTCCAGGTTGGCACATAGGCAAGTCAGCGCATCATCGACATCCGGATCGTGCAGACTAGATCCGGCAATGAAGTCCTTAACCGGCAATCAGCCTCGCTGAGATCTCGTTGTCTCCCAGCGCGAGGCGCAACTGCCGCGATTCACTCCACGCCAGGCGAAGCCCGCCCGACACAGGTCCCTTGCCCAGCAATTGCACAAGTCCGATGATCCAGCCGATTGCAAGGGGTGCGCGCCCTCCTGGCCAAATCTCGCTGAGTGGACGGACAACACCGCGGGCATCCGGATGATAGGCACGCTCATCCCAGGTCCGTGAACCCGGTGGAAAATCAGGGTAGGTGCGGATCGCGTCCAACGTCGAGCGCAGCAGCCGGTGCTTCCACGGCTCGGCATACTGATTCATGAAGAGAACGTTGCTGATTTTCTGCTTGCGGATCTCGTGCACAAACTCCGTGAAGCTGGAGGCGTTGGACAGATTGATATTGGCATTCGGTTCCACCCCATGCCGGTCGCCTCCGCTAATGAGCACCATGTTCCACTTTTCCGCCAGACGTCGCACCGCCCTGTTCTCATCCCAGTGCCTCAGGCCATTCAGTTCGAGGGCGTGAAGCCAAGCACCGTTCTTTTGCAGAAACTCATTCACAAGGAATTCGTGCTTTGCTTTTCCAACCATGTAGAGATCCCACATTGGATGGTTGAACACCACCAGGACGTTTGGTTCCCTGTTCAGGTCAGCGAGGATCTCCGTTAGCCGCGCATCGCTCGGATGCGCTGTAAAATCCTCCAGTGCTTCCATCCAATGCGTGGCGCGTTCGCTGGGCAGATTGTGAATACCAAGATGAAACGACTGCACACCGCCATATGGCGCGCTCCATTCCACCGATACCGGAATGCGCCTCGCGCTGGGAATCGTCCGCAGCAGCATCGGCGCCTTGATGTTGTCATGATCGGTGATGGAAACCATCGGTGCCACGTCTAGTTTTTCGATCTGACGCGTCTCCAGGTCGAAAGCCAGCTTCGGTGTCATGGGCGGGGTCCAGTAGCTGTTGGCGTAGTCCACCTTGATGCCGTGTGTCTCCTGCGACCGCTGCTCGAGCCGTGCAATCAAAGGGCGAAACAAGGGATACTGGTTTCCCAGATTGGCGAGAAAATCCAGCGTCTCCTTCGATTGGTTGGTGTGGCTATGCAATGAAACGCCAGTACGGAATCCTCTGGCAGGGTTCTGGTCGCGCCACAGGTATGAGATGGTCGATTGGGCCACGTCTCCTCCTAAAGCTCCGCGATCAAGCTGGACTTCTTGTCTCAAGTATCAGCAGACGGGGTCAAAATGACGTAAATATGGTGCAAATTGACGTTCAATTGTCATAGAGACTCAATCGAGTTACGGCCCACTTGCCCGCTAAACCCAATTATTCCCCCAGATTTCCGGATCGCGCAGCATCCAGTAGGTTGGATGCAGGCAAAACACAACTGGTCCTGCACGGGCATCAACCAGATCAGATTTACAGCAAATTGAACGACAGCGCCCGATTAGCCGTCGTGCTCTCCCAAAGCCAGATTTAACTGATGCGATTCGTTCCAAACCATGCGCAGACCGTCTGAAACGAGTCCTCTGCCCATGAGTTCCACCAGCGCGATGCATCTGGCTATGATCCACGGGGGATTTCCGTCGGGCCACAACTGGCTGAGCGGCCGCGGCGCCCCGTTCCGATCAGGATGAAATACGCGCTCATCCCAGGTACGCGATCCAGGCGGAAACCCCGGATAGTGGCGCACAGCATCAATCGCCGATTGCAGTATGCGATACTTCCACGGCTCCGCATATTGTGGCATGAAAAGCAGGCTGCTCTTTTTCTCGCGTCTGACTTCGTGCACGAACTCGGTAAAGCTTTCAGCGTTCGTCATGTTGATGTTGGCATTTGGTTCCACCCCGTGCCGGTCGCCACCAGAGATCAACAGCATGTTCCACTGTTCTGCCAGCCGGCGCGCAATTCGATTCTCATCCCAGCTGCGCAGCCCATTCAATTCCAACGCGTGCAGGAACTTGCCGTTCTTCTGCAGAAACTCGTTCACAGAGAATTGATGCTTCTCGCGGCCGACCATGTAGAGATCCCATATCGGATGGTTAAATACCAGCAGCACATCCGGTTCTGCGTCGAGCGCCGCCAGGATTTCGGTAAGCCGGCGGGGATTTGGATGCGCAGTGTATTCATCCAGTATCGCCATCCAGCTCATCGCTGTTGCGCTGGGAAGATTATGCACTCCGAAGTGAAACGATTGCTCTCCATAAGGAGCGGTCCATTCCACTGAGATCGGAATCTGGCGCGCACTCGGCACTGCCTGCAGCAGCATTGGACCCTTAATATTGTCGTGGTCAGTCAACGAAACCATCGAGGCAAGATCCAGCTTTTCGATCTGCCTGCTCTCCAGGTCGAATGCCAGTTTGGGAGGCATGGGCGGCGTCCAGTAGCTGGCCACATAGTCCACGCACATTCCGTGATTCTCACGGGCCCGACGCTCCAACCGTGCCATTAGCGGGCGCATCCAGGGCAGCTTGCGGCCGACAACCGCCAAATGCGACAGCGTTTCAGTCGATTGATTTGTGTGGCTGTGCAGTGAAACTCCAGAGCGAAAACCTTGCATTGCCCGCGGAGCGCGCCACAAATACGAGATGGTCGAACCGGCCATGTTTCACCCTTTTCCGCAATCCAGCTCCGGTGTGCGCTGGCGCACTTTATCCTTGACGGTCAACGTGCCTCGCGGTCGCGCATTCCGCCCACCGGGAGAAACATCTGCAGCGGCACTCCGATCCAAATCAAAGCTCTCGAGACCTAAGAGAAGAACGAGGAAACATGCCGCAGCCGCTTAGGACGACCCACTCTAATTTTTCGGCAGGAGCATCTCGCGCAATTATACGGTCGCCACGCAAAGCGGATCATAATAATCTGCATGACAATATATTCATAAATAACCGGTTTCCGGTCGGCGAGGCGCCGGTAAGGTTGTTGGCTGGGCGGATCGCCGCCAAAAAAGACCCCCATTTCTTGGGAAGAAACGGGGGTGGATGGTCAACAACAACAAACTGCCGGCCGCGAAGTTCCTCGCGCACGGAAATGAATCTGTCACACTTTTGCGAGAGCGTCGGCGATCGCCGGCTCACTCACCGGTCGAAGTCGCGCCGGAGAAAATCAGGGTGACTTTGTGCAACTGGATGGACTGGAGAACATTCTCGCCGCCCACATGATCTGTACTCAGGCTGACCTGATCGTTCTTCCCCTGCACGGCTTTGGCGGGCACCGTGGCAACCGTTTTGCCATTTTGTGTGATGGCTACCTGAACCGTTGCTCCGGTCCCGGTCCACTTGAGATCGTAATTACCGGCAGCAAGCTGCGTCGTTCCCAACTTCACCGGAGTCGAAAGGTTAACGTTTTCTGAATTTTTTGCTGCGAACGCGGGCATCGACAATAGACCCAGAATCAGTGCGAATCCAAAAAGGCGCTTCATGTGTCTTCTCCTCGAATGCCTCGCTGTTTGATCTCAGCTGCTTGAGGCATCATGGTGATTACACACGGTTGTCCAGGAAATTCAGCTTAAGAAATCTTAAGTGCTTCGAGCACGGTCTACCCTGCGCTACTGCAGCACAGGCTGTGCAGCAAAGGGAATCGTGATTTCGACGCGCAGGCCAGGAGACGCGTTCTCTGCGCGAATAGTCCCGTGATGCAGTTGCACCGCTCGCTTGGCGATCGATAATCCCATTCCCGATCCGCCTCCATTCGCAGCACGCGCTTCTTCCACGCGGAAGAACGGATCGAAGAGGCGATTCAACGTATCCCCGGGAACGCCCGGACCGTAATCACGAATCGCAATCGTCGCTTCACGCTCATTCTCCGCAATCGATAGTTCGATCTTCGATTGCTTTGGTGCATAGCGGATCCCATTGCGCACCACATTTTCGATTGCCCTGCGCAACAATTCGCGGTTGCCCATCACTTCGCCTGTTATCGATCCGTTCACCGCAATGCCGCATCCACGAAATTGAGCCTCCAATGCGCAGTCTTTGACCACGTCGTCGATGATCTCTCCCGCGCGAACCAACCCCATGTCCTGCACAGCGGGGTCACCCTCAATAAACGTGATCTCCACGATGTCGGCCACCAGCGAGGTAATACGATCTACGTCGCGCTCGATGCGGTCGAGCGCGCATTTCGTGTCGGGCGAAGTCCGCGCCAGCTTGACGGCGAACTTGAGCCGCGCCAGTGGCGATCGTAGCTCATGCGAAATGTCGCCCAGCAGCCGACGCTCACTCATGATCAGGCGCTCAAGACGCTCGGCCATCTGGTTGAACGAACGTCCAAGTTGCCCGATCTCATCCTGGCGCCGTGTCTTCACACGCGCCGTCAGGTCCCCCTGCCCAAACATCGCAATCGTCGCAGCAATCCTGCGAATAGGCGACACGACACCGACCGACGCAAGCCAGCACAAAACCCCCGTTGCGCCAATCACAAGGAAGTAATAGGGCAGGAAAGTCCAGATGTGCGGCCTGCCCAATTGCCCTTCAGCTGCAAACCAGTACTTCCGATCCGGTGAAAGATGTGCGAGAATCCATCGTCCTTTGGCCCTGACGCGCAGCTTGGTTGCGGGTGGCGCAGGAAGCAACTGGCTCCGGCTTTGCTCCGTCACCAGGTCGATTCCCTTCGCATCCAGCAAGTAGTGCGATCCACCGAAGATGCGGTCCAGGCTTGCTAGATAGGCGTGCAATCCCTCCGCCCCTCGGTGCTCGAATGCTCTTCGCGCGCTCTCCAGTTGCAGTTCATCGAATTTGTCGTAGGTCGGATCGATCTGCATCCGCTGCACGCGCGTTGCAATCACTTGAAAGGCGAGGAACGACAGCATGAGCGTGCTCACCATCGCCAGCAGCACGCCCACGTAGAGCGACTTTGTGGGCAAGGTTCTAAGGCGTTCCGGTAAATACATATCCCACTCCTCGAATGGTGCGGATCAATCGCCCGCCGCCTTCCAGTTTCTTGCGCAGGTGGCTGATGTGCACATCAAGAAATCGATCGTAGGGCGTGGCTTCGCGCTCAAACAGAAGCGCCGTAATCTCATCGCGCGAAACCACGCGCCCGGCCGAACGCATCAACAGCTCGAGCAGATCGAACTCCATCGCCGTCAGCTCCACGGGCGCATCGCCGCTCCAGACCTCACGGGATGTTGCATTCAAGCGAATCTTCCCAATCTTCAAAATCGCATCGGGCTGCCGGCTGGTTGTCTCCCCACGCCGCATCACCGCGCGGATCCGCGCTAACAGCTCATCGGGATCGAACGGTTTGGGCAAATAATCGTCGGCGCCCGAGTTCAGCCCGAGAATGCGATCTCGCTGCTGCACACGCGCCGTCAGCATGATCACCGGCAATGTGACGCGCCTGCGCAATTGCTGCAGTACTGTAAATCCATCAATTACGGGCAGCATTACATCGAGAATCACCAGGTCGTATTCGCCGCGGAGCGCGCCCGCCAGGCCTTCCCGCCCATCGTAGGCGCAATCGAGATGATGGCCCGCTTCCGCAAAGAACTCCGTCATCATGCCGCACAGTTCGGCGTCGTCATCTACCAGTAAAAGTGATAGTTGTCGTTCTCCGCTTTCCATCTTCGCGGCCTGCCACAGCACCGGCTCTCAGTCTCGCATAGACAGGACGCAACGTGCCGCCCTTAACAAATCTTAAGGTGATGGAGACCGGGAACGGTGCGGCTCCAGCTGAAGCGTGCCGGCTTAACGAGTTGAAAGAATCTTCCTGGCTGGTTCAAGAAGATCTGCCTTCTTCCGCGATCCTGACTTGGCTTAGTCTTCCTCTTTCGGCGTTATTTGGCCGTCTTCGCCAGTTCCGGTCCGAGAAAATCCTCCAGCGTTGCGCCCTGCATAAGTTCCTTTGCGGGACTTTCTGCCTGAGCGGTCGCCTCCGGCACAAGGAAATTTTCGGTCAACCCCTGGCGCAGCATTTCGAATGCCTGTTCCGGAGTCTCCGCGAACTGGAATAGCTCGATATCCTTCGGCGAGATCGCCCCCGTATCCACCAGGGTTTCCAGGTTGAACACCTTCTTCCAATATTCCGGCCCGTAGATCACCACTGTGATCTTCTTGGCCAGCTTGTGCGTCTGCGCCAAGGTAAGGATTTCGAACATCTCGTCGAGAGTCCCGAATCCCCCGGGGAACACCACCAGCGCCTTGGCCAGGTAAGCAAACCACAGCTTACGCATGAAAAAGTAGTGGAACTCGAAGTTGAGCGATGGCGTGATGTAAGGGTTGGGCGACTGCTCAAATGGTAGCCGGATGTTCATTCCAATCGTTTTACCTCCGGCTTCGTGGGCGCCGCGATTCGCCGCTTCCATGATGCCTGGGCCGCCTCCTGAAGTGACGACGAACCGATGCCTCCGCGAAGGAATGCCCTTTGCCCATTGGGTCAACATTCCTGCCAGCCGTCGTGCGTCTTCGTAGTACCGTGCCATCTCGACCGCCGCCACCGCCCGCTTTCGCTGCAAATCCGTGGCCTTTCCGGCGGCAATCTCCGGAGGTTTCGCCGGCTGTTCCTCGCTCGGCGCAGCACGCGTAGAGCCCGTATTTTCCAGTAGTTCCAGCGCGTGATCTGCCTCTTCGCGCCCACGGAATCGCGCCGAACCGAAGAACACCACGGTATCGTGAATCTGTTCGCGCCGGAACCTCGCCAACGGTTCCAGAAACTCAGAGACGATGCGAATCAGCCGCCCGTCCGCGCTGTTCAAAAACGCCGAGTTCTCGTAGGCCAGGGGCGCACATTCGAGTGGTGGCGGCGTGCCGTTTCCGGGCAACTTCGCAACTTCCTGCGAGCCACTCGCTGCCTTGCCGCTCTTCGAATCATCAGCCTGTGCCTGCGATGATCCGTCTCTTGCCTTCGCGGCCGTCGATCGATTCATGGACCCTTTTCGAACTGATACCTCATCCTTCATGGCTTAACTGTCCCGATAACGGATCGCGTCTTGGAACGCAATCCAAAGATTCAGGAGCCCGAGACCCGAAATGATACCGCGCACCGCGCCATTGGCCGCATAGATGGACAGTGTGGGAAATTGAACAAAAAGAGGATTTTGATCCCAGAACAAAGGCGACCACGGCGCATAACAGACAGCCAGGCCGATGTACATCCGCAGCAGCACCCGCAGAAATAGCTCAGCGCGCTCAAGCCAGCGCGGAATGCGCTGGGGCTGCGGAGATACCGCGGGCGGCTGGGGGGCCGATGCGTGATCTTCAGGCGCTGCCCCATTCTCAGGAGCCGGGCTCGCGGGCATCATGGGCGACATCAATTCCGGCTGCTGAGACATTGAGTAATTTCGCCCGCGCCCAGGCGTGCTTTGAAACGACCGGGAATCGAGCGCCGTATTGCAACGGTATCACAATAGAGGCACTTTCGATGGATTACCGGAGCTCGCAACGGTACGTCCATACCGTTGTGGAATTGATCCTGAATCCGGTTGCGGAGTATCGTTTTCGGTACGCGGATATTCCCGTGCCCAGGAGGTCCGATATGAAAGGCACCGCTGTATTCGCCGTCGCCCTCGTTTTCAGCTCAGGCCTGCTGATTGCTCAGAACACCGGACGGACGGCCGCTGCTTCCAGCGAGAAGAACATCTTGAAAATCATCCAGCTTCCCCCGGCAAACATCGGCTGCACCGTGGGAATGCTCGCACGCCATGAGTCCGGGCTGCACCGGGTCTATGTCGGAAATGGCGCCACGCCTGAGCCTTCCGGAATGCGGTTGAAGTTCGTCCTTACCAGCCCCCGGCGAGACCCCATCACGAGCGCGAACATCACGATCCAAGGTCTTAACGGCAAATCGCACATCATCCAGACGCGCGATGGCGCCCAGTCAGCCGAAATTCAAAGGTCCATGAGCGTCAATCTTGTTCCCGGTGAAGACAGAAACTCCGATGCCGACCTCGTGGCGCCGGGCTTCGTCGTTGTCAATTCCATCGAGTTGAATTCCGTGACCTATGCAAGCGGCTCAACCTGGAAGGTCGCAGGCAATCAGGTCTGCCAGGTCGCGCCTGACCCGCTTATGCTGATTTCTGCCCAGATGAGGCGTTGATACGTACGCCGCCGGCAGAGGCGTCCGCCGGCTTTCCCTTCGTCGTGATAGCCTCGGTTACATTCCGATGAAAGACCGAGCCCGGCACGGACGATGAGAATTGTTCTCTTCACCGAAACCTTTCTTCCCAAAACAGACGGCATCGTCACCACCGTCTGCCAGACTGTTATGCAACTCAAAGCCCTCGGTCACGAGGTGCTCATCTTTGCACCCGATGGTGGTCCCAGTGAATATGAGGGCTGCCGCGTTGTCGGAATGCGAGGTTATGCCTTCCCCTTTTATCCGGAGTTGCGCCTCTCGCCACCCCGAGCCTTCATGCACCGCATCATCGCGGAGTTCCAGCCCGACATCATTCATGTCAGCGAGCCCGCATTTCTCGGCATTGCTGGACTCTATTACGCCGGCGGAGGCAACGGAGGCGCGCTCCGTTTGCCTCTAGCCATCTCCTACCACACCGATCTGCCCAAATACCTGCACTACTACGGCCTCCGCTTCATCGAGCCATGGATCTGGCCGCTGCTGCGTCTGCGGCACAATCGCGCGACAGTGAATCTTTGCACCTCTGAAGTGATGGTCCGGCAGTTGCAGGACCACGGAATCGCCCGTGTTGCGCTCTGGCCCGGTGGCGCCGACTCGGACCGCTTTCAACCGGCACGCCGCAGCGATGCCGCCCGTTGGCGCCTTTCCGGTGGCCATCCGGAGAGCCCCCTATTCCTTTACGTCGGCCGGCTCTCCGCCGAAAAAGACATCGAGATTCTAAAACCTATTCTTGAGTCCATTCCCAATGCTCGATTGGCATTAGTCGGCGATGGACCGCATCGCAAAGCTCTTGAGCAGCACTTCGCGGACCTGCCTGTTCATTTTGCGGGGTTCCTGCACGGCGACGAGCTGGCAGCGGCCTACGCCTCAAGCGATGTTTTTGTCATGCCCTCACGCACCGAGACGCTAGGCCTCGTTGTCCTCGAAGCCATGTGTTCCGGCTTGCCTGTTGTTGCCGTGCGCGCCGGCGGAATCCCCGAGATGATCGAGGAAGGCGTGAGCGGCTTTCTCTTCGACGACGTACCGCAGGCCATCACAGCCATCCAGCCGCTTCTGTCGCTACGCGAACGGCGCGAAGCCATCGGCCAAGCCGCTCGCTTGCACGCTTCGGACCGCAGTTGGAGAGCTGCGACCCTCACGCTCCTCGAGTACTACCGGCAAGCCTGCGCCACGCAGCCCATCGCATCCGGCCCCACGCCGGCGCCAAAGGGCTTGCGGTCGCGGATGAAGAGCACGCTGAAATCCTCCACCCTGTTCACCCTTCGCAAGTTACTGCCGTAACAGTCGTTGCCCTAGAGAGCGATGCGGCGGCGTTTGCGCCGCTCGCTTATTGCACTGCCTGGCGGCTCTTGATCTCGTTCAGCAGCGCCTCCACGCGATCTTCGCTCTCCAGCGCGCGGAACTTGTCTTCCAGCGTCTCGGGCGAAAGCAATTCGTTGGCCGCGGCATTTTCGGCCGCCTTCACATGAACCTTGCTCTTCATGCGGTCGATGGTGTGTTCCTCCTGGGTGCCGACCACCTCGCGAGCCTTAGAGGCGCGTCCGACGACCTTGGCGCGACGATGCTCAGCCACCAGCATCTCGCAGTGCGCACGCGTCTCGCTCAGCTTCTGCTCCAGCTTGCGCAGCGCCTGACGCAGATTGTCCGCCTCGTGTTTCTGGTCCTCGGCCTGCGAGGTGAAACCAGCCGCCAGTTGTTCGTGGCTCAACGAGCGCTCAAGTGCTTCGCGGGCCAAGTCGTCGCGGCCTTTCTCCACCGCCAACTCCGCCTTGCGCCGCCACTCCTTTACCTCGCCCTCGTGTTCGGCGCGCTTTTTCTCGAGCAGATGCTGATCAGCTATGGCGATGGCCACCTGCGTCTTCACTTGCAGCAACTGATTTTCCATATCCAGTACCACCTGCTTCAACATCCGCTCCGGATCCTCGGCCTTTTCCACCAGGTCATTGAGATTCGCGCGAAGCAATGTGCTTACCCGATCCAATAACGGCATACAATCCTCCTTCTCGCTTCAAGTTGTCTGTCCTGTTCGCGTGTTCATTGCACAAAACGTTCATCACTTCTCCGGCGCGGTCGATTTCGGGGCCTGCGTGATCTCTGCCGCTTCCTTCATCATTTCTGCGGTCAGCAGCCTGGTACGCTCGGTGATCCGTCCCATTACCACCGGCATAAAATCCCTGGCAATCTTCGGCTGCGCTTCCAGCAGATGCTGTCCAGCGGGGGAACTATAGAAGGCGATCATTCCGTCCACGTCCTCACGAGTCAGGTACCTCTGATAGATCGACGTCATGTCGTTTACCATCTCGTCGACCGTATAGATGTTGATCGCCTTCTCAAGGAACTTATGGGTGAGCTTATCCATAGCAGCCCGCTGTTCTGGAGTCAGATGCGATCCGGATTGAGTGGTCAGCGATTTGCTCTGGTCGCGGATTTGGCCTTCGACCATCGCCGGCACCAGCTGGCGCATCGACTGAACCTGCTCCTGGATCTTCATTGCCGCGAACAACTTCCCCAACTGCTCTTTCGTCGCCTGATCCGCCGCAGGAATGGCGAGAACCGAATCCGGCTTCTCCTGGGCAACTGTTCCCGACGGCCCGACCGTATACGCCTGCCCGAACACCGGCAATGCTGCCATCGCCACACCAATTCCAATCGCTGCAGCCATCCAATGTGCTCTCTGCATAAGTTCCTCTCCTCAGGGTTGAAGTCTCGCAACTCTTTTCGGATGTACCCCAGGTCTCACTTTTGAGACCTGGGATTCTGTTACCCATTCGCCGCTTGGCCGTTCACCGGCTTCTCGCGAATTGCCTGCACGTTGGCCATCAATTGCTTGATGTCCATGCCGCTCAGCGCTTCAAACAGTGCCGGAACCTGAGCCGCAATCTTCGTCATATCGCCGGTAATCTTGTTCACTCCGGCAGCGCCATCTCCTCCCGTGGACACGATCGTGATCTTGTCCACCTTGGCAAGCGGTTCGGCCATCGCGCGCACCACATCGGCCATGTTGGTCAGCAGTTTGTCCACGACCGCGGCCTGGTTCCACCCCTGATACGCCTCGGCCTTCACGTTCATCGCCTTCGCTTCGGCCTCGCCCTTCTGGAAGATGATGCTCGCCTCGGCTTCGCCCTGCGTCCGAATCGCCGCAGCGCGGCCTTCGGCTTCTGCAGCCAGACGGTTCTTCTCCGCGGCCGCCAGTGTCTCAATCCGCTGCCGGTTAACCTCGGCTTCCTTCAAGATGGTCGCGATGAGCTCCTTCTCGTGGCGCGAGATCTCAGCCTCCTGCACCTTGATCTGGCCCTCTTTCTCAACCTGCTGCACCTTCACCTGTTCGGCCGTCACCTGCTGCTGCATGATGTTGGTCTGGATTTCATAGGCCTTATCGGCCTGCGCCTGCTGGCGGCGGCTCTGCTCCGCGTATTCCGCCTTCTTGATGTCCAGATCGCGTTGCGCCTCTGCCTGCCGCGTCTGCGACGCTGTCTCCGCGATCACGCGGTCCTGGTCCGCTTGCGCCTTGGCGATCGCCGATGCCCGCAGCGCATTAGCCCGCTGGATTGCCGTGTCGCGTTCCGCTTCGGCAGTCGCCACATCGGCGTCGCGCTTGATGCGCGCTACATCGGGCCGGCCCATGTTGGCGATGTAATCGTTCTTGTCGCGAACTTCCTTGATGGTGAACGAAATCACTTCCAACCCCATCTTGCTCATATCTTCCGCGCACGTCGCCCGCATCCTTTCGCCCACCATCTCCGGCTCTTTCACAATTTGCTCGACGGTCAGCTGGCCGATAATGCCGCGAAGATGGCCTTCCATCACCAGTCGGATCAAGCCCTCGCGCTGCTGCGGATTCTTCGTCAGGAATTGCTCCGCTGCGGTCAGAATCGACGCCTGATCGCTGCGCACCTTGATCTGAGCCACCGCTTCCACGGTCACCGCGACTCCTTGCTTGGTATAGAGGTCCTGTTGCGGAGCCACATCGAAGCTCATCAGCTCCAAGCTGAGCTCGCGACAATTCTCGACCATGGGAAAGATCACCGTGCCATGGCCCTTGATGACTCGAGGCCCGCGAAATCCGTAGACGACCAGAGCCTCGTTCGGCCCCGCTTTGCGATACATCCTGGCCAGAATGCCCATCACGAAGATGAGCGCCAACACTCCCAGTCCGACAATCAATACAAGTTCTGGTTTCATTTCGTTCCCTGTCCTTTCAACAGGGAGGCTGAACAGTAAATGGTTGGTCTGTTATCAGTCGTCGTGCATTCGCAGTCGGGTTCAATTCTCCAAATCAACAGCCGACCTCTCTTCACGACCACTGATCACTGCTTATTGCCGGCATTGCGGCCGCTTTTGGGAAACATCTTCGCCAGCAGTCCCAGCAGAAAGATCCCCACCAGGATGCTCATATCCGTAATCAGCACGACTGTGTTGCTCATACTCTCGCTCCGGTCCTTCAGCCGGAAAGGGAACGGTGAAATCCCTCCACAGTGCCCTCGGTTTGGGATCAGGTTTCAGTGACCCGCGCGCGGAATTTGATCACTGACCACTGATCCCTGATCACTGATCTCCTCCCATCTCCGCACGTATGCAATCCCTTTTTCGTAGCGCGTCACGTAGACCTCTTCCTGTTTCTGAATCGGTTCTCCATCTTCCGCGCGCGCCGGCGCCGATCGCAGCGCACCCAACTGTTCGTAGACAATCTCTCCTGTTCCTCCTGCGCGAATTGGAGCCGAAACATGCCCCACTGCGCCCACCACATCGGTTTCATCCGCGGTCAGTTCGCGGTCGTGGGGCATCAGCACACGCGTCAGAAAGACAAACACCAGCGCGCCGCCTGCCACGCCGCAAATCATCGCCAGTACGACCACGATTCCGGCCAAAAAGGTGCCGTAGCGCGTCAGCAGAAATCCCGCCGCGCCAAACCAGCAGAGAAAAATCATGAGCGAGAACGCATTCCACCAAGGAACGTTGGCACCTCCGCGAATTGCTCTGCCCGCCGCCCCTGCCCCTGGATGAGAAGCGCTAACCGCCCCATGAGGTAAATGCCCACCGTGCGGCAGATGCAAATGCACATGCCCGCCGAAGTGCCCCATCCCTCCCAGCAGCGACACCGCGCTGAGCATCAGGCCTGCGAGAAAGCAAATCATGTAGAAGGATTCCCAGTTCATCTGTGCGCTCTCCGTTCCTGACCTCTCTCGGATTCCTGGCCCCTGATCCCTGAGCCGTCGTTCTTTGGTCGCAGCACATCGGCCAGCCGCGGCGCGAGACCAGGTGTCTCCAAAATGGCTTCGAGCAGCAGCAGACATTCCCGCGTATGTTCATGCCGTGCCAATGTCAGCAGCGCCTGCTTCAATTCGGGATCGCGCCGGAATCTTTCCGCGCCCGAAACCAGCCAAAGATCCAGCTTGTCCTCCACGTTGCGTAATTCACTCTGCAACTCAGGCGAATAGCCTTCTGGATCGTCCACCAGATAGCCGGGATGGACCTTGAAGAATTTCGCCAGAAGTTGTCGCGTCGTGTTGGTCAGGTGTGGCCGCGCACCGCTTTCGATCTGCGAGAGATAGCTCTGACTCAGTTTCGAGCCTGTCTCGCGCTCGATCGCCCGCGTGAGTTCCTGCTGGCTCATGGCTCTGTCCAGCCCTCTCAGACTGCCTTCCACTTCACGCAGGTACCGAATTTTTTCGCCCAGCTTCATCGAATTTCTGCGATGGTTTCTATCACTTTCGCTTCTTCCATCGCATATTGCAATGAATCTATCGCATATTGCAATAAATTACAACAAAAATCGACAAGAGCATCTGCGTTCCCATGTCAAGGCCGTCAAGGCCGGTTACCATCACGTGTATATTCAGCGACTTGCGCAAGATTCTGGCCCGGTGCTGTCCGCTCGGGGTGCGTTCCCGTGCGGCAATTTGGGACCATTCTGGCCTTAAAGCGAAGGTGAACAAGCCAGGCTTGACGGCCCAGCAGGATGTACCCCGCCGGAACAACGATGCCCAGGTGGTTTCTCACGGGAGCTTCCCCGGTGTACGGATTTTGATCACTGATGGCTGACAGGGATGAGCTTAGCCATTCAATTCGCTCGCGAAGGTATCTGAGGCCAGTCGCCGGGTATGTTTTTCCACGTACATGGCAGCATCTGCAGCGTTCAGCAATCCGTCTTTCGTGGTCCCGTCTTCTGGATAGAGCGCGATGCCAAGGCTGGTCGCGCCTTTGATCTGATGACCGGCAATCGAGAACGGATCCCTGAAGCAGCGTTCGATGCGCTGTCCAATCTCTTCCACCTGGGCCCGGTTGATGGCGTCCGGAACCAGCACCGCAAACTCATCTCCACCCAGGCGTGCAATCATGTCGACCGGTCGGACCTGGCGCTTCATCCGCGACGCCACTTGCTGAAGATAAATATCCCCGATCTGGTGCCCGTGAATATCGTTGATCTCTTTGAATCCGTCGAGATCCAGATAGATCAGGCCAAATACTCGGCTCTCGCCGCTTGACTCTTTAAGCAGTTCCTCCAGCCGTCTTTCCAGCGAGAACCGGTTATGAATATCCGTCAGCAGATCAAACTCCGAACGACGGCGCAGATCGGAGTAGAGACGGCGTGTCTCAATCGCCAGGGTGGCGAGTTCTGCGGCCGTAGAGAGTGTGGCTCCTTCAACTTCAGCGGGTTTTGCGAGCCGATGCAAAGCCGCATAGATCACACCATGCGGCGATCCAGCGGCGTTGCGAACAGGTGCTTCTACCACGCGCAGGCTCGACGATTGCTTCGGTTGGTTCCCAAACTTCGTTCCATCCGCCAGTTGGCACCAGCAGGGAGCCCCGCGCAGCCGGAATGAAACCAATTCAGTGATCTCTTCGATCACCTCGGCGAGTGGCTTGGAGAAGTTGATATCCTCGAGAATCCGGCTCCGACGCCGTTCCATGCTGGCCAATTCCGCCGCTTGCCGGCGCACGCGCCTCTCGATCCACCACGACCTCGAGCCCACCACCAGAACCACGAGGAGCAGCATACCCACCACGACCGTCAGGTTGCGCACGCTCCACAGCGAAGGTGCAGCGACGACCGCAATGTCATCAGACGAGCGCAGCAGCACATCGAATGCGACGGGGCCCCAGATTTTGTCGCCGCTATCGAGGCTGCAAATTCCGGTCATGCGCATCAGGGAGCCGATCGGTATATCTTTCATCGCCGGAAGCTGAAGATTGGCGCCATGGTCCGGATGCCGATAGACGGCAGAGAAAAGGTGGCCGTCGCTCACCAGAACGTACTCGTCTTTTGCGGCTTCACGCAACGCCATCAAGAGTTGACCCTGAACTGACACCAGGTCGAACGCGTGCGAACCCGTCGCCAGTTCAGTCGCCGAGAGAGATTTTGGCACAACAGGCGCGGCCACGCCCGTGTCTTCAATTTGGCCCTCACTGAGCACAACCGATCCGTTACGCACCGTGGGGAAGCCCGAGGCGCTGACAATGCGGCCCATCTGCAATGTGTTTTCGAACCGCGTCCTGACCCAGACGCTCTTGGAGCCATCCTGCAGCACCACGCCCCCGCCTGGTTGATAGTATGTGACTGCCCCTTGAACACGCATGCGCTCGGAGTGATCCTGAACGTCAAATCCCTTGATGATTTCATCCATCGGCGTCACCGGCAGCGACATCGGATCTGCGTCGGCAGGCTTCAGAATCTTCACGTCCGACATCGACGGAACTTCCAGGAGGATTCCAGTCATCTGCATCTTGCTGTCGAACTTGCCCGCGGCAGCGCCGGTAACCTCAACTTCGGCGCCCACCAGATTAGTCAGATCGCTGGGGTCGGCGCCGAATACCTCTGCATCCACGTCGTTGCCTTCCATCAGCAATTGGAGGTACGCGCTCTTCACTCCAGCGTCCAGAACGCTGTTGGCACTGCGCACCACGGCGCGGGCGACCACGCGCCTGCAATCGAGTTCTGCGCGAATCAGTTGTTTATAGGTTGCCGGAATCGGTTTTGGCGGGACACCGTGATGAAGAAGCGTTATCTTTTCGCTGGTCACCTCGGGGCGAAAGCTGGCATCAGTCTCGCCTTCGACCAGCACGCGATCGCCCACCGCAAGTTTCAAATTGAAGGGGGCCTTTACATAGATCGCCGTATCGCCGTCCTGCACGAAGAGGTCGACGTCTTTGCTGCTGTAATAGGTCACCGTGCCTTCGAACGCAACCGGCAGCGATAGCGCCGCCTGCTCGTTCGTCAGAGCGTGAATGGCTTCGAGGGTTGTAAGAGGGCGCGGAGATTCTGCTCCGGCAATCCCTGCACACCCCCAAACGATGGCCGCCCATAAAATGGCGAAATTGAAGACTCTTTCCTTCATATTCCGAGCCAATGAAAGGCTGTCCTCCACCGCAATCACCCTGTGATTCCCTTCGGCTGGGCATTTCGCCAACTTCAACCGTGGCGTGATGAGAGGCTCCTGATCTCGCTGTCCCTGAAGTCCAAATCATCTGACGCCATAAAGACGAACCCCAGCAACTCTCAGGATGGCTCTAAACCACACAAAGCGGCATACCCTAAACGATGCAAGCAAGGGTACTTTTGTGCAATCTGAAGGTGGCGTGGCGGAAACAGGAGAATTGGCGGAAACAGGAAAATTAAGGAGGGCGGATTTATCCGTTTTTTACCGGTTGACCGTCACCGTGGTCGATGCAGCCGTTCCTGCGGTCGTTGGCTCAAACTGGTACGGTCCGTAACGAATCGTGAGCACTGCGGTACCGCCGATGCGCACTTTCGTTTCGCTGCGGTTCTGATCCGGCAGCCAGAAATCTCCCGTCTTTATGCTGGTGAACCGGATCTCGGTCCGCGAAATCCAAATCGAAGGATTCTTTGCCGGCTCCGCGTCGATCTTGACGACCGCAAAATCAGCCATGTCCACCCAGATTTTACCGCGGTACAGGAATTTGCTCGGAGAAACCGGAACCACATCGAGAACGAAGGCAGGACGGCCTCCGACGGTGTCCGATCCATCCAGTTGAAATGTGTAATTGGCCGGTGTGAGCGCCGTGGATGCCTTTTCCTGCGCAGCTTCCTCTTCGCTTTCCACCGCGCGCTTCAGCACCTTATCGCACAGAAACTTCGATCCGCTCTCTGAGACGATCTTGAACTTTTTTCCCGATGCTGCGTCATATACCACCTCCACGTCCATGGTGGCCGTCAATTTGGTAGAGAATCCGTTGTACTCCACGGTGTAGTGACGCAACGCGGTATAGCGCTTCAGCTCTTCGGTGCGTACCTTGTCATGAATGCGGATCTGGTCCACAATCTGCAATGCGCTCAAGGACGTGGGTGGAATAGAGTCCTCGCTCGCCTGCAATGCAGCGCAGCTTGCCATCAAAACGGCTACGGCCGCCAGGTGCCTGGATCTAGCTGTGAGCATGCGCCATCATATCCCGGCGATCTTGAAAGCAGCGATCATTGTAAGTGAATTCCCATCCGTACGTAACTTTTGCCGCAATAGTCTATACGTTATAGACTCTCCCCGGACTGAGACGTAAGACGAAGGCTCATAACTTTCCGGTCCGCAACCCCGTAGCCCAATCAGCCCTTCCGTTTGCTTCCGCAATCCGAGCAGCCTCATCCCAGTCGTATGCAACCTCAATCAGATCGGCGCTCCAGGCACCCTTCACACGCTCTGCGATGGCGTAGCGCGCATGAGGAGATCCTGCCTCCATCGTATGAAAGCGAGGCCACTTAGCAGGATAAGCCTGCAATCCAACACTGCCGGGATTGATGACCATGCGGCCGTCTGTCAGTCGCACTACCCTTGGCAGGTGGGTATGCCCACACACGATCAGCGATGCCGCACACCCCTCCGTGCGCAACTCCACTTCACCAATCTCCGCGAGATGGCAACCGGTCTCGTCCACAGTCTCCAGTAAATAATCCACGTCGCTTCGCGGCGTGCCGTGACACAGAAATACATCTTCCCCTACAGCCATTGTCGAGGGAAAGCTCTGGAGCCAAGCAAAGTGTTCCGGCAGTAATTCATCCTTCGCGTGGCGATCGGATTCACCCATCTCTTCGGCCGCAAGTGTCAGGAGTTGGCGCTCGTGGTTTCCGCGGATCGTGGGAATGCCAACGCCAATCAGCCGGTTTGCGGTCTCGCGCGGTTGCAGCGGACCCGATACCACATCGCCGAGATTCACCACCAGGTCAACCCCGCGAGCCTCGATGTCCTCAAGCACGCGTTCCAGGGCGCCAAGGTTGCCGTGGACATCCGCAATCACCGCGATCCGCATGGGCCGATCATAACAAGACCTCAGCTCAACCCTCGTGGGATTGTTCGCTTGTTTAAAAGCGAAAATACGCGCCAATCATCGGCTCTGCGGTGTGGGTAAACGCGTTTACCGACGTGAAAAGCGTGGTCAGATCAGGTGATTTGTAAAGGTTGCCCCGATACTGAAAGCGCAGCCCAAGATGCGGCAGCACACCCCAATCAAGACCTGCTCCGTAGAGGAACACCGGCTTGGTTGAACTCGTTGTGTCCGCCTGTCCGCTGCTCGGCTGATTGAAAAGCAGACCTACGCCTGCCAGCGCAAACGGCCTCAGATTCGCGCCATGCACCGACACAATCCAGTCGCCGCTGATTTCATGCGCATTGGCTGAGACAGCGACCGGCGCCCCGCACGACGGATTGTTGCTGGGACACGAGGCAACTCCGATCTGCGGCGTATATGCCTGGTCAGCGCGATTGTAGGAATATGTGGCTTCATAGCCAACAATCGGGTTTGAGATGTGCCTCAGCTCGATCATCACCCCGGCCGAGTTTGACGGGCTCTGCGTGACGCCATTGCTGTTCGTCGCGCCGCTGAAAGTTCCGTAAAGGTTGGCCGCCACGTCGGTCTGCGCAGATGCTCTACCGCCGTACGCAATGAGCGCAACCAGAAGAACTCCCGAAAAGAACCGTTTCGATCGCATCATTGCTACCCCGACTTTGAATTCACGCACACCAAGGTCCGCCTTAACCACAGGTCAGTATCGGCTTGGACGCGAGAAATGGCGTTCGGGTGGTCGCTATGGGGGCTGCCGGGGCCCAGCCACCCAAGATCGAGCTGATTAGAACCGGTAGTATGCTCCCGCCATCGGCTCGGCGGATTGGGTGAAGGCTCCTGTTGGAGGGTAGATTCCGGCAACGTCAGGCGCTTTGTACAGGTTGTCGCGGAACTGTACTCGAACACCAAGATGCGAAGCCACGTCCCAATCAAGGCCGCCGCCCATAAGGTAAGCGGGACGCACGATGGTGTTCAAATCGTATTGGTTGCTGGTCGGAAGAGTGATAAAGAATCCGACCCCAAGCAGGCCAAATACACGAAGATTCCCGAACTTCGCCGAGGGGACCCAGTTGATCGAGATGTCGCTCGCCGACGCCGTAACCGGATAGGGAGGATTGGCGCAAAAGTACCCGCAATTTCCGGCCTCGGGAGAAATCGACTGGTTGGCCCGATTGTATCCATACGAGATCTCGTAACCAATCAAGGGACTGCTGATATGCCGGAGTTCGAACAGGCCTCCATACCCGTCGCTGGGAACTTGCACGGAGCCATTGCCGGTTGTCGATTTGGTGAATGTGCGATAGAAACTCAGGCCGGTATCCGTCTGAGAATGGCATGTGCTGCTCGCTGTGGCTATCGCGACTGCAATCGCTACGAGCACCATCCGCTTTCGTTGCATGAAGGCCTCCTGGTCAAATTTTGGGTCGAGCAACCTGCAGGGAAATTGCTTTGATTTCTGTTCGTTCAATGAATTGGACGGGTTTGGACGTCTGAGGTCGCGCTCTGCCGATTTGCAGATTCGGGGTCAGCCGGGCTATCAGGGGCTTTATGCTAGGAAGCAACTATGCAGAAACGGACGCTCTTCCCCGTCCTGGCCTCCATCACCGGCGCCGCGCTATTCATCTCAGTTTCATCCGCCGCTGCGCAGGGAGCCGCGAACAACGTGCTCCCCTACCGCGGCGAACAGCCCGTGCGCGCTCGCCACGGAATGGTCGTGAGCATTCAACATCTCGCTGCTGACGCAGGCCTCAGCATCCTGAAGCAGGGCGGCAACGCGGTCGATGCGGCCGTTGCTACCGGTTTCGCCCTGGCCGTTGTGCATCCCAGCGCCGGTAATCTCGGTGGAGGCGGATTCATGCTTATCCGCAACCATAATGGCAAGTCCACCTTCATCGACTACCGCGAGAAAGCACCGCTGGCCGCCACGCGGAATATGTATCTCGATGCAAAGGGCAATGTAATTCCCGAGACGAGCCTCGATTCAAGCGTTCTCGGCTACCGATCAATCGCGGTGCCCGGCTCCGTCGCGGGCCTGGTCTATGCCGAGAAAAAATACGGCAAGCTCGGCCTCAAGCTTGTTATGGCGCCCGCTATCGGGCTCGCTACTGACGGCTTCGAGCTCTCCCCGCAGGAAGCGCATGAGCTCACCGACCCCGATCTCTCTAAATTTCCTGGTTCGAAACACATCTTTCAGCGCGATGGCGACTACTACAAGGCTGGCGAAATTTTCAAGCAGCCCCTGCTCGCGGATACGCTCCAGCGCATTGCCAATGATCCAGCAACCTTCTATCACGGCAAAATGGCGCGTCAGCTCGTCGACGACCTCAAGAAGGGCAATGCGATCATTACCCTTGACGACCTTGCGCAATACAACGTCGTTGAACGTAAGCCCATCATCGGCACTTTCCACAACTACACCATCATCAGTGCACCGCCGCCATCGTCCGGCGGAGTCGTCCTCGTTAGCGCACTTAACATCCTCGAGGGCTACGACCTGTCCAAGTTGGGGGACCGCACCGCCCCGTGGGTCCACTTCGTCATCGAGGCCTATCGCCGCGCGTACATGGACCGCTCCGACTACCTTGGCGATCCAGATTTTAACCACATCCCCGTCGCTGAACTCACGAGCAAGAAATACGCTGCTACCTGGCGCGAAAGCATCCTTCCCGACAAGGCCAGCCCCAGTGCCACTCTTCAGCGACCCGCAGGATTTCTTCCGCCCGCGCCGACCACTCCCGGCGTGTACCGCCCGGAATCGCCAGACACCACCCACTATTCTGTCGTAGACAAAGAAGGCGACGCCGTCTCGGTCACTACCACCCTCAACGACACCTTCGGATCGCACGTCACTTCGGGTTCGCTGGGCTTCCTGCTCAACGACGAGATGGATGACTTCGCTTCAAAAATGGGCGTTCCCAATATGTTTGGCCTCATCCAGGGACCAGCCAACGCCATCGCTCCCGGCAAGCGCCCACTCAGTTCCATGACGCCCACGATCGTCCTCGAAGACGGCAAGCTGCGCTACGTCCTCGGCTCGCCCGGAGGTGCGCGCATTATCACCACAGTCGGCAACATCTTTCTTTCCGGGGCCGAGGGCGGACTCAACATCCAGGAAGCCGTCGATGCACCTCGCTATCACCATCAGTACCTACCCGACAAGCTCTACCTCGAACCAGGATTCAGTGCTGACACCATCGCTGCTCTCCGCTCCATGGGATATACGCTTGCAATCAGCCACGGGCACTGGTCCGACGGCGAGTGCATCGCTGTCGATCCCAAAACCGGCGAGCTTCTCGGCGGTCAGGATCACCGCAGCCACTTCGGCAAGGCGGCGGGGTACTGAGCCCTTTCCATTTTGACCTTTCATCCAGAGAAGACCTAATGCTGCCCAACGAATCGGAAGGCGAGTAAAAGCCTCCCGCCGTTGCAGTGCACCGCGCCTGTTGCACTTCTCGACATAATCGAATCGACCTGTAAATATCCAGCCAATTTTGTGACGCGCGACACAGATTTCACGAGCCCTAATGTCCAACAATCATCTTTCGTTCTCTCTCGCTCATTGGTTCGTCCGTCGTGAACCCGAGCATTCTTGCAGAGAGACGGAAACATGTGACAGAAACGGCGGGAACCAGTCTTTGCTCCCGCTCCGCCGGCAATCGCTTGCATTGCCTCATCGTTGAAACCAGCGCCGCCTTCCAGTTGACCTCGATGGCCGGGCATTGTCACAACATCGGGCCCAGTTTGATCAAATAGATTTCCGCAGAGGAGATTCCGATGGCTACCACTGTCAAGCCCGGGTGGAGCAAACCTTCCACCATCCTCTTCGCTTCCGAGTTTCCCGCCAATGAAAAGGCGTTTGCGTTCGCCCTGGCCCAGGCTGCTGAAAGCAATGCGGAACTCCTGATCTTCCATGTGTATGTTGGTCACTCTCCCGTCGGCCGCACGGCAACTCGTGCCCCCCAAGGAAGCTACGCCACTGCCCGCTCTGCAAAGCTTCCGTTTGAAGCGCTCGTCCAGCGGGCACATGCTTTAGGGGTGCGTTGCAGCGTTGTGGTGAGGCCCGGTTTGCCTGCAATGGAAATCCTGAGCTTTGCGGAGGCGAGAAACGTTGACCGTCTCATCATCGGTGCTCATACACCTGGCCCTATCGGCAAAGTTCTGGTAGGTTCCGTTGCCGAGCAAGTTCTCCGCAGCGCAACGGTGCCCGTCAGCATTGTTGGCCCATACGTCGTCGAGGGAGCATATCGCAACCGAGCCGCCGGAACCATCCTGTGTTCGGTCAACGCTCATCCTTCCAGCCGCATGGTGGCAGCTTTCGCCGCCGAACTGGCTGCACATATCGACGCGCGCCTCGTCGTCCAGCGCGTGATTCCACCTCAGGAAACTCCCGAAGTTCTCGCCACTCGTACCCTTGGCGAAGTTGAAGCGGAACTCGTCGCCATGGTTCCCACCTGGGTCAAGGAAAAGCTGCAAGCGGAAACTCGCGTCGTGCTCGGCGATCCCACGGAGGAACTGCTTTATCGCGGCAGAAAGCTCCAGGCCAGTTTGATTGTCATGGGCGCCCAGGGCGCATCACATTTTGCCGCCATCACTCGCGCCGGCGTCGTCTATAAAGTGCTTGCCTACGCGCGCTGCCCCGTCGTAACGCTCTCTCCCGTTATGCTCGCAGACTACGAAGCAAACATCCCGGCAGCTTACGTCCCCGACGTGAACTTCCTGGCCGGCGTGCTTTGAGGTGCCCTGATCTTCTGTTTTCTGCGATCGCCCGTTACCCTAAAGACTGCGATTTCATCTCGAAATCCGGCCAACCGCATCTGCTCATACAACATCCATTCAAGGTAAGTTGTTGCAACAATGCGACAATAGGGCTAGCGTCCGGCGGAGTGTTCGAGCAGTCCGGCGCGGAGGGCCTCTAAAAAAATGTTGCGTGTACTTTCGACGCACCTGTTTTTGAACCAGCGCCTTCATCCAGGGCTGCTGGAACTTGCAGAGCGTGCGGGGGCCGAAGCTGTTGAGGTTTTTGCCGCGCGCCAGCATTTTGATTACACCAGCCGCGAGCATGTCGGCGAATTGGCTGCCTGGTTCAGTTCCAATCCCGTTGCGCCGTTTTCGTTGCATGCTCCGATGTATCCCGACCGCGAGATGGGCCGCGCGGGTGCGCCCGCCGTCAACGTGATCCATCCTGAGAAATCCCGGCGCATCGACGCGATGGACGAGATCAAGCGCGCTCTTGAAGCCGCAGAACAAATCCCTTTCAAGAATCTCGTGCTCCATCTCGGAGAAAGAGACGACGGCTGGTCGCTGCGCACAATCGAGTTCGCCGAAACCGCACTTGAACATCTCGGCGCTTTTGCGCACCCGCTTGGCGTACGCCTGCTGGTCGAGAACCTCACCAGCGAGCCCACCACGCCATCGCACCTGATGACCATCCTCGAAATGGGACACCTTCCCAATGTCGATATCTGCCTCGACCTCGGACACGCCAACATGACCGTTGGTGTCGCCGAGGCCATCGCTACGGCGGACTGCCGCATTGGCTCGGTTCACACACACGACAATCACGGATTGAAGGACGAACATCTGTGGCCAGGCGAAGGCACCATCGATTGGCCCGCCACCGCACAGGCATTGAAGGCTCTCGCCACAAAGCCGGCGATCGTGCTTGAAATCAGCCATTCGCTCGCCGACAAGGAGGCCGGTCTGCACGCCCACATCGAGAAGTCTTTCGCACTCTTTGACTGAATCGCTGCGCCGCTGCAATTGGCCACATCCGGGTCTTAGCAGATTCTCGGCAGTTGCTCGCCGATCTGCATCGGGATCACGCGATTCGCGCCCATGCCCGTACGCGCCACAAGCATCTTCTTGTGCTGTGCCGTAACCTGCCCGATCCGTGCCGCCTCGCGTCCCAGAGGATGGGCGCGCAGAACTTCCAGTACCTTGTTCGCCGCTTCCCGTGCGACAAAGAACACCGCCTTGCCTTCGTTCGCAACGTACACTGGGTCAAGTCCCAACAAGTCGCACGCCGACTGCACTTCAAGCCGCACCGGCAGGCTCTGCTCGTCGATCTCCACGCCCACATCGGACGACGCCGCGATCTCGTTCAGGGTCGAGGCCAGGCCGCCTCGCGTGGGATCGCGCATCGCATGCACCGCATCGCCCGCTGCATCCAGCACCGCGGAAATCATGCCGTTCAGAGCGGCACAGTCTGATCGGATGGGACTTTCAAATTCCAGCCCCTCGCGCACGCTCATAATCGCCATGCCGTGATCACCCATGGTCCCCGAAACCAGCACTTCGTCGCCCGCCTGGGCCCGATGCGGCCCCACGTTGATTCCTGCTCGCAGCACCCCAACGCCAGCGGTGTTGATGTAACAACCGTCACCGTGTCCGCGCTCGACAACCTTGGTGTCGCCGGTCACGATACGCACGCCTGCGATAGCCGCCGCGTCTGCCATGGCCTGCACAACGGCTGCAAGTTGCTCCAGTGGAAATCCTTCTTCCAGGATGAAGCTGGCGCTGAGAAACATCGGCTGCGCGCCCGAAACCGCGAGGTCATTCACTGTCCCGTTCACCGCCAGCGCACCGATTGATCCGCCCGGGAAAAACAGCGGCTGCACGACAAAGGAGTCGGTGCTCATCGCAAGCCGCCCCTGCGCCAATTCGAAGACCGCAGCGTCGCCGAGATTTTCAAGCGCCGGATTGCGAAAAGCCGGCAGAAACAAGTGTTCCACCAGTTCGCTGCCCAGCTTGCCGCCGCCTCCATGGCCCATCACGATAGAAGGATAGTCTCTGAGCGGGAGCGGACAGATCCAGTTGCTGAAATCCGGCGTTCCCACGCTCACCTCTTGCATCAATCCGGCCTTTTCCCCGTCGCCTGTCACGCTATCCGCGCCTCTGATTGTTGATTCTTTGTTTCTCTTCCCTAGTCGCCGGCCTTACCCGCTCCCGCCAGTTCGTCCGCCGAGATAAACCGACCGTAGTTGTAATACGCGGCGCATGCGCCCTCGCTCGACACCATGGTCGCGCCCAGCGGATGCCGTGGTGTGCACTCTCTACCGAACGCCGGACACTCAGCCGGCTTGATGGCGCCGCGCAATACGTCTCCGGAGTGGCATAACGGCGACTCTTCGGTATGAATCCCTGTGATCTTGAAGCGAAGCTCCGCGTCATAGTCCCTGTAAGGTTCGCTCAAGCGCCACCCACTCTTGGGTATCACACCGATCCCGCGCCAGGCGCGATCCGTCACCTCAAACACCTCTGCCAGCAACTTCTGCGCGGCCGGATTACCATCGAAAGTTACAATGCGCTCGTAAGCGTTCTCCACCTCGTGGGTGCCATTCTCCAACTGGATAACGGCCCGGCGAATACCATCCAACAGATCCAGGGGCTCAAACCCGGTGACCACCAGCGGAATTTCGTATTTCTCGGCAATCGGCGGATACTCCCAGTAGCCCATCACGCTGCAGACGTGGCCGGCGAGCAGAAACGCTTGTACCTGGTTTCCGGGCGACGACATGATTGCCGCAATTGCAGGCGGCACCAGCACGTGCGACACCAGCAGCGAAAAATTCTTCAAACCGCGGCGCTTGGCCACGTTCACGCTCATGGCATTGGCAGGAGCCGTCGTCTCAAAACCCACGCCGAAGAACACGACCTGCTTGTCAGGATTTTTTACAGCCAGGTCCACTGCATCCAGCGGCGAATACACCACGCGCACATCGCCGCCGCGGCCTTTCACCTGGAACAGGTCGCCTTCGGTACCCGGCACGCGCAACATGTCACCAAAGCTGCAAAAGATCACGCCCGGCTGACCGGCAATCGCCAACGCCTTGTCAATCAGTTCAAGGGGGGTGACGCACACCGGACATCCCGGTCCGTGCACCATCTCAATGCACGACGGCAGCATTTGATCAATCCCGTTCTTGATAATCGAGTGCGTCTGCCCGCCGCAGACTTCCATGATCTTCCACGGCCGCGTGGCCACCTGGTGAATCTCACGCGCCAGGCGCTGAGCAATCTCGCCATTTCGAAATTCAGTGAGGTATCTCATTTGCTCACCTCCCGGAACCGTTTTGAATCATCTCTTGAGTGAAGTGCACGATTCCTGCTGTGCGCCCATCCTCGCGCAGCCTCCGCACCATGGACAGAGAACCACCCTTAGTCCACGACCGACTTCGGAGCTTCCACTTCGCAGCTCCCATCGGGACATGGCGACTGCCGGGCCTTCGCCGCCCGCTCGAAGTGTTCTTCTTCGCTCGCCAGTTCTTCCTGCAGCGCGCCCAACTGTTCAAATACCGCCAATGTTTTTTCGGCGCTTTCCTGGTCGATCTTCGAGAGCGCAAATCCAACATGCACAATCGTATAGTCGCCGACTTCGACCTCGGGAACGTAGTCCAGGCAGACACGTTTCACCACTCCGCCAAAGTTCACGCGGCCCACGCGCAGGCCACCTTCCGTCACAATCTCTTCGACTTTTCCCGGGATCGCTAGACACATGGCAAATACCTTATACCCTCTTGGATGCGCCGTACAGGGTGATTTGAATCACATGAAAACTCCCTTGACTTGCGCCTGCATCAGGATCCATGCGCCGAGGACGCACAAGCCTTCTGCCCCTCGTCTCTCGAGTCTGCAAGAATGAAGAACGGCAATCCAACCGGGAGGTAACCTGCCATGATCCGAGAGAACGAACGACATCGCGACGCCGACGAATGGTCGCGGCGCAAATTCATCGGCCGGGCAGCCTCTTCCACGGCATCTTTCATTCTTCTGGAACGCGCTGGAGTCTCTCCAGCTTTTGCTGATTCGTTTTCGCCGTTCCGCGGCCGTTTTCTGACTCATGTTTCGGTGGTGCGCGTGAACCAGATTGAGGTCACCCCCACGCGCTCCATCGGCCAGGACGAGTCCGCCGACAACCGTCCCGAGCGCATCAAGTCGCGCCGAGATGCCTTTGCACGCGGCTGCCCCGACGGCAAAATGACATGGGCCATCAGTTGGCTGGCCCTGCACGACAACCGCAAGGAGTACCAGGAAGCGCGCAAGATACTCGCCGCGTATCACGATCGGTACGGCGACGAAATCACCTTCATACCCGGTGGCTACTTCGCCCCCATGTACGACACCCGCGAACACATCCGCGAAACCATCCATACAGCGCTCGGCATGATCACAACCATGGTCGGCGGGGGCTATCGCCCGCAGTGCCTTGTGGCCGGCTTTATGGATGCCGAGAACCAGCGTCTTCTCGCCCAGGAAGAAGGTATTCATGTCTGCCAGGGCGAAATCTGGAGCCAGCACGGCATCGACAACGGCGACGGCGATGGAGGCATCTGCTATCCCTACTACCCGAGCCGCGAGCACTACCTGAAGCCCGCCCAGGGCAAAGCTGACTTCATCGATTGCGTCTGCCTCGACGGCTGGACCTGCGATTTTCTTAACGCGCGCCGCGAAGGCTTTCAGGGCGGCTTCAACAGCCGTCAGGGAGTCGGCCCGATTGAAACAGTGGGGGACCTGGGAGTCACCGTTGGCCGCAAGGAGATGATGGCTACCACAGCCATGCACTTCGATCGCGGCCATGACCTCAACGGATTCGGCTGGGTCACTTCCATCTGGGAAACATCGCTAGGCCACGACGAGGACCTGGCCTGGTGGCTACAGGCCATACGTGATCGATGGCCCGACACGCAGGTGATGACCGAAGGCGCATTCGGCCTAGCCTGGCGCGAGCACAACCCGAACAACGAGCATCTCAACTACCGCTTTGATGCCAGGGGAACCGGCGCGCCCGGCTCGGAAAAAAACCTCGAAATCGAATGGTTCATGAACCGGGAATTCCGCCTGGCGCTGCTTTGGGATTGGACGAAGAGCGACCCTCCGATGGCCATCGACTTTACCCGCTACGATCTGAAGGCCGAAGAGCCACGAGGGCTACAGCGCGAGTGGAGCCTGATGAACGTACTGAATCAGAAAGGCACGCGTCCGCAGGACAAACCAGTCCGGCTCAGCCAGTTGAGCGCCGACGATCAGCGCATCATCTTCAGCTGGTACCCGGAGTTGAAAAAGCGTGCATGATTCGGAATTTGTTCACCGGGCAGCCGGCGCCACGCACTTGCACACTTAAGTACCTCATTCCAGTCACCAAAACGCGGCATCGCACGACTACCGATGTGTGATCTGCCTGACCTGTACGCGCCATTGAGGGTCCCGCATGCAAGTGGCACGATTCCGGCATGCGAGTTAATCTCATCACCCAGCCTTCCGGATATTCCCCCTCAGGCGGAGGAGCAATTCCCCTCTCGCTGACGATCCGCCCGGCATGCGGTTTGCCAGGCGACTACCAGTGTCCAACCGACAGCACGACGCTGCTGAAGTTGCTGCGCAAGGAGACGGACTTGCCTGCAACCGTCCTGCAGCGCTTTGAAGGGAGCTTGTACGCCCCAATCGGAGCGAGGCTGTTGGGCGTGGAACTCAGCGAGCGCGTCCTCACCGATATCGGCTACTTCATCGACTAGTTGCTGGCGCTGGGAGCCGAATCTTATCGCGAAACACATCCCGGCTCGTCGTCACAAGCTGTTTCTCGCCTGCAAGCCTTCATATTGACTCAGCTTCTGAATGAGCTTCTGGATCAGGCCAAGGACAACAAGGGTTGGAACCGCGTCGGCAATCCAGGGCAGGGTTCCCCTGGGCAAAAGATGCAGGCCATACGCCGATGCTTCGATTCCACTCATCAGTGCATAAAGCGCAATCCCCAGCCACACCTTTTTGAAAAAGATGGCGATGAAGGCACAGCCGAATAAGTCACCAACCACGACCACAACAAGTTCCGGGTTGACTTGACGGATCAGCAGGAATTCGAGGACCGTGGGAAGCCCATAGAGCAACAACGCCGCTGCGATAAGAAAAGCAGAAGGCCTGGCAAATGGAAGCAGACCGGGGGCCCCTGGCTTATTCAAACCTCCTTGATCTTGGCTTCTATTGGTCTCCGTGGAAATTGAGGCGGATACGTGGACGGGCCTGATGCATTGATGTGTCTCGGGCACCCGGATCGAAGCCGAGTCGTTTGTCGATGCGACAACCGCAAAACAGTGCGTACAAATCAAATCGTAGATGCGGTCTTTTCGTGCATGGATGTAGAAGTCCATGACTTTCTCCGATGGGGAATCGCGGATACAGTCGTTCGTGTATGCCAGGAGCGAAGTACGTCAATCCCGACGAGATGACGAGAATACGCTCTCCGCGCGCTGAGCAGGCTCCAATTCTAGTACTTGAAATGAGCCGGGTACACCATAAATCTCTGCAAGAAGGGTTCGGTTCTCTCGTAAAAAATTCAATTCACTTGACTTGTACGTGAAAAAGGATAGCAATCGGGGCCGCGCGCCCGCTCCGATCAATGCAGTCAAGATCAGGATCGGCGATCTTTCCTCCTCTCGTTCTCGGCAACTCGCGCCCTCACCATTTTCTTCACGAGCGCCGACGGCAATGGCTTGTCGATCGCAAATTGCAGCGTCCCCTTTGATGTCCGATATCCCTTCAGTTCGTCTTTCATTTCGTCGATCAGTGAGGCCTGCATGGGGAAAAAGCTGCAATGCTCCTTGAACGCGGCATACGCCACCAGCGCGCCCTTGTAGCGGAACGCCGGGATGCCGTAACTCAACTGCTCAGTAGCTTCCTTCGGCGCCGCAGTTTTGATCATGGCGCGCACTCTGCGCAGCGTGGTCTGTGCCGGTTCAGGAACTTTGCGCAAGTAGGCCTCGACCGCTTCAACACCTGCTTCGCCACGTGTCTTTTCGCCTTTCATCTCCCACCTGCCAAACTCCGCCAAGGCGCCCCCGCCATGCCGCGTCTTTGTATTTGCAGCAACGGCGAGAGATTTCGAGCCCCAAACCTCGACGGCAAAACGCGAAATCAACTAACTCCGCTGGCCCCGCTGCTCCTTTAGGTAGTCCGTCCACTCTGTCATCCCTGTGCCCGCCTTTGCACTGGTCTCAAAGATTCGTATCCCCGGCCGAATCTCGTTGATGTTCCTGAGCGCTGTCTCGCGGTCAAACTCCACCGCCTCTGCGATATCCATCTTCGTGATCACCGCCGCATCGGCCGAGTTGAACAGCGTAGGGTACTTCAGCGGCTTGTCTTCGCCCTCGGTCACGCTCAGCAGGGCCACGCGAATCTTCTCGCCCAGGTCGTAGCTCGACGGGCAAACCAGGTTCCCCACATTCTCTATAAAGAGATAGTCCAACGCGCCCAGTTCCCAACCCTCCAGGTGCTTGCCCACCATTTCCGCCTCGAGGTGACAAATGCCGTGGGTGTTGATTTGGCGCACCGGCACACCGCTCGCCGCCAGCCGCCGCGCGTCGTTGTCTGTCTCAAGATCGCCCACGAGCGCCGCCGCCTTTGCTCCGCTTTGGCGCAACGTGCGCAGCGTCCGCTCAAGAAAAGCCGTCTTCCCCGTGCCCGGGCTCGACACCAGGTTCAGCACCAGCACGCCCGCCGCCGTGAATTGCTTCCGCAGACCGCGCGCCAGTTCGTCATTCTTCTTCAGGATCCCCTGCCGCAGTTCCACAATGCGCGTGGTCATTCCTTCACCGCCTCTTCCGCGTCCTCAATCTCAATTGACTCAATTTCCAGTTCCCGCCCCTGCCGCAGATCGCCCATCGGTTCACCGCACCTGGGACAGCGAAAGCTCTGCACCGTCTCCAGTTCCACATCCGCATCGCACCGCGCGCAGTGCATCACCACAGGCAGCAGACGGATCACCAGTGCCGAACCCGCGAGCGCTGTTCCTTCCGATGCAATGCCATAGCAGAACTGCAGTGAATCCTCGACCACCGCTGCCAGGGCCCCCACACGCAGGCGGACTTCCTTCACCCGCGCACCGTCAGAAAGCAGTTCGGGCCGCGCCGTCAGCGTTTCCGTCACCTGCTCCACCACGCTCATCACGATGGACAGCTCATGCATACCAACTGGATTTTACGCCGCTGCACTCTGACCATTGACTAGGGTCCCTGTTGTCACCTCGCGTAAGATGTTTCCATAAGGAACGCTTCCCCGATGGCCCCAATTCTCACACCACGCCCTGCCGTCGCCTCGCGACTCCACCTCAGCGAGCTCGCTCCCGGTGTCATGCAGTCCGAGATCCGTGCCATGACCACCGAGTGCGACCGCATCGGCGGCATCAACCTTGCGCAAGGAGTCTGCGACACGCCGGTTCCTGCGCCGGTCGAAGCCGAAGCGCACGCCGCCATCCACGCCGGCCACAACATCTATACGCGTCTCGACGGCATCACGCGCCTGCGCAATGCCATCGCCCAGAAGCAGCAGCGCGACTACGGCCTCAACTACGACGCGGAAACCGAAGTCCTGGTCGCAAGCGGCGCGACAGGCGGACTGCACGCCGCTTGTATGGCACTGCTCAATCCTGGTGATGAAGTCCTCCTGTTTGAGCCGTTTTATGGCTATCACGTGGCCACGCTTAACTCCATGCGCATCCGGCCCGTGCTCGTTTCGCTGGCGGAGCCTGACTGGACACTCGATGTGGATGCTCTGCATGCGGCCATCACGACCAAGACGCGCGCCATCCTTCTCAACACGCCCGCGAATCCCAGCGGGAAGGTCTTCTCGCGGGCCGAGATTGAAGCCATCGCCGATGCGTGCCGCGAGCACGATCTCTTCCTATTCACGGATGAGATTTACGAATACTTTGTCTACGACGGAACGAAGCACATCTGTCCTGCGACTCTTGAAGACATGCGCGAGCGGACGATCGTGATGTCGGGATTTTCAAAAACGTTTTCGGTGACGGGCTGGCGGCTTGGGTATGTGACCGCGCCGGCAAAGTGGATGGGCGCCATGGCCTATTTCCACGACCTCACGTTTGTCTGCGCGCCTTCGGCCTTTCAGCATGCCGCGGCCGCCGGGCTAGAACAGCTTCCACCCGCTTTCTATACGCAGCTCGCCGCCGACCACCAGTCGAAACGCGAACGCATCCTCTCCGCGCTGCGCGACGCGGGCATGGAGCCGAGCATTCCGGCGGGCGCCTACTACGTGCTGGCCAAGGCCACAAACCTGCCCGGAGACACCGCCGCGCAAAAGGCGCGCAACCTGCTTGCCTCTACGGGAGTCGCCGCGGTGGCCGGATCGGCGTTCTTCCGGCCGGGACGCGGCGAAGAGCTGTTGCGCTTCTGCTTCGCCAAGAAGGATGACGACCTGGACGAAGCCTGTGCCCGGCTGCGCAAACTTTGACGACTCGCGCAGCCGGCCAGATGCTGGCGGGTTGGCAACCTCGGCGTCGTGCCGCTCCGGGTCGAAATAACGGGATTCCGGCACTGGCACCCCCCCGGGGGGGTCGGGGTGTAAATATCCTACTTTCAGTTGTTTAGCCAGCGAGCCTTGCTTCAAATATTTGATATTAAATGACTTATCTTCAAATATTTCTCGGCAAAGGGGTTAGCGACAACTCCTTCGGCTGGTCACGCCGAATTCGCACAGGGAGGCCTGTCCGGTTCAACGGCGTGCCCCGGGGTCGAGCGGGTTACGAACCCGGGCTTGAGACCTGCCCTGTAGGGCAAAGAGGGTATCCCGGCGAGGCGGAATATCCTCCATTTCTATTGTGCGCGCTTTGGCGAAAAAAACGGCAGACCCAAGCTGAGAGATGGGGATGCGTGCTCCCTTAAAAGCTGAAGACAAGATCCGTCAAACAAATGCCGAGTCGTCTTGCTCTAGCGCATCGCGGACATGATGGCGAGGTTGACGGCGATCATGAGGACCGACATTCCGGGAATGAGGAGGAGCGCTTTTTTGAGGCGCAGGGGATCGCCACCCGCGATGGAGCCGATGATGCGGGAGCTGACAGCGAGTCCGGCCCATCCGCAGGTAATGGCGAATCCGATGGCGGTTCCGGTCATGCGCGGAAATGAGCTGCCGACGATGGCGAGGGTGGTGGGAAAGACGGGAGCCATGGCCAATCCGGCAATGAAGACGAGGGCGGCGGCTGCGGCGGGTTTGTTGGTGCGCAGCATGAGAAAGGTTGTGACCGCCATGGCGATGGAGGCTGCGAGAGTGACCTGGATGGCGGGCACGTTGATGAGGATCTGCGACGCCCCGACGCGGCCGATGAGGAGGCCGAGAGCGAATCCGAGAGAGAGGATATTGAGGGCGCGTGACTCGGGGATGCCCTGGGCGATGAGATGGCGCGGAAGCCAATTCCACACGCCGACCTCGCAGGCGACGTAAAGAAAGAGGAGGAAGCCGAGCAGGAACAGGAGGGGACGGCCGAGGACGTGTCCCGCGTCAGCGGCGATGAAGACGGCACTGCCGGCGGGGGCGGGCATGTGAGTGACGATCTGCACCGCGAGGGTGACGAGGGTGAGCGAGGCGACGGTGTAGCAGAGGCGGACCCAGTTGCGCTTGAAGAGATTGGCAGAGATGAAGGGTGTGGCGAGACCGCCGAGCCCGAAGAAAAGGTTGACGAGGTTGAGCGCGGTGGCGCGATGTTCAGGAGATGACGCGCTGACAAGCGCGTTGGCGCCGGTGACCACGATGCCGCCGCCGACTCCGAGAAGAAAGAGTAGAAGGACGATGGAGCCGTAGCCGCGGGATTTGGGCAGGGCGAAGAGGGCCGCGCCGATCAAGACGAGACCCAGAACGAGTCCGGCCTTGTCGCCCGATGTATCGAGGAGCGGGCCGACGCCGACGGAGGCGATCATGAGGCCGAGCGCCTGCGCGAAGGCGATGGTGCCGTTCTGCGAGGGGGTGAGGTGGAAGCGCTCGGAGAGGTCGGGCAGGATGGTGCCGAGCATGGCAGCAATCATGCCGTAGACGAAGATGGCAAGGATCGAGGCGAAGATGAGCACAGGCCGGTCCTTTCGGGGTCGTAGGCAAGGATACGACACGCGGGCTGGGAGAAGAGGCCCAATCAGGTCCGGAGGCTGTTGTTTCCCGTCGTTGCGGCCAGGGACGCGCAAGGTGGGGCACCCGGACATCTGGGGATTGACGGGAGTCGAGTGATTACGGTTGATGAGGCGGGGCGTCTACTGGAGACAGAACCGGGTTTTCAAAGGAAATGAATTCATTTGTAAACCGAAGGGCCGGTTCAGACGTTTCAATATCAGCAGCAGGTTCAACATCCAATCCTTTCGCCGCATCGTCGCGTCGCGGCAAAAATCGGGAACTGAAAAATCGGAGATCGGAGCGCGCCCGTGGCTGAGTTGTGGAATGACGTCAAGCACTCGCTGCACCTTTTTATCAAGAGTCCCGGATTTACGATTGCGGCGGTGTCGGCGCTGGCTTTGGGCATTGGCGCCAACACGGCGATTTTTACGGTGGTGAATGCTGTGCTGCTCAAGCCGCTTGGTTATCCCGACGCGGACCGGATTGTGGAGATCGAGCTGAGCGGGCAAGTCGGCAATGCGCCGATTGCATCGATTCCGAAGTTTCACGTATACGAGCGGCAAACGAGCATCTTCAAGGATGTGGCGGCGTACGATTTTGAGGGACCGGGGTTCAACATTACGGGCGGGCGACCGGAACTGGTGCACGGGATCCATGTGACGGAGGGGTATTTTCGCGTCTTCGGTGCGCCAGTGATGCTGGGGCGCACGTTCACGAAGCAGGAAGACTCGCCCAACGGCGGCAACGTGGTGGTGTTGAGCTACGGATTGTGGCAGCGACGGTTCGGCGGCGACGCGAACGTGGTTGGCAAGACGCTTTCGCTGGGCAACCAGCCCTACACGATCGTTGGCGTGCTGGGAAAGGATTTTCGTTCTGATCCCGAAGCGGAGCTGTATGTGCCGTTTCAATTTGAACCCAACAGCACCAACCAGGGGCACTTCTTTCAGGCCGCGGGGATGCTGAAGCCGGGGGTGACGCTGGAGCAGGCCAATGCGCAGATGAAGCTGGCGTATGCGGAATTTCATCGGCTTTATCCCGAGTCGGATCCGAAGGGCGGATTCGCAGTGGAGCGGCTGCGCGACTCGATTGTGAACGACGTACGGACCTCGCTGCTGGTGCTGCTGGGCGCGGTGGCGCTGGTGCTGCTGATTGCGTGCGCGAACGTGGCAAATCTGCTTCTGGTGCGGGCGACGGGACGAAAGCGCGAGTTCGCGATCAGGTCGGCGCTGGGAGCGAGCCGCGCGCGGATTGTGCGGCAACTGCTGACGGAGAGCGTTCTGCTGGCTGTAACCGGCGGCGTTCTTGGGTTGATCCTGGGCTATGCGGGCGTGCGCGCACTGCTGGCGATCAGTCCGGTGGGGCTGCCGCGCATCGGCGAGAACGGGAGCGCAGTGGGGGTGGATTGGCGCGTGCTCGCCTTTACGCTGGGTGTTTCGCTGCTGACAGGGATTGTATTCGGGCTGTTTCCGGCGTTTGCTGCTTCGCGCACCGATTTGAACTCGTCGTTGAAGGAGAGCAGCAATCGCTCGGGCACAGGGTTCCGGCAAGGGAAGGCGCGCGCATTACTGGTGATCAGCGAGGTGTCTCTGGCGCTAGTGCTTCTGATTGGCGCGGCGCTGCTGATCAGGACCTTTGTGGCACTGCACCAGGTGAATCCGGGATTTGATCCGCACAACGTGCTCACGATGGAGATGTCGCTGACCGGCGAGCGCTTTGAGAAAACCGCGGGAGTGGCACAACTTTCGCGCGATGGGAGGGATCGGCTCAAAGCGATTCCGGGAGTGGAGGACGCGGCGACGACGTGCTGTTTGCCCATTGAAGGACAGTTCGGACTGCCATTCACGATTATCGGCAGGGCGGCGGACCCGGCGAAGAGACTGACGGTCGGCGCGGGGTGGATGAATGCGTCGCCTGACTACTTCAAGCTTTTCAAGATTCCGGTGCTGCGCGGGCGCGAGTTTACGAACCAGGATACGGCTGCGGCTCCAGGGGTACTGATCATCAACGAGACGCTGGCGAAGAAGTATTTTCCGGGGCAGAACCCGATCGGGCAGCAGATTCAGATTGGAAAGGGTGTGGGGCCGGAGTTTGAAGAGCCGCCGCGGCTGATTGTAGGCGTGGTGGGCGATACGCACGAGGGCGGGCTGAGCCGCGATCCGGGGCCACTGCTGATCGTTCCGGATGCGCAAGTCACGGACGGGCTGACGAAGCTGAATGCGTCGTTTGTGCCGATGCGATGGGTGGTGAAGACGACCGGCGACCCGCGGCAGCTTCAAACGCAGATTGTGGAACAGCTTCGGCAAGCCAGCGGAGGATTTCCAGTGGCACATATAAGGACGATGGATGAAGTGGTGGGATTGTCGACGGCGCGGGAGAACTTCAACATGATGCTGCTGTCGATTTTTGGCGGCGTGGCGCTGGTGCTGGCGGCGATCGGGATTTATGGGCTGATGGCGTACTCGGTGGAGCAGCGCACGCAGGAGATGGGCGTGCGCATGGCGCTGGGCGCGGATCGTGGAGCGATTCGCAAGCTGGTGGTGTGGCACGGCATGCGGCTGACGCTGGTCGGCGTGGCGGTGGGCATTGGTACGGCATTCGGGCTGACGCGGTTTCTGGCGAAGTTTTTGTTTGGCGTGAAGAGCTGGGATCCGATGGTCTTTGTATCGGTGCCGATGATTCTGAGCGCGGTGGCATTGCTCGCGGTGTGGCTCCCGGCGGTGCGCGCTTCGAAGCTGAATCCCATGCAGGCTCTGCGCGTGGAATAAGGAGCGAAGGCGCCTGGCAAGGTCAAGGATGCAGCTTCGCGGGTCCAGTAGACTGAGAGGCAATGGTTACACGAGAACGCTGGGTGGGTTCGTCACTGGTGTGCGCCCTGGCCGCGATGCTGGCGGGCTGCGGGACGCAGGGTGCGCCGCTACCCCCTTCGCTGAATTTGCCCGACCGCGTAACGGACCTCGCCGCGGTGCGCAACGGAAACCAGGTCTCGCTCAGCTGGACCATGCCGAAGAGAAACACTGACAAGCTCCTGTTAAAAGGCAACGTCAAGGTGGTTGTCTGCCGGAAAGAGGATGCAAGCGTGTGCGACCCGGTCGGCACGGTGTCGTTCGCGCCCGGTGTTGCCGGTTCCTACTCTGAGAATCTATCGGCCACGCTGGCGTCGGGAGATCCGCGCGTGCTGCGGTACTTTGTGGAACTGAAGAACCGCAAGGGACGCTCGGCGGGATTGTCGAATGCCGCGCTGGTGCCGGGGGGCGAAGCTCCCGCTCCGGTTGCCGGATTCACGGCAGAGGTGCAAAAGGCGGGCGTAGTGCTGCACTGGACGCCAGACAATGAAAAGGCAGCTGTGAGGCTGCAGCGTACGCTCGAGAACCCACCGGCAGTCAAGCCGAAGAAACAAGTGTTGGGCGAGGCGCCTGAATCGGCAGAGCAGAATCTGATTGTCGAAGACGGGTCGCAATCGGGCGGGGCGATCGACAGGAGCATTCATTTCGGCGATACCTACATCTACAAAGCGCAGCGCGTAGCGCAAATCGAAGCGGAAGGGCAGACTCTCGAACTGGATGGAGCGTTTTCGCAGCCGGTGCGCGTGGAGGCGCTGGATGTGTTTCCTCCAGCGGTGCCAAAAGGGCTGGCTGCGGTGGCGACAGCGGGCGAAGATGGCAGTCCGCCGGCGATTGATTTAAGCTGGCAGCCGAACACCGAGCCGGACCTCGCCGGTTACATCGTGTATCGCCGCGAAGGCGACGGGCCCTGGGAGCGGATTTCGCCTGCGCAGCCTGTGGCAGGACCGTCGTTTCACGATGATCACGTGAAGCCAGGAGAAACGTACACCTATGCTGTGAGCGCGATTGACCAGGGCGGGCATGAGAGCGCGCGGTCAGCGGCGACGCTGGAGAGGGTTCCGAGTTCCTGATCTTCGGAGATCCTCATCCTTATCAGGAGTCGCGATCAGAGGCAGGAAGGCGGGAGATTTCCAATGAAATATTGCCGTTTTCTTTTTGAGAAACAGCCGTTCTACGGGAAGGTGGAGCTGCGCGCCGGCGAGCCATGGATTGTCGATCTGGCTGCGGCTCCGGAAGAAGATGTGGCCTTTCATCTGGCGCGAGCCCGAGCCGAGGCGGTGAAGGCCGTGGTGACGGAAATCGCCGCGTTCGATTTTGAGCCCATGCCCCTTAGCGCTGCCACACTGCTGTCGCCGGTGACTCCATCGAAGATCGTATGCGTGGGGCGGAACTATCGCGACCATGCAAAGGAGTTGGGGAATGAGGTTCCAGCGGAGCCGCTGCTGTTTTTCAAGCCGCCGTCGTCGCTGCTCGCGCCGGGAAAAATGGTGCAGATGCCAAAAGCCTCGGAGCGGGTGGACTACGAAGGTGAACTGGCGCTTGTGATCGGAAAACGCGCGTGCAAAGTGAGGCCGGGCGCGCCGTGGCGGAGTTATGTGCGCGGCTACACGATCGCCAACGATGTCACGGCGCGGGACTTGCAAAAGAAGGACGGGCAGTGGACGCGGGCAAAAGGCTTTGACACCTTTTGCCCGGTGGGGCCATTTGTGAGCGATGAGGTCGATCCCGAAAAAGGGCTGACCGTGGAAACTCGCGTGAACGGCGAAGTGAAGCAGCATGGATCAACCAAGGATTTCATCTTTTCGATTCCGGAGCTGCTTGTGTATATCACTGCGGCCATTACTCTTGAGCCGGGCGACTTGCTTCTGACCGGCACGCCTGCGGGTGTGGGGCCGCTGAAGGCCGGGGATCGCGTTGAGGTGTCGATTGACGGGTTGGAAGTGCTGAGCAATGAGTTTGGGGCGGAATCTGCTTAGTTTGCAGAGAAATGCAACCTCGGACAATTCTGAGAATCCAAAAAAGAGAGGCAGGGTGCGGTGCACAATTTAAAGATGTTCCGCTGGAACGGCTGTAAACTGAAAGCCGAACGCGCTGCCAGCGCACCTTCCCCAGGAGGAAATCATGCCGCAGAATTTGCTTGAACAGTTGCGCAAGATGACGACCGTAGTCGCCGACACCGGTGATATGGAAGCGATGGAGAAGTTCCATCCCACCGACGCGACCACCAATCCCTCGCTGATTACGGCCGCTTCGCAGATGCCGCAGTATCAGCCGATTGTGGATGGGGTGCTGATGGACGCGCGAAAAGAGCTGGGCGAGAGCGCCACAGACCCGGATGTTGCGAACCTTGCATTCAAAAGGCTGGCCGTCGCATTCGGGAAGAAGATTCTCGCTATTGTTCCGGGGCGCGTGTCGACCGAGGTGGACGCGCGGCTTTCGTATGACACGCACGCCACGATTGAGCAGGCACGCGAGCTGATTGCGCAATATGACCAGGCTGGTGTGAGCCGAGATCATGTACTGATCAAGATTGCGTCGACGTGGGAAGGCATTCGCGCCGCCGAAGTGCTGGAGAAGGAAGGCATCCACTGCAACCTGACGCTGCTCTTCGGGCTGCACCAGGCGATTGCCGTGGCGGATGCAGGCGCAACGCTGATGTCGCCATTCGTGGGGCGCATTCTGGACTGGTACAAGAAGGACACGGGCAAGGATTTTCACGGCGCGGACGATCCCGGCGTGAAGTCGGTGACGACGATCTACAACTACCTGAAGAAGTTCGGCTACAAGACGGTTGTGATGGGGGCGAGCTTCCGCAACATTGGAGAGATCACGGAGCTGGCGGGATGCGACCTGCTGACGATTTCTCCGCAACTTCTGGGGGAACTGGAGTCAACCCAAGGCAATCTGCCACGGAAGCTGGATCCAGAAAAGGCAAAGACAATGCAGATCGAAAGAATCCACGTGGACAAGGAGACCTTCGATCGCATGCACGCCGCGGATCGCATGGCCCATGACAAACTGAAGGAAGGCATCGAGGGTTTCTCGGCCGCACTGGAGAATCTGGAAAAGCTGCTTGCGAAGCGGCTGGCCGAACTGGAATCGCGCACACCTACGACGGTGTAGACAGCGATCAAAGGAACGTGCTTCGCTGATCTCGACATGCGTGGCGCTTAAAAATGATGAAGCATGACAAAAGTAAGGGGCAGCCTGATGCGGCTGCCCTTTACTTTTGGATGACATAAGGGAATTTCGCCCTTGATTCCCACCGATGTAGTGATTTACATCACTCACAAACGCGGCATTGCCTGTACACTCAGTGGTACATCGAGCAAGTAAATATGCGGTGACCGGGCATGAGCTTCGGGCTGCGCACGTTGCAGGGGGCTTAAGCTATAACCCCGCTTCATGCGCGGTCAGTGGAGGTGTATATGCAGACAGAGGCTCATCCGCTCGAATCATTCTTTTATCAGGCAGTTCGGAACAGCTACGAGGGTAAGCTGGGGCTCAACGATCCCGAGTTGACGCTCTACGTGGCGCGCATGCTGTGCGAATTCTCAGAACCGAGGAACCTGTCGAAGCTGCACGAAGCGACGGCGCACACGATTGAAGCTTTTGAGCAAATGGTGCGGGATTCCGATCCTGTCAACGGTACGGCCCACTCGTTCGAGACGGAGCGCGCGATGCGCAAATACATCGGCGACAGCACACTTTTTATTGGGGGCCTTTGTCTGGATACGGCGGAAGAGGGAGAAGCGGTTTCAGCGGGTGATCGCGCCATGCTGGAAGAGCTCATTCGAATTGGCAAGGAGAGTTACTTTGTGGTGAGCCAGTTCGATGTATATGAGTACGAGAGAGAAGCGCCGCTCTTCGCGCGTCTCTCGGAGCAGTTTGAGCGATGCGTACTGGGCCTCTCGCTCATCCGGAAAGAGCTGGCTGCCGTCAAAGCGCAGCCGCCGGCGGAAGCTTAAGAGAACGGATCTTGAGCATAGCGTGAAAGGTTGCCTGAAAGGCAGTCACCCAGGGCGTTGCCTTGCGATGTAAATCTGATTTGCACTCGCGGCACCGCAGTGCCAGAAAAGTTAGGCCCCCCTCTTGGCAAGCACAACATTTCGAGTAATCTGATTGTCAAAGCAATGTAAACAGGCAGTGGCTGGGCTTCCCCAGAGCACGTGCGGCGTATCCCGGCCAAGCTGCAAAGCAAACCGGCTGCGCGCGCAGATTTGGCTCGTGGCCAACGGAGGTTGCATGGGGTCAGATGATCATCCGCTGGAGCCATTCTTTCAGCAGGCAGTGCGCAACAGCTATGAGGGCAGGCTGGGACTGAACGATCCTGATGTGACCGGGTATGTGGCGCACCTGCTGTGCGAATTCTCTGAAGCAAAAAATTTATATAAGATGCGCGACCTGCGCGGCCGCCCGATTGAAGAACTCGAAACGATGGTAGCAGCGGCCGATCCCGTGAACGGCACGGCGCCTTCGTTCGATGCCGAGCGCTCGGTGCGCAAATATATTGGCGACTATGCGTTGTTTGTGGGCGGCATGTATCCAGAAGCCATGATGCCGGGACACCGGGGCCGCGGCCCGCGCCCGAGCTTGCCGGAACTGATCCGCACGGGCAAGGAAAGCTACTTCATCGTGAGCCAATTCAACCTATTCGAGTACGAACTGGAGGCGCCTCTGTTTGCCCGGCTGTCTGACTGGTTTGAGCGGTGCATTCTTGGGCTCACGCTGGTTCGGGAAGAACTGGCCCGGCGCAAGGCGCTGCCGCCGATGGTGAATTAGGCACCTGCGGTGCGGCAGACGCACTTCGCGTTTTCCGAGCACAATCGAGGTTCGTGCTTTCCCAGGTCTCAGAATTGAGACCCGGGGCACCCGTTTTCGTGCATGATCAAACGGCCAGAAAACTACTCGGACCAGACGGCGAGGATGTTGCCTGCGCCATCGCTGAAGTGGAAGCGGCGGCCGCCGGGAAATTCGAAGGTGGGAACTACGATTTCGCCGCCAGCGGCGAGGATCGAGGCTTCGGTGGCTTTGAGGTCCTGAGAATAGAGGACGATGAGGGGTGCGGTTTTTGCCGGCTCGGGCGCGGTTGGAACGCGGTAGAAGCCGCCGTCGATGCCGGCCGAGGCCGCAGTGAAGCTGGCGTAGTCGGGACCATAGTCGATGAAGCTCCAGCCGAAGACGGTGGAGTAGAACTTCTTGGCGCGATCGAGGTCGGTCGAGGCGAATTCGATGTAATTGATTTTGTGGTGATTCGCGGACTGGTTCATGGTGCATTCTCCTTCGGAGTGATTTGCGTGGAGTCGAGGGAAGGGTGGCGGCGCAGGCGCACTCTTCCCAGTGCGCTCCTGAACGCCTCCGCCGCATTCCCTCAGAAGCAGGAGAGTGCAGGTAGAGCCCGCTGATTCGCTGCAAGGCCGCGGACTGCCGAGGTACGAGATGAAAATAGCAGAGGGCGGAGAACTGAACAAGAGGTATCAGATGGGCACAGCTCTTTCCTCTAGAGGATGTAGCGGCTGAGGTCCTGATCCTTCACGATGGTGGCGACCATGGATTTCACATAATCCGACGTGATGGTAAAAACCTTTTCGGGGCCGGAGGCGGTCATGCGCTCGGCATAGGGCAGGGGCGTGGTGGATTCGTTCTTGATAGCCTCGCTCAGCGCGGCGGCCTTTTCGCTGTCGGCGTCGCGTCGGACCACGTCGGGCGCAAGGAAGCTGACGTCTTCGAGGACGCGCTCCATGATGGTATGCAAGCGGCGGGCGCCGATGTTCTCAGTGGACTCATTGACCTTGAAGGCGAACTCGGCCATCTCGCGCAAAGCCTCGGGCGCGAATTCGAGGCGGACGCCTTCGGTTTCAAGCAGGGCGGTGTACTGCTTGGTCAGCGACGATTTGGGCTCGGTGAGGATGCGCAGAAAATCGTCGACGGTGAGCGACTTCAATTCGACGCGGAGGGGAAAGCGGCCTTGCAGTTCGGGGATGAGGTCGCTGGGCTTGGAGACGTGGAAGGCGCCGGCAGCGATGAAGAGGATGTGGTCGGTGCGGACCATGCCGTAGCGCGTGTTGACAGTGGTGCCTTCAACGATGGGGAGGATGTCGCGCTGCACTCCCTCTCGCGAAACATCCGGCCCATGGCCGCCTTCGCGACCGGCGATCTTGTCGATCTCATCCAAGAAGATGATCCCGCTGGATTCGACACGCTCGGTGGCGATGCGATTCACCTGGTCCATGTCGATGAGGCGGCCTTCCTCTTCCTGGACCAGGTAGTCAAAGGCGTCGGCGACCTTCATTTTGCGTTTCTTGGTGCTGCCACCAAAGATGTTGGGCAGCATGTCCTTGAGGTTCATCTCGATGTCCTCAAGGTTCTGGTTGGAGATGATGCCGAACTGGGGGTTGCCGCGCTCGCGCACATCGAGCTCGATCATGCGGTCGTCGAGCTTGCCCTCGCGGAACTGCTGGCGAAGTTTTTCGCGGGAACGCTGGCTGCTGTCGGAAGCGGGGAGCGTATGAGATGTGTCGGAGGCCTGCGGCGACGTCGGCGGTGGCGGCAGCAGGACGTCGAGCAGACGTTCCTCTGCGTTCATCTCGGCGCGGTCTTCCACTTCTTCAAGGCGCTCTTCGCGCACCATGTCGATGGCAATTTCGACAAGGTCGCGGATCATGGATTCGACGTCGCGGCCGACGTAGCCCACCTCAGTGAATTTCGACGCTTCGACCTTGAGGAACGGCGAGTTGGTGAGCTTGGCAAGGCGGCGCGCGATCTCGGTTTTGCCCACGCCCGTGGGGCCAATCATGATGATGTTTTTGGGCATGATATCGTCGGCGAGATCGGGAGGAAGCTTCTGTCGGCGCTGGCGATTGCGCAGGGCGATGGCGACGGCGCGCTTGGCAGCTCTTTGACCAACGACGTGCTTGTCGAGCTCGGCGACGATCTCGCGCGGAGTCAGCTCGTCAAGCGAGATGTCCTGTTCTTCAGCGGATGCGGGAAGGTAGATAGCCATGGGTATCGGGCGTC
>DATKPJ010000109.1:0-44972 GCA_035524195.1 Occallatibacter sp.
TGGCGGAGAGAGGGGGATTCGAACCCCCGGTACAGCTTTTGACCGTACAACGGTTTAGCAAACCGCCGCCTTCAGCCACTCGGCCATCTCTCCGGCTTGCAAGGATTATACCGGAAGCCCATCTTCAACGCGCATTGCTCATACAACAGAGGACTCCGCGTCAGGAAGCGGTCTTTCCACATGAGCTTGCGTATCACTGCGAATTCCGTCCAATGAAAATGCCCCTGCCCCTTTTGGTCGCAGCCAAAAGTTGTTAGATTCACTCTTATGTTCCTTATCCCCAATTCGCCACGGCGCAAGCTGCGCCTTGTGCCGCTGATTGCCGCCACCTACTTTATGGTGTCCGGCGGACCGTACGGGATTGAGGACATTCTCGGCGGCGCTGGCTTCGCCAAAGCAATCGTCATCCTGATTGTGCTACCCCTCATCTGGAGCCTGCCTACTGCGCTGATGATCGGCGAACTGGCCAGTGCCATTCCCGCCGAGGGCGGCTTCTACATCTGGGTCAGGCGCGCCCTTGGGCCTTTCTGGGGATACCAGGAGAGTTGGCTGTCGCTCTCCGCAAGCGTTTTTGACATGGCCATCTATCCGGCTCTCTTTGTTCTTTACCTGGGACGATTCAGCCCCGCCCTTACCGCGGGTTGGCATGGCTACGCGTGGTCACTCGCCGTTGTTGCCGTCTGTTGTTTGTGGAACCTGAGAGGCGCGCCCGCTGTCGGCGAAGGGTCCATCGGCCTGTTCATTCTGCTCCTGTCGCCGTTCGCGGTTTTCGTAGCGCTCGGGGTGTGGCGCGGATTTGCGAGCCATCCGGTCGTGCAATGGAGTCAAAATGGCTCCGAGGCAGCTCTGTCGACCGCCGTTCTGGTGGCAATGTGGAATTACATGGGCTGGGACAACGCATCCACGGTTGCCCAGGAAGTGGAAAATCCTCAGCAGAACTATCCGCGCGCCATGGTCGCGGCCGCGGCCCTTGCGGCCGTCACTTATATTCTTCCTCTTCTGGCGATGGCCTTGGCTGGTCTTTCCGTAGACAGCTTCACGACCGGTGACTGGATGACGGCAGCCGGCAGAATAGGCGGCACCTGGCTCGGGTATGCCGTGGTAGCCGGCGGAATTATCTGCGGCATCGGCATGTTTAATGCGCTCATGATGAGTTACACGCGGCTGCCCATGGCCATGGCAGAAGACGGCATGCTTCCACGCTTCGTGGCACGGCGAAACAGCCGAGGCGTGCCCTGGGTCAGCGTGATTATCTGCGGGCTCGGCTGGGCGCTGGCGCTGAACCTGCCGTTTGAGCGGCTCATCTCCATTGACCTTATTCTGTATGGATCAAGCCTTCTGCTTGAGTTCGTCGCCCTCATTGTGCTGCGCATTCGCGAGCCCAACCTCGATCGCCCATTCAAGGCGGGGAACCTTGCCTTTGCGAGTGCCCTTGCGGTGGGCCCAACAGCGCTCATTGGCTATGCGCTTTACGCGTCGCGCGGCGAAAAGCTCATGGGCTCCGTTTCCGCGCTCGCCTTCGCGGTCGGCGTTGCCCTTCTCGGACCAGTCCTCTACTGGCTGACGGCCGCTCCGTTAGCCCGCCGCAGGCTCGCGACGGCTTCAGCAGCGTCGGATTAGGCCCGACGGCCGGCCGTTTCTCCTCAAAACTCGTGGTGGTGCTCTACGGCCGCAATGATCCTGGCGGAATCGCCCTGAGCCTGTTCAGACGCGGTCCCATCGGCCGCCTCAGTGCGTGCCCGCAATTTGGCGACAGCCAGCCAGTTATCCTTGCGGGGATGCTCCGCAATCCACGGCGGTAATGGCATGCGGAGATGGCGGCTCAGCGCCTCGGCGTATCCCTCGTAGAGCACCCGCATCTCGCGAAGCCGTTCGAATGAGTGGCCGTCCCGGCAAACGCTCACGCCGCTTTCGCAGAGTAGTTTGTACAACTGGTCGTAGCGCTCCAAAGGCAGCCGGTCTGCTGCGCTGTTGAGCGGAGCGAGGGAGAAAATCTGCGCCAGATCGACAAGTGCATGACGTGCCATGGCAAAGGTCAGTTGTGCCTGGCGTGCTTCATGTCCGCGCACGCCGGCAATCAGCAGCGCTGAAGTATCCAAAATCGAAGTCAGCGCGCTGATCCAGCTCTGGTTGTTATGTTGCGAGCGGAAATAGCACAGCAGCGGATACGAAATGTGGCTCTCCAGCAGTTCGGCGGACCAGCGCTCCCACTCCTCCAGCAAATGCGTAAGGGCCTGTTCCGCGCCGTGAAAGGCATGGCGCCGCATCAGCTCGGCCGCCGTCGGCGGCGATCCGGCGCGCGCGTCAAGCAACGCAATACTCACTTCGCGCCGCGAAAACGCCCCATAGAGAACGGGAAAATAACCCATCACCAGGGCCAGCAGGCCCAGCCCTGTTCCTGCCTCAAGAATAATGAGCGCACGTGCGCCTGCCCCCAACGGCGTCACATCGCCAAGACCAAGGGTAAAGATCGTGGTCCCGCTGGCATAAGCGTCCGAGGCAAAACCTCGAGACCCGCCTGCGTCGTTGAACGGGCTGCCCATCGAATAAAAGATCAGGGCGTAACCAAGCACCATCGCACCCGCCCAGACGGCGAGCAGCAGAATGAGCGACATCGGCCCGTAAAAGCTGAAAGCGGTCTCCTGTTTTCGCGGGTTATGCAGCCGCTGCGCAAAAAATGCCCATGGTTTCCAGGTGAGGATGTAGAAAATTCGCGTCAGCCTGAAGCGCCCCGAGGCCCGGCGCGGCAGGATGATGGTTTCAAAGGCGTCGAGCAGGGCGATGAAGAGACACGCAACACCCGCGATCAACGAAACAATCCGCATCAAGCCTCCTTTCGCATGGGCGCGGGGCCGCTTTATCGGCATCGCCTGTTCCTTGTATCCTAGCCGAGAAAGCCACCCCAAGGCTGCCTATGAGCGAACTCGGAAAAGCTCTTCTGGGTCTCGGGCTTCTGATCGCCCTCATCGGCGCAATTCTTCTATTTGCCGGGCGCATGGGCCTTCCCCTTGGGCGAATGCCGGGCGATTTCGTTTACAAGGGCAGGCACGTCTCAGTTTACTTCCCGCTCGGAACGTGCATCCTCATCAGCATCGTCGTCTCCGTCCTTCTCTACCTCGTTTCGCGATTCCACCGGTAAAGCGCCCCCTCACCATCAGGTGATATGGTGGTGCGCTGAAAGCATTTCTCGCTCATCGCGTGTTCCGGGCCCTCCGCGCAAAGCTTTTCGCGCTACGCGAGGTTCGTGTGATGAACGATCGGTCAGTTGCCCTCACGAAGGAGCGTTGAGATGAAGTTCGGCTTGAAAAAATCTCTTATTTCAGCACTGTTTTGCTTCTTGCTCTCTGCGGTCTCGTCTTTCTCCTTGGCGGCGGATCATGTGCAGACCGTCATCTTTCAGATTGGCAAATTCGACCGCTCCTCGGCGGAGTTCGCCTCCGGTGAGCCCAAGAAAAACGTCGACTTCGTCATCTCTCAAAGCAATCCTGCAAAGGATTGGTATGGCTGGCAACCGGCGCTGCAACCATCGCAGACCAAACCCGGCTCGACTGGACTTGCCGCCGCACCCCGTGCCATCGAATTTTCGCTTGCAGACGCTCCGGCCGGACGATATCGGCTGCATGTCGCGCTGCTGGTTGAGTCCGCCAGCGTCCCGCATCTCCAGGTCGATATCAATGGAAAGCTTGGCGCGTTTCCCCTGCATCCCAGACTCGACTACAGCAACGGAGACCAGGGAGACTGTTTCTACCCCGCGTATTCCAGCGCCGACGTCGAATTTGAATTTCCGGCGAGCTACCTGAAAAAAGGAACCAACCGCATCACATTGCAGATGGTTGAAGAGGCACCGGAGCACGTTCCCGACGCGGGCCTGGTGTACGACGCCATCGCGCTCGCGAGCATCGGCTCATCCAGCTCACGGCTTGTCTCGGCGCAGATTGACCCCACGGTCTTCTACCAGCAGCAGAAAGGCGATTTGCTCGAAACCGTAGATGCATTTGTCCGTCACGTCGGCCGCATTGCCCCCGGAACCAAGGCGGACCTCACCGTCGCTGGCCGCACTTACACAGCCGGCGTGAAGAGCGACTTCGATTTCGGCGAAGAAAAAATCGAGTTCGCGGTCGGCGATTTCCCAGCCGGAAGCATGGCACGTCTCGTCATGCCCGTCGCCGGCCACACGGAACACTTCGACCAATCCATCAGTCCCGCTAAGAAATGGACCATCTACATTGTCCCGCACATTCATGTCGACGTGGGCTACTCCGATTACCAGGCCAAGATCTCTGCGATCCAGGCACGCACGATCGACGAAGCCATGGACATGTTGGCGAAGAATCCAGATTTCCGTTTCAGCCTGGACGGAGAGTGGGACCTGGAGCAGTTTCTGGCGACACGTTCCGCGGCGCAGAAAGAGCGTGCCATGCACGCAATCGAGGACAAGAAGCTATTTGTCCCCGCTCAATACTTCAATCTGCTAACCGGAATTCCGACCACGGAGACCCTGATCCGCTCGCTCTATCCGAGTGCCGACCTCGCACGTGAGCACGGCACACCTTTTGACTACGCCAACATCACGGACGTTCCTTCGTACTCCTGGTCCTATGCCTCCATCCTGGCCTCTGCCGGAGTCCACTACCTGGCTGGCGGAAGTAATAACTACCGGGCTCCGGTGCTGCTGCAGGGCCGTCTCAACGAGCATTCGCCCATGTGGTGGGTCGGCCCGGATGGGCAGAAGGTTCTCCTCTGGTACTCGCGCATTTATCAGCAGATGCAGGCGCTGTTTGGCTTGCCTCCAGTCATCGCCGCGGGACGCGAAACCGTGCCGCTCTTCCTGCAGATGTACGAGGGGCCCGACTACCATGCCAACGCGACCATGATGTACGGCACGCAAGTTGAGAACACCGATCTCTTCGCGCAGCAGTCCGACCTCGCATCAAAGTGGAACGGTATGTATGCCTATCCGCGATTCCAGTACGCGGGATTTCATGATGCGCTCACGGACATCGAAAAGCAGTTCGGCGACAGCATTCCCACCATCCGCGGCGATGGCGGCCCGTACTGGGAAGACGGCGCAGGCTCCGATGCCCATTACCTGGCCATCGAGCGCCGGGCTGAACCACGAGGTCAGACAGCGGAGAAACTGGCAACCCTGGCGTTGCTCGTCAATCCGCACCTTGCCCCTGATACGGCGCGCATCGACGACATGTGGCGCGAGATGCTGCTGATGGATGAGCACACGTGGGACTCGTACAACAGCGTCTCCGATCCCGGTAGCATGGAAGCTCGCGATCAGCTCGCGATCAAAGATCAGTACGCCGTCAACGCCGCCGCGCAGGTGGATTTCATCGCCCGTCGCGGACTTGCGAGTCTCGCCAATGCGATCCCCGCCGGCCCGGGCAGCCTCATCGTCTTTAACAGTCTCAACTGGCAGCGCAGCGGGCCGGTTTTTGTCGACCTCGACAAGGACCAGGAGATCGTTGACCTGCTGAGCAATCAGCCTGCCCCGTTTGAAGTCCTCAGTAGCGGCCCGGACTACGTGCATGTTCGATTCACCGCCAACAATGTGCCGGCTCTGGGTTACAAAGTCTACTCGCTGCGGCACGTCGAGCATCCAACACCTCCCTCCGAGACGGAACAGAACGCTTCGCTCGAAAACGATCACTACAAGGTCGCGCTCGACGCTGAGAGCGGAGCCATCCGCAGCATCTACGACAAGCAATTGAATCGCGACATTGTCAACAGCGATAGCCCATATCGCTTCGGCCAGTTTCTCTACGTCACCGGCGGCGACAAAGCGCCCAACACGCTTCTCCAATACAGCCATGTCTATCCAAAGGCCGACATCGAAGTTCACCCCGCGCACAATGGCAGGCTGATTTCGATTAAGCGCACGCCCGAGGGCGAGGTCGCGACGCTCGAAAGCGAAGGCGTGAATACGCCTTCCATCACAACGGAAATCCGCCTGTTCGACCACGAAAAGAAGATCGAGATCACAGAGAAGATCGACAAGAAAGAGGTCTACACCAAGGAAGCCGCGTACTTTGCGTTCCCGTTCGCCGCTGTCCGGCCCAGATTTCAATACGAGATTCAGAATGGGGTGGTCGATCCGGCAAAGGACATGTACGCGGGGGCGGGGCATGAGTGGTTCACCGCGCAGCATTGGGTTTCAGTCGAGCAGGATGGGTTTTCTGGCAGCGTCCTTCCTCTCGATGCGCCTCTCGTCACCCTGGGCGATATTAACCGCGGTGAGTGGCCCGAACAATTTGGCAACCGCACCGGAACCATCTTCTCTTACATCATGAATAACTATTGGGACACGAATTACCGCGCCGGCCAGGGCGGACGCTTCACGTTTCGCTATGTCATCACGAGCGCGGACTCGACCCGCGCAAATGATCTTAGCCGGCTGGGATGGGAAGAGGCCACGCCCCTCGAAGCCGACATCGTCACCACGCAGGACAAGGCGTTCGGGCCGTCAGGAGAGTCGGACCCCGCATCTCAGCCGCCTGCTGGCGGAAGTTCATCGGCCTCACTTGACGGCAAACAGGGAAGCTTTCTCGAGATAAGCGATCCCAACGTCCTGGTCGAAACATGGAAGGCTGCGGAAGATGGAAATGGCACCATCCTGCGCTTTCTCGACTTCGGTGGCACGGAACGCACCGTGTCGGTCACGATTCCGCAATTCCATCTTGAGCATGCCTGGCAAACCGATGCCGTTGAGCGCGGAGAGACACCACTCGCAACAGAGGGAAGTCGCCAGTTCAGCTTCACCCTGCATCCGCATGAGATTGTGACTGTTCGCATCGAGGGTGCGCGCCAGTAAAGCAGAAGACTCGCGCTCTGCAATGTCTTGCAAAAGGGACACGATGCCTGCGGAAAAACAAGCGCGTCGCGATGTCTTGCAAAAAGGGCACGGCCTTATCGTGCCGCACGACCGCCAAAACGGATTGCGGACCTTCAGGCCCTGCGGCACATCATGCCTTCTAGGCAGAGTCCTTCAACCGCGAAAGCGTCTTGTCCCATTGTGCCGAAACCGATTCCAGATACTCCGCGAGGCCGCGCATCGGCTCGGGATCGAACTCGAAACGCCGTTCGCGCCCCGCAGGCGCGCTGCGTACGATCCCGGCCCGCTCCAGCACGCGGAGATGCTTGGTGATTGCCTGCCTCGTCAGCTTTGAATCCTCGGCGAGTTGCGTGATGGAGCACGGCTGTCCGGAACAAAGCGTGGCTACCAGCTTCAGCCTCGTGCGGTCGCCGAGAGCAGCAAATACGCGCGCTCGCGCCTTGGGCTTGGCGAAGATGCGTTTATGGCTTTTGTGTGACATGGGCTTCAATGTTCTTCATTTGCTGCGTCCATCCGCTTACGTCCCTACGATACGCTTTGTCGCGAACGTCGGCGGGCAGAATCTCGGATTCCGATTCGATGAGAGCTCGCAGCTGCCGCGATCTGTCCTTCGTTCCGCAACCATCAAGTTGCGCAAACCGCAACGACTCCCGCGTCCGGCCTGCGCCAGTCGGCTAGCCGCGCCTCTTGTTCGGCTTCCCGCCGCTAAACGGCTTTCCCGGCTTGCGCCCCTGCGGACCCTTTCCCCAACTCGCTTTCTTTTTGAACCCTGGTTTTGCCGGACCTCCGGGCCTTCCGCCAAACGGGCGCTTGCCCCTGTCGCCGGACGAGCCGGCCTTACCACGAAATGACGGCTTTTCGCTCCGATTCTCGCGGGTGCTGGGTCTGCTGCCAAATGACGGCTTCGGGCTCCGATTCTGGGGCGACTGATCGTCGCGCCGTTCCCCGCGCCGTTCGTCAGGTCTGCGGCCCCAGCCCTCGCCTGCTTTCTGACGGAATCGATCATCGTCTTTCCGAGGTCCCTGTACCGGCGGTCTCCGATCAAAACGTCCCCCGGTTCCAGCGCCCGATCCGGCGCTCCGATTCGCTGGCCGTTCAAACCTTGGCCGGAATGCGCGAGGCTTTTCGCCGCGCGGCTCGTATTGGCGCGGCTGCTCTCCTCGTGGATGAAAGGCCGGTTTGCGCTCCATCCCCTGGGGCCGCTGCGCAAATCGTCCCGCCGTCGCCGGCCTGTCTCCACGCGTTTGATCTGCTTTTCCCGTACCCTGCGACCGCTCCGAGTGGAAGCGTGCCGGCTTCACCCCGGGGCGGTCGGTGCGGACTCCCCCCGGCCGTTCGTCCCGTCGCCTTTCGTCCGGTCTGGGCGAACCGCTGAAACCGTGCCTGTGCGGGGGACCTCCGCCCCTCGCGCGCCCGTAGTTCTTCTCCCCGAACTGCCTCTTGCCTGGCGAGAATTTTGCCGCCCGCTGTCCTGCGGGAATTCCCGCTTCCCTGGGCAGCATGTGGCTTGTCTTGAGTGCACGCGGCTTCAGTTTTCCCTCGGCTGTCCTGCGCAGTGCCCCCACTTCATCGCTGTCCAGTTCGCGCATCTTGCCCGGTTCAACATCGAGGACCAGAGGACCGTACCCCACGCGCCGAATCTTCTCGACGTGATGGCCGATCTCCTCGAACATCTTGCGCAGTTCGCGGTTGCGGCCTTCGATCAGCACCACTTCGTACCACGGGTTGTCGCCCTGCCTCACCTGCCGGATCCGCGCCGCTGCAGTGCGCACCTTGCCTTCACCCAGGCGCCCGCGCTCAATCGTTACGCCCTCGCGCAGGGAATTCAACTGCTCTTCACTCGGCTCGCCACTCACTTTCACCAGGTAGGTCTTTTCCACGCCTGATGCAGCCTTAGTGAGCCGGTTCGCGAGGTCGCCGTCGTTGGTCATCAGCAGCAGCCCCTCGCTTTGGAAATCGAGCCGCCCCACCGGGTACAGCCGCTCGCCTGACTTCGCGAAGAACTCCATGACCGTGGGCCTGCCCTCGGGATCGCTCACGGTCGTCACATAGCCCTTCGGCTTGTTCAGCACAAAGTAGCGAAGACGTTCGGCGCCGTGCAGCAACTTGCCGTCTACGCGAATGTGATCGCGCTCCGGGTCAGCTTTGGTGCCGAGCACCGTAACCACCTGCCCATTCACCTGGACACGGCCCTCCGTGATCAGTTCCTCAGCATGACGGCGGCTGGCAACCCCGGCTTGGGCAAGGATTTTCTGCAATCGCTCCAGCTTTGCCGGCGGGCGCGGTTCAGGCTCCTCTGCAATCTCTTCAGGCGCACTGCTTCCGGCAGCTTCTGGATGAGATTCGTCCTCCGAGCCTGGCTGTGCTGCGCCGTCAGGGACCTCATCCCTAACGGCTGCCGCCGCAGGCTCTGCGTCCATCGACGTTTTCGCTTCGGTGTCAGGTTCCTGAGCGGTCGCAGACCGGCCTTCGCCGTCGCTCGGATCGCCCAGCGGATCGATGATCAGCTTCGCAGGCTTTTTCGCCTTGCCCGCAGGCCTGGCTTTTGCCGCCGCCTTCGCTTTGCCCTCAGCCTTCGGCTTAACGGCCGTCTTTGCCGTGCGTTTGCGAGCTCTTGGCGTTTTCTCCGTCTCCGGCGATTTCGGCTCGGATTGGTTGTCATCAATCATGTGGGGGCTTCTCTGCTTCCCCCTGCGTGGGTTCTGAAGTTCCGGTTGGCGCAGGTCCATCCGCTTCAGCAGTTGCAGTTGCGTCTTCGGAATCCCCTGAACTGCTTTCGTCAAGTTCCGGACCCGCTTCAGGACCGGGCTCATAACCCGAATCCACTTCTGTATTCTCCGCAGTCTCGTCCAGTTCGATCGCAGCCATCTTCTCAAACTCTTCCATGGATGGCAGCTCGGAGACGTCTTTCAGTCCGAAGCGAAGAAGGAACTCCTTCGTGGTCTTGTAAAGGATGGGCCGCCCGATCACCGCCTTGCGTCCTGCCGTGGTGATGAGCTTGCGGCTGAGGAGCGACCCGAAGACGCCGGAAGAATCGACGCCGCGTATTTCATTCACTTCGGGCGCAGTGACCGGCTGCTTGTAAGCGATCACCGCCAGCGTCTCGAGCGCCGGCAGCGATAACTTCATCGGCGGCTTCAGGCTCCTGATGAAGAGCCGCACGGCGTCGTGACACTCCGGCTTGGTCGCCATGCGATAGCCGCCCGCAATCTCGCGAATCTCGATTCCCCGGCCGTCTGCCACGTACGTCGCAATCAACTCTTCGATGAGCCCGCGCAGAATCGATTTCACTTCGCGATCACGCTGCCGTGCCTGGCGCCTGGCCTCAGCCTCGGCATCCGGCACCGGCTCTGCCGCCGACGCCTCCGATGTCGAATCACATTCTTCGGGCTGCTCGCCTTCAATCGCAGCAGCGGCCCCTTCTGTTGACTCGGCAGCGTTGGCGCCGCGGTCTTCAGTCGTCGGCGTTGCCGCAACGCCGGTTTCCGCCTCATGCTCGGCATAAACGGCCGGGGATTGTTCCAGGCCAAGGTACTCAAGGCTCTCATCGATCAGGGGCAACCCTGCCGTCTGCTCGGTCGAAAGCGTTTCCGCTGCAGCAGTTGCGGCTGCCTGCTGAGCCTTCCACTCCAGTGCTTCATCGGCAAACAGAGCCGCCAGCTGGGTCAGTGTGACCGGCTCCTCGGCAGCATAGATGACGGCTTCCAGTTTCGCTTTCAGGCTCATTCGGCAACAGGTTCCTCATGTATGGTACCGGAAGCGGGGAGCCTAGTGCGCCTTAGGAAATCCCGGTCAATTGTGCGAACAGAAAGAGCCCCTACGACCCGTTTTTCTTTGAGTGGACAATGACGATTTTCGTTTTGCCGTCGTTCTCGTTATCCCGGGACGAGACAGTCACCATCACATGCTCCTCCGGGCTCTTGTTGGCCGAAATCACCGCACTGTCGCCGGAATCAAAGACGGAAGCACCTGATCCGAGCTTTGCCTTGTAGAAGTCGCGCACAGCGTCCTTGCTGTCTGGGGTGACAAAGATCGCTGTAACCATCGAGCCTGTCGGCAGGTTCATCTTCATCCCGCCCGAGGCGCTTTGCGCGCCGGGATAGATGTCGGTGCCCAGTTCGTCCGCGGTAAAGCTGCTGGCAGAATGGGCGGTGATCGCGCCGTTCGGCGTGCTCATCGAGAACTCGCCGTGGTGCCCATGCATATGAACGGATCGCGCGACTCGCCAAACCGCGAAACCGAGAACGCTGGCTCCGATCAAGCCAAGACCGACGAAAATCGCCACGATCATCAGGACAATCTTGACGGCGCTGCTTCCCGACCTCGGCGGAGCAGCCATCGGCATCGATCCGAAGCCGCCCGCCCCCGGAACCGTCGTGTAACCGGGAGGAGTCGGTGGGGGCGGCGGAACGGAGGAATAACCACCCGTTGCTGCCGGAGGAACTGGCGTGTACCCGGGAGAGGGCGGCGACGCCGGCGGAGCAGAGCCGGAACCCGCGCCAGCCGGCGTAGACGCAGAGTACGAGGGGGGCGCAGGTGGAACCGGCGTATAGCCCGTACCGGCCGGAGGCACCGCTGAATAACCTGAACTGGCCGGCGGTTGCACCGGCGCGAAGGGTTCCGATACGGGCTTGTACTCAACACTGGAAGCAGGCTCTACGGGAGAAAACGGCGGAGGTGCAGGTGTGGCGTCAGGGATTTTCGCTGAGGCAGTCGCCGCCCCGCAAGCCGCGCAGAACTTGGCGCCGGAAGGAACTCCTGCGCCGCATTTCGTACAGAGCTGGTCCATGGAGTCCTCCTCGGGCTAGTCCGTTTTTGAGTTATCAGCCACTATATCCCAGGAGTTCCCCGTCGCGGGTGATTTTAATCGGCTTTTTGCCACGTTTCGGGGGCCTGTGGCGCCGAAAGCGGCGGTGCAATCTGGAGGGCCTTTGGCGAGATACGGCGGCCGGATCAATGAGTGAATTGACGGAAAACCCAGAACAGCCCGCCGGAAAGCAACGCCGCCACAGGAAGCGTGAGAACCCAGCCCGCTGCAATGTTGCGCAGAGTCTTAAAGCGCAATCCGCTCCCATTGGCGGCCATCGTTCCCGCAACTCCTGAGCTGAGGATGTGCGTAGTGCTCACGGGCAGGCCAAACTTGTCCGCAACAAAGATGGTGCCCATGGCTACGAGTCCGGCGCTGGCGCCCTGCGCGTAGGTCAGGTGTTCTTTGCCGATCCGCTCGCCGACCGTCACCACTATGCGCCTCCATCCCACCATCGTTCCCAATCCAAGCGCAAGGGCCACGGCCACCTTCACCCACGTCGGAATGAACTTGGTGGCATTGTCGACCTTGCGCTTGTAGTTCTCAAGCGCCGCGCGCTCGTTTGCTGAAAAGGCTGGCTTGTGCGGATTGTGCGACTCGGCCATAAGCCGCAGCGCCTCGCTGGTGAGATACAAATCGTTGCGGACATTCGCCTGATCCTGCGCGGGAACCGAATTGAATTCACCATGCACGACCACTTCGTGGTTGACTTCGTCAATCAAATCGCGCAACGCTGCCACCGTATTCGGCTGCAGTTGCTTGTCGCGCACGTATTCCGTGACAACGGCGCGAGGGTCCGGTACCGGGTCGGCAATCCGCGCAGCATGCTGGTCGAGGATGTGAGAAGCGCGCTCTGAGACGGCGATGAAATCCTGAACCTGGCTCGGGCTGATGGCGTGGTTCAGCGCGTACGCCGTCGGCACCGTGCCAATCAGGATCAGCATGATCAGGCCCATTCCCTTTTGCCCGTCGTTGGAGCCGTGGAAAAAGCTGACGCCTGTGCAGGTGAGTACCATCAGAGCGCGGATGGGAAAGGGCGGCGGTTCTTCATCCTTCGGGGCTTCGTAGAGTTCCGCAATTTTGATCAGCCGCTTTGAAACGATGATCAGCAAAGCGGCAAACACGAAGCCGATGATCGGCGAGATCAGCAATGCCTTCAAGACCTTGATGGCCTGTTCCCAGTCGATACCCGATGTGCCGGAGTGCGGATTCATGAGCTGGTTGGCCAACCCCACGCCGATGATTGAACCCACCATTGTGTGCGAGCTCGATGCGGGCAGCCCAAACCACCAGGTTCCGAGGTTCCAAAGGATGGCTGCAATCAGGAGCGCAAACACCATAGAGAATCCCGAGCCTGAACTGACTTTCAGAATCAACTCCACGGGGAGCAACGCGACCACGGCGAAGGCAACTGTGCCGGTAGACAAGAGAACGCCGGCAAGATTGCACACTCCGGACCACACCACTGCGATTCCGGGCTCAAGCGAGTGGGTGTAAATCACCGTAGCCACAGCGTTGGCCGTGTCGTGAAATCCATTCACGAATTCAAACCCCAGCGCGATCAACAACGCCAGTGCGAGCATCAGGTATGGAGCGACGCTGGTTGCAGGCGAAGCCGTCAGATCGCGCGCAACGTGAAAGACGATGTAGCAAATGCTCGCTCCCAGGGCCAGCACAAAAAAGACGATCGCTGATCGACTGGGCGACCGCTTCATCGTGCGGTCAAGGAGCGTTGCACCTTTGGGAAGCGTTTCCGCGGTTGCCATCAGATGTCTCTCGGTTTCCGGGCGCGGCATCGCGCATCGCGATCACGACGCTTAACAGAAAATGCATTTGTGAAATAGGGGAGAGACGAAATGCAGGTGGAGAGAAGTGCGCCAGAAAATGTGGAGTGCATAAAACCCCAACAATCGCTCCGTGCACGATTGTTTTCGCCACGAACCTGGGGAATCGGGGTCGCTGTATTGATTCTACACCGGATAGCAGCGGTGAACGACGGACTGAGGAAAGCAGCGCTGCTTGATGCGCTTCCGGGAACCGATCTCTCCCCGCAAAAAACGCCCCTCCTGAAAAGCCGCAACCCAGCGCTTCGATTCTGGGACAATCGTCTTATGTTTCATGCAGATACATAGCCCGCCCAAAAGCCACGATCAGAAACTCTTCCAGCGCATAGGGATTCCTTTGGGCGACCTCTAACCAGGCACATTCTTTGTGTCCCTCCCGTTTTGGAAGTAGAATCTGGCCATAGTTTCTATACGAATCTGGCGACAGTCCTTCCCCTAGAAGAAGGATCGATCCATGAGGTTCCGTACATTTGGCAGTTACGTAATTTTCTTTCTTACAGCCATTTCTGCAGTTCCTGCAGACGCTCAGTTTCAAGACCCCACCCAGGAAGAACTGCATATGACGACGGATCCAAAAGCCCCCGAGGCCTCGGCCGTCTATCTCTACTTCGAAGACGAAACCGACCAGATAAATTCCCAGAGAAGCTATTACGAGCGGATCAAGGTCCTTACAGAGAAGGGCAAAGAGTTGGCCACGGTCCGCATCTCCTATGAGCCAGGCGAAGAAAAGATCGCTCAGATTGAAGCCCGGACCATCCATTCGGACGGGACCGTGGTGCCGTTCCATGGCAATCCGACCGACCTCGTGGATGTGAAGACCAAAGACTTTCAGGTCAACTCTCTGGTCTTCAGCCTGCCAAGCGTGGAGGTCGGCAGCATTCTCGAATACCGGATCAAGATAAAGTATGCACACGGCGTGGACGATCCAACCTGGCTAATCCAGAAGCATTACTTCATTCATAAGGCGCACTATTTCTTCAAGAGATCTGAATATGAGCAACTGAGTTGGTTTGCCCGAATTCCGGCCGATGGGAAGGTCATTGCAGACAAAAAGGGCGGCTACACGCTTGACTTGTCCGACATCCCGCCTCTTCCGGACGAGCGCTGGATGCCACCACTCAACACAATCAACTGGCGCGTCTTGTTTTTCTACACGAGAGCCAAAACAACCACCGGTTATTGGCAGGATGCCGGCGAATATTGGGGCAATGCAGTGTACGAGGTGGTCACCCCCAACGCCGCGCTGAAGAAAATCGTTGCAGACATTGTTGTTCCCGACGATACCGAAACCCAAAAGGCCAAGAAAATCTACGATGCCGTGATGAAACTGGAAAACACTGATTTCACACGCGAGAGATCGAAGGCGGAACGCAAGCAGGAGAAGATCAAGGAGATCAAAACCGTTGGAGACATCTGGAAGCAGAAGTCTGGCTCCTCTAACGAAATTGCGCTCCTCTACATCGCGCTGGCACGCGCGGCGGGCCTCAAAGCTGACCCCATTGAGGTTGTGGATCGCAGCAGGGCACTCTTCGATGAAACCTTCCTGTCGACGCGCCAACTGGACGATTACATCGTCGTGGCTCAACTTGGCGGAAAGGACGTCTTTCTCGACCCCGGAGACAAATGGTGCCCTTTTGGAACACTTGATTGGACACACAACCTTACCCATGGATTTCGTCTTGTCGGCAAACAGGGGATCCTCGTACAGACGCCGTCTGCCTCGTTTGTGAGCTCGACAACAACTCGTGTTGCAGATCTCACCATTGATGCAAACGGCGGTGTGTCAGGGACCGTCCGCTTCGTCCTGACGGGCCAGGGCGCTTTGAAATGGCGTCATGCGGCCCTCCAGAATGATGAAGAGCAAGTGAAGAAGGAATTCAACGAATCGCTGGAAGGCGAGCTCCCTGACGGCGTGCACGCTGATTTTGATCACTTCCTCGCACTCGACGACTACGAATCAGACCTGATGGGCATCGTTCGAATCAGCGGCAATCTCGGAACCGTGTCGGGGAAGCGGCTCTTTTTGCCAGGCCTTTTCTTCGAATCCCACGCCTCGGATCGGTTCGTTGCAGAAGACAAGCGCACGATTCCCATCGATGTGCATTATCCCGGGATTGAAAATGACGAAGTCTCGTTCCATCTGCCTAGTGGTTTCGCGGTTGAAAGCACCCCCTCGAAGGCCAATTTGACCTGGCCAGGGCATGCGCTTTTCCAGGTGACCTCAACGCAAACCGCTGAAACGGTGAACGTGGTTCGCAAGTTGACCTCTGCCTTTACTATGCTTGAGCCAAAAGAGTACAGCAGCCTCCATGACTTCTACCAAAAGGTCGCTGAGACCGAGCAACAGCAACTCGTGCTCTTGAGGGATACGGCAGCGAAGGGCAACTGACTTACAAAATCTGCCGCACGTCTGTCCATTTCTGGTTTCTCGTAGAGGCGTTTTCCACGATCACATCGCAGAGAAGCCCTCAATTCGCCTGCTGCTCTCGTTGAAGCCGGGCGTTCAAGTAGTCCTGGAAGACCGCGAATCGATTCAGGTCTGGAACCGGCTGCGGTCCTGTGTGCCTGCCCAGTTCCTCGCACACCGGCCGATCGTAAGGCGGCCATTCCGGAAAGCCTGCGCGATTGGGGTTTCCGGTCTTAATGAACTGCGCCCAGTAGTCGACGATTGCGGCTGAAAGCGGCTGATCGTCCGGCATTTTCACCCAGCTTTTCCAATAGTGCCGGCTTAGAAACATGCTCTCTTCGCTGTGAAACGCGCCGAGCTGCGCAAACGGCCCCGCACCCACATACGTGAACTTGTAGAGAAAGGCCTTCTTGCCGATCCTTGCCGTATCACGCGCGAGCAACCATGCGCCAAAAGCGAAATCGTAATCGGTATCCATCTGCTCAAACACGCGGCGTGCTTCGCCGTCAGACTCTGCCGGGTAGTCTGCCAGCACCGTGTCTGCATACTTGCCGAATTTACGGCGGACCCATTGCTGATATTCCGCCACGGTCTTCGGCCGCCACGATCGCCCACCCACAAGCGGGCTCGCAAAGATCGAGACTTCATTCGCGTTGGAGCCTACGAGCACCGCGACCCTGTTTTGCCTACCTTGTGCAAAGGTTGTCGCCGGCTGGCGGGGTAGCACGTCTTCGTCAACGTTCGGTTCGAGATCGAGCGCATCATCTCGCTCAGACGCCTCCAAAATGCGCTCCGCCGAAACATCGCGAAGAACCCGCAGCATATTGGGACCAGGCGCGATTCCGAGATCGCGTGCCAGCCTCTCTCCGTTCGTCTCTGCTGCGCGGAGATCGGGATAGACAGAGTCCACGCAGACACCGCTTTGCAGAATGGCGCGCTCAAATAATCCTCGCGAAAGAGGCGAGGCCATCAGGTTGCACACGTCGAGCGCGCCGGATGACTGGCCACCGATGGTGACGCGATCCGGGTCTCCGCCAAATTGTTCAATATTCCGCCGCACCCAGCGGAGCGCTTCGATTTGGTCCAGGTGCCCGTAATTGCCGGAGACGTGTTCTCGCGATTCGGCAGAGAGCGCCGGAAGAGCCAGAAATCCCAGCGCGCCTAACCGGTAATTGATGCTGACCACAACAATGCCCTGTTCCGCCAGGGTGACGCCCAGGGGTGGCCACTCGCCCGACCCTTCAACATTGCCGCCGCCGTGGACCCACACGAATACGGGAAGCCTTTTCGCCGGGTGCAGGTTCGGCGTCCACACATTGAGATAGAGGCAGGCTTCCGCGGTCGGCATTCGGTTGACGCCGAGCATCTCTGGGAGCCATGGACTCGGAAACTGAGGGCAGGCTGGTCCGTAGTGTGTGGCGTCTTTCACACCCTGCCACGGTGGTGTTTGCTGCGGCGCTCGCCAGCGAAGAGCCCCGACCGGCTGCGCAGCAAACGGGATCCCGAGAAACGCGCCTCCGTGAGCCAGCGCTGCAACCGACAGGCCTCGCAGCCTTCCGCCGTCACTTCGAACCTGCGGGGCCTCGGCCAAAGCCCAGCTATGCAACATCGCCAGCCATGCGAGCGCCGGCAGGAAAGCACTAACCCGCATGCGCCCATCATACAAACTGCGCCTTTTCGGCATTACCATCAGCAGTCATTCGTCTCTTCAGTGCGACGGAGAGTTCGCCCCATCATTCGCACCGGATCGCCTGCACGAGATCGAGCGGGGCGGCGTAGACCAAGCGGTTGGCTTGTTGGTGTCGCCAAGGAGACGAAACCGCTTTCCGATTGGATCCTGACGGGGCCCAAAGCGGGTGGAAGCTTGGCGCGAAAGCCGGTTCACATTCGTGTGATGAGTCGATGGCTTTAGGTCGAACGCTGGAAACGCGTCCGTTCGCATGGTAAGTGGCACCAGAAACGGAGCGGCCCAGAGCGCGAAGCTCCAGGCCGTCTCTGCTGACTCCACCAGTCCGGGTGTTGTCTATTATGCAACCTTCTTCGTTGCTTTCGCGGCCTTTTCAGCCAGCGCAGCCTTGGCCTGATCCACCAGCTTTGTGAATCCAGGGGCGTCGTGTACGGCGATATCGGCCAGAATCTTGCGATCTAGCTCAATGCCGGCCTTCTTGAGGCCGCTGATCAACTGCGAATAGCTGGTGCCGTTCAGTTTAGCTGCGGCCGAAATGCGCACAATCCAGAGTGAACGGAACTGGCGCTTCTTGAGGCGGCGGCCGGTATAGGCAAACTTGAGGCCGCGCTCGACGGCTTCCTGTGCTGCCTGATAGAGCTTCGATTTGGTAAGGAAGTAGCCACTCGCCCGTTTGAGAATCTTTTTCCGGCGGTCGCTTCGTTTGGTACTGCGTTTTACACGAGGCATGGTGTTTCTCCATTTTGCGTTCGTCAATCAGGCGGCTGGAGGCAGGAGGCGCGGTCTTTGCAGGCGGCGCGGTCAACCTCTTCACTCGCTCTCGTCAAGCCTTGATCTCTCGCCGTTCCAGACGCTGTTCGGTCCGGCGGGGGCCAGTGTTCCGGCCCATTCCTTCGTGCGGCTTACCAAAAGGTTGCCGCACGCAGTGCTCAGGCGTAGGGAATCATGCGCGCAGCCTTTTTGTAGTCACCATCGGAAACCAGCACGATCTTGCCGAGCTTGCGTTTCACCTTGGGAGACTTCGACGAAAGGATGTGGCGCGTCTTGGTCTGGCCCCGCGTAATTTTGCCGGTGCCAGTCTTCTTGAAGCGCTTTTTCGCGCCCGTATGGGTCTTCAACTTGGGCATTTTCTTCTCTTTGTCCGCCGGGACGATTGACTCGAAATCAAATCACCGGGGCGTATTGCCGGTAAGACAGGGACTTCCCCGCCAAATTGAGGCTTCAACTAGTATAACGCAGGGTTGAATTTCCCGCCACGAGAGCGAGATCAAAAGCCTGGCTGAAACAGGTCCGCGCAAGAATGTGCCGCTCAGGACTTTCCCGTCGCAGACGCCGGAGTTTCGGTCCCCAATGCCTTGTTCAGGAACTCGATGATGCGCTGCCGGCCGTCGAATCCATGCCAGGGCTCGGGTGAAGGCCGGCCAAAAATGCCGACGGCCAGCGGTCCGTGGTTCTCGCGGGGATAGGTGACCATTTCGACCGGCACGGCCTCCTGTCGCAGTGCGCGATACATCTCCTCGGACTGGCCAAGCGGATCGGTGGTGTCCGCCTGCCCTTGAATCAGCAGGAACGGCGTTTTGGCGCGGGCCGCGCCGGCGAGCGGGCTCTGCCGCCATGCATCCTCCAGGTGCTCCCACGGCTTGCCGAAGTACCAGCGGTCGTACCAGGAGCCGCCTTCTGTGCCGTATTCGCTGAACTGGTCGATGACTGGCGCACAACTGATGATGCCTTTGAATCGGTCGGTCTTGCCTTCGACAAAAGCGGCCATTTCTCCGCCGTAGCTGTAACCCATTAATGCCATTTTGTTCGGATCGAGCGGATACCTGGCGAGAACGGCATCCACACCGGCCATGATGTCGCGGTAGTCGCCGCCGCCAAGGTCGTTCTTGTTGGCTGCGGCAAATTTGACTCCGTAATTCGACGATCCGCGAGGGTTGGGCCGCAGGATTGCCCAGCCATGGCCCACGATGAACGCGGCATAGGGGTCGTTGCGGTTTTCCCATGCGCCAAAGGGACCACCGTGCACGTCGACGATGAGCGGGACCTTGGCCGAGCCCGTGGTCTCAGGCATGTAAAGCAGGCCCTCGATGGTGAATCCATCACTCTTCCAACTCACCAGTTGCGGCTCAACGTATCGCAATCCTGCGGGAGCAAGTTCGGGTGTGGGCAGCGTCGTGCAGACATCGCCGAGATGCTGCGCGTAACAGAGCTTTTCAGGCTGCCCGCCGGTGTCAGCCAGCCAGAGCCAACCGGTGTGATCATGATTCGTCGTAAGTCCGGTGATGATGTCCGCTCCGAAGTTAAGCTTTTCTGGCGGCATGTTCCCGCCCAGCGCGATGCGCAATGGCGTCGTATGCGTGCCCACGCCGGCCTGGGCGATGAGCGCGCCGTCGGCGGCGAATTGCAGATCGAATGCTCCGAGCTGGCCGGCGAATCCCGCTGAGAGTCTGCGCGAAGCCCCGGAACCGGAAAGCGGGAGCGCGAACAGCTCCTCGTATCCCGGCGGCGCGTCTTCAGGAGTCTGTGCGCCGAACACGATCTCCCTGCCGTCAGGCGTAAATGCCCCACCTCGAACGGTCGCGGGAACATCGAGCTTGATCGGCTTGTCAGGAGCAGAAGCATCCACAAGCCACGCGGCGCCGTCAGGACCAAGGTCAGACAAATCGTTGGGCGGCTCGGTGAAGGCCAGCAGCTGGTCGGTCGATTTCGCCCACGTGGCTCCGTGAAATTCCTGTGGAAGAGCCACTGGTTTGAGGCTGCCATCGATCGACCCATCGGATTTCAGCGCAGCGAGATAGAGGCGGGTAACGTGAGTCTCGTGATTCACCCAGGAGGCGTCGGCCTTGGCGTCTTTCTCTTTTTTCTCGCCGGGGGTCTCCGGATCATGCGCCCAGACTGCCAGCCACTTACCGTCTTGAGAGAGCGCGTAGCCTGAGACATCTATTGGCAGCGGCTCGGGCTTCTTGTCTTTTTCAGATTCGGATGTCTTTTCATCAGCTTTCTTCTCTTCCGGCTTCTCCGCGCCGGCCGGTGGAATCGCGTCCTTGCGCTTTGAGTCGTCGACGGGCGCCATGATTTTCAGATCATACGGAGCAGCGTCGCCGCCGCGCATGTCGAGCCGAAAGAGTTGGGTATGTTCGCCGCGTTTGGCGAGAAAGAAGATGGCTGATCCGTCGGGCGCCCATTGGCCGTCACGTTCGCCGCGCTTGTCTGAAGGAGGCGAAATAGTGAGCTGGCGGGCTTTTTCCGCTCCTGCGCTGATCGGAACGATCCAGAGGTGGGACTTGGCTCCATCGGCCGTCGAGTCGGTCACCGCGAAGAGCGCGAGTTTGCCGTCGGGCGAAAGTTGCGGCGCGCCCATGGACTTGATGTGGCGCAGATCCTCGCTGCTGGGGTAATGCGGAACCACCGCGCCGGATGAGCTCGGTTGGGCAAAACCCGCCGGCAGCAACAGCAAAGCAACCAGGGCGCAGAGAATCAGACGAGTCCAGCGAAGCGGGGAAAAATGCATGACGAAAGCATACACGGGATTATTCGGCGCGCAAGGCGGCAGTGGGATCCACGTGCGTCGCGCGCCGCGCCGGAATCCAGCAGGCGACGATCGTCACGGCAATCAGCAAAGCTGACACAGCCAGGAAAGTCGCAGGATCCGCGGAACGCACGCCGTAGAGAAGATGCGAAAAGCTGGTGACGACCCGCGCGAGCGACAGGGCAGAAATCGCGCCAATGATGAGACCCACGCCGACCATGCGCAGCCCCTGGCCAATCATCATCCGCAGGATCTGCCGCTTGTCTGCGCCGAGCGCCATGCGAATCCCTATTTCGCGTACGCGCCGCGTGACTGAATAGGCCATGACGCCGTAGATCCCGACGCAGGCCAGCAGCAACGCCAGCGCGGCAAAAGCGGCAAGAAGCAGCATGGGAAAGCGCTGCGACGACATGGAATCCGAAACGACCTGTTCCACGGTCTTGACGTCATATACCGGCTGATCCGCGGCGAGACCGTAGATTGCGCGCTTAATTTCCGGCATGACGGCTGCGGGTGGCAGCGGCGTGCGAACAATGATAGTGAGGTAATCAGAGAGGTGCGACAACAGCATGTTGCGCACCTGATAAATCGAAATGTAAATCTGGCTTGGGTTGTACGTTCCCTTGTCATCAAGGGAGTAATGGTGCACATGGGCAACGACGCCAACGACGCGCGCCGGACCCCAGTGCGCAACCGTAATCGTCCGTCCGATGGGACTTACGCCGGGGAAATACATGTGCGCAAGCGCGCTGTCGATCACAATCACCGGATCGGATTGGAGCGTGTCGTCTGGGGTGAAGAAACGGCCCTGGAGCAGCGGCACGCCCATCGTCTTCAGATAATCTGTCCCGGTCCAGAAATAGAGCGCATGGGGTGCGTCCTGCGGCGAGGCGGGTGGCGTCGTTCCCAGCCAGAACGGTCCGCCATTGTCGCCGCCGTCCAGCGGAACGAGATTGGTGAGGTCGGCAGCCTCTACTCCAGGCGCCTGCCGGATGCGATCGAGCATCTGCTGCATCGCCGTCCGCGTTGCATCCGCCGTCGCGGAGAGTGATGGAGAAAGTCCAACCTTGAACGCAATCAGTTGATGAGCATCGAAGCCCGGATTCACGCTCCACAGGTTGCGAATCGTTCGCAGCAGCAGTCCCGAACCGACGAGCAGCACCAGCGTAAGCGCCACCTGCACCACCACGAGTGCAGACTGTCCACGATGATGCGCGCGCGTCGCGCCACGGCTCGAAGCCTTGAGCGATTCCTGCAAGCCGGTCTTTGATGCGCTGAGCGCGGGCGCAAGGCCAAACAGGGTTCCCACAGCGAGCGAAGCACCCAGCGCAAAAAACAGGACGGTTAGATCCAGACCCGTTTCGGCAATCGGAGTGCCTTCAGGCAGCTTTGCAACGACGATGGTGTAACCCAGTTTTGCGAGACCGAGTCCGAGGCTGCCGCCTGCAAGTGCCAGCAGCACACTCTCGGTCAAGAGTTGCCGCAACAGGCGCAAGCGGCTCGCGCCCAATGCGGAACGAACGGCGAACTCCTGGGTGCGCAGCGCAGAACGCGCCAGCAGAAGGTTGGCAACGTTCGCCGAAGCGATCAGCAGCACGACACCCACGGCCGCAAAAAGCAGCAGGAGGGTGGACCGAGTATCGCCCACCAGTTCCTTCTTGAGGGGCTCGATTGCGATCCCCAGATTGCGATCCTGGGAGGGATGAAGCCGGTCGAGACTAGCTTGAACGGCACTCAACTCACTCTGGGCTTGGGCGATAGTCACGCCGGGGTTCAGTCGTGCAATGCCCGAAAATGCGTGAATGGTGCGATCGCCGTAAATTAGAGGAGATTCATGCGCGACCGGCGTAAAAACATCGGCCTCGGTGTAGAAACGGAAATGCGGAGGCAAGACTCCGACGATGGTGTAGGCGGTTCCGTCGAGCAGGAGCGACTTGCCCAGCGTCTGCGGATTTGCCGCGAACCGCTCCCGCCACAAATGGTCGCTGATGATGACGGCGGGCGCCGCATTGGCTCTGTCCTCGGCAGGAGAAAAGTCGCGCCCCAGCGCCGGCTTCACGCCGAGCGTCGAGAAGAAGCCCGATGAGACCTCCATCGCGTCAACGTGTTCGGCGGCGCCGGGGCTGGTCAGGTCGTAATCGCGCCAGGTGAGTACCGCCATGTGCGCGAACGAATGAGCGTCATGCTGCCAATCGTGAAAATCGGGAACGTTGAGATCGAGATGCTCTGTGTTCGGCCGGCTCTCCCAAAGCATCACGAGGCGATCGGGCTGAAGATACGGCAGCGGTTTCAGCACCACGCCATCCACAACGCTGAAGATTGCCGTGTTGGCGCCGATGCCGAGGGTGAGCGTGAGGACTGCAACAGCAGTGAAAGCGGGGCTGCGCGCCAGCGTCCGGAAAGCGAAACGGAGATCCTGAACCAGTGTTTCCATTGCCGCCCCTGAATTGTAGGAACGAGCGTAGATGCCTGCGATCTCTAGTGGGCTTGCTGTACCGGTGGACGGGGCGCGGCTTGCTGTTGCGGCGCCACCGGCTTTGGCTTGGAGCCGTCTTTCTTGGCCGGTGCAAGAATGGCGTGCAAAATGGTGCCTTCCATGCGAGGCATAAACTCGACGCTGCCCGCATCACCGATGTCCTGGATGAGGCGATGGATGATGTTGTAGCCGAGATCGCGATGAGCCATCTGGCGGCCGCGGAAACGCAGGCTCGCCTTCACCTTGTCGCCACCCTGCAGGAATTTGACAGCCTGGTTCTTCTTGGTCTGGTAGTCGTGCTCATCCACAGTGACGGAGAACTTGACTTCCTTGATGGTGATGACCTTCTGCTTCTTGCGGGCGGCGCGCTCGCTCTTTTCTTTCTCATAGAGGTAGCGGCCATAATCCTGGATGCGGCAGACTGGAGGAACGGCGGTGGGCGAAACCTCGACCAGGTCCAGTCCGCGTTCGCGGGCGATCCGCAATGCTTCAAAAGGCGCCAGGATCCCGAGCTGTTCACCGTTTTCGTCGATTACGCGAATTTCGCGTGCGCGAATACGGTCGTTGATGCGAATAAAGGACTTTGCCGAACGCTTGTCGAGTGCGATGATGCTCCTCCGGATACCGTCGCTGCCCTTTTTGCAGACCAATCAGACCCCGCAAAGGGACGCGAACGCACACTGAGTATAGCATTGGCGCAGCTTTTTCAGGAGCTTCGCGAAGGGGGAAGTTACCGTTCTGCGAGGGTACGTTCGGGGACGGAATCGCGCTCGATTGCTTCGCCCAAAAGCGTACCTTGTGCGCCAAAACCGGAGACGCGGACGCGCAGAAGCTGGTTCCCCGGGAACGACTCCGCGAGTTCGACCGGCAGGAAATTCTCGCTCATCGCGGAGGTGCGTCCGCGGCTCACCAGCGAGGCGGCGGTGTTCAGCGTGATTGCTTCGAGGGGCCGCCCTATGAATCTCCGGCGGTGGGCTTCACACTTTTGTGCGGCGAGAGAGCGAAGAGCTGCCATTCGTTCTTCGACAACGGAGGGTGGCACCGGCGTCTCTGCATGGAGCGCCCACGCACGTGTGCCGGGCCGGGGAGAAAACGGAAACAGATGCAGGTAGCCAAAAGGCAGCCCTCGGACGAAGTCGAGAGTCTCTTCGAACTCGCGGTCTGTCTCGCCGGGAAAGCCAGCCATTACATCGGCTCCGAGGGTCAGATCGGGACCGGCGGCGCGAACGAGGGCCGTCACCTTTTCGGCGTAGTGCCAAGGACGGTAGCGGCGGTGCATGCGTCGCAGGACAGCGTCAGAACCTGATTGAAGAGGCAAATGAGCATGGCGGGCCAGACGCCCGCCGCGGCCGAATTCGGCCATCAGATTGATCAGTTCCGGGGTCCAGTCCATGGGCTCGACGGAACTGAGGCGAAGCCGTGCCAATTCCGTCTCCGCAAGAATCCTCCGTGCCAGCGCAGCTAATCCTCTCGGTTTGTCATCCTTGCCGCTTTCTTCCATCGCGAGGGTGAGATGGCTGTGCGCCACCCACGCAGTCTCCACAGGCAAATCGCGGCCCCAGTGGCCAAGGTTGATTCCTGAAAGCACCAGCTCGTTGCCACCCGCTGCCACAAAACCCCGAACCTGCCGCAGGACTTTCTCGAAGGGCAGGCTGCGCGACGAGCCCCGTGTCTGGGGAATAACGCAAAACGTGCAGCGGTTGCTGCAGCCCTCCTGGATCTTGAGATTCGGGCGCGTCTGGGTGCCGGGAACAAGTTGCGCTTCCTCCACGAACGAATGCGCGAAGCGGTCGTCCACAAAGACTTGCGGCGATGGGGTTACCGGCCCCTGCGCAGCTTGAATCTGGATCAGCTCCTTCGATTGCGCAGTGGGCACTTCGAAGAGACCCAGGGCGATGTCAGGCGCAAATGCCTTGTGGCTGTTGCCGACCACGGCCGAGACGCCGGGAAGCGCGGCAAGTTCATCCGGGGCGCGTTGCGCATAACATCCGGTAGCGAGGATGCGCGCTTCGGGATTCAGACGGTGCGCGCGGCGGATGAAGGCACGTGCTTCACGATCGGCTTCAGAGGTGACGCTGCAGGTGTTCACGATCAGCACGCCGGCCGATGACGGCTGGTGTTCACTCAAACCGGCAGCACGAAGGCGATCGGCTATGGCCTCGCCATCAGCTCGCGCGGCGCGACAACCGAAATTCTCGACGTGAAAGGAAGCAGCCACCTGTCCAGTGTACGTGCAACTCACCATGACTGGAGCACGGCCGGCTGCAGCCGATTGAAATTCCCAGCTTCGTTATACTTGTAGGGGTTCACTTTTCACTTCAGGTTGTCCCCCGACCGCATGGAAATTCCTGCAGCAGACGAGCTCCGCGCCGCGGATTCACCTCCATCGCACGGCAACGCGCGGCAAATTATCGGCTACGTCTATTTCTCATTCATCTGCTATTTCTCCATCGGGCTGCCGCTCGCGATTCTGCCGGAGTATGTACACCTGCGCATGGGATTCAGCGCGGCGCTCGCCGGCCTCGTCATAAGCATTCAGTACATCGCCACGTTCCTGAGCCGCCCTTGGGCAGGGCGCATTTCCGATCATGCCGGCGCGAAAATCTCCGTGATCTGGGGCATGGCTGCATGTGCGTCAAGCGGCGTGCTGTTGCTGGGTGCGGCCCTGCTGCATCGCAATCCTGCCTGGCTCAGCCTGACCAGTTTGCTGGCAAGCCGCCTGGTGCTTGGAGTGGGCGAGAGCCTCGGCTCGACGGGCGCAACGTTATGGGGAATCACCAGCGCCGGTCATCAGCACACGGCCCGCGTCATCTCGTTCAACGGCGTTGCCACTTACGGGGCACTGGCGCTCGCAGCTCCCCTCGGCGTTGTCATGGAGCAATCCTTTGGGCTGGCCTCACTGGGCCTGGTCACGGTCATCCTCTGTGGCACGAGTGTCCTGGTTGCCATGGGAAAGAAGCCGGTGCCCGTTGTGCCCGGCGAGCATCTGCCCTTCCGCGACGTGATGGGGCGCGTGACGCCGCACGGTATGGCGCTGGCGCTGGGCGGCGTGGGATACAGTGTGCTGGCAACGTTCGTTACGCTGTTTTATGCCAGCCGCCACTGGAACGGTGCAGCTCTTTGCCTGACCGCATTTGGGATCGCATTCATTACTGCGCGGCTCGTCTTCATCCATGCCATTACTCGCTTTGGTGGGTTTCCGGTGGGAATCACTTGCCTGATCGTCGAGTCGGTTGGCGTGCTGATCCTTTGGCTTGCGGCTTCGCCTTGGATTGCGTTTGGCGGCGCGGCGCTGGCGGGATTCGGCTTTTCGCTGGTATTTCCCGCGTTAGGCGTCGAGGCGGTGAAGCGGGTACCAGAACGCAGCCGCGGAACAGCTCTGAGCGTGTACACCGTTTTTGCCGATGTTTCGTTCTTTCTGGTGGGTCCGACGGCAGGCGCGATAATCGGGGAGTTCGGTTATGCAAGCGCGTTTCTCTTCGCGCTCCTCTGTGTGCTGGCGTCACTGGGCACCGTCATAGTGCTGGCGGGAAGAAAATCAGCTTAGCTGTTCTGAGGAAACTTCGCCCCGCAACTTATACCCAAAGTTACTGTCGCAATATTTTGCGAAGAGTAAACAGGTACCCGACTAAGCGGGCAATAAGAAATTGTGGTTGAAATTGAATGCCCTCATGTTAGACTCCACCATCCCGGAGAACGACTATGAAACTAACCATCGCCAACGTTTCGACTCAGGTGGCCACGGCTGATTTTAATGCTGCTGTTGCCGCCATCGGCAAGCAGGTTACGCAGCATTTTCAGCCTGAATGGAGCATTTCTGCCTCCTTGAAACCGATTGCGCTTCCACTGGACGGGAAGAAGGCGCCGGTCCAAAAAGATGCGGACGCAATCATCTATCTCGGCGATTCATCTGAAGATCCTACGATCGGCGTGAAAGGCGCACTTGGCTATCACTCCGCGAACAACGGGAAGATACCCTATGGATTTGTCTATCTCGACATTTGCGCGAGATACAAGGAGGTGTGGACCTGCACGCTGTCGCACGAAGTGCTCGAGCTTCTGGGCGATCCTGACGCCGCCATGACGGTGGCCGGGCCGGCGCCCAAGGGCAAGACCGGCACAGTTTACTACGATCTCGAAGTCTGCGATCCGACACAGGGCGACCAATACTCGATCAACAGGGTGGTGGTGTCGAACTTTGTGTGCAAAAGGTATTTCGCGCTCTCGGGTGGCAGCGGGAAAACAAACTATCTGAATCTCCGGCTGACGCCGTTCGGCGTGAGGCCGGGTGGGTATTTCCAGTATGAAATTGGCAATCGTGCACATCAGATTTTCGGCAGCAGAGTGACGAAAGACCAGAAAGCAGCGAAAAGAAAAATGAAGAAAGTGCGCCGGAACGCGCGCCGCCAGGAGCAGATTGCGCGAAGAATGGAACGAAAAGTCAAATAAGCTGGCGGCTTCTGGCTTTCTTTGGCCCATCGCGCCGCCACCTCAGGTCATGTAAAGCGTGCCGAAACCCGGCAGAAATCTGCAGGCGATGAAGCATTGGCCATTTGAAAGCAGAACGGCCACCCCGAGGGGCGGCCGTTGCTGTGTTGCTGCTTAGGAGAAAAGTTAGCGGTCGTTCTTGCGCCATTGAATGAGATCGCCAAGCGTCGTGGTTGAGCTGGAGACGGGATGTTTGTGCGTATCCGCCTTGTAGTTCTCCACCGTTGCGCGGCTGGCTTCGTGGCCAATCGAGCGCAGGCTGAGTCCCACCTTCTTTTCTTCCACGTTGATCTTGATGATCTTGAACTCGTGCTCCATGCCCTGCTCGAGCTTGACGGGCACGCCGTCGTCGCCCACCGCTTCGGAGTTGTGGCACAAACCCTCAACACCCTCGGCAATTTCGACGAATGCGCCGAACTGCGCGGTCCGCAAAACCTTGCCGTGAACCACGTCGCCCACGCGATGCGCTGCGAAGAAGCTCTCCCAGACGTCGGGCTGTAGTTGCTTGATTCCCAGCGAGAGCCGGCGGTTAGCCGGTTCGACGCCGAGTACGACAGCCTTTACCTTCTCGCCCTTCTTCACGATTTCAGAGGGATGCTTCACGCGCTTCGTCCAGCTCAGGTTTGAGACGTGAACCAATCCGTCGATGCCGTCCTCGATCTCGATAAATGCGCCGAAATCGGTGAGGTTGCGAACGCGGCCTTCGACCACCGTACCGGCTGGATAACGCTCGGTGAGATTTTCCCACGGGTTTTCCATGAGCTGCTTCATACCCAGGGAAATGCGGCGATCAGCGGGGTTCACGCTGAGAACCACAGTATCGACTTCATCGCCGGGCTTGACCAGTTTGGAAGGATGCTTGAGCCGCTTGGACCAGGTCATCTCAGAGAGGTGAACCAGGCCTTCAATGCCCTGTTCGAGTTCGACGAACGCGCCGTAGTCAGTGACCGAAAGAACGCGGCCATGAACGCGCGCGCCGACGGGATAGCGCTCCGCGGCATCGAGCCATGGATCGGGCGTGAGCTGCTTGAAGCCCAGTGAGACGCGCTGCTTATCCTTATCGAACTTGAGTACCTTCACCTGGATCTCGTCGCCCACGTTGACCAGGTCGCGCGGATGGGTGAGCCGGCCCCAACTCATATCGGTGATGTGAAGCAGGCCGTCAATGCCGCCCAGGTCGACAAACGCTCCGTAGTCGGTCAGGTTCTTCACCGTGCCGGTAAGCACTGCTCCCTCGCCCAGGTGTTCGAGCGTTTGCGAGCGCTTTGCGTTCTGCTCTTCCTCAAGGATTTCCTTGCGGGAGACAACCACGTTGCCGCGCTTCTTGTTCAGCTTGATCACGCGGACTTCAATCTGCTGGCCAAGGTAGCCATCAAGATTGCGTACCGGGCGAATCTCAAGCTGCGAGCCTGGCAGAAACGCCTTCATGCCGATGTCGACCGTGAGACCGCCCTTGACGCGGCTCACCACCGTGCCAAGTACCGGAGTCTTGTCGTTGGCGGCCTTTTCGATGGTGTCCCATACCCGCAGGCGCTGGGCCTTGTCATAGCTGACGAGATAGCCGCCCTCGGGCTCTTCACGCTCGATGACTACGTCGATCACCTCGCCGGGCTGGAATCTAACGGCGCCGGTATGGTCCACTACCTGATCGAGCGGCACGAGTCCCTCGGACTTGAGACCCACATCGACCACCAGGTGCTTTTCAGTCTGCTTGATGACCGTGCCGGAGACAACCTTGTCGCCGTAGGCCTCAACAGCGGCCGCCTCAGCGGCCTGCTCGCGCTCAAATGCTTCCAGAGCAGCGGAAAAATCCTCAACTGATTCGGGTGCGTGTTCGGCCAGTCTTGCCGTTGTTGCCGGCGCCGAGGGTGTTTCGGCAGACGGATCTGCAGCGGTCGTGGCTTCCGGGGTCTGCGCCGCCGGTTCTGACTCTTCTGCAGGTTGGTTTGTGGCATCGGCGTCCATCGCAAAGGCTTCTTGCGCTTCGGGGGTTTCAGGGTTGGACGTGGATTCGTGCAACGGCTGTTCAAGCTCCGTCGCAGGGTCGAGGGTTGGAGTTTCCAATTCGGTGTTCAGGGTTATACTCTCGGGTTCGGGATTGAGGACGTTTGCCATCACTGCTGCTCCGGGATTCTTTGCCGCGCGACATATACTGCTGTCGGACGACCGGCATCTCCGTCTTCAGCCGCAAAGGGCCGTCAACGAGAACTGCCGCAAGCCAGCTCGCCCGACCGCTTGAACGATTGGGTCTCACAGGGACAGTCATCCCGGCCAGCTGACTGGCGCAGAGAGCGACTCGTCTCCGTGGGAAACACCAGGCGGCAACGGCTGGCGGGAGGGCGGCCGCAGCTCGCTGCTGGAATCCGCGCAGGGAGCTACGCTTCTAAGTGTAGCAATCTCCACTTTCCAGCGTCAATGCAATGGGTTGCCCGAAGGGGGTTGTGATCATATTGACATCAAAAATTCATCTTCTGCACGGGATGCGATGAGAACGCCCGCTTGGGCACCGTCTTGGCGCAAACAGATTTACTCCGCGCCCGGCCGCGAGTGATTTGCGGACCCGGTCCGCCGCACCTCTATACTGATTGCCAACGGCATTCCCGATGGATCTTCTCTGGACCCCCTGGCGATTTGCGTACGTAACAACAGCCGACGGTGCTCCGCGCCCCGGCGTTCCGGCCAGCCTGCAGGCATGGCCGGGCGACACGGGATGCGTATTCTGCAACCTCATCGCGTCGGTTGACCATGCCATCAAGAACGGCATGAGCCTCGACGAAGCCGAACTGGCAGGGGGCCTGGTGCTGCGGGGAAAGCAGTGCTTCATCTGCCTGAATGCGTACCCATATACTTCGGGCCACGTGATGGTGTTGCCCTTCGCGCATCTTGACCGGCTCGCCGCCCTGCCGGCTGAAACATCTCACGAGATGATGGATCTGGCGCAGAAAACGGAACGGGTGCTGGAGCACCTCTACTCTCCGCATGGCTTCAACTTTGGCATGAACCTTGGCCGGGCTGCCGGAGCGGGCGTTGCCGGTCACTTGCATCTGCACGCAATGCCCCGGTGGACAGGCGATACCAACTTCATGACCACGGTGGCCGAGACGCGCGTACTGCCCGAGGAGTTGACCGTCACCTGGAAGAGAATGCGGGACGCATTTGCCGAGCTCAAAAAACAGGAAGGTTAATTGCGCCGCGCTTGCGAGCGGAGCTTACTGGCTTTTCGGACCTTTACAAGGGAGGAATCAGGATGCAGACCGACGCGCCCAACCGTCTTCCCGAAACCTGGCCGGCATTGCCGCAGGCCGAGTGGAGCGACACGTGTGCCACCTTGCAGCTCTGGATGCAGATCGTCGGCAAAGTACGGATGGCCCTGACACCGCCCATCAACCAATGCTGGAATGTGACGCTGTACCCCACGATTCGCGGGGTGACCACGTCGCCCATGGCGTATGGAAACCTCATCGTCCAGATTGACTTCGATTTCCTCGATCACGTACTTGTCATCGAAGCCGGGGCCGGCCGGCGCCGTCAGATTCCCCTGCGCCCCATGTCTGTGGCCACCTTCTTCGATCGCCTTACGGCCGAACTTGCGAGCATCGGTGCGCCGGTTCGCATCTGGCCCGTGCCGGTCGAAGTCGCGAATCCGATTCCCTTTGAGCAGGACGATAAGCACCATGCATACGATGCCGAGTATGCGCAGCGCTTCTGGAGAGTGCTGCTGCAGGCTTCCCGTCTTTTCACCGTGTTTCGCGCGCGCTTCCAGGGAAAGGTGAGTCCCATCCACCTTTTCTGGGGAGCGCTCGACCTGGCTTGCACGCGCTTCTCCGGCCGCACTGCCCCTGAGCACCCCAGCATGCCGGGACTGCCCGATCGCGTAACACGCGACGCGTATTCGCATGAGGTGAGCAGTTGCGGATTCTGGCCGGGTGCGCCCGGAATGGATGCGATGTTCTATAGCTATGCGTACCCTGAACCGCCAGGTTACCGGGAAACTCCCATCGCGCCCGATTACGCCTCGTTCGATAAGAATCTCGGCGAATTCGTGATGCCGTATGAGGCAATGCGCACGTCACCCGATCCCGATTCTGCGCTGCTCCACTTCCTGCAGAGCACGTACGAAGCCGCAGCAGACTGTGCGCACTGGGATCGAGCGGCACTTGAGGTGGGCCCGCAGGTGAATTCGCAGAACTCGTTCATTCCGCCTCACTAGGCACCTGTTCGCGAGATCGCTTGGTCCTTCCGCGCCATCTGTTTGCACCGAGCACCGTAATCCGGAGCAAAGCGCAAAATCCGCATCTGTCTCCCACTTCCCACAATGAGGCTTCCCCTATGCCTTGACAGGATATGTTGGAATCACGTATATATGTGACTCAAGCATATGGAACACCAGAATGATCCCGATCGTGAATGGAAGAAAGGCGGCGCTGAACTGCTGATCCTTTCGCTACTGGAACAACAGGCGCGCCATGGATATGACATCTGCAAGCTGATTGAGGCGCGATCGGCCGGAGACCTGCGCTTCCATGTCACAACGCTCTATCCGCTGCTGTACCGGCTCGAAAAGCGAGGTCTCGTGCAGGGGCGCTGGGTTGAGAAGGCGAATCAACGCCGCAGGCGCTACTACAGCCTGACGGCGGAAGGACACAAGGTTCTGGCGGAGCAGCGCCGGAACTGGCAGGAGTTTGTCCAGGCGATGAGCCGGGTGATGGGGGTGGAGAATGCCTGACTGGAAAATGGAGATCGGGAAACGACTCATAGAGCTTCGGATCGAGCCAGCACGCGCGGCAGCCGTCATCGAAGAACTTAGCCAGCACATGGAAGATCGCTACGAGGAACTGCTCGCAGAAGGCATGAGCGAGTCCGAAGCGCGTAAACGGGTCCTCGACGAGCTGAGCGAAACGGAGTTGCTTGCCGCTTCGTTGCCGGCCGCCGTACGCAAACCCATCCACAGTGTTCCTCCGCAGGCGGCAGAGCCCTCGGGAAATCTGTTCTTCGACTTCCTGCGTGACTTGAGATACGGATTGCGGAGCATGTTGAGGGCTCCGGCCTTTTCTTTCTTTGCCGTGCTCACATTGGCCCTGGGAATCGGCGCAAGCACAACCGTGTTCACCGTGGTGAACACGCTGCTGCTCCATCCGTTGGTAGCCAGTGATCCGTCGCATCTTGTGTGTCTCTACACAACCGACGTAAAGAGCCAAAAGCAATCGGGATCCCTGCTCCCGGTTTCCTATCCGAATCTGCAGGACTACCGCGCCGGGAATTCGGCGTTGAGCGGGCTGGGCGGGTTTTCGCCGCCGATGGTGATGACGCTGACTGTGAGCGGGGAGCCGGAGAGATTTTTCGGAGAACTCGTGACCCAGGACTACTTCGAAACTCTCGGACTGAAACCTGCGAAAGGTCGCTTCTTTCTTCCCCAGGAGGACAGCGCACCCGGCTCTGCCCCAGTTGCGGTGCTGAGCTACAGTGCATGGAAGATCCGCTTCAACGGTGCGCCGGATATCGTCGGCAAAATCCTCAGCATCAACGGAAGCCCTTTCACCGTGGTTGGAGTCGCGCCCCAGGGATTCCTCGGTGTAAGCGCTGTCTTCGGGCCTGATGTCTGGCTTCCTGCCACCATGGCCCAACAAGTGCTGCCTGCCCCATTGCAGGACGTGCTGCACCAGCGTGGAAAGCCGTTCTTTCAGACAGTCGCACGGCTGAAGCCCGGAATCAGCCGCAGCCAGGCAGAGGCCAGTCTACAAACTTTAGCGGCTACGTTGCGGCAACAGTACCCGGATGAGAATGCAGGCCACACCGTTTCCGTGCTCCCGGTAACCGCTGCATTGTTCTCAGGCACGGGTGGTGAAAACGGAGTCGCATTTGCCAGCGTTGTTCTTCTCGTGTTTGTCGGATTGGTGCTATTGATCGCCTGCTCCAATGTTGCGAACTTGCTGATGGCGCGCGCGGCGAGCCGGCGGCAGGAGATCGCGGTTCGCTTGGCCATCGGCGCCAGTCGCGGACGCCTGCTCCGCCAGCTTCTTACTGAGAGCGTTCTGCTGGGTCTGTTTGGCGGGATCGTCGGAATCGGTGTGGGCTACGAGGGCTGCCGTTTTCTCTGGTCGTTCCGCCCGTCCGAAGTGGTTCGCAATCTGGTCGAGCCCAAGCTGGACGGCACGGTGTTTCTGTTCGCCTTGCTGCTGTCGCTCGCCACCGGTTTTATCTTCGGCGTCGTGCCCTCGCTACGAGCTTCGAAGACGGGACTGGTAGACAGCTTGAAGGAAGAAACCCATGTCGCGGGAGTGGCCGGCCGCAGCGCGCGGTTCCAGAAGGTGCTGCTCACGGGACAAGTGGCGCTTTCGCTCGTGTCGCTGATCGCAGCTTCGCTTTTTCTGCGAGCCGTCGAGCGCGCCTATGACATCAACCCCGGCTTCGACGATCGGCACATCGCCGTCTTTATGATGAATCCTGAACAGGTAGGTTACGACGCGGCGCGGATCAAGGATTTTCATCTCGAAGTGGCCGACCGCGTTGCCAAGATTCCAGGAGTCGAGGCGGTCACCTGGGCATCGAACATGCCATTCTGGTCGAGTGCATCGCGCGGCGTGTTGATTGAAGGGCAGGATCAGCGGCGAAAGAACGAAACGGTCAGCACCGTCACCAATACCGTTGATGTGGACTACTTCAAAACCATGCGCATTCCGCTCCTCGATGGCCGGACCTTCACAGACGCAGATCAGGAAGGAACGCTTCCGGTTGTGATCATCAATGAAGATATTGCGCGTCGCTTTTGGCCCCACGGAGACGCTTTGGGCAAACGCCTCCACCTTTCCGGCGATCCCGTTTGGCGCCAGATCGTGGGCGTGGTGAAAACAAGCAACTACACCACGCTCGGCGAAGCACCGCAGCCTTGCCTGTATCTGCCGCTTCGCCAGAACCCCGGAGGCAGCTTCAATCTCTATCTGCGGACCGCTGGTGATCCTTCTCTGGTGCTTGAAACGGTGCAGCGACAGGTGCGCGAGATTGGCCCCATGGTCGAAATCAGCGATGTCCGCACGGGTACAAAGATCGTGGACCAGGTGCTCTTCAGTGCGCGGGTCGTGCTAAGCCTGTTAGGCATCTTTGGACTGCTCGCCCTGGCGTTGGCCAGCGTGGGACTCTACGGCATTCTTGCCTACTCGGTGAGTAGTCGCCAGCGCGAAATCGGCGTGCGTATGGCTCTTGGCGCGTCACGCCACGCGGTTCTGCGCCTTGTGTTGCGCCAGGGGATGACGCTGGTGTGCATCGGCACCGGTATCGGTCTCGCTGTTTCTCTCATCGTCGGGCGGGCGTTTTCAAAAATGCTCTTTGGTCTGAGCCCCGCTGATCCCCTGAGCCTGCTTGGCGCTTCTGCTGTGCTGCTCCTGGTGGCAGTTCTGGCGTGCTATTTCCCGGCCCTGACAGCCAGCCGGATGAATCCGATGCGGGCACTGCGGGAAGGATAGCAACAGGGCATTGACGGCCTGCCAGGCGCGAACGCGCCGCCTAAAGCGGTTCGTTATAGATTCCGATATCGGCGAGGTGAGGGGAATCGCGGCTGCATTCAAGAACCAGCCGGACCCGCCGCGATGTGACGCGCGGAATCCGATGAATCGTCGTCGGAGCGGGTGTTCCGCCCTGCACCAGGGTGATCCAGCTTGCGCCATCCCAGCGCTCGAAGCGATAGCTCCTGATACGGCTTTGCGGATAGTCGTCCCACCTGCCGACCGGCTCGACCAGCGCAACCACATTGAACGTTTCCTGCTGTGTCAGGTCCACTTCAACCCAGCCCGAGCTCTGCCCTTCGTCGATGTACCAGCTCGATTGAAAGCTCCCATCGTTGGCCTCATCCGGTCCTACGGTATCGGGATAGGAACTGGCATGAATCGGCTTGCCGGTCGCGAGATTTTTCGTGGTGATCACGATATGCTCGTTAAGCTTCGCAGTCGGGCCGAAATGCTTCCATGCCTTGCCGATCTCCTCAAGCCGGCTCACCACGTTGGGCGCAAGGCGTCCTTCACGGGTCGGAGGAGCATTCAGAATCAGGTTGCAGTGTCTGCGATTCAGCGGCACAAGCCACTCGTCAACAACCGTCGTCACAGGCTTCAGCGGGCCGTTCGCGTCTCGCTGTTTCCAGAACCATCCATTCGTCAGGGTCACGCACGACAGGGCCGGCACTTCACTTCCTTCGGGATCCTTTTGCCCGGCATTCTGCTCAAACGCCTTCACATCGGAGTAATAAAGACCCCCCGGCGGATACTGGCTGGCATTCAGGTCACAAAGAAGGCAATCCGGCTGAAGGTTCTTGATATGCGCGTAGATTTCATGAAAGGGCACCTCTTCATACGTGATGCGGCTCCACGGCGCATCCCACCCGTCGGTAATGAGGATATCGATCTCTCCATACCCGGTGAGCAGCTCGGTCAACTGATCCTTGATGAGTTTCACCTTTGCTGCAGTGACGTTGAAGTGGCGGATATCGTCGCGCAGAGACAGGATGGAATAGTAGAGACCAACCCGCAGGCCGGATTTGCGAAATGAATTCACATAGGCGCGAACCACATCGGTCGGATGCGGCGTCTGCCGGATGCTCGCGGCGTGCGTTCTCGTTGGCCAGATACAGAAGCCATCGTGATGGCGCGTGGTGAGGCATCCCCAGGTCATGTTGGCTGATTGCGCCGCTGCTGCCCATTGATCCGTATCGAGTGCGGCCGGATGAAACAGATCAGCCGGCGACGTGGGGTCACCCCATTCGCGGTCCTGAAAAGTCGCCATGTTGAAGTGCAGGAACATACCAAAGCGCAGGTCCACGAATCGCTGCTGCAGATCAAGCAGCGGCTTTCCATGACGGATCATGGGGGCTTGCGTCTGGCTCTGTTCTGCAGAAGCATCCGCAGCGCCCGCGAACGCTGCCGCTGCTGCAGTCTCCGCGGCCAACCGAAAGAAGCCTCTTCTTGTTGTCATCTTGAATGGAATACCTCAGATCGAGAGTCTCCCCAACCCGAGAAGACTTCGTTGTTCAGACTTGACGCACTATTTCAATAACCCAGAGTCGCTCTCTTCGGCTTCCGCGGCCAGCGCCAGCTCTTCCTGGTCTACGTCGGCACGATCAAGCAGCGTCTTTGGCAGAGACTTCGTCGTCCTGAGTCCCAGTTTCTTCAGCAACTCAACCTGCCGGATCAGGTTCCCGCGCCCATCCACCAGCTTTTTCATCGCATTGGCATAGTTCTGATCTGTGCGTCGCAGACTGTCGCCGATCGCTTCCATGTCGGTGACGAATCCGACGAATTTCTCGTAGAGCTCGCTTCCGCGGTCCATCACATCTTTCACGTTTCGCGCCTGCAGTTCCTGCTGCCAGAGCACGTTGACAATGCGGATGACGTACAACAATGTGGTTGGTCCGACGAGCAGGATCCCCTGTTTATACGCATCGGCCCACAAATCAGCGTCATTCTGCAGCGCCATGAGGAAGGCCGGCTCGATGGGGACGAACATGACCACGAAATCGGGCGCCTCGATACCGGGCAGGCGATGATAACCCGCCTTCGTCAGCCTGGCGATGTGCCCCCGCACGCTGGCCAGATGCTGCTTGAGCGCGGTCCTGCGCTCTTCGTCGCCCGGGGCGTTTACGCAATCCGTATAGGCGGTAAGCGATACCTTGGAGTCGATGACGAGATTGCGACCGCCGGGCAGGTAGACGATCACGTCGGTACGCACCGACCTTGTCCGTTCGCCATTCTCCGCTTCGATGCCGGTGAAGCTCTGCTGGAAGCTATATTGCTCGCCTTCACGCAGGCCGGCCTTGTCCAGCAGGTCGCGGAGGATGAATTCGCCCCAGTCGCCCTGTGCCTTGGCAGACCCACGCAGGGCGGTGGTCAAATTGCGCGCTTCCTCGGCGAGGGCCTTGTTGAGGCTGTCGAGATTCCCAATCATGCCGCGCAGCTCGGCCACCCCCGTCTTGGAGTCGGTTTGTGCCTGCTCGACTTTTTCGCGGAACTCCTTGATCTGGTCGCGGAGCGGTGTAAGCAGATTGCCGATTTCCGCTTGACTCCCCTCGGAGAACTTCGCCGATTTCTGGTCGAGTATCTCGTTCGCGAGCGCTTGAAACTGATTCGCCAGCGTGGTCTTCGCCGTTTCGAGCAGCACGATTTTCTCTGCCATGTTCCGGCGCTCGTTTTCGAGCTTCACGTTGAGCTCTGCGATGGTGTTGGCAGACTGGCTCGCTTCGTCTGCTTTTGCCTGCAGTGCTTCGCGGACCGCGTCACGCTCGGCGGTGAGACGGTCGATGGTAAGCCTGCGTTCATCGGCGAGGGATTGGAAGCCCGCCCTCCCAGCCGACTCGGCCTGCGCCTGCGCCAGTTGCTTTTGCAGGGCGGCCAGCGCCTCAGTTGAGTCACGGTTGCTCTTTTCGAGCAAGGTTTTCTCGCTTCTGGCAGAGTTGCTCCTGATCCAGTAGCCCAGAAGTATGCCCGCGAACCCCACCACCGCCGCAATGAGACCCTGCATCATTTCGGATTTCCCTCTTCGCCTAATGTACGCCCTTTGGCTGTGCAATTCAGGGGCGATTTCACGCCAAACCCGGCTCCACTTCATTCCATTGGCGGCGCGGCGTATCTCCCTCCAGATGATTGATTTGTTTTCCCACTGCCCTCGCTTTACACACCCCCACCAGCCCGGTAGACTTGAAATTTCGGGGTCATGCGCATCTTTTTCGGCGCGGTGATTGTGTTTCCCTGCGCTGGCCGGTATCGTAGGCTGGCGGGGCACGGAGTTGAGCCCGGAGTGAATCTGAAGTTTGGAAGGAAATGAGGAGAATCAGGCATGGCGGTTGAAGAAAAGGTTAAGCAGATCATCGTCGAGCAGCTGCAGGTGGACGAGGCTGAGGTCACACCGGGCGCAAGCTTCCAGGAAGATCTGGGCGCGGATTCACTGGACGTGGTCGAGCTCGTGATGCAGTTCGAGGAGGCCTTCGATCTGGAGATTCCCGACGAGGATGCCGAGAAGATCAAGACCGTGAAGGACGCAATCGAGTACATCGAGAAAAATGGTAAGAACGGGAAAGGCAGCAAGTAGCCGGTGAATCGAAGAGTCGTTATCACCGGCCTTGGGCTGGTGTGCGGTGTCGGCAACACCGCCGGGGAGGTGTGGAAGCAACTGCTCGCCGGGGCGAGCGGTATGGCCCCTATTCAGGGATTTGACACCACCGGATTCCCTGTTACCTTTGCCGCCGAAGTCAAAAACTTCGACCCTCTTAATTTTGTCGACAAGAAGGAATCGCGCAAGATGGGGCGCTTCATCCATTTTGCGTTTGCCGCCACGCAGGAAGCCATCGCACAATCGGGCCTCAAAATCACCGAGGACATCGGCGACCGCGTGGGTGTTTTTATCGGTTCGGGCATCGGCGGATTCGAAATTATCGAGCGCGAACACGCCAACCTGCTGGCGGGCGGCCCTCGCAAGATATCGCCGTTCTTCATTCCCGCGGCCATTGTGAACATGGCGGCAGGGCAACTGAGCATTCGCTACGGCGCCAAGGGGCCGATTTCGGCAACCGCCACGGCCTGCGCTACCTCCGCCAATTCCATCGGCGATTCAGTGCGCATGATTCTGCACGGCGACGCAGACGTGATGATTGCTGGCGGATCGGAGGCAGCCGTAACGCCGCTTTCCGTGGGTGGATTTGCTTCCATGCGAGCGCTTTCCTCGCGGAACGACGACCCCACACACGCCAGCCGGCCGTTTGATAAGGACCGTGACGGCTTTGTTATCGGCGAAGGTGCGGGCATCGTGATTCTTGAGGAACTCGGATTCGCCAGAGCGCGCGGAGCCAACATCCTGGCCGAAGTGATCGGTTATGGCATGAGCGCCGATGCGCACCATATGACGGGCATTGCTCCTGAAGGCGCCGGCGCACAGCGCAGCATGCGTGCGGCTCTCAAGGATGCAGCCATCAAGCCGGAAGAGGTGGGATACGTGAACGCGCACGCAACGTCCACTCCCGCTGGCGACGGCAACGAGTCGCGCGCCATCGAGGCAGTGTTTGGCGCGCATGCCTTGAGTCATCGCCTCAAAGTGAGCGGGACCAAGTCGATGACCGGGCACCTGCTGGGCGGCGCGGGCGGGTTGGAAGCGGGCATCACGGTGATGGCCCTGCAGCACCAGATGCTGCCGCCCACTACGAATCTTGAGTCACCCGATCCCGAATGCCGGCTGGACTATGTGCCCAACAAAGCCATCGCGCACAGCTTCGACATTGCGTTGTCGAATTCATTTGGCTTTGGCGGCATCAACGCCACGCTCATCATGCGGCGCTGGACAGAGTAGGGCGGCTTCTGGCTTCTAGCCACCTTTTCGCTATCAGCTCTCCTCAGCGAATGACAAAGGCAAAAGAACGGCGCCCATCCCGCGATGTGCGCCGTTTGATTCTGTGGCCTGAAGGCCGGTTATCCCATTACGGCCGCCCAGCCGACACCGATCAGCACAAACAGCACCCACCACCCGAATACGGCGATGTAGCCGGAGCCCCGCTTCACGTTCGCCACAATGGCGGTGCCCATTCCGGCGAGCACCAGAGTCCAGATCGTGACTACGTCAAGCGAGGTAGCAAGGGAATAGAGAGCCGGAGTGGTATCAGGTGGGAGGAATGCGGCGACATTTGTCGGAGCAAAGTTCTTCATGTTGAACGACTCCGGCGCCTCCCCCGCAAAGATGACGATGGTGCCCAAGATCGATTTGATGATGGAAGGCAGGCTGGCAAACATCCACACTGCGAAAATCTGGCCATAAGTCGCCTTGCCTCCGAATCCGAAGTTGATGGTGCCCCACAGGCCCAGCGACCCCAGCGACACGATAATCAGCACCAAAACTGGCGCCGCGGCAAATCCGCCTTCCATGCTGTACTGGGTAATTCTCATGGTCATGTCGCGTTGTGCTGGTGGTGCTTCAGCCAGGCGCTCTTCTGACTTGGGATTGAGATGGATGGCATTCTCCGCCACTTGCGCCCAACCGATCTTGAAGGTGACGGCTGCAAAAAGAACATACGAGATCAGAATCATGATCACGAACGGCAACCACCAGCTTTTGTTGCCGCGCTTGATATCTTCGAAGGTTCTCGAAGGCGCGGTGAAGGTGCTCGTGACACGCTGCCATTGGCTAAGCCCGGCTTGCGTTGCCGCTACTGGCTGAACTTCAGGATCACTCATGATGTGCCTTTCAGGAATAAGCCGATTTGTACCAGACTGACGACGTAAGGTTACATCTCTCCGGCATATTCCGCTGCGGACGGCTCAGCATCGATCGATTGCGAATCAGCCGAGACCGAGCAATTTGCAGCGAAATTCCGTTCGCACGCGATTGTACCGTGAAAGCGTCAGTGACGGGATCATTTTCCGACGATGCGGCCCGGCGAAGGTTGAGTTACAACCCGCCGTTGGCCGTCTCAGACGAGACGACAGGCCCAGGAGAGGAGGGAGCAACAGGTCTTACGACGCGCCGGCGCGGCTTGTGCAGCGGTCCTGCGCCCACATAGCTCCTGTAGACCGTGATATGGAAGCACGCCTGGTGGAATTCCTCCTCCACATCGATCTTTCCTTCGTTCTGAAGAACGTTCAGGCGATCGCGCATCCAATAAATTTCCCGCGCACTGAGGCCGTGTTTGGCAATGTCGATCGTGGCGCCCGTGAGATGGGGACTGGCAAGGTCGCCCTCGGCCTGTGCCGCGTTGCCATTAATCTCCATCAGGCGCTTTTGGTATTGCACCGTTCGCACCGCAGAACTGACTTCGAGCGGGCGATGAAACATCGCAGCATGAGCGCGCGAAAGATCGGTCAGGAATTTGGCAGTCCACGGCCGGCAGTAGCGGCGATTCTCAGGAAGATCGGTATTGATGGCGAGTGCGTCGGAAACAGGCACCCGGACCAGCACGCCGCGTGCAATGCGATCGTTGAGGTCCTCGTCGTTGAGAATCCGTTCCAGGCCGTCGTCCTCGGTCTTTACGTTCTGGCGCTCCAGCGACTCGAGCGACCCGCGCAGCGGGGCCATCGGAAAGATTCGCGTTGATCGCAGGGAAAGGGCGGAGGTCTCGGTGGGAACGGGCGCAATTGACTGATCGGAAGAAGCAGCAGACGTTTCGAAAGACCGTGTCTCCGGCGCGGGAGTTGAGCTCTCACTGCCTGCAGCGATCGAGCTCGACTCGGAAGCAGGTGCTACGCGATTCGCTTCGGTTTCGACACTCCTCGTTTCCGCATCGGAAGCCACGCCGTCCCTGTCAATCGTGCCGGACGCCGAGATCCTGGCATCTCGCTCCGCAGCTTCGCCGGTACTGGTTTCTGAAGCGCGAACAATATGCGGCGCGGCGTAGATTCTGGATCGCAGGCGGTGATAGGCGACAGATCGGCGATGGTATCTCGAACGTCGGACTCGGCTGGAGGCATACACCCTGCTCCGCCGCATTTCGCTCCGCGGTGCAAGCCGATGAGATGCTCGGCCTGTCGCCCGGGCTGAGGCACGATGAGTCGCGCGCGCCGGCGAGCGCCGGGCTGTTCTGGAATGCGCGGATCGAGTCCCGAGAGAATGCTTGTGAGCCGTTGTGGTATGTTCCGGCACAGCCCCGGCAGGAACCGCCAGGAGCGCAGCAAGCACAAGCGAAAAAACTACAATCCGCACCATGGGGAGTGCGCGGAGAACCATGAGCACCTCAATTGTAAGACGCAGAAGAGGCCATTTGGAGTGCCTTCCTGTGTTCTGCTTTGTCTGATAAGTCGCTGGAAGCCCTCCGTGTCGAGAGTAAGCGCTCACCCCCAGAAGAGTGAGACGAGAGCAAGGCTGGTGGGCGCGCTCGCTACCCCGGAATTCATTCAATGCAAAGTGACTCTCTATAAGTTCCCAGGGTTCAGAAGCGGAAGCGGATGTCCAAACGATTGCCCTGCTCTGTGGGCTCGAAAAGCAGCCTCGCTCTGAAAGCCCCGGCATGAGCGTGGACGAGATAATCCGCAGATTCGCGAGTCACGCGGAACAGAAGACCGAGCCCACCACTACTGCAGCAGCGTCCCCTGTTCGTCTTCCTTGCCGTTCAGTTCTTCCGGCGGAATAATGACCGCAGCCGCCACCTTGTCGTCGGCGTCCAGGTTCAGCAGGCGAACGCCTTGCGTGGCACGGCCGGCGGAGCGAATGGTCTTCGTGTCGATGCGAATGATCTTGCCAAACTGGCTGATGACCATCAGTTCCGATGTATCGTCGACAAGCTGAATGGTGTTCACCCTTCCGATGCGCTCGGTGACGGCCATGTTCTTCACGCCCTTGCCGCCTCGCGTCTGCAGGCGATATTCATCCACGTCGGTGCGCTTGCCAAAGCCGTTCTCGGTCACGGCCAGAATACGGTATGCGCCAGGTTCATGTTCCTTGGGCGTAATCGCGACACCTACAACGTAGTCACCCCTGCGCAGTTCGATGCCCCGAACGCCGTAAGCCGGCCGGCCCATGGAGCGCACATCGCACTCGTCGAAACGGATCGCCATGCCGAGATGAGTGGCTAGAAAAACAATCTGCGAACCGTCGGTCAAGCGTGCTTTAACCAGTTCGTCGTCCTTATCGATGCCGATGGCGATAATGCCGCGCGCCATCACATTCGAGAAGTCCTTGAGCGGCGTTTTCTTTACCGTGCCATTGCGCGTGGCGAAGAAGATGTATTTGCCTTCTTCTTCGAGGTCGCGCACGGGGAGAATCGCGCGCACGGTTTCGCCCGGTTGCAAATCGAGCAGGCTTTGCATCGACTTGCCCTTGCCCGCGGCGCTCACGTCAGGGATCTCATACACCTTGAGCCAGTAGACGCGGCCGGCGTTGGTAAAGCACAGCAGGTAGGAATGCGTCGAATTGATGATGAGCTGCGAAACGAAGTCTTCCTCGCGCGTCTTCATGCCGGTGCGGCCCGTACCGCCGCGCCGCTGCTGGCGATAAATCGAAATCGGCGTCCGCTTCAGATAGCCCTGGTGGCTGACCGTGACGGCAACCTGCTCGTCGGCGATGAGATCTTCAATCTGCAACTCCGCCGATTCATCGATGATCTGCGTACGCCGCTCATCGCCGTAGCGATCGCGCACTTCCTGCAGTTCCTTCACGATGACTCCGCGCAGCTTTTTCTCGCTGGCCAGGATGGATTCGTATTCCGCGATCTCTTCGCGCTTCTGCCTCAATTCGTTCAGGATTTCATCGACCGAGAGCTGAGTAAGCCGGTAGAGCTGCAATTCGAGAATTGCGTCCACCTGCTTCAGCGTCAGTCCGCGCTCTTCGTTGGGCAGCCGCTCGCGATCAAGGCTGACCACGATCTCGTTTCCCTTGCCCCAGGCATACAGGTTCTCGCGCGCCTCGGCACGCGAGCCCGATGCGCGGATGAGACGGATGACCGTGTCCAGATTATCGAGAGCAATCTTGTAGCCCTCGAGAATATGTTCGCGCTCGCGCGCCTTGCGCAGCAGGTAAACGGTGCGGCGCTGCACAACATCGACACGATGGTCGATGAAGGCGCGAATCGCCTGGTCGAGCGGGAACTCCTTGGGCTGGCCGTTGAGCACGGCCAGGAAGATCATGGAGAAGCTCTCCTGCATCTGCGTGTGCTTGTAAAGCTGATTCAGGACAATCTCAGGCTGTGCGCCGCGCTTGAGCTCGATGACAATGCGCATGCCGTCGCGATCGCTCTCGTCGCGCACGTCGCCGATGTCGTCGATGACTTTGTCGTTCACCAGTTCGGCGATGCGCTTGATAAGGACGTTCTTGTTGACCTGGTAGGGAATTTCGCTGACGATGATGGCCTGGCGTCCCTGGCTGATGTTTTCGGTCGCGCATTTGGCGCGCATGAGGAAGCGTCCGCGGCCGGTGGAGTAGGCCTGGGCGATGCCGCCGCGT
>DATKPJ010000110.1:0-5758 GCA_035524195.1 Occallatibacter sp.
TACTCCGGCCTCACCGACCAGGAAATCGCCGACTACACCGCCTACTTCAAAGCGCATACCCTTGAGGATCACGGCCACTTCCGCACCGTCGAACCCACCGTCGTTCTCGAGGTCGCCTTCAACAACGTGATGCGCTCCTCCCGCCACGCTTCGGGATTTGCGCTCCGCTTCCCCCGCATCGTCCGCATTCGCACCGATAAGCCGGTCGACGAAATCGACACCCTCGCCCGCGTCCAGGAAATCTACAACTCCCAACCCGACATGTCATCCTGAGCGGGTGAGTAGAGTTTTAGAAATCGCTGATTTATTGAGAGATAAATAGCCTGTTTTTGGCTGTGTAGGAACTGTGCAGGCGAATTGTGCATTTTTCGTCATTTTCGCTGCCATGCCTTCTTGAAACAGTGTAGCGAAACGCTCTTTATTACAGGCTATGCCCCAAGCCTAAGCCATGTTCGATGACCGGCGCGATTTCCGGCTGCTTCGGCGTGATGGCTTGCTCTGGCTTGATCGTCGGTGTGTGGGCGCTCTCGTGGGACACGTTATGCCCTAACGCCTCCGGCAACTTCGCACGGTCGTTGGTGTATACCTGCGCGTCCTCTGCTCCACGCGACACGGCAACGTAAGCCATACGGCTGTTGAGCAGGTCTTTCGCGGCCAGCTCGGTATCGACGTGAATCAATACGCGCTCGGCGGTCTGCCCCTGGCTGGAATGGCTCGTCACCGCATAACCATGATCGAGATGCGGATGCTCGCGCGGATCGAGATGCACGTCTCTGCCTCCGTCCATCTTCAAGCGCATCTGCCCATCCTGGCCGATAGCCTCGACTGTTCCTAATTCGCGGTTGGCAACCTTCAAATCATTGGCTGGCGCGGTGAACTGGATGCGGTCGCCCACAGCGAAACTGCGCGGTTCTTCCCGATATACAGATACGCCCTGCTGACGGCGAGGATCATAGGTCAGCTCGGAGCCATCGGCTCTAACGACCGTCAATAGGTTTTTCTCCGCATCAACACTCTTGACTCGCGCGTATTCGCCGCGCTCCATGCCCGTCTCTTTCGATGCGCGGGCATAGCGTACTACATCGTTGAACTCGTACCGCGCGGCCCATGTACGCTCCGGCCCGGTGAGGTCTTGACGCGGCACAAGCGCCGCAATGGGATGCTCGTCTTTACTGACCAAGCCGCGCTCCTGCATCTCGGCACGAATCGCCAGATTGATTTCCACGCGGGAGCGGTTGTCGGGCGAGACAACCAGCGTACCCTCCGGCGACTTTGCATATTCCTTCGCTATGGCTGTAGTGCGGTCATCATGTCCTGCAATCTCATGGACGCGGCCCTGCCTCTCCAAACCCTGCACGGCCTCGCGCACTTCGCCACGCGCAAGCTGTTCGACCACCTGTTTCAGTTCCGGGTTTTTCTGGCGGACGATCTCTTCGAGCTTCACCGTTTTCATGCCCGCGTCCTGGAGCTGCGCGAAAGGTCGCCCCGCCTCGACTGCTTCATGCTGCCGCCTGTCACCTACCAGCAACACGCGATCATTGGGATGCAGGCGATTCATAAACTCGTGCATCTGTCTGGTGGATGCAAGCGAGGATTCATCGAGCACATACAGGCGGCGCTCTCCGGTATCCGGCTGTTGTCCACGCGCAAGATGCCTTTGCAACGTGGATGTTTCCATGCCTGCATCGGCCAGCTTTTGCGCGGCGCGGGATGTGGGTGCGAAGCCTTCGACCTTGTATCCTTGCGCCTCCGTGCCTTCACGGATGACGGCCAGCGTCGTTGTCTTACCAGCGCCCGCGACTCCATCGAATCCCACTATCTTTTCACGGGAAAGAAATACCTCGTCAACGGCCTGGCGCTGCGAAGTATTCAGCTCCGCGTGGCGGTCTTCGGTCGTAATCCGAATCTGCGGAGAAACCAGCATCGGGTCATTCATCCCGCGCTGATTACCCTCCTGCATCCGTTGAATAATCTCACGTTCCATGCGAAGCATCGCGGCGGTGGTGTACTGCTGTCCCGCTCCGACTGTGCGGAACTCGCCTCGCGCGGCCCGTTGCGCGAACTCCTGCCGGATGTGAGCATACGTCGTTTCTCCCATGCCGCGATTGAGCGCCGCTTCCAGAATGTCGCGGCTATTCAATACGGCGGAACGCTCAAAGAGATGGTCGCGGGCATACGTGACGGCCTGCTGCGCGATGCGGTCGGGTTCGTAAACGTGGCGCTGTTCATGCGTCCGCGCTTCGGCTACAACTTTGTCGGCCTGATGTCCATACTGCGCTGCGAGATTCCGATGTCTCTCTAATACCTGTTCCGGCGATAGAAGCTCTTTGCTGTCCCGCGTCCGGTGCGCGGCAACCTGTGCGGCTCCGGCCCCGTCTATCCCCATTTCTCGCAGGTGGTCTTTGATCTGCTCGCGGCGCGGGCTGCTGGCCTCCAGATACTCTTTCGTATAGCCTTTGATCTCCGGCTGTCCGTGTTTGCCGCGCTCCAACTCGTAGCCCAAACCCTGCAACCGCATCGACAACTCGGAGCGGTAAACGCTGGTGGCATAGCGTTGCGATGCGAATAGCTCCTGCGGCTGCAAGGCGCGCGTTTGTCCGTTGTCGCGCTCGGTGACGTTGAAGATTACAGCATGGGTGTGAAGCTGCGGCGCGGCGTAGCCGTCCACAGGCCGCGCGGTATCGTGCTCAAAGGTAGCCGCAACGAATTTGCCGGTTGTCTCCGGCGCATGGACATTGCCGATGCGGGCCTGCGTGTATTTCTCCAACTCGGTAAGCGCCACGCGGACGCTTTCCCGATGCGCCTCTCTTACGCGCTCATCGCCGCCCACAAGCGCGGTGAGAGAGACTGACTTCGGCGCGGAGAACGTAGCATCCCAACCGGCGCGATGTTCTACACTCGTCACTTCCTTGCCGAATTTGCCTTCATAGGTTTTGGAAGTTTGATGGCGAACAAGCTGCGCTTCCGTCTGCGGATGCTGGCCTTCGGTCAAACGCGCAAAGTGCTCATTGCCAACTGAACCCGATAAGCCCCACTGCTCTGCCAGCTTGCCTTGCCACTCGCTATGCCCGTGCTGGTCGCGGCTCCAATAGTTCTGCCGCTCCGAAGCAAACTCCCGCTCATGGTACGTCCGTACCTGCGAAGCTGACAGCGGCTTGGAGATCGTCAGCATAGAAAGATTCTAATCCGCAACACAACTGAAGTTGACTTGAGAGAAGTGGCGAAGTCCATCCGTCCGTCATCCTTCGGTCCCCAAAGCGTGAGGGGTCGTACTCCCCGTGTCCCACAGACATATGCGTGGTCAACCGGGCAGCCGATCAAGCGGAAGGGCAGCGTAGGATAAGAACAACCTTGCTCTTGAAAGGGAAACAATGCCGTCTCTGGTCGAAGAACTTCAGCGTGACGCCTTGGATCAGCGCGTGAGGCTGAGTGACCTACTGCGGAAGGCGAAGGCAATCGCCGTTAAGCTGGATTTGCCTGAGTTGGAGAAGTGGGTCCAGAACGAATTGAATGGCTATCAGTCGGGTGCTGATGTACCGGATTACCGAATCGTCATCGGGCAGGTGCAGGGATTCAATCCCTATCACGGGTGGCGTCCAGTCCAGTTCAATGACACCGTGACAGAGCAGAAATTCACTAAGCGCCACATAACTTCTCAAGTAGCGGAGTTGGAAAGTCTTGTCGCCAAAAGCAGTGACGGTCAGCTACAAGTGCCGCTGTCTGCCGAGGCTCAGCATTTGCTTAGGAACGTCACTGGATTTGATTTTGAGTTCACGACCGCGATGTCTGCCAGTGATGTCGTCGGGATTCTTGACGCTGTTCGTAATGCCTTGCTTGACTGGTCTCTGAAACTGGAGAAATTAGGTGTGAGGGGTGAAGGTATGTCATTTTCCGATGACGAGCGCAGAAAAGCGCATCAGCCACAAGCCGTTTACAACATCGGAACGATTGGAACATTTACAGGGAACATGGGGTCTGGAAGTGGCAACTTCAGTGTCGAAGGAAACATAGTCAACGTAACATCCAAGGTCGCTATTGAGTCGCTGGTTCGCAAGATTCGGGATAACGAGGCTCAACTTGGGTTGGAATCCGAGTCTGCTCAGGAGTTGCATCAAGCCCTAGACGGACTCCAGACCGAGATTAAGGCGACGCAACCTAATGCAAAGCGAATCAACGGATTTTTGACTACCATTCGCGGCATCGCTGAGAAGGCAGCGGGAAGTCTTGTCGCCCAAGGCATCCTTTATGAGCTAGGTAAGATTATGCACTTGTCAGCTCACTAATAGATTGGAGTCCTTGAGTCGTTATTCCTACCGACAAGCATGGCTCCTGTCATTCAATCCCTTTCGTCTCATCCCACACAAACGCCTCTTTGGGTTGGTCGGCGGGTTTATCCGTGGAATTGTCGGTGGGCGCGTCGAAGAGTGGAAGTACGGCCTGCGCTGCTGCCGATGGTTTGGATTGCTTTGCGGGAGCGGCTATCGGCGGCGTGGGCGGTGTCGGCCTGGGCACAACTGGCATCTTGCGTTCGATGAACTCCGATTGCCTGTCGTGTTTCCTTGCGAACTGGAAGTGAACCGGAACGACCTTGTTCTCTTGCTTGATGAAGCCGTGCAACGGCTCCAGACCGGAGATTTCCGAAGCCATGACAAGCGGCTTGGTCGCAATCTCCATCGCATACGATTTCCTGCTGCCGAACATCCGCATGCTGCGCGACTCCTTCAACCGTTCGACCTCAATTTCCCCGATAGCATCGGAAATCCATTTGGCCGCGCGTGGCTCCGTGGTCTTGAAAAACAGCTTGGTTGCGGGCTGCGAAAGCATGGCCTCGGCGTCCTGGCCGTAGCGTTTTTCAAGCTGGCTGCGACCTTGAAAGCCCACCACGACAGGATTGCCGTACTTGCGATTTTCCGTGACGGCGGTGTGGAGCTGCGGCAACTTGTTAAGGCTCGCCAGCTCGTCCAGCACAAACCAAACCGGCTTTGCAGTGTGGTCTTCGCAGTAGCCCATCATGCGAAGGATGAATAAATCGAGCCATACGGAATGCAGCGGCAGAATCTTCGCACGGTAGGCCGGAGTAGAAGTCAGAAACACCCATCGTTTACGCTCCGTGTACCACTCCGCCGTAGCAAAGGTCGGCCTCGTATGCTCCCATTCCGGCAACAGTTCCAAACTGTCGGCAACCATATTCAGGCTGGCGAGAACACCCGCCCGCTGTGCGGGCGCTCCTGCGTCGAGCAACGCGGCGAGCGGTGTTCCTTTCACCGCAAACTCGATCCGCGACGGCTCGGCCATCATGCTCAGAATGTCCCTGGGCTGCGGTTGCCGCTTGAGCAAATGCGCCAGTATCCGGCGCGGCCCATCGGTAAAGAACTCCTTCTCATATTCCTTTTCCGGCAGGAACGCGGCGGCAATCGTCGCCGCTGTTTCGTCGCGGTCGATCTCGCCGCCAAGACTCCAATAAGGGCATCGCTGGTCCAGCGGATTGAGAATCAAATCCCCACGCGCGGGCGAGTAAAACTCGCTCACAAAGTCCATTGCCGGGTCGTAGACGATGGCGCTCTCTCCGCGTTCGCGCAACTGACGGAGAAGCTGCCGGATGGCGTTGGACTTCCCGCTGCCGGTGTCGCCCATCATCAGAATGTGGCTGGCTTCAAGGCGCTTCGGGATACGGTAGCTTGGACCAAAGGGCAACCACTGCAATAGCCTGTTGTCGAAATGCAAGCGGAAACGTAATCCGTCCGCCTTTGCTCCACGC
>DATKPJ010000111.1:0-15344 GCA_035524195.1 Occallatibacter sp.
GTCAATTCCTCCACCTCATCAAAGCTCGCGTGATCACATAGGATTTGAGAAACTCATCCCAAAATCCTTCTCGACGGAGAGGTTAATAAATCCGCCTCACCGAACGGCAATCAGGGAGATGCATTTGCCGTACCATTCCGTTTAGTCTTACTGCTTTGATTGCAGTGTTGTTCAGAGCAGGAAGATGTTGCGTCCGAGGAGTGCCGTCAGCGTCGGTGTCAGATTACTGACGGAGAGTGCCGGAAGACCCAATAGCGGCGACAGGACCTTAACACTGGGCAGTCTAGTAGTTATGGGTTTTCAAAACGAAAGCCGCAATGCGAACTGCAGCAGGCGCGGGTTGGAATTCGTGGCCGTGGACGTGATCTCACCGAACGTTGGAGATCCGAGAGTGGTATTTGGTTCCGCGAAGTTCGGTGTGTTGGTCAAGTTAAAGGCTTCCGCCCGAAACTGTAGCCTTATGGTCTCCCGGATGGGAAGGTCCTTGGTGATCGAAAAGTCCAGGTGTCTCAGCGGTGGACCGTAAATGCAGTTGCGCCGCGCATTGCCCAGCAGCCCCGGGGCTTGTACGGCAAAGGCGGAGGTGTTGAACCACTCTTCGATGGTATGTACGTTGCCCGCGTTCGGATCGCCAACCTGGTTAGGGGCATCGCCACCTTTGAAGCCTGCGATCCCGCTGGCATTGACGATGGTTCCCGGAGGGCCGCCACTCTGTTCGCTGATGCTGGTCGGCAAGCCCTTGGAGAAAGCGTAGACCGCATTGACGCCCCAACCCCTGACCAGAGACGCGGGCGCGCCGTGCAGTGACTTGCCGAATGGCAGGATGTAGTCAAGCATGGCCGTAAAGCGCTGCCGCACATCCAGGTCACCGTTGCCGTAATCGTACTGTAAGCCGTTCACCGTGATGGGCGTGCCATTGCCCGAATCCACCGAGCACCCGGCCCGCACACACTCCACCGGGCGCATACCGCCTTCGCCCTCCGGCGAGCCGTTGTTGAGAATATGCGACCAGGTGTAATTCACGTTGGCGGTCAAACCCGCGGCGAAACGATGTAGGAAGGACGCTTGTAGGGCGTTGTAGTTGGAGTTTGCGGCGCTCTCCAGTACGTAGATTTGATCGCCGCTGTAGGCGGGGTAGGGGATAGGTCCTTGCGTGAAACAACTGGAAGAGTACGTCGGCTGGCCGTTGCTCTCGCACCCTAGGCCGGTGTAGTTGTAAGTCGCGTAGGTTGCCTGATTGACGTCAGGCACCACCGGCAAGTGACGCCCCAAGTTGCCTACATATCCCAAACTGATTAAGTTGGCGCCTAGTTGCTTCTGCAACTGCAAGCTGTACTGGGCCACGCGGCCCGACTTCAGGTTATTCGCTACGCCATCAATTTCCGTTCCCGCGGCCACTCCCGTTCCCTGCGCCTCATTCGGAAAATCTGCACTGGCGGGTTCAATCGTAGGCTCCCACAACCCTCTCGCCATAGTCAGGCCCAGACCGCCGGGCCCCGCAATCGCGCTCGGACATGTGACCGGATATGTGGAGTCGCCGCCGCAGCCCCGGCTGATTACCAAAGGGATGTTTTTGAGAAGGGCCGCGTTGCCAATTTGATTTGGAAAGTAGGAGAGACCGAAACCGCCTCGTAGCACCGTGTTACGGCCCAGCGATGCGGAAAAACCAAGCCGGGGAGAGATGTTGCCGAAGTCGGTCTTCACATTCGCGGTGTTGGTGCCGTGGTTGGCCCCCGAAAGGTACGGAGAAACCACATAACCGGTGGCTGTATCAAAGTTCGATATGTAACCCTGCACTTCGGTGAACGGGGTGAAGACTTCGTATCGGACCCCAAGGTTAAGAGTCAACTCTTTAGTAACACGCCAGTCGTCTTGAAGAAAGCCAGCAACCTCCCACGAGCGGAAATGCGGGTAAGCCACGTCGTTCTGGAGTATTGCGTCCGAGGCATAACCGGCCACCAGGTCCCCTAGAGGACTGCCGGTGAAAGTCCCGTTGACCGAATAGCTGCCGCGGCCGCTTAGACTTTGTAGCAGGTCCAGTTGCCGCCGGATAAGACTTGCACCGGTCTTCAAGTTGTGAGCACCGTGGACCCAGGTCAAAGATCCCTGGTACTGGAAGGTATTGTTGTAGTCGAAGAGCGGCGTGGAGGGTGCGTCGCCCACGCCGACGAAGGGCGACGCCGGCTTGACGCCTGGCAGACCGTATTGCGCACCGCCGCTATCGGCATTCGTGCAGTAACCGGTTCCTAAGGAACAGGAATCGAAGCCTAAGTCGACGCCGGCTTGAGCGCCACTGATCGCCAACTCCCGGTTGACGAATCTAACGTATGCCACCTTCAATTCCAGTAGCAGCTCCGGTCGAAAGACATGGACATAATCGAAGCCAAGATTCTGGGCGCGTTCGAAACCTGGCCCACCGACGAGCCCGGGCATGTCGGAGGAGCCGAATGTCTTTCCATTGATGGAAACGTTCGGGAGGTTGCCCGGAGTATAGGTGCTCACGTCGTTGAATGAGTAGCGCGCAAAGAGCGTATCCCGATCCGAGAAGTGATAGTCAACGCGCACATCGAAGATATGGCTGAACTGGGTTGTCACAGGAGTGTAAACAAAGTTGTTAGTGGTTCCAGAACTCGTTGGAATGGGATAGAGAGAGAACAGGTTCTTGCCCAGTTCACTCACGACAAACGGGCTTGTGTTGCCCAGCATAGAACCTCCGGGAACTGTCTGCCCCACTGCCGCCGCCGCTACGAGGCTCTCCTGTACCGCCGTCGGCACGGTTGAGATATACGTATTCTTGGCCCATACTTGGCGAAATCCCTCGTAGTCGCCAAAGAAGAAGGCCTTGTTCTTCCGGATGGGGCCGCCGATGCTGCCGCCGAATTGGTTTTGACGCAATTCCGGCTTCGGCCCTGTAGTCGCAAAGTAGTTGCGCGCATCAAGAACGTCATTGCGCAGATACTCGAAGAGGGAACCGTGGAAAGTGTTTGTGCCAGATTTCGTAATGACATCGGCCACCCCTCCCTCGGTGCGCGAGACTTCAGCCGGGTACAGGTTGGTGGAAACGTCGACCTCCTGCACGGCATCGATGGAGGGCCGGACGACAATGGTGCCAAAGTACCGTTCGTTATTGTCCATGCCATCGATCATATTGTTGTTGAGAAAGTCGTTCTGCCCGTTCGCGGAGAAGGCAGAAGTCAACCGGCGATCGGTGCTGTGACTGCCGCCTCCAGCCGCATTCGAAGCCCCTTCGGTCACGCCGGCTGAAAGCTGAACCAGGTTGGTCAGATTGCGGCCGTTCAGCGGCAGGTCCGCTACGGCTTGGGTGGTGATTAGCGTGCCGATGGTGGAGGAGTCGGTCTGCAGAGCAGTGGCTTGGGCAGAAACCGACGCGTTCTCGGTCGCCATCCCGATTTCCATCTTGCCGTCCACGCGGACACGGGCGCCAGCCGACAAGTTCAAGTCCTTTATCACAACGGTCCTGAAACCTTTGGCCTTAATCGCGACTTCGTAAGACCCGACCTGCAGAAGACTAAAGCTATATTCGCCCGTTGTCCCCGTCTGCACGGTTCGGGATTCGCCCGTACCCACGTTCTTGATGGTCACCTTCGAATCGGGTAGCACCGCTCCCGAAACATCGGTTACGGTGCCTACAACATCGCCGCTATTTACTTGGCCCAGCAGGGGCTGTGTGGCCTCCAAAAAGAGCAAGCACAGCATCAAATGGAACCAAAGTTGCTTGGTCAGATGCGATAGAACGCAACGAGCCGTGGGTGAGGGCAGCCTCAGCTCCGCGTTAGTTTTTCGACCCATTCGTCGTCCTCTAATCAGCGGGCGGAAGTCATGAATACGAAGCAGGTAAAGACAGCGATTTTCTATCCTTGGCTTTGTAGGTTTCTGAAAATAATATAATTTCGCGTATGCGAAAACCGCAAGTGAGAGCGCGCATCTTGCTGGTCCTCCTGCTGGCATCCGGCGCTTGCGCTTTTGCGCTGGATCCCTCGCTCGATGTTAGCCAGTACGCGCACACTGCGTGGAAGATTCGCGAGGGTTTCGTCAAGGGCATTATTGACTCGATAGCCCAAACGCCTGATGGCTATCTGTGGCTTGCCACGCAATCGGGGCTGTATCGCTTCGACGGTGTCCGCATCGTCCAGTGGCAGCCATCACGCGGCGAGAAACTCCCCAGCGATTTCGTCCACCGACTTGTGGTGGGACCCGACGGTACTCTTTGGATTGGCACTGACAAGGGGCTTGCCAGCTTAAAGAACGACAAGCTTACGCAATATCCGGAATTTGACGGTCGCCGAATTAATCCATTGCTGCGGGATGCTGAGGGAACCATTTGGTTTGGGTTGAGAGATCCCGGTACCCTATGTGCCATCCGAAGCACGAAGGCGCAATGTTACGGAGGCGGGAGCTTCGGCGCGTCCGTATCTGCCTTATACCAGGACCACAAAGGGAATCTGTGGGTCTCGGCTACAACCGGTCTGTGGCGATGGGCACCGGGTACCCCGGTGAAGTACACAGTTCCCGGTGGGACAACCCAGGCCAACTCTCTCGTCGAAGACAGCGACCTTGCGCTCCTCATGGCAACCAGCAAATCCGGCCCGGTTTACGGTCAGATCAAAAATGGGTTCGAAGGGCTGAAACGGCTTGCGGATGGAAAAATTCTTAGCTTTGATCTTCCCGTGATTGGCGGGAACTTCAGGCCCACTCATCTGTTCAAGAGCAGCGACGGCAGCTTGTGGATTGGCACCGTCGAAGGATTGTTGCACCTGCATCAAGGCAAGATCGATAAATTCTCAGTCAACGACGGCCTGTCTGGCGAGATTGTGATTTCCTTTTTTGAGGATCGAGAAGGTAATGTTTGGGTCGGCACGTCAGGCGGGCTCGATCGCTTTCGTGAATTCGCGGTCCCGACAATTTCGGCAAAGCAGGGAATTTCGATTGCTCCAGACGTCCTGGAAGCGACCCCGGACGGAAGTATTTGGGTCGCCACTGCGGATGGGTTGAACCGCTGGCAAAACGGCCATGTAACCGTTTACGGCAAGCGAAATCTGCCCGATCGAAACGGGCGAACGAACGATCTAGAGCGCATGATCGACACGAGGGTGACAGAAGTCCGTAACAACGGACTTCAAGACGCCACTTATTCGCTGGGGCAGGACAACCGCGGACGACTTTGGGCCGGGACTCGCTTAGGTGTGTTTTATTTCGACGGCGGCCGGTTTGTGCGGGTTCCTGGCATCACGGGCGGAGATATTTTCTCAATCGCTGGGGGGCGGCAGGGAAATGTCTGGATCAGCAGCAACGACAGCCTCATCGATGCGACGCCCAACGGCGTCGTTCAGCGCATTCCCTGGCGTCAATTTGGGCGCACGAACCCGGCCGACGCTTTACTTTTCGATCGGTTGCAAGGCGGCCTGTGGCTCGGATTCCCTGAAGGTGAGCTGTCGTTCCTGAAGGATGGCCGGGTCCGCGCTTCGTACAGCGCCGCTGACGGCCTCGGACGCGGCATGGTCATGGACCTTCAGGCTGGTTCGGACGGTGCTGTGTGGGCCGCAACCGAGGGCGGTTTAAGCCGGGTGAAAGATGGCCGCATTGAGACTCTCACCAGCAGGAATGGCCTACCTTGCGATGCCGTTAATTCGGTGGTCGAAGACAACGATCATTCGTTGTGGTTGTTCATGGCTTGCGGCCTGGTGCGCATTGCCCGGCCGGAGTTGGATGCGTGGGTTACAAATCCGAAGCGAACGATGCAGGGCACGGTTTTTGATGGCACCGACGGCGTGTTGAGTCGCGGTCTTCCTGGCCGCTATAGCCGAAATGTGACCAAATCGTCAGATGGAAAAATATGGTTCTCCGCCCCTGACGGCGTAAGCATCATCGATCCGCGGCATCTTTCGTTCAACAAAGTTCCGCCGCCGGTGCACATCGAGCAAATCACGGCCGACGGCAAGAGCTACGATTCCTCCCATAGCTTGCGGCTGCCGCCGCGAATTCGCGATCTCACGATTCGTTACACGGCGTTGAGCCTCGTTGTGCCCGAGAAGGTTCAATTCCGCTTCAAGCTCGAAGGACAGGACAAAGACTGGCGGGAAGTCGTCAACAACCGCGAGGTGCAATACTCGAACCTGGCGCCGGGTAACTACCGCTTCCGCGTCACGGCCTGCAACAACAGCGGCGTGTGGAACGAGGAAGGCGCGGTTCTGGATTTCACGGTTCTACCGGCTTACTACCAGACGAACTGGTTCCGCGCGCTTTGTGCGGCAGTTGCCATCGGGCTTGTTTGGGGGCTGTTTCGACTTCGCATTCGGCAACTGCAGCAGCGAGAAGGGAAGTTTCGGGAAGCGATCAAGACAATTCCGGCCATGGCCTTCACAGCTCTTCCTGATGGCTCGCGCACGTTCGTCAACCAACGCTGGGAGGAGTATACGGGGTTGAGCGTTGAGCAGGCGGCAGGCTTGGGTTGGCAGGCTGCAGTTCATCCGGATGACGTGAACCGGGTTCAGGAAAAATGGCGAATATCGGTGGTGTCCGGCGAGCCGTTGGAGTACGAGGCACGGTTCCGTCGAGCTGATGGGCAATATCGTTGGTTCCAGGTGCGCGCTGTACCGCTGCGGGATCAGCGAGGACACATCCTGAGATGGTACGGAGTCACGACAGACATCGAGGATCGCAAGCAGGCTGAGGAGAAATTCCGCGGGCTGCTGGAATCGGCACCCGATGCGGTCGCGGTCGTGAATCGTAAAGGCGAGATTGTTTTGGTCAATGCGCAACTGGAGAAGATGTTTGGCTATCAGCGAGCAGAGGTCTTGGGGAAGAAAATCGAAATGTTGCTGCCGGAGCGGTTCCGGAGTAAACATCCAGAGCATCGCACAGCTTTTCTCGCCGACCCTCGACCGCGGCCGATGGGGTCGGGGTTGGAACTGCGTGGCCTGCATAAAGATGGACGTGAGTTCCCGGTAGAGATCAGCCTCAGCCCGCTCGAAACCGAGGAGGGCATGCTAATTTCCAGCGCCATTCGCGATATCACGGACCGCAAGCGTGCCGAAGAGGCCCTGCGCCGGAGCGAAGCGTATCTGGCGGAATCGCAGAGGCTGACTAAGACGGGCAGTTGGGCCCACCTACCTGACGGACTCACTCTCTTCTGGTCCGCGGAAACTTTTCGAATCTCAGGCTTTGATCCGGAGCAGGGCTTTCCCGATCGCGAAACGGTGTGGCGCCGCATCCACCCGGAGGACCGAGAGAAGCTACGCCAGATACTTCAGGAGGCCTACGAGCAGAAAGCTGATTACGTCAGCGTTTTCAGGTACGTGATGCCGGACGGAACGGTGAAACACATGGAGGGGACAGGCCATCCCGTCTTAAACGCCGCTGGAGAACTTGTCGAGTTCATGGGCACGATGACAGATGTGACCGACCGAAAGCAGGCCGAAGAAGCGCTGCGTCGTAGCGAAGCTTATCTGGCCGATGCTCAGAGGCTGACCCACACCGGCAGTTGGGCTTATAAAGCCGGGGGAGTTGCTCTCTATTGGTCTGAGGAAAATTTCCGGATCTGGGGATTTAATCCGCAGCACGGCGTTCCTGACATGGAAACAGTGCAGCAACGGATGCATCCAGAAGATCGCGACCGAGAGGTCGAATACGCCAAGAGGGCGGTCCGGGCGGGTAAAGACTTCGCTCAGGAGTTCAGAATCGTGCTACCGGACGGAAACGTGAGACACATCCAGGCGGTGGGTCATCCGGTTTCCAATGCGAGCGGAGAGGTGACTGAAGTACTGGGGACCCACATCGACATAACAGAACGCAAGCGCGCCGAGCAAGAGCGTGAAAAATTGCGCCAGTTAGAGGCAGATCTCGCGCATATGAATCGGCTGACCATGCTGGGCGAGCTGGCCAGTTCCCTGGCTCATGAAATAAACCAACCCATTGCAGCCACAATCACAAGCGCCAGTGCCTGCTTGCGATGGCTCAAACATGATCCGCCGGACCTGGAAAGAGCCCGCGCGGCCGCAGGAAGAATTGAACAAGACGGAAACCGTGCCGCCGAAATCGTCCACCGCCTGCGGATGTTCTACAAGACAGGCGCTCCGCCGCATCGCGAGTTGGTCGATATAAATGAAGTAGTCGGTGAAATGCTTGTGCTGCTTCGCAGTGAGGCAGCGCGGCACTCAATTTCACTGCGCACGGAACTTGCCCCGCAATTGCCGCAAACCATGGCAGATCGGGTGCAGTTGCAACAGGTGTTGATGAACCTGATGCTGAATGGCATCGAGGCCATGACGGAGGGGGCCGGCGAACTGAGCATCCGGTCGCAGAGGATGGAGAATGGGCTACTGCTCGTCTCCGTCAGCGATACCGGCGTGGGCGTTCCCAGCGAAAAAGTAGACCTTATCTTCAACGCGTTTTACACGACCAAGCCTCAAGGCACCGGTATGGGGCTGGCAATCAGTCGTTCGATCATTGAAGCCCATGGTGGACGGTTGTGGGCCACAGCTAATGGACAGCGCGGTGCTACATTTCATTTCACTCTGCCTACTGAGGCTCGCAAATGAGCAACGGAGATGTGAGCACCGTATTCATCATCGATGACGACGCGGGAGTGCGTGAAGCGATCAAGGATCTAGTGGAGTCAGTGGGCCTGCATGCCGCGTCATTCGCCACGGCTCAAGAGTTCTTATCAAGCGAGAGCCGAGGCGGCCCTAGTTGCCTGGTGTTGGACGTAAGACTTCCCGGCATCAGCGGCTTGGATCTTCAGCATGAATTGCGGAGGGCAGGAATCAAGATTCCCATCATTTTCATCACCGGCCACGCGGACGTTCCGATGACCGTCAGAGCCATGAAGTCCGGTGCCGTCGAGTTCCTCACCAAGCCATTCAGGGATCAGGATCTGCTCGATGTGATTCAGCGCGCGCTCGACCGTGACCGCGTACTCCGCGAAAAGCAAAAACAACTAGCTGAACTGCAGGAGCGCTATGCTGGGCTTAGCGTACGGGAGCGTGAAGTCATGAATCTGGTGGTTTCCGGGCTGCTCAACAAGCAGATTGCAGGGGAACTCCGTGCCAGCGAAACCACAGTAAAAATCCACCGCGGGCATGTGATGCAAAAGATGCAAGCGAAGTCTTTGCCCGAACTAGTTAGAATGGCCGACAAGCTCAGGTCCTCCCGTTAACTGCTATCCGATGCCCACGCGCGTCGGCATACTCCATATGCTCCCCCTCCCTGGATTGACGAAAGTATTATTGCGCCGCACCAAGGTGTGATTGTTTTCTGATGGACCATTGTTTATCGTGCTGGCATGAAAGGCCAGGACAAAAAGTTGATCGCAATCGTGGATGATGATGAATCGGTTCAGCGCGCACTGCAGGACCTGATCGAAGCAGATGGACTTTCGGCTAGGACCTTTGGCTCAGCGGAGGAATTCCTCGATTCTGGCTTGCAGTGCACAGTGGCGTGTCTGATCACCGACATCCGCATGCCGGGAATGTCAGGCCTGGAACTGCAGGCGAGGATTAAGGCTGACGGATGCAAAACTCCGATCATTTTTATCACTGCACATGGGGACGCGAAAGTGCGGGTGCAGGCAATGAGGGAGGGAGCGGTCGAATTCCTTATGAAACCCTTTGACGATCAAGTGTTACTTACCAAAGTGCGCGCCGCAATCGAGATGTAAGCAGCCAACGGATCGCATGTGGAATCGTGGGCATCCTTGTGGGGGTTTGCTGTGAACAGTTCCGAAGCAATTACGCACAGTGACCAGGAGCAAGCCGCGCGTGCATTTCAGCAGATTATCGGGACGAGCCGTGCGCTTGAATCTGTGCTTGAACAAGTCGGATGTGTTGCATCCACCGACTCTCCCGTTCTGATTCACGGCGAAACCGGCACCGGCAAGGAACTGATCGCCCAAGCCATTCATAAAGCAAGTCCGCGATGCGGACGTGCACTCATCAAGTTGAATTGCGCGGCTATTCCCCTCGATCTCCTGGAAAGCGAACTGTTCGGTCATGAGAAGGGTGCCTTCACCGGAGCCATCGCGCAGAAGATCGGACGATTCGAGATGGCTGATGGTGGCACATTATTCCTGGACGAGGTCGGAGATATCCCGCCAGCATTGCAGCCGAAGTTGCTACGGGTACTTCAAGAGCAAGAGTTCGAGCGTCTGGGAAGCGGACGGACCCACAAGGTGGACGTGCGACTGGTAGCTGCCACGAATCGAAACCTACTGGAAATGGTGGTAGGGAACGAATTCCGGAGCGACCTCTATTACCGGCTCAACGTGTTTCCGATCTCTTTGCCTCCCCTCCGCGAACGCCGGGAAGATATTCCAGCTCTCGTGGAGCACTTCGTCGAGATGTTCAGCGGCCGCATGAAAAGGCACATCCATCACATTCCTCCAGAAACGATGGCGGCCTTCTCGTCGTACTCTTGGCCGGGAAACATACGTGAACTACAAAACCTCGTGGCGCGCGCCATGATTCTGGCACAAGACGGCGTGCTTTCAAACCCACTACCCGCGTCGGCGCTTGCCATACCCGCCCCACCTTCGATAGGGCAGACGTCCAGAAACCCAGAGCCTCCCGAGCAAATGACGATCCGAGAATCCGAACGCGCGCTTATCCTTTATACGCTGCAAGCGACCGGTTGGAGAATCGGAGGACCAAAAGGTGCAGCCGAAAGGCTGGGGCTAAAGCGGACAACGCTGATGTATCGGCTGAAGAGGCTTGGCATCGAACGGCCATTGCGTCGCGCTGCTTCGCTCGAAGATTTCGCGCCGCCTGAGCTACCCCCATCGGCGGCAGCAGTGTGAGTATTTTGGGGCGAATGTGCCGTCGGTTTCCAGACTTTCTCTCCTCCTCGATCCGGGTAAATCTGACAGTCAGGCATTCGCCGTGGTTGGATCGCTCACAATGTCGTGAGGACCAACTCCGGAAGGCTCGTCGGAGGATTCCGTGTTGCTCTTTTCGATCCCAAGTTTGAAGATGCCCGTGGCTGGCGAGACGAAGATAAAGGAGTTAGAAAAGGATCCGAGTCTGCCGGTGGGTTGTCCTTGCGCATCGATTTCTCTTACCTGAAATTGCAGAAGACCAAACTCAACGACTTTGCCTGTGACCCCTGATACCTGTACCTGGTCGCCCAAACGAAGTCCCAGCTTGCCGACTAGGACGGTGTACCCCAACACCGCGAGTATCACATTTTGCAGCGCGACGGCCAGGCCGGCGGTAATAAGTCCCAGGCATGTTGCCAACGATCCCAAGTTAGAAGCAAAGGTAAGAACTACGACGAAGAATATGCACACCCAGAGCACAATCCGCTCGGCAATCAGGATGGCGCGACGTCGGTTCTCGTCGTGGACGTAGCGAAGAGTGGCCCGGCGCAGGGCCGCACCAAATATTACTAACAGAATGACCACGCCCACAATAGCGACCACATGAATGATGAGCCTCTTCCAAGCCGCAGTGTATTGGCTTACAGCCAAAGTGCGCCAGCTTGCGAGGTCCGACATGTAGATCCCGAACAGGATCTTTTGCTTGTCCAAGGCGACTATAGCGGGAGCAAGAGCAGTCACCTCGGCCGAGAGCTGATCGAGGCGCACTTGCTGCCTCCGCAAGGCCTCAATGTCGCTGCGTCGCAGGTCACTGCTGCTGAGGTTAGCATTTTGCAAGGCGGAATAGAGATATTCTGCGAGTGGATTCCTGAGATCTTGTGAAGCCTGTGCCAGGCTGTCGGTTGTTTGATCTGCCCGGTCGAGTGTGCGAAGTCTTCGGCGAGACAATACAACGTCAAAAATGAGGTGGGGGATGCTGGCCCCCGTTGCGGGAGGGACCACAGAACTAAATCCACCTTGTGACGGCGGTGTCGATCCAACGGCAGTCCCCAGTTCTGGAACTGTTCGTGAGAGAGCATCGATGATCGAGACTAAGTCCTCATTCTGCGGGTTGCTAGCGCTCATTGTACGGACGAAATCCAGCAAGTTTCCGTAACTTTGACACTTCGCTTGAACGAGATCGACATGGCTCTCACCCTCCGAGAGTGCAACCTCAAGCTTTGTTCGGTCTTTTCCGCGGTGCGCCTCAACATCGCTGCGAATTGATGCGACATCCTTGCGAGCTTCTTGAGCCTCTGCCTCGCATTGCGCCTCGATCTTCATCCAATGCTGCAGGTCCGATCTAGATGAATCCGGAGCAGAAGCGTCAGACTGTTGATCAGGCGAAATCGAACTCCGTGCTTGGTCTGCTGCAAGCGCCTTGGCGTAGTCGAAAGAAAGTCGGAGAATTTGTGTGCGGACTGCCTGAGCGTTCTCACGAAGCGGGACGTCTGTCGATTGAATCGGTATTTCTCGTTCGAACGACGAACTGCGGTACCATTCGATACTTCTCGTCAGGAAACCGATCACTTGCCGCCGACGAGGAAGGCTGCCATCGCTTTGCTTCCGCTGATCACCGGGACGGCCGTAGGCCAAGAGCCCGAGCATCATTAGCAGGGCCACAACGGCAGGGCGAAGTATACGGGAGATAGTACTCATATGCGGATGGCCAGAAGAGGAAGCGATTGCCACACTGCTGGGCGTGCTCGAGACAGGGCTTTGCCTCTTGAACCAAGGTCCCTCACTTCAGGGCGTCTACTGTTTCCTTAGCGCCCTTATCCACGCCCTTGCCGGTGTCTTTGACGCCCTTCCCCACCGCTTCCCCAGATTTCTTGCCAGCACGCTCGGTGTGCCGTACCGTCTTTTCGGCTACCTTTTTTGTGCTCCGGGCCATAGCTTTGGTTGCTTTGTCGGTGGCATGAGCAGCGTCTTTGGCAACATCTTCCGCGCCGCGAGCGGTGTCTCCGCCGACTGTTTTTGCAGCTTTGCCTACGTCCTTCGCTCCCTTGCCGACGTCGGTGGCCAGGTCCTGTGCAAATCCGATCGAGCCTATCGTTAGGAGCAGGCACAAAACCATTGATGGCGTGAGCTTCATATATTCATTTCTCCTTTTAGAACTGATCCAGGGCAATACACCGATCTTGCACTTCTCACTAGCAATCGACTTGCCAGCGGTTTTGTGGGACCTCAATGAACTACCGGTGCTGAGTCTTGGCAGGACTGTCAACCAGCTGACACCAATTGGCGGGTCGGTGTGAATTGCCTGGCAAAAAAGGTCGTGTTGTTATTTCGTCTGTGCAAAGCAGAGTGGTGCCGCCTTGTTCCGTATCTTTCTTCGCAACTCCGGAAGCGAGTCCCGCCTTGAGCGTCCGCACTCGCGTGCTGGCTTGCGGCACAGAGAGACAACGCCGCGATGGTCTCCATGGCAAACGCGACCACCGGTGCCGCCGGTTGTAACTACGTCCAAATCAGGCACGAACCACTTGGCCCGTGGCTTGCTTCAAAGAAGGGCGGACATGACGATTACGGAGTTCGAGTTCTCTGCGATTCCGACACCCAACCTCGCCATCGATTCGCTCCATGTGATTGGACAGGCCAAGAACGCGCTCTCGCTCTTTTTGGCAAGACTCACAATCGCCGGAGTGTTCGCCACCGCACTCGTGGCTCAAGAGACCGTTGTTCCTGATCCCCCCGAAGTGCGGGGTCCAATGACGCTGATAGCGGCGTATGACGGTGATCAGGAGCACAATGCGTTCTTTTTTGCCGGCAGGGCCGTCTCCCCAACCATACGTGTTCTGCCTGGAGCCGTCATTAACGTGACCTATATAAACAATCTGCCTGTTCACTCCGGGGAGCAGTGTGCTCTGGGGCCCTGTCTTGATCGGAGCAACCTGCATTTCCACGGCTTGCATGTGTCGCCAGATAAGCCGCAGGATGACGTGCTAACCATGATGTCCACTCCTGGGCAGAGACTAAATTACCGCGTTGAGATACCCTCGTACGCCGCCCCGGGCCTCTACTGGTACCACACTCATCCGCATGGGGAGAGTGCTCGCCAAGCTCTTGATGGCATGTCCGGCGCAATCGTCATCGAAGGCATCGACCGGTACTATCCGGAACTGCGGCAAATGCGCGAGCGCGTGCTGGTCCTCCGTGAACGTGACATAGAGCATGTGACGCCCGATCTTCGCAGCGGACTGTTGCAGCGCATCGGATTTTCTTCTGAACGTTGTGGCACATCCACCGAGCAGCAACCTGAACGGATATTCACCCTGAACGGCGAAATTCGTCCACAGGTTCCGATCCAGCCAGGCGAGAGACAGTTCTGGCGCATTGTGAACGCCTCTCCGGATCGGTACACAGACCTCCAGGTAAATGGGCAGCAATTGGAAATTCTCGCGCTGGACGGCATGCCGCTCGCGTATCACGACCGTAACCGCCCCTCCCTCAAAGTCGACCACATTCTGCTTGCCCCCGCTGCCCGTGTCGAAGCGATCGTGACCGGTCCTGCGCCTGGAACGCGCTCCACATTGAACACACGCTGCCTCGATACCGGTCCTGACGGCAATCTGACTCCTGCGATGATATTGGCTGACCTCGTAACGGGTGTCGCGACCAGTGAACCCTCGCACAAAGTTCCGTCCACGTCGGGAGCTCCCGTCTACCGGGAATTTTCTCGTCGTCGAATCGATAGGGTCGAATCGAGCGCGCCCGATTTCACCGTCGTATTCACCGAAGATAAAGACGGTTTCTACATCAACGGTAGGAAATTCTCGATGGATGACAAGCCATTGGTAAAGGTGCGCATTGGCTCACTGCAGCACTGGCGAATCGTCAACGCTACGCGCGAATTACATCCCTTTCACATTCACCAGGTTCACTTCTTCGCCTACAAGGTCAACGACGCCCGGCCGGACAGGCCAGAATGGCTTGACACCGTCAATGTTCCCTACGGAGGCACAGTGGATCTGGTCATGGACTTTACTGATCCCATTATCCGGGGAATGTCCGTATTTCACTGCCACCTCCTGAACCACGAAGACAAAGGGATGATGGCAAAGGTTCTTTTTGAGTGAGAGCGGTTGCAAAAAATAAACACGGGGTACGCCGTCTAGGCCATCGGGCAGTGGGCACGCGGGATCACCTCGCCGCTAAGAGCAGAGACTCACATTTCCGTTCTTAAGCAGTCTGTCAAAGCCACGATTCTGCTCGAAAGAAGAAGAAACGACTGTATCTGTGGCGTGAGCTGACATTTTTGGTGAGGCGGCCCCTGCAATGCCGCCTGTTCGAGTTGCGAATAAGCAGTTTTCAAATCGTCCACGCGTGTCGCCGCCTTACCGTCCATTCGATCGGCCATTCCATCCAGCGCCACAGCCAGGCGATTGTCAAATTCCCGCTGTGCCGGTTGGATTGCTTCCGGCAACTCGAATCCCGGCAGCCCAACCCGGTACCTCCACAAGACGACCCGGGTGATGAA
>DATKPJ010000112.1:0-23859 GCA_035524195.1 Occallatibacter sp.
TGCAAGGGGATGATGCCATAGATGAGGCCGATGATCCACAGGGCGACGGTCACGACGGCGATCTTGGAGATCGCAGTCGATACCTTAAAACCCATCGCGAGCAACGCGACTAGCGCCAATCCCACCCACAAAGCTGGGAGGGCCCATGCATTTGCCATGGAACCAAGCTCCTTCAGTTGTTTTCAGGGATCGCTGCCGGGACAAGACTCCGCGACAGGATTCCCCGTCAGGAGTCATCATCTGTCCGGCCTATTGGAAGGGACAGCGGTTAAAGGTGAACTCCCTCACCTCAACGTTGCTTGAATCGTAGGATTACAGGCAGCGAATGTCAAGTGACCGCAGACACAGGACTTGGACTGCTCTCAGCATACCCAACGATGGGCGGAATCCCATCGAATTCGTTGAGGTGAAGGGATCCACAAAGCGAATCGAAAGATAGTGATCCTCCCGCGGAACGGATGTGAGCGTGACGCGGAAGATCTTGCATTGCAAGGCCAGGCGCAGCGGCTCGTTACCTGATGGTTGCCTGAACTTCCTTGCCTTCGTAATCAATCTCTGCATTCGGAGCGCCGGTCACATCCGCGCCTGCGCCATGTCCGTCGGCGACCAGCACGACGCGGAATTTGTGGTGTTCGATCATTCCCGGATACGAGCCTTGGCGCGCGCCGATGATGAGCGACGAGCTAGGGTCGTTCCATCGAATGGGGATGATGGAGTGCTGGCCCTTCTCGTACTGGTAGCCATCGCCTGCGTCTTCATAGAGATCGAATTTGCCATCGGCGCCGCGGTAAATGCGGAGTTCGATGGGGCCGGCGGGATCCTGTGCGGCGTACTCAATTTGAGGTCCCATGGGAAGGATAGAACCGGCGCGTACGAAGAGCGGCATGCGATCCAGAGGCGCATCGGCTTCGATCTCCTGGCCGCCAGTGAAGGATTTGCCGGTCCAGAAGTCGTACCATGCGGCAGCTGCCGGCAAGTAGACGTTGCGCTTGGTCGCGTCGGCTTTGAGCAACGGGTTGACCAGGATGGCCGGGCCAAACATGAACTCGTCGCCGAGGTTCCAGGTCTTCGGATCTTGGCGCCAGTCCATGACAAGCGGGCGCTGAATGGTGTAGTCCTCGCTCGTTACCTTCCAGGCCAACGAATAGATATACGGCATCAGACGATAGCGGAGACGATCGTAAGTGACGAGGATGGGCTCGACCTTGTCAAAGCTCCAAAGCTCGTTATGCGGCCGATGGCCGTGGGTGCGAAAGATGGGACAGAACGTACCGTACTCGAACCAGCGCGCGTAGAGCTCCTGGAACGCAGGGTCGGCAAGAGGGTCGTCGTGGGGCGGCCAGTATCCGCCAATGTCGGTGGTCCAATAGGGATATCCGGAGAGTGCGAAGTTGAGACCCGCGGGGACTTGGCGGTCCAGGCCCCAGTAGGTACCGTAGACGTCTCCCGACCAGACGGTGGCGCCTACGCGTTGCTGGCCGAGGAACGCCGAGCGCGTGAGCAGAAAGACGCGCTTGCTCGGGTCCTGCGCCTTCCAGTGATCTTGCACTCCCAGGGTGTGCTCGAAGGGGAAGACGTTGGTGAATTCGGCGCCGTTGCCAATGGCGAGCTGACGGCTGCGCAGGATGGCGTCGCCCATGTGTGGCCAGTATTCTTCGGGTTCGGCGCTGTCGAGCCAGAATGCGTCCCATCCCTGCGCCAGCAGCTTGCCGGGCAGGTGCTCCCAGTAGATGTCACGCGCCTCGGAATTTGTGGCGTCGTAAACGTGGGCATCCGACACCAGGAGGTGCTTCGATTCGAGGATCTTATAGGTTTCGGAATCGGGATCGAGCAGGCCCCACACGGAGATCATGGCGTGCACGTTGAGGCTGTGCAGGGCTTCGAGTTCTTTGGGCACATCGTGGTAGTTCGAATTAAAAGCGGGGTCGCCTTCGACCTTCCACCAGAACCAGTCCTGCACCATGGCATCAAGCGGAATATGTTCCTGGCGATAGCGTTGCGCGATCTCGCGAATCTCGTCGAGCGATACGTAGCGATCCTTTGATTGAAAGAAGCCGTAGGCCCACTTCGGCAGCATGGGCGTGTGGCCCGTCATCGTGCGGTACTCATGGAGAATGACGTCGATCTCCGGGCCGTAGAGGAAGTAATAATCGATCGACTTGCCGGCTATTGAAGTTAGCTTCATCTCGAGCGGAAAGCGATTGTCGAAGTAAGTGAGCGCCGCCGTGTTCCATATCAACCCATAGCCCTTGCTCGAAATCAGCACCGGGATCGCGACGTCGGTGTTGTTTTGCCCCAGTTCCACCGTGGCTCCGCGATAGTTGAACATGCCGTTCTGGTGCTGGCCCAGCCCGTAGAGCGCTTCCGTGATCGAGGGAGAAAAGCGGTCTGTGACGCGGTAGGTGTGATCCCCATTGAGCTCAACCGGCTCGTAGGTGCGCGGCACGCTGTTGCCTTCGTTCAACAGCGATTCTCCGGTCGCCGTGCGGAAGGAGAGATTGCCGCGCTCCACGTTGACGGTGACCTCAAGCTGAGCGGTCTTCATGCTCGCGGCTTTCGCGTCTTGTGTGAAGGTGAACGGCGCGCCGGGGCAGGACTGCTGTGCGTCGAGCATCCACGGGCGCGGTGAGGCAGGCGCGGAGGGTTCGGGCGTCGCAACGACGTGAATCACCGAATCCGTACATGCGGTGACCTCGAGGACTTCTCTGCCCGAGGTAGCGCGGATGCCGTGGCTCGTCTGCTCGATCTGCGCTGGTGGGGGGCCGGGCGCCTTCTGTCCGGGCATCTGGGCGGCTGCCATCGGCGCTGCGGCGAAGATGATAACAAGGAGGGTCATCGGTACCCATGAACCACAACTGAATCCGAGAGTTCTTTCAATTCCGCGCATCCTCATTCTCGACTTTCTGCTCGCCAGCATCTTACCGTCTGGTTGATACATGCACATCCGCGAACCGAGATTCTTGCGTGGACGGACAGAGATCTGCTGCGCACTAACGGCAACCTGCTGTGAAGCAAAGATGCTTGCTGAAGAAGGGAAGCACATGGTTCTGAAAGCGGTCGGCGACTGCGCTGGTATGCGTGCCGGAGTAGATTTCAAAAGTATTGGCGATTGCGTAGTTATCGAGGATATTGTGCAGTTTGATGGCATCGAATCGCAGTCCATCCTGATCGCCCACATCCATGGCAATGGCGCGGTACTGCTTGAGATTGCCAATGTACTGATCGACAAAGGCAAGCGGTGAGTTGGCGGTCAATTTTGCCACGATCTCCGGCTGCGGAACGCCGTCCTTGGTTGGCAGGTCGAAATAGAGCGGAGGGTTTTTGGGATCCGGAGCCCACGCCGCCGCGATTGCATATTGGGCGGCGGCAAAGCCCGGAGACTGTGCCGCCAGATCGGCTGGAGACTTGGCCGACGCAACCTTCTTCTCGCTGGCAATCGCCCGTTCCTTAATCTGATCAGCGGGCCCAGGTCCCCCGCCGGCCATCGGAGACAGGCAGCACGGACTCATGATGTAGAGGGCGCCGAAGACGTCAGGATGCTTCATGCCGATGCGGGAGGCGCCATAGCCGCCCATGGAGTGGCCGACAAGGCCACGGCTCTTGCGATCGGGGATAGTACGGTAGTGTCCATCAATGTAGGCAACAACGTCGTGATAGATGAACTTCTCGAAATCACCGGTCGTGATGGAACTCGAGTACATCGAGCCGTTGTAGATTGTTTTGGAATCGGGCAGGACGACGATCATCTCCTGCGATCCATTCGCGAACGCACCTTCGATGGTCTGCGGGACATGGATTTCGTGCGTCCACTGTTCGGCGCCGATAGAGTAACCGTGTAAAGCGTAGACCACGGGATAGCGGCGCTTCTTATCTTTCTCATAGCTAGGCGGCAGGAAGACGATGACATCGCGGTCGACGGCGTCGCCTTCCAGATTGCCTTCGAGGGCTGAGCCGTGAATCTTGATGTGCTCAACCGTGACGGGCTTTGCACCGGGGACGGCGTCGGGAACGTTCGTCTTCACCTGGGCCGTAAGCCATGATCCGGACGCGACGGTCAATGTGATTGCGCACGCAATGAGCTGCTTCGTTGATTTCATCTGGACCTTCTCTCGAAAGATATGGCTACCGCAACGGATAGGAATAGATGTTTACGCTGAATGGGCGCACGGTGATGATGTCGGGAAAAACGCCGAGCGACTGTTCCTCGACCTGAACCTCGGGCTTCTTGTCAACCTGAACTGTTGCGTCGATGGAGTCGGGAGCCATGCGCCACAGTTTTCCTGCGCTGCCAAGCTTCGCTCCACTGATCGCGATCCTGATGCTCTGTTCGGATTCGGAAGGATTGAGCACGGCGATAGCGAGAGTCTTCCGGTCTTCAGTTAACGCAGCGCTTACATCGAGCGGGTAAGTGTCGCTGCCTGGATTGACCGCAGGCTGGTCACCGCCTGCCGGGAACGCCGGTTTGGGCTGCGGCGAGTTGCCGGTCACCTGTACAGGGATCGTGCCGAAGTGATCGCGGTACATCTTGAAGAGCATTCCAGTTGGATTGAGTATGGCTTCGGTGCGGTTCTCACTCATCATCGAAGTCGCGAACGTGAATGCGCCCATTTGGAAGATATCGGAGTGGCGGAACATCTCGTGGAATGCCCAGGCGTACGCAGGAACAACCTTGTAGGAATCGCGATTGCCACCGAAGTATGCCCATTCATCGATGGCGATGGGAACGGGCTTGGCGCGAAGAGCGGGTATGCGCTTCAGATACTCCTGATAGTGCTCATATTTTGCGCGGACCTGGACGGCTGGGGCGCGTTCCCACTCAATGAGCGTCAAAGGAGGATCGATGGGCACTTTCTTTTGCAGCTTCATGTCGGTGTGCTCGGTGCCGGATGCGTAGTAATGTTCGCTGATCATGTCGATGTTGTCGAGGCAGTTGAGGAGCATCTGACCAGTCCAGTCGGCTGCCGAGAGATAGTCCGGAACATACTGACCATTGATGCGCCTGGCCTGGTCGGCCCCTTCCATCACGTCGGGCATGGCACCTGCGGCGATGAGCTTGATCGTCGGATCGACCTTGCGCATCTCCTTGGCGAAGAGGTTGTGTTTTAGCTCAAATTGCGGAAGCGACATGGCGCCCATCTGGTAGTCGCCCCAGGGCTCGTTGCCGATGCCCCAGAACTTCACGTGATAAGGCTGGGGGTGGCCATTCTCGGCACGCCATTTGCCCATGGGCGTAGTGGCCGCGCTGTTGGTGTATTCAACCAACTCGCGCGCAGACCATGCGTCGCCGAAGCCGGCGTTGACAGTGATGTAAGGATCGACGCCGAGGAGGCGGCAGAGAGTAAGGAACTCATCTGTGCCGACATCGTTGGGTTGCACGGCGTGCCAGACGGGATCGAAGATGGGCGGGCGCTTGTCGATGTCGCCAACCCCGTAGCGCCACTCATAGGCGGAGACGAAGTTGCCGCCAGGGAAGCGGAGGATGCCAAAGCGCAACTGCTTGAGAGCGGCGATCACTTCTGGACGGAAGCCTTCGACGTTGTCCGCGGGCATGAGGGAGACAGCGCCGACATGAAACGAACCTGTGCCTGTGCCGGTGATTTCCAGCGTTGCGGCGTCGGTGTTGGCTGCGGCGGTGTAGCGCAGTGGGAACTTGCGGTATGCCGAGCTGAGCGTGCGGATGACGACGGTTTGCCGGTCAGCGCTTTCCTTGCCCCAGATGAGGGTGACCTTGACCACCGCGCCGGCAGTGCCTGCCAGCACGACTCGTCCCGTGTAGGACTTGCCTTTGCGAACCGCGATTCCAGACTGACTGATGCCATGCGGCTCCTTTGCAGCGAGCTTGACGAGCGGCGTGTGATCTCCGGTGTAAGGCCCCTTGGTGTCCATTGTGACTACGTTGTCGCCGCCGATGGGCGCCCACCAGCGCGTGGGAGTGCGGCGAAAGCGCGGGTTTCCCGCCGCGTTGCCCATCGCCGGAGGTGGCGTGGGCGGCGTGGCGGCGACCGGATAGAAGAACTTGCGATCGACCAGCATCTGGGACCAGACTCCAGTGTTGACGATGTCTCCCCCGTGCTCAAGAAACTGGCCGTAGATGTACTTCGAGATAGGAGCGCTCGTCCTGGAAATATCGATTGTGGCGCTGATTGTGCGCGCCTCGGATGAGACATTCGCCGGTGAAGCCAGCAATGCGACGAGAAGGAGCACCGAAAGAGGTGGGGACATTCGAAGGACACCTGCTTCTTTGAACGATGGCATGATCGCTTTCTCCCTGGTCAAGCACTCTACATTGTCGTGAGCGGCAAGCGCACCCAGCGGCTGGATTTTGCGTTCTTGCAATCCCGGCGCGATTCCCGACTATACACACTGCGACAAGGATGGACAACAAGAATAAATCGCTTTATTTAAGCGGAAACTTGAGACAAGTATGCGGTTGCTCAGTTTCGCACCAGTCCGGCGACGCGACCGTGATTGCCTGCCAGGTGATTGGCATGCGGGCTAGCGCTTGGAAAGCAAGGCTGAGAAGAAGACGATATGCCTCCTAGGTTCCCAATTGAGGATCCGGTAAGAACCCTGGAGCGAGCGAGGTGTGGCGCAAACTGACTCGTTTCGGCTGTGTGAGTGGCCCACTCGGACCTTTTAATCCCTTCGCTTATCACCCGTCGTCGCCGTGGCGCCGACTCGGAATCTGAATTGGGGGAAGCCTTGGCGGTCCGACTACACGCGGACGGCTCGGAACCAGGACATTTCTTTCGTAACCTGGATCGGGCAGTAAGAGCTTCCAACCCAATCAACCTCTGGATACATTCGAGGGGTAACAGGGAAACGCACTCCGGCTCCTGTGTTTGCCACCGGCGCGCCTGTCAAGCTCCAAGGAAGGACCAACCATCGCCCACAATACGGCCGACTGGCAGAGCCCTCTTCTCTAAGCAGGGAACGAAAGGATCACAGATATATGTGGAAGTCCAGCGATAGCAATTTGCCGCAGACGGATCGCTCCGATAGTGTTCATCCAACAACCTCGTCACTCACCGAGATCCCGAACAGGCCCGCGAATGTACCCACCTCCTCAAGGGTGCACCAGGGTTCAATGATTGGCAAATCGATCGTGATCCAAGGCGAGATTGCTGCGTCAGACGCTCTTTTCATTTACGGGCGCGTCGAGGGCTCAATTAGTGCGCCTGCTCATCGCGTGACCGTCGGGAGTGAGGGCGTGGTCAAGGCCGACATCCACGCACGCGAAATCGTGATCATGGGTGACGTTTGCGGCAACCTCAATTGCAGTGATCGCGTTGAAATTCGCAGAGATGGTTCACTTATGGGAGATTTGGCTGCGAGTCGCGTCTCCATTGAAGACGGAGCATTCCTGAAGGGCGCAATCGACGTCTGCAGGCCCGCCGCAACTGACAAAGCAGAAATTCAGAAAGCGCCATATTCTGCCTTGGAGGAAGAAGCTGCACCCGCGGCCGAATCTGAGGCTCTCGATTCTCTCGTTTCCACACTATAGAGCGCATTCCTTCATAATTCCGCTGATTCACTTCCGGCATAGGATCGCGCTGTCCTTGGGGACGCTCGTCAGGCACGAGGGCGAAGCTGGCGCTGCCAGACTCTATGGCCGCGCCTGGGACGTGCCTGAGGCAATCAGCGGCCTGAATATCAACTGGCTGCGAGGCTACGGTAACCTGCCTCCGCTATTGCCGTCGGCTCCAGATTCACCCAAGACTCTTACTGTTTGTGATTTTCCTGTTGGATTTTCAGCACAAGGCAGGAAATCGCTTTCTCACCGCTGACAATCATCTGATGCGCGACGCCGGCAGGGACATGAGCCAAATCCCCGGCGCGCAACTCTTGTAGCGCGCCGCCCTCGATCGAATCTCCGCGAATTTCACCCGGCGCTATCGCTTTTGCGTTCACAGCCATACCGCCGGTAATGAGTGCAGCGCGGCCGTCGAGCACGAAGAATAAGTCAGCAAACCTCTCATGAACTTCGGCAATGCCGCTCCGGCTGCGGTAAAGAAGCATGACGGCGTGCTGCGGATAATCCTTCAGCGTCTCGCTGGCTGAGCCATCACCCAGCTTGGCGAGTTTGCGCAGATAAGCCACACGCTCCATCAGCACCGGCATAGAGAAGTGATCCACAGCGTCCGGACGTTCTTCCCGATGACGCTCCTTATGCGGACCGAGCTTCTCCTCCGGCGCAAGCAGTTCTCGCAAGATGATCTTTGAAAAGTCTTCCATTTCAATTGGCTCTGAATCCATCTTAGCCGCTTCCAAGCTGGATTAGAGTTGGGCCAGTTGTCTTGATCGCTGAAAAATCCGAAGAAACATCGCCCGCGTAAGCTTGCCCGTGTTCGTATTCTGCAGCGAGGGGTGGTAGCTTGCAATTACAGTGAGTCCGCCGGGAAGTGTGTATTCGGCTCCATGGCTGAACTCAAGTCCGGCTCGAGAACTCAGTTTCCCGGTGCGCTGCGCGTGGGCGACGAATCCGTTGAATGCGATACCACCGAGACAGACGACGACGCGCAGCCTCCGGAGCAGATTTATCTCCTCGTCCAGCCAGGATGCGCAATTGCGCTGTTCGTCTGGTGTCGGCTTGTTGCCTGGCGGTGCACAACGCACGACCGCGCTGATCCACAATCCGGTGAGTTTCATGCCGTCATCGCGGGAAATAGCCCTTGCCTGCGAGGCAAACTTCGTTTCGTGCAAGACCGGGTAAAGAAAATCGCCTGACCCGTCGCCAGTGAATGGTCGTCCCGTGCGATTCGCGCCATGTGCTCCGGGAGCAAGTCCGAGGGCCAGAACGCGTGCCTGCGGATCTCCAAAAGACGGCACAGGCCGGCCCCAGTATTCCCATTCCGCATAGGCGCGCCGACGCACCCGCGCCACCTCCGCAGAATGTTCGCGCAGGCGAGGACACCGCGTACACGCAATGATTCGCGAATTCAGCAGTTCGAGCGCACTCTCGCGAATGGGCATAACTCGATTCTACCGGCTCGGAAATCTTCGACGCCACTTGTCGATTTAGATGAGTCCCGGAGTAGAATCCGGAAGTCTGCTGCGTCATCATATATGTATTCGAGATGTCTGATATCTCAATCTGCTCGTTGAATCCCCGAGCGATATGAATGTGGGTCAAATCCCCTCGACTGGAGATGAATGGAATGAAATCAGCCAGGTTACTGCTTCTTGCAGGAGATTTCGTTGAAGACTACGAGATCATGGTGCCATTTCAAGCATTGCAGATGGTGGGCCATACGGTGGACGCTATTTGCCCGGACAAGAAAAAAGGAGACAAGGTGCGCACTGCGATTCATGATTTTGAGGGCGATCAAACCTACTCTGAAAAACGCGGGCACAACTTTACCTTGAATGCAACCTTCGATGAGATCGACCCCGCCAGTTACGACGCTCTTGTGATTCCCGGCGGACGAGCCCCGGAGTACCTCCGCCTGAACGCGAGAGTCCTGGACATCGTTCGTCATTTTGATAAAGCCGGCAAGCCGATTGCCGCCCTATGCCACGGTGCACAGCTACTGGCCGCGGCCGGAGTGGTAAAGGGCAGAAAGTTGAATTGCTATCCTGCCTGCGCGCCCGAAGTCGAATCGGCAGGCGGCACATTCGTTGCGGTGGATTTCTCCGAGGCGGTCGTCGACGGCAAGTTGGTTACCGGACCAGCGTGGACCGCCCATCCGAAATGGCTCGCAAGATTTCTCGATGTGCTTGAACAGCATCTAGCAGCCAAGGCGGCCTGAGCAGCGCAATTTTTCAATTCACGGCCGTGCTAAGAACATGCAACCGTCTGATCTGTGGCGCGAATTCTGCGGAGCGGCAGTGCGCTGGCTGACGAAAGAGTTTGCTGTATCTCGGCCATGATCGAGAGCGCAATACTCGCTGGCGTTTCCGCTCCCAGGTCGAGCCCCGTTGGCGCGTGCATCTCCGCCAGCCACAGGTCGACGCGGTCGTCCGTAGCCGGAAGGCCGAGGAGATGAGCTGCCTCAATAAGCAACTCCCGCGTCCGGCGCTGCGGGCCAAGTACGCCGAGATAGGCGAGCGGAGACTCAAGCGCCAACAGCGACGCCAGAACTCGCGAGTCCTGTTCAAAACTGTGCGTCATTACCACAGCTGCGTCGCTTGGTAGCAGATGAAGATGGGCGTGTGCGGCACCCGGCAAATCGGTGATAGGAAGCACGCAAACCTCATCGGCATTCGGAAACCGAGCTTGCGTCGCGAGGTTCGATCGGCCATCTGCGACCGCGACAAACCATCCCAACTCATGTGCCAGGTGAACCAGCGGCTTGGCATCGTCTCCCGCACTGCAAATCCAAAGGCCGGTTCGCGCCCGGTAGTAATGTCCCCAGACGCGACTCGCGACCCCGGCCAACGGAAACTTTGATTCGAACGAGCCGCGGTTCACCAGCGCTGCCGCAGCAAGATTCAATAGCTCAAAATCGTTGTCAGAACCCGGCGGTAGCGAAATCTGCGGGTCGCCTGCCGCCAGACCAGCGAACGCTCTTTGGCCAATCCGCGGTCCTTCAAGCACGGTTGCAACTGCAAGCCCGGACCGAACGCGAAACGCTTCATCCACCGCCTGAAGCAGCGGTCCAGCGGTGTGTTTGCGCTCGAGCAGCAGATGGACTACCCCGCCGCAGCCGGAGCCAAAAGGCCGGTCACCATCGTCGTCACCCGTCGAGTAGGTTTCGATCACCGGCCCGGAAGCGGTAAGCCACCACGCGCGCCGCGCCACTTCCGCTTCAAGGCACCCGCCGCTCACAGTGCCTGCGCGGCGTCCGTCCTGCGTCAGCAGCATGTGCGTGCCGGGTTTGCGGTAGCTGGACCCTTCCACCGCAACAATCGTCGCCAACACGAAATCTGACCCGCGCGATTCCAGTTCGCGCCAAAGAGGCAGAATGCTTTCCAGGTCGGTCATTGATCTCTATTCTCGCTCAATTTACGACTTAGGCATCTAGAATCTTGGACCGCAATAAATCTTCGATGCGCACCGGCAAATCGCGTACGCGCACCCCCGTAGCATGATGAACAGCTTCGGTAATTGCAGGCGCGACCCCTGCCATCCCGATCTCGCCAATGCCCCTTGCGCCATACTCATTCACGATGTAGTCGGGGTAATCGAGAAACGTCACGTCCAGATCCGGCAGATCCGCGCAAGTCGCCACGAGGTAGTCGGCAAAGTTGCTGTTGATCGGCTGCGCGCGTTCCGTTTCGTAGTGGGTCCCTTCAAAGAGCGCCATTCCCAGGCCCATTACGGCTGCTCCAAGAATCTGGTTGGCTCCTGCCTTCTTGTTGATGATCCGGCCGGCATCGAATACAGAAAAAATGCGGCTTACCCGCAAGCGCGCGATATCTGGCTCCCACTCCACCTCGGCAAAGTGCGCCCCGAACGAATGAAGCGAGTATTCCTTCGCCTTCGGATCTTCGAATGATGGGAACGTTTTTCCCGTTGCACGGATGCTGCCGACGTTAGCCAGTTTAATCACTTCCTCAAATGGAATGCCATTCGCTGTGAGGTCCCCGGAATGGAACGCAGCGCCCACCACCTTCGGCTGCTGGCCTCTTGTGTGCACCATTCCATTGGTCAAAGCAAGGTTCGTTGGTTCCGTGCCGTGGAACGGCGAATTGGGAGTGAGTGCCGCAATGTGCAGTAGGCGAGTAACGGCTTCGTTGACCGCGCCCGTGGCTGCGGGCAGTACGGCGCTGGTTACCATCGATCCACCAGATGTGGGTCCGTCCGGCAATCCCGTGTCACCAAGAAACACGTCAATCCGATCAAGTGGCACACCGGTCTTGGCGCTCATCACCTGCGCGAAGATCGTATACGTGCCGGTTCCGATATCCTGCGTGGCGCAGCGGACGCATATGCGCCCGTTGGGGCAGAGCTCTACGCTGGCTGTGCACGGAATGCGTGCCGCCGCCCACGAAGCGCCGCCCAGTCCCCATCCGATGATCTTGCCGTCGCGCTTCATCGATCCCACTTCCGGAGTGCGCTGCTTCCAGCCGATCTTTTCGGCCCCCGTCAGATAACATTCCTTCAGATGTCTCGACGAAAAGGGAAGGTTCCTTCCTTCATCCCTTTGAGCATCGTTCTTGATCCGCAGTTCGAGCGGATCCATCTTGAGCTTGATTGCCAGCTCATTCATCGCCGATTCCAGCGCGAACAAGCCGGGGACGGCGCCGGGTCCGCGCATTGGCGCCGGCGCGCCCACATTGCGACGCACCATGCCGGCGGTCACTACCAGATTGGGACAACTGTAAAGAAATGGCGTCTGCTCCCCACAGTGCTCCATGAAGTCGTCGTTGACGGATGTCTGACTCAGAAAATCATGACGAATCGCGGTGAGTTTCCCATCGGACGTTGCGCCAAGTCGGATGCGCTGCTGGGTGTGGGGACGATGGCCCACATTCGAGAACATCATCCGCCGATCAACGCTGAGCTTCACCGGGCGCTTGAGCTGGCGCGCCGCCGCGGCAGCCATCGTGGACTGAGGCCACGGAAAGAGCTTGCCACCAAAACCTGATCCGATAAAGCGCGAAATCACGCGCACGTTTTCGCGCGGAACTCCCAGCACCTCTGACATCACCACGCGGTGATTGACTACGCCCTGCGTGCATTCGTACAGGGTCAGGTTGTCGCCATCCCATACCGCGACAGTTCCGTGCATTTCCATGGGGTTGTGCGTTTCCACAGGCGTTGAATAGGTCTCGTCGACCACGACGGGTGCGCTTGAAAGCGCGCTATCCGGATCGCCGCGCTTCCAACTGCTCTCACGAGGTCCGGTAAAACCCGCACTTAGATCCGTGCGCACATCGGGAGTCTCGGCTTCATACTCTGCGTGAATCGCGCGTGCCCCTTCCGTCGCCTTTTCCAACGTCTCGGCCACCACAAGGGCGACGTACTGGCCCCAATAGGAAATCTTGTCATCTTGAAACGGAGGCCGCGTCTCACTCATCGTTCCATCTTCCTCGTGCGGAAAGAGCCGGTAAACATCCCTCATGTTTCCGTGATGCAGGACGAGAAGGACTCCCGGGATCTTCTCCGCAGCCGAGGTGTCGAGAGACCGGATACGTCCGCTTCCAATCGTGCTTTGGACGGCCACTGCATGCACGAGCCCTGGGAACGTGTGATCAACTGCGTAGCGCGCGGTTCCGGTGGTCTTGAGAGGTCCGTCAATGCGAGGCACCGCTGCGCCGATAATGTTCCCTGCGTCAGGAAATGTTCCAGTCGCCATTCGAGTCTCCTCCTATTGACTTCTAGGCCGTCGCCATCTTCAGCGTGCGGACAATGCAACGCTTCGCCAGTTCCACTTTGAATGCGTTATCGGTTCGCGGTTTTGACCCGGCCAGCGCGGCTTCTGCCGCCTTTTGAAAATTGGCCACGTGCGCCTCTTTGCCATTGAGCATCGCCTCCGCTTCGTGCGATCGCCACGGCTTGGTGCCTACGCCGCCGAGAGCGACCCGAACATAGCGGATACGCCCACCCTCAACCTTCGCCACCACCGCCGTTGACGCCAGCGCGAATTCGTAGCTGGCTCGATCGCGCAGCTTGAGATAAACCGATCGCGAACCTTCGATTGGCTTCGGCAAGTCGACATAGGTGATCAGTTCGCCCGGTTCCAGCGCAGTCTCAACCTGCGGCGTGTCGCCCGGCACTTTGTGGAATTCCCCGAAGGGAATAGTGCGCTTTCCTTTGGGCCCGTCTACATGGATCACCGCTTCCAGTGCAGCCATTGCCACGCACATGTCGGATGGATGAGTCGCAATACAATGGTCGCTCGTCCCAAGAATGGCGTGAATGCGGTTGTAGCCATTCATGGCCGCGCAGCCAGTACCGGGTGAGCGTTTGTTGCACCCATAGCCCCCCGGCGTCCCTGCGGTGGGCTCGCGGAAATACATGCACCGCGTGCGCTGCATCAGATTGCCGCCGGTCGTAGCCATGTTGCGCAACTGGGGCGATGCGCCGGAAAGCAGGGCCTGCGAAAGCACCGCATAGGACCCCTTCACCTCGGGATTCCAAGCGAGATCAGAGTTGCGTACCATCGCACCGATCCGCAAACCGCCCGAAGGCAGTTTCTCGATCTTTTCCAGCGGCAGCAGATTGATGTCGACCAAGCCACTCGGCTGCTCAACGCTGAGCTTCATCAAGTCCACCAGGGTCGTGCCGCCCGCGATGAACTTCCCATGACTCGCATTGCTTAGCGCTTTGTCGATGCTTGCGGGCTTGATGTAGTTGAAAGTCTGCATTGGCTCTTCTCCTTTCCGCTTATGCGTGTGGCAGGTTCTGCCGGGCCCGCCGCACAGCGGCAACAATATTTGTGTATGCCCCGCAGCGACAGATGTTGCCGGCCATCGCATTCTTGATGTCCTCATCTTCGGTGCCGATTGGTTCCTTCAGCAGGGCAACGGCGCTCATGATCTGTCCGCTCGTGCAATAGCCGCACTGATAGCCGTCGTGCTCTACAAAAGCCGCCTGCACCGGATGCAGATTGCCCGGTTGCCCCACGCCTTCGATCGTCGTGATCTCGTCTCCCTCATGCATCACGGCGAACGTGAGGCAACTGTTCACTCGACGACCGTTTACGTGTACCGTGCATGCGCCGCACTGGCCGTGGTCGCAGCCCTTCTTTGTCCCGGTCAGAAAGAGCCGCTCGCGAAGTGTATCCAGCAGCGTAGCTCTGGTGTCGAGCTCCGGCAGCGGATACTCCTTTCCGTTTACGCGTAGCGTTACATTGGCCGTACTGCCGTCAGAAGCTGGTTCTCCCGCCTCGGAAGCCACAACAGGAGCCGAAACCGCCATCGGTCCTGCCCCGGCCAGAATGCCTGTTGCTCCCAAGCCGGAGAGAAACGACCGGCGACTGAACCTGCCGCCCTGGTGATCAACCGGCGACAGCGGTTCAAGATCCAATGTTTGCTGATCGGGCGCGAGATTTTCGCAGGCCTCTCCGGATGTTCCATCAGTCAAATGCCTGGGCTGCAGATTCTTCAGGTCTGCCACAGATGACCTCCTCGGGCCGAAGCCCTTACGGCCACTTCGCCATCGTGCGTTCCGGCGGAAGTGGCAATTCCACGCAAGCCTGGGGAAAATTGCCTGCGCGGTGCCTTTGATGCGGACCAAGGCAAGGGGAACGCCTTAAACCCGCAGGAACTCTTACACGTTTACGAGCGCCTTCATTGCCGGCACATACCGGTCGCCGGCCGCCACATCGGGGGGAAATGTCTCCCGGAGCGTCTCTGCAAGTTTCGGCGAAAGGGAAATGCCTGCCGCCACCGCATTTTCTTCAACATATTTGCGATGCTTCGTGCCGGGAATCGGCACGATGTCCTCCCCTTGCGCCAGTACCCACGCAAGGGCAAGTTGGCCTGGTGTAATTTCCGCGTCTAGGGCGAGTTCTTTCACTTTCTCAACCAGGTCGAGATTCCGCACGAAGTTCTCTCCCTGAAAGCGCGGACTGAACCGCCGGTAATCTCCCGGTTCAAAATCATCAGGACTCGTGAAGGCCCCGGTCAGAAATCCTCGCCCTAGCGGGCTATAGGCCACAAAGCCGATTCCGAGACGCCTGCACGTCGGCAAGACTTCCGCTTCCGGGTCCCGCGTCCAAAGCGAATACTCTGTCTGCAACGCCGTAATCGGATGGACCCGATTCGCACGCTCAATGGTCGCTGGCGCAGCTTCTGAAAGACCCAGGTAGCGAACCTTCCCCTCCTCGACAAGACGGGACATCGCTCCCACTGTTTCTTCAATCGGCGTTTTGGGGTCAACGCGATGCTGATAATAGAGATCAATGGTCTCGATCCCAAGGCGCGTCAAGCTTCCCTCAACCGATTCCCGCACGTAAGCCGGGCTGCCGTTCACTCCCCGCTTCTCCGGATTGGCTGGGTCTCGCACAATGCCGAATTTCGTCGCGACAAAGAACCGGTTGCGCCGCCCCTTCAGTGCCTTGCCAACCAGTTCCTCGTTTGTGTGGGGTCCATACGCATCGGAGGTGTCAAGGAAATCGATTCCAAGTTCCAACGCGCGATCGATCGTCGCCAGCGATTCACGGTCATCGCGGCCGCCGTAGAAATCGCTCATTCCCATGCAGCCCAGTCCGATGGCCGAGACTGTGGGACCATTCGTGCCTAACCTGCGGGTGTTCATGACAGATTCCTCAAAGTGCCGGCAAACCTAACTGGCAGGCGCCAGCTCGCAATCGACTTCCGGTTCAGCAAGAGCAGGATTGTCAATACGAATGCGCTGCTCAATTATTTTGTAGTTCGTGATCTTGTGAGTCAGCAGGGCGTGGGCCCGTTGCAGCTCCACAATCTGCGCAGCAATCGCGGCCTGATGGTCTTCGAGAATCTTGCGCCGCTCCAGTGAGGTGGCGTCGCCCTGCTCACGCAGCTCAGCGTAGCGCTGCATCTGCCGGATGGGCATGTTCGTCGCCCTCATGCAGTGCAGAAAATGGATCCAGGCTTCGTCCGCTTCCGAGTATCGCCGATGTCCGTTGCGAGCCCGCCCTACCGGCTGGATCAGTCCCACGCGCTCGTAGTAGCGCAACGTATGCGCGGTCATCCCGCACCGCTCTGACATGCTCCGGATTGTGTATCCTGCGTCTCTCACAATTCCACCCTACATCTTTGAGCGCACTTCAAGTCAAGACGCATCCCGCTGGATTCAAATGGCATTGTGAATCGGATGCGAACCGTCCGTTTCGAGAAGGGAACAACTTGCTTGGAATCAAATGCTTGGCTCGTCCTTCGGTTTTCGGGCGCCCCCGTCGGCTTAACAATTCTTAAGAAAGTCCAGCCGTGCAATCTCCGCCTGCAGATGTGCAGGGAGCCCCTCCCGTATGATCTCAATCGTGAGGGACGCGTGAATCAACGCACGACGCAAATCGAGACCAACACGAATAAATACAAACAAATGCTTGCGGTTGCCCTCGAGGAAGCTCAGCAAAGCTTCGCCGAAGGCGGCATTCCCATCGGCGCCGCGCTATTTACTCGCGCCGGCGAACTCGTCAGTCGAGGACATAATCGGAGGGTCCAACAGGGCGATCCCAGCGTTCACGGCGAGACCGATGCTTTTCGTCGCGCCGGCAGGCAGAAAAGCTACCGTGATCTTGTCATGGTCACCACCTTGGCGCCGTGCTGGTACTGCAGTGGATTAGTGCGGCAGTTTCGCATTCCCACGCTCGTCGTAGGAGAGAGCCGGACGTTCGCAGGCGGCTTAGACTGGCTGCGTGAAAACGGCGTCGAAGTGATCGATCTCGACAGCCGCGAATGCCGCCAACTGCTTGAGAGATTCATCTCCCAGCACCCCGAGATCTGGAACGAGGATATCGGCGAAGACTGATCCACCGCCGATTGGCAGGCTCTGAGTCAACCTGGAGTGATGTCGTACACTGTGGCTTCGTTTGGAGGGTCACTTTGCAGCGCCGCCAATTTCTTGCCACGTCTTTTGCCGCTTCGGCTGCCACCCTTGCCCGCAACGCCACCGCGCAAGGCGCCGCAGTTCCCATTCGTGAGTACTACCAGATTCGCCGCTACAGCCTTCAATCAGGTCCGCAAACCTCCCTCACTGAGAATTACATCGGCCAGGCTCTTATTCCCGCATTGACTCGGATGGGCATCGGTCCCATCGGCGCGTTTCACCTCGACTTTGGGCCGGAGACACCGATGCTCTACGTTCTCATTCCCGGCCGTCCCCCTGACACATTAGCCCTATTGGATTTTCGCCTCGCCCAGGACTCGGAGTTCATGAAGGCTGCCGAGCCATTCTGGAGCGCTCCTGCAAGCGCCCCCCCATTTCAGCGGGTGGAGTATTCGCTCCTCGTGGCATTCGAGGGCTGGCCGCGCATCACTCCGCCCCCAAAAGGCAAGCGCATCTTCCAGCTTCGGACCTATGAGAGCCCCAGCTACAAGGACCATCTCGTCAAGGTTCAGATGTTCCATTCCGGCGAATTCGAGGTCTTTACCAATGCCGGCTTCCACCCGGTATTCTTTGGCGACACGCTCATCGGACAGCGCATGCCGAACCTCACCTATATGCTGAGTGTTGCCGATGCGGCGGCGATGGATGCGGCCTGGGAGGCCTTCCGCAACGATCCGGCGTGGAAGAAGCTTTCAGCCGACCCGCGTTTCAGCTTCGAGCCGATCGTCACCAACATCACCAACCTGGTCCTCAGCCCGCTCGCTGCATCGCAGGTATAGCTTTGTCGCAGGTCCATGGATCGAGGTAATCAGTCACCAGACACGGATAGGCTGGGATCAGCTGTCACTGCGCAAAACCTGGCGAATAGGCCTTGCTCGGGTCGACCGGTCCTTGCAGAATACCGAGCGACTTCAGTTGCTCGTACGTAGCCTGCCACCGTTCGGCACTCATTCGCCCGGTTTGCGTGCCGCTCTTGTCGCCGCCGCTAACAAACCCGCCATCTTTCAGAGCCTCCGCGGTGTAGGCCTCCTGTGCTGGATTGAGTGCCGGATTCAGCTTGAGCAGATAGGCATCTGTCGGGCCGGGATTGCGCAGATAGTCCTGCCAGCCGCGGATGCTCGCGTGAACAAACTTCTCCACAATGTCCGGATGCTGCGAAGCGAACTGCCGAGTCGTGAATTGAACGCGGTAGGGATCGTATCCCGATGAGCTGATCAGCAATGTCCTCACCTCCGCTCCGGCCTGCTTCGCAAAGAACGGCTCGCTTGTAACGAAGACCTGCTGTACATAATTGGGATCCGCAAGAAAATTTGCGATCGAGAGAGTAGAAGGAATCTGGCGGACCTGGTGCAGGTTGTAGCGCGACATCACGTACTTCAGCCACGTCGCGCCGGTCTGCGCTGCAACTGTATGCCCCTCAAGGTCCTTGAAATCGCGAATCGGCGAATTCTTGTGAACCATGACTGCCTGCGGATCGTGCTGCATCGTGGCTGCAACCGCCATCAGTGGCAGGCCGTTCGAATCCCATTCGAGAATCTGATCGCTCGATCCCAGCCCGAAATCCGCCTTGCCCGTGGCCACCAATTGTGCAACGCTGCCATACTCTGGCAGCGGCAACAGCGTTACATCCAGACCCTCCGCCTTGTAATAGCCCCGTAAGAGCGCAGTGTAGAAGCCTCCATGCTCGGGCTGCGGATACCAGTCCAGTTGCAGGCTGACCGGAGTCAGGCCATTCGTCTCCTGGCGCGAATGGCATCCCGCCATAACGAAAAGAAGAATGCAGACGGTGATCAGGAGATGTCGATTTGCCTTCAAGGATGACCTCGGAAAGATGGGAAGGGCGTTCTTGCTTGCAAGGTATCATGCACCCGGAGCCGGACCATGACTCTTTCTTTTCGCACCCAGCCGCGCGGCGAGTTGAAGCAGCAATTCATCGTGCTCCCGCGCCGCAGCCAACTGCATGCCGCTCGCGGCGCAGGGAATTGTCACCACCGGCACTCCAGCCAAGCTGAAGGGCGTCGTATAGCGCAATATCCGCGCACGTGCCTGGCTGTGGTCAGCCCCGGCCGCAAGGCGCTTTACGGGAGTGGCAGGCATCAGAAGCAGCTCGTGCTCAACCAGCAAATCGTCCAGGCGTTTTCGGAACTCTCTTCCGAGATCGCGCCAGGTACGAATCTGAATATCGCTGATCCCTGCTCCCCACTCCAGCCGTTCGCGAATTGCAGGTTGAATTTCGTCATAGTGACCCGCGTGAGTGCGCGCAGCTTCCCATGCCTGGATCGGTGCAAAAATCTTGAATGAATCCGTCCACCAACTTGCGTCGAACCGCGATCGGCGAAGTCCCAGACCCTCCAATTCCTCCACTGTTGCCCACAATGAATCCACAATCTCAGCTTCGCAATCATGCAGAAAGCCTTCTTCGATGACCGCAAACCGCGTGAACTGCGGACGCAACACGGCGCCCCCGGTCGCAAATAGTGCGCCCAGCAGCGGCGCATCTTCCAGATCCCGGAAGAGCCACCCCATCGTGTCGAACGATTCAGCAAGGTGCGCGCCGCCTCGCCAATCGCCGCGCGTGATCGACGCTCGATACCCCGCCAACCCGCAAAGCGCGGCAGGCGCGCGAACAGATCCGCCCGTGTCCGTTCCGATCGCAGCTACCGCCGACTCTTCAAGAACACTCGCAGCTGCCCCACTGGACGAACCGCCCGTTAACGCACTAGGGTTTCCGGGCTGCACACAATCGCCAAACTCGGGATTCTCTCCCGTAATTCCGTACGCAAGTGGATGCAAATGCGTTTTGCCGGTAATGACTGCTCCCGCACTGCGCAAGCGCTCAACGATCCACGAATCCCGTTTTGCTGTCCCGTTCAGGTTACGGTAGAAAAGTACACCAAAGCTGGTCGGGGCCCCCGCCAGGTCGAAACAATCCTTTACCGAGATAGGCAATCCCCACAGCGGATCGCGTCCATCGCCAAACATGCCACCGTTGCCCGCAGGCATCGCCTCAGCGCGCGCAGCCTCTGCAAGCGTCCATTCCCGATTCATCCAAAGGTACGTATTCCGTCTCGTATTTCCATTCGCCCGCGCAAGAGCCAACTCAGCCAGCTTCGCAGGCTTTGCACGGCCCTCTGCAAGCGCAGTACGAAGGCCGCGAACGGTCCATTCAGACGAGCTCATGGAGAGATTCTATGCGCTCCATCCTGCATCTGGTCGAATCGTATAAAGACCGCATAAGTGCGGCTCATTTTGTGGACCCCATCCGCGTTGCCCCATGCTAATTTCAGGTATGGGAGCCGGTTCACCCGCCACCCGCCGCCAGGTTCTGTCGCGGCACGTGCAACCCGATCAGGACAAAGAACGGATGAAGGCCATCGTCGCCTTCACGGCCCGCTCCCTTCGCACTCCGCGCCCTCGTCCGTTCGGAGCTTCGATTGTTCATACGAAATCAGGAAAGCCTCTGTTGCGTGCGCTCAATCGCGTCGCGCAGGACTTCGATCCAAGCTCCCATGCTGAAGTTCGCGCCATTCGCATGGCCACCAGGCGCCTGAAGACAATTTCCCTTGCGGGATATACGCTCTATTCAACATGCGAACCATGCCCCATGTGCATGAGCGCCGCGTTATGGGCGGGACTCGATCGCGTGGTATTCGGTGCGACCATCGAGGATGCCAACCGACACTGCAATCAGATTCAGATTCACGCTCTCGAAGTTGTCGCGCGCAGCGATATGAAATGCGTCGTGAACGGTCCCATTCTCCGCGGCGAATGCTATGCTCTTTTTACCCATCCATCGATGCTTCGTGCGTTTCGTCGCTGGTCAAGCCGCAAACGCACGTGACTGAATTCCGGCCGGAGCGAGTTGAGACGTCCCCATGAATGACGAACTTATAAGTGAATTGTTTTCACTCATCGGCGATCCTGCTCGCGTTTTGACAGCGCCCGCGGTTCTTGAGCGCTTGTCGCACGATTTCTACTGGTATTCGCCCGTATTGCGCCCTCTGCTGGCCAGCAAGAATGGCGAGGTTGTAGTCCAGCCCGTCAACTTGGATGAATTGATGGCAGTGTCGCGATTCGCAGGACGGCACGGGGTTCCCGTCACCGTGCGCGGCGCCGGAACCGGAAACTATGGGCAGTGCGTTCCGTTGCACGGCGGAATCGTGCTCGACCTTACATCGATGGACAAACTCGAAGAGATAACGCCCGATGGAGTTGCAATATGCCAACCCGGCCTGCGTCTCGGCAACCTCGAAACAGAAGCTCGCAGGCTGGGATGGGAACTGCGCATGTATCCCTCCACGCTGGTGAAGGCGACGGTCGGCGGCTTTCTCGCAGGCGGATCGGGCGGAATTGGTTCCGTCACATACGGCGGCCTTCGTGATTTCGATAATGTGCGCGCGTTCGAAGTGGTCACCATGGAAGAAGCGCCACGCGTGGTCCTTCATGAAGGCCAGGCAGTGCATGAGATTCTGCATGCATGGGGAACCAACGGAATCATCACGCGCATCTGGTTTGCGCTCGGCCCCGCGGTTGACTGGACGCAGACGACAGTTGTCTTCGACACGTTTGAAGCTGCCTTCGATTTCACCGAATCAGTCGCAGGCAATGCGAGCCTGACCAAGCGGCTTGCCACTGTTTTCGAGTGGCCGATCCCTTCTTTCTTCGCGCCAATCAGGAAACTCATTCGAGATGGAAAAGCTCTCGCCCTTACCATGATCGCCGGCCCCCAGGTGGAAACACTACGAGGCATGGCTGATTCAGCCGGCGGCGTGGTGACATTCGAGGGTGCCTACGAAGGCCCGCGGACGCAACCGCTGCTGAGCGACTACACGTGGAACCACACCACGTTGTGGGCTATGAAGGCTGATCCCGCCTACACCTATCTTCAATGCGGCTTTTCCGCCACTGATTGCCGTGAACAGTTCCGTCTGCTGCGGCAGCGCTTCGGCCATGAAATCCTGTTTCACATCGAGTTCATGAAGAACGGCGATGGCACCGTGATTCCCGGTGCGATTCCGGTAGTTCGCTTTACGACCGAAGCGCGATTGAACGAGATGATCGCCTACTGCCGATCCATCGGTGTTTTCGTCGCCAATCCTCACGTGAATTATCTCGAAGATGGAGGCAGGTTCCGCGCCGATAACATCCAGTTGTTGGCCAAGCAGAAATACGATCCATGCGGACTGCTCAATCCAGGCAAGATGATAAGTTTTCGCAAAGAGGCGGTGACGCGGTGAAGACGTGGATCCCGGACGAGCGCAATTTTGCCTATCTCACGTGGAGGCAGGTGGACGCTCTTCCTCGAGAGACAACTCTACTGGTCCTGCCGACTGCCGCGATCGAGCAGCATGGCCATCATCTTCCGCTTGCAACCGATACCCTGATCAACAATCTTCTGCTCGGCAAGGCTCTCGCCCAAATCCCGGCAAACCTCCAAATTTACGCTCTCCCGCCGATCTGCTACGGCAAGAGCAATGAGCATCTCGGTTTTCCCGGCACGCTTTCCATCAGCGCACAAACTTTTCTGGCTGTCGTGCGCGATATTGGTGCAAGCATCGCGAATGCAGGATTCAGGAAGGTCGCACTCTACAATACCCATGGCGGAAACACGTCGCTCGTCGATGTGCTTGCGCGCGATCTCCGCGCTGAGTTTGGCCTTCGCACCTTCACCCTGTTCGGATCGCCTGGAGCGCACTTCGACGGAGTGAGCCCTCAGGAGCGCACGTACGGTTTTCATGCGGGCGAGATTGAAACTGCCTACCTGCTCCATGCCACGCCCGAACTGGTGCATCCTGACGCATACACCACAAACTACGTCGCGCGAGTGGACCATCCGGAACACCTCAAACCTGAGGGCTCATCGGCGAACTTCGCGTGGCTCACACGGGACATTGCGCCCAGTGGCGTTCTCGGCGATCCGTCCAATGCCTCTGCAGAGAATGGTGAGCGATGGTCCCGCGAGGCGTCCGCGCACATTGCGGAGGTCCTTATCGCAATGTATAACTTCGAGCCGAAACACGGGGCCTAGCCATGGCACTGATCGATTGCGGAAATGCAGTGCGCCTTGAGTGCGGCATCGCCTGCCCATTGAGCGATGGAACTGTGCTCGTTTCTGATCATTATTATCCGAAAGGCGACGGTCCCTGGCCGACTTTGCTCATGCGCCAACCCTATGGGCGCGACATTGCCTCAACGGTCGTCTATGCGCATCCGGTATGGTTTGCGCGGCAGGGATATCACGTCGTTATCCAGGACGTGCGCGGCCGCGGTGGCTCGGAAGGGGATTTCTATCCGTTCCGAAATGAAGGTCGCGACGGCGCCGAAACCATCTCCTGGCTCCGAACGCATCCGGCTTCAAATGGCCGCATCGGAATGTACGGCTTCTCCTACCAGGGCGCCACGCAATTCCTTGCGGCAGCCGAGCAGCCCGAGGGGTTGCA
>DATKPJ010000113.1:0-11031 GCA_035524195.1 Occallatibacter sp.
GCCCTGCGCGACGGCGAAACCAAGCAGGTCCAGTTCATCGATGCATCCGGTGTCACCCTGCGTCGCACCTACCTCTACGACGGAGCCTCAACCCAGTTGCAGCCCTACTACAACGGGAACGTGAACGAGATGCGCGGCTACGGGCTCGACACCGGAAACACCAGGGTGCACATCGTCGAGGAATTCAAGAATAGTGAATCGAACCACCTCGGTATGCCCCTGCCTGCCGGGCGCGTGCGCCTTTATCGCCGCGACTCCGATGGCCAGGTCGAATTCATCGGCGAAAACATGATCAACCACACCCCGACTGAAGATACCGTTCGCCTCGTCACCGGCAGCGCCTTTGACGTGAAGGGCGAGCGACGTCAAACCGACTTCCACGTCGATCAGCAGAACCGCTTGCTCGAGGAGACCTTCGAAATCAAGATTACCAACCAGAAGCAACAGCCCATCAATGTCATTGCCCTTGAGCATCTCTACCGCGGCGACAACTGGGAGATCCTCAGCAAGTCTGCCGACTTCAAAAAGCTCGATAGCCATACCATCGAATTCCCGCTCGCGGTCCCGGCGAAAGGCGAGACCACGCTCACCTACATGGTGCGCTACACCTGGTAAGCATCTGGATTCCACGGTTGGAGGTCGTCGTTCACAACATGGGCACGTTCGTCGAACGTCATCCACCACAACCACGAGCAAGGGTCGGGGCGGTTCCCTGCTTCCTCCATTTACAATGGCTGAGGTCCTATGTCCTGGTTCAAACGCGAGAGCGGCGAGTACGAACCTCCCGAGCCGAACGGCGACGGTGAGAAGCGTGTCCGCACCGAGGGCCTGTGGATCAAATGCCCCGGCTGCCGTCAGGCGATTTTCAAAGCCGACCTCGAGGCCAATCTCAACGTCTGTCCCAAGTGCCAGTACCACTTCAAAATGGGTGCGCGCCAGCGCCTCGACCTGCTTCTGGAGCCGGGGTATGAGCTCGTCGACGGGGGCTTGCGCTCAACCGACCCCCTCAATTTCGTCGACATCAAACCCTACAAGCAGCGCCTGCACAGGGCTCAGCAGGAAACCGGCCTCAACGACGCCATTCTCAATGCTGTCGGTCAGCTCGGCTCCCACGCCGTCGTCGTCAGTGCCATGGAGTATGCGTTCATCGGCGGCTCAATGGGTGCTGTGGTTGGCGAAACCATTGCCCGCGCCGTCGATCGTGCCCGCGCCGATCGAAAACCCCTCATCATCGTCGCCGCGTCGGGCGGAGCCCGCATGATGGAGGGCGTCGTCAGCCTCATGCAGATGGCCAAAGTCTCCACCGCCCTGGCCCAATTGGACGACGCCAAAGTTCCCTACATCTGCGTGCTCACCGATCCCACCACCGGCGGCGTCACCGCCAGCTTTGCCATGCTTGGCGACCTCAACATTGCTGAGCCCGGCGCTCTCATCGGCTTCGCCGGCCCTCGCGTCATCGAGCAAACCATCCGCCAGAAACTCCCTGAAGGCTTCCAGCGAGCCGAATTCCTCCTCGAAAAGGGCTTCCTCGACGCCGTCGTCCACCGCCGCGACCTGAAGAGTTACCTGGTTCGCGCCCTGGACTTCATGAAAGCGCCCGCTGTCGCCTGATCCAGGCAGTCAGACCCCGCTTGAAAAGCAAACGCCCCGGTTCATCGCCGGGGCGTTCGGTTAGGTTTCATTTCATGCTCCGCGTCCTCAAAATTCCAGCCGTAGCGAGAGCTGCAGTACGCGCGACGCATGATCCGATCCGGGAGGTGTCACGGTGCCGGTGATCGTTCCAAACGGAACGCCATTGGCCTGAGTGATATCGTTGGCCGATGGCGTACTGAAGTTGGGATGGTTGGTGGCGTTAAAGGCATCGCACCGGAACTTCAGGTTGACCTTGTCCTCCCAGACAGGGAAGGTCTTGCCCAGGCCAAGGTCCAGATCGAAAAATCCTGGTCCGCGCAGGTTGTCGCGCTGCCCGATGTCGAATCCTGTCGGCCCGGTAAAGGCCCCAAGCGCCGCCGTCGGGTTCGAGAACGCAAAGAGTGTTGAGCCCTTGCCCCCGTTTACCTTCGCCTTGAGCAAGGCTGGCGACCCAATCAAAGTCGCCGGTGCATCGCTGGCGAAGCTGGTGATGTACGCATTGGCATAGGCGTTATAGGCGGTGCCTGAGTTGATGGTGGGCAAACCGCTGATCTCCCACCCGCCGATGATTTCGTTCATCCAATAGGGCGCGTTGGCTGCTACGCTGCGTCCCCGGCCGAACGGCAGCTCATAGATGAAATTCCCGTTGAATACATTGGTTACATCGAAGGTCGAGTTCCCACGGCATTCGCGCGGCCTTTGTACGTCGCAGATGAATCCGAAGCCGCTGCTTGCCGGGATGAAGTTGGCAATCGCCGACGTGTTGTCGATCGAGTGCGACCATGTGTAGTTCAAATCGAACTGCAGTCCGTAGCCCGCGTTCTTATGCAGCGTCACAAGCAGACCGTGGTAGGTCGAAGAGCCCTTGTTGGTCCATACCGAGTTGCTGCTGAACTGCGATGCCATTCCCGTGTTGGTCGGCAGGTAACCGGTAGTCGAAAGCCCCTGCATCAGGTCCGCAAAATCGCCGCGCTGCGGCAACGGGTAGAATGCGTAGCCGATTGCCTGCGTATTCGAGCTAAATCCGATTCCGTAAAGCGAGCTGAGATACGCATTCAGCCCGGGCAGCATATCCTCGAACCACGGCTCCGGAGTCAGAGCCTCAATCGCTCCAAGCGGTCCAAGCCCCGCGTTTTGCCGCAACTGTGTCGTGATCCCGCCCATCGCGCCGGACATGGTTTGGCTTGAGGCGCCTGAGGCGTCCGGAAAATCAAGCAACTGACTTCCGTCTGCCACAGCCAGCAGCCGCCGGCCAAGCCGCCCTACATAGTCTGCCTTGAGAATGTAGCCTTGCGGAAATTCATGCTGGAACCCGAAGTCAAGTTGGATGTTGTATGGCGTCTTCAGGTTCGTATCCATCATCAGGTTGAATTCCGCATCGGGAAGCCCGTACGGAAAACCACTCTGAACGAAGGGCACATACGGCGTCACGATCGTCGGAGCCGTCGGCGGTGGCGGCGGAGACGAGATCCCTGCAAATCGAGGAGCACTCTCGAGGGTGGCCGTGGGGTCGCCTGGGGTTCCGAAAAAGTTGGTGCTGCTCGCTTCGAAAACATACGAGGTCTGCAGTTGTTGGAACTGCAGTGCGTTGATCAGAGAGTGATCGTAGACAACCCCGATCCCCCCTCTGAACACCGACTTCTTATCGAAGCTCGGGCTATACGCAAAGGCCAGGCGCGGAGCAAAGTCCTTGTTGTTCGGATGGAAATAACTCGGTTCATGATTGGCCTTGCCGCCATAAATGAACTGCAGGAACGGTAGTCCATCGTCTGCCGTGTTGCCCGCGGCGCTCTGCGCTTCGCGATCTTTCCAGTACGTATCCCAGGAGAAATTGCTCGTTTTGCCGTCCTGGGTCAGATTGGTAATGGCCTGCTCGCCACGGGTCTCATACGGCACCGTGTAATTCTGGTAGCGCACGCCATACGAGATATCGAGATTGGGCGTCACCTTCCACGTGTCGCCAAAATAAACCTCCGTCTCGTAGTAGCGATAATTCAGGTCAAGTCCACTGCCCTGTGCCCCCACCACTCCCTTGTTGTTGTAGTCAAAGTTCGCGCCCACATCGGCAACCACGCCCAGCGCCGTCGAAAATGCGCTGTCAAAAATACTCGTTGCGGATTGAGCACCGCTGATATCCGCGGGACGCAGATTCGGAGACAGCGCAGTCAGATACGTGTTCCCGGTGATGCCCACGTTCGGAAAGTAGAAATTCTCCGCGGCAAACTCGTTGGGAGTTTCCCACTTGAAGGTTCCACCGAAAGATAAGCTGTGCCTGCCCTTTTGCCATGTGAAGTCGTCGAGAAGGACCGGAATCGGATAGGTCCGATCTTGCGAGTTGTTGCCCGCAGCGTAGGGGCCGCTCAGGCCGCTGTAGCTGAATTGGTTGACACCCTGAGGATTGTAAACCGCATTGAAACTGTAGTCCTCGTATGTCTCGCCGTATTCGGCTTGGTTAAGCATCCGGTCGTTGATTGTCCATGTATGGCCCACGACGTAAGCGTAGCTGCGGTCGAAGAACGGATACGTCGGAGGGTCACCCGGAAATTGAATCGCCGCTTGCGTCGACGACTGCCGAGCGACCGTACCCCGTCCAAACACCTTCATCTTGTCGGTCAGGTTGAAGTCAATCCGGCTCACATAGTCGTTAAAAACATAGGGGAAAGGCGCGTTGAAGCGAAAACCCCCGGTGTTGACCAGGTCGCCGACGGCGCCGCTCGTGTCGTTCGCCATGGGATAACGGCTTTGGAACAACGTCATCTCTGCCTGATTCCACCCGATTTTTTTGGGATCGAGTGCGGCAACCTGGCTTTCGGTCAGGGTTTCAATGTTGTTCGACGAGTTGATATACGCAACTTCGCCGCCCCGGTATCCCGTGGTGTTGGTTCCCAGAGGAACAGTCCGATCTTCAATGTTGCTCAATGTGTCGCGCCGGCTGTCCCAGTCAAAGAAGAAGAATGCCTTCTGCCGCCAGATGGGTCCGCCGACATTACCGCCAAACTGGTTGCGGATAAGCGGAGGACGGGGCACCCCATTGTTGTTGTTGAACCAGTCGTTGGCTTCGAGATCGGTGTCGCGGTGGTACTCCACCAGTGCCCCATGAAACTCGTTTGTGCCGCTCTTCGTCACCAGCTGGTATTGACCGCCGCCACCCTCGCCGGCGCTTGACAGGGGCCCAGCCGTCACTCCGCGGAACTCCTGCACCGAATCCACCGGAGCATTGGCGACAACATTCCCAAATTCGCCAGTCGCGTTGTCGTTCACTTCCAGGCCGTCCAACGTCACGTTGCTCTGATCGGTTCGCGCGCCCGTCACCGCTCCATCCAGATTCACGCCCGGCTGCTGATAAAACAACGCCGTCGGATTCGACCTGTCTTGAACCGGCAAATCGTTCATGAACTGGACCTGGAAGTTATTCCCCACCGTCGCATCCGTCGTGTCCAGCGTCACCGTTGACGCTGCCGCCGAAACCTCCACCGTTTGCGCAGTGTTTCCCACCTGCAGGCGCGCGTTCTGGGTGCGCGTGGCGCTCACGTTGAGATATAGCCCCGTGATCACGGTCGGGCTGAAGCCGGATGCAGAGAAGGTGATCTTGTATCCGGGGCCAGGCTGCACGTTCTGAATCGTGTACGATCCAAGCGAATTCGTGAGGGCTTTATAGCTGACGCTGGTCGAGGGATTCTCCAGTGTTACGCTCACGCCGGGTACAACCGCGCCGGATTGATCGGTCACCGTGCCGGTGATTGACGCAACGTCCTGCGCCCAAATCCGGGCAGAGAAAACCAGGAACAACAAGAGGACAGTCGTCAAGACTCCGTTCTTAAGCATGTCGTTTGGCCTCCAGGCAATCGGATTTGCTCAGTTGCTGCACTCCGCTTGCCAATCCGTTAAGCCGTCTATGTCACTTGCAATTAACAAGCAATCTCGTCTTCTTTTCACACGATATTCAAAATTGTGGAATTCCCGATGGAAATCCATATCCTCGACGGCGTAAGGAACTGCATTTCGTAGATCCCTGGTTCGGGTATCTCGCTCTTGCGCGGTCTTTCCGTTCGCAGCGGCCGCACCTTATACACTGTTGGCTTTGAGCAGCTCGTAGAGGAAAGCCACATGCCAACCCTCCCTTCGCCTCACAGCCGGTGCATCTCCGTCCTTTCCGTTCTACTTGCTGCCGCATCTTCGGTCTTGGCGTTCGCCGGTCAGGTTGCCGGCCCGCACCCGTCGCCCGCGCCCGTTTTCGCCTCGCTCGCCCCCATCCCCTTCGACACTTCCGGCCCGGTGATCCGCGCGCACATCCAGCCGCAAAAGCCCTTTACCGTCGCCGGAGAACGCGGCGTCCTCCTCGGTCAGCAGAATGGCTCGTTCGAAGCCTGGATCCTGCCCGTCAAAGTCCTCTCGCACCTCAGCATCGAGGCCAATATCCACGGCTACACCGTCCCCATCAACGTCAACGAGCACGCTGCCGAAATCGAAGTCCGCGCCGACCGCACCGTCGTCACCTACAGCCACCTCGGTTTCACCGTCCGCCAGATCATGTTTTCCCCAAACACTGCGCCCTCCGGCACAGGCCCCGTCGTCCTTTTCGAATTCGATTGCCTTCATCCCACCGACTTCACTTTCAGCTTCACGCCCAATCTCGAATGGATGTGGCCCGAGCGCAATGAAGGCAATCCCGACGCGGAATGGGTCTCTCCCGATCCGCATCGGGAGACAGCCCCAGGCGGCTTTTATGTTCTCCACACCGACTACCCCGACTTCGCCGCCGCCGTCACCATTCCCGGTGCCGAGCCCGGCATCCTCCCGCCCTATCAGGAGCGCCCTCACTTCTATCCCACACAGCTCAAGCTTCACATCGATCCCGCGCGCGATCGCGGCCGCCTGTTTCCGCTGCTCATGGCCGTCGGCACCACCCGCGCCGACGCCGCAAACCGCGCCCTCGGCGAGACGCTGGAGAAACTCAACAACGCCATCCCCGCTCTTTACACCGCCGACGCAGAAGGCTACAAGAGGCTCCTCGCCAACTCCGTCTCCATTGAAACTCCCGACAGGTCCCTAGACGAAGCCTTCCAATGGGCCGAAATTTCCATCGAGCAGCTGAAAGCGATTGCCCAGCCATCCGGCGAAACCGCCCTCGTCGCCGGCTACTACGAGTCTGGCGACTCCGCCCGCCCCGGCTTCGGATGGTTCTTCGGCCGCGACGCCCTCTACACCCTCTACGCCGTCAACGGATACGGCGACTTCGCACTTTCAAAATCTGAACTCGAGTTCCTCATCCGCCGCCAGCGCGCCGACGGCAAAATCATGCATGAGTATTCGCAGACCGCCGCGGCCGTCGACTGGCAGCAATTCCCCTACGAGTACGCAGCCGCCGATTCCACGCCGCTCTTCCTCATGGCTGTCGCCGATTACGTTCGCGCCAGCGGCGATACCGCCTTCCTCACCGACCATCGCGACGCCATCGAAAAAGCCTGGGCCTTCGAAACCGATCCCGCCCACGACGCCGATCACGACGGCATCTACGACAATTCCCAGGGCACCGGCTGGGTCGAGAGCTGGCCCGGCGGCATGCCCCACCAGGAGATCTATCTCGCTCTCCTGGATCAGCAGGCGTCGTCCGCGATGGCCAAAATAGAAACCCTCCTGAACGATCGTCCAAAGGCTGAAACCGCGGAGCAGCGTGCAGAAGCCATCGCCAAAACCATCAACCGCGAATACGCTGATCCCGAAAAAGGCTGCTACGCCTTCGCCACCAATCCTCCCGGCACTCCAAACGGCCCCGTCGACCGCACCACCACCGTCTATCCCGCCCTCGCCTGGTGGGACCCCGCTGGCCGCAAATCCATCCTTGCGCAACCTTCCGGTTGCCTTTCGCAATTTGCCTCTGCCGCCCTCAATACGGACTGGGGCCTCCGCGATGTTGCCGACAACGAAAAGTACTACGACGGCATGAGCTACCATCAAGGCTCAGTGTGGCCGCTCTTTACTGGATGGGCCGCCCTGGCCGAATATCGCGGTGGCCAGCCTCTCGCCGGCTATCAAATCCTCAAAGAGAACGCCAATCTCACCTGGGCGCAGGACCTCGGCGCCGACACCGAGTTGCTCAGCGGGGACTTCTACGTCCCCTTCGGCCGCAGTACCAGCCATCAGCTCTGGTCCTCCGCCATGGTCATCACCCCCACCCTTCGCGGCCTCTTCGGCATCAGCATCGATGCCCAAACCAAAACCATCACCGTCAACCCACATCTGCCCGCAAGCTGGAACCAAGCCGAAGTCATGAATCTACAGGTCCCAAGTGGCACTGCCTCGCTGTATTTCACACAGAAGAATGGCACGCTCGGTGTCTATTTGAGCGGGGCAGAGGATTGGCATGTGCGAAGTGATTTGGCAGGCGCGACTTTCGGACCGCTGGAGAGCGACCGCATTCCGGGTGAGTCAAATCGGGAGGCTCTGAGAGGCCTCCGCATCCCCCTCCCTGCTCTGGAGGTTGACTACTCCCTTGGACACTTGAACCCGATCGAGAGCATCGCCGCAGCGTCGCCCGATCGCCCTCCTTTACCCGGCACACGGACTTCCAAGTTTCGATTCACGCATATCGAATACAGTGACCATAAGCTGGTGTTGACCGGTGAAGGGCTCGCCGGAAGTTCGGGCATCGTCCGCCTCTTTCGCCATGGCCATTTCGTTCCGAAGGTCCAGACCGAGCCTGGCGCAGCACCGGATGCGAGCCTCTCATTCCGCGAGTGTGACGCCGACCCATACGCGTGCTCATCATTACCGCTCATCCTCAACTTCCCCCCCGGCACCGGCTGGAAAACCATCACCGTCACCCTCACCTGGTGATCGTTCATGGCGCGAAAACCCTTCAGCCCTACATCAGCCCTGCGCATCCCGACCCGCGCAACCACACTGAAGCTGCGCACGCTGCTGTTTTGCGCCTGTTGCAGCCGGCTCTGCTTCTTCTCCTCCGCGCAGAACTCCAATGGAACCCCGGAGTTTCGCCTCTGCCAATAAATCGCCTACAGTCACAAGCGGACCAATCAACAGATGTCGCTCTGTCTGCAATCGCAGGCGCGACCGCAGCCGCCAATGATCCGGTGACCACCGGTACGGAACGCCTGCCCATCCTGCAACTTCCCCTCTCCCCTGCCGTTACAATAAATACAGGGAGTTCGTCCAACACGCTATGCACCGTTCTCTTGTCCTTCGCTTCCCCACTCGACCTCACCGCGCCGCGTTTTTTGCCGGCTTAGCCTTTGCGCTTCTGTTGTCCGCCGGGCAGGCCCGAGCGCAGTTTTCTGCGCCGGCAACCACGCAGGTCCACGACCCCGCAGCGCTCAAGCCGCCCCCGGGAGCACGCGTCGCCATCATCGAATGGGAAGACATGGAGTGCCCCGACTGCGCCTATCAGAATCCCCTCCTCAAGGAAGCAGCCGAGAAATACCACATTCCCTGGGTCCGCCACGACTTCCCGCTGCCCTTCCATGCGTGGAGCTTTCAGGCAGCCGTCGACGCCCGCTGGTTCGACCTGAAAAGCAAGAAGCTCGGCGACGAGTACCGCGACAGTGTCTTCGCCAATCAGCCCTCGATCGTCGACCTCAACGGGCTGCGCACGTTCACTGAGAAGTTCGCCAAGGATCACGGCATTGCGCTTCCCTTTGCCATTGACCCCCAGGGCAAGCTGGCCGCCGAGGTCAAGGCCGACTACGCACTCGGCCAGCGCGTGGGCATTGAGCACACGCCCACCATCTGGGTGGTCACCAACGGCTCCCACGCCGCGCCCTTCGTCGAGGTTGTCGATCGCAACAAGCTCTTCCAGCTCATCGACCAGGCCCTCGCCGAAACCGCGGCCGAGAAGACAACCCGCACGGCGCACCGCTAGCTGCGTTCACCCGCGAACGGCGCCACCGTCCGCACCAATTCCGGCATTCGATGATTGATTGCCAGATCTCCGTTCATATCGACGCCCCGCCGGCCCGCGTCTGGTCCATTCTCCTGGACGTCGAGCGCTGGCACGAGTGGACCGCGTCCATCTCCAGGATTGAGCGCCTCGATTCCGGCCCTCTGCTCGTCGGCAGCTGCGCCAGCATACATCAACCGCGCCTCCCCGCCGGCGTCTGGCAGGTCACGCATCTTGACCCCTCATGCGGCATCTTCCACTGGGCCACGCGCAGCGTCGGAGTCACCGCCACCGGCTGTCACGTCATCGAGCCTGAGGACGCAGGCACCCGCGCCACGCTCTGGCTCGAATTCGCCGGTGTTCTCGCTCCCGTCTTCGTCTGGTTATTGCACAGCCAGAACTGCCGCTATGTCACCATGGAAGCCGAAGGGCTCAAACATCGCAGCGAGCAGCCCGTGATCCCGCCGCATCAGGAATTGGCTGATAGCTAGCAGCTAAAGGCTTGTTTGTATCTTCACCAGCTCGCCCTGCGTCCTCGGTGCGGGGTCCCCGGCCACAGGTCCTCGATGCTGGGGTGATGGCGAGATCGTTGTGGTCTGCGGGGCGCGCCAGTGGTCAATATAGCTGATGCGATGCACGCACCCGATCGTGCAATTCGGCGCGCAGCTCTTCGCCGTCAGAAACTCCCGCTTCACGTCCGCGGTCGTATAGTCGGCCAGCGGAACCCCCGGATACCCGCGCTGCTGGCTGCAATAATGCACCAGCCCGTCCTCGCAGATATACAGGTAGCGCGACCCGGCCCGGCACCGCCAGTCGTTCGGCCGTCCCTCGGCAATCGCCGCCTGAAACTTGTCAAACTGCGCGTAGTTGGTCTTCCTGCGGTTGCTCATCTCCGCATACACGCGCGCCTCTTCCCGTTTCAGCGGCTTCAGTTGTCCATCCCCGTCGTGAATGATCCCGATCGTCGACTCAAACCCCAGTTCCAGCGCCCGGCGCCCGATCACCAGCGCGTCATGCGGATCGCGAATGCCGCCCCCCACCACCGAGTTGATGTTCACGTGGAACTCGGCATAATCGGCCAGCATCTGCAGCTTCTTATCCAGAACCTTCAGGCTTTTCTTCGACACTTCGTCCGGCTCCAGGTTATCGATCGAGATCTGCATGTGGTCGAGGCCCGCCTTGTTCAGCCGCTCGATCCGTTCCACGTTCAGCAGGTAGCCATTCGTGATCATGCCGGCGATAGCGCCCGTCCGCCGCATGCGCCGGATAATGTCGTCCAGTTGCGGATGTGTCAGCGGCTCGCCGCCCGAGATGCCGATCATGGCCGTGCCCAGCCGGCCCAGGTGGTCGATGCGCCGGACCATCTCTTCCAGCGGGACAGGCTCGCTCACCTTGTCATATTCATTGCAATAGGCACAGCTCAGGTTGCAGAACCGCGCCGGAACAATCTGCGCCAGAACAGGATGCGAGGTAGAAGCGAGCGCACGCGCCACCATGGCGTACTC
>DATKPJ010000114.1:0-2571 GCA_035524195.1 Occallatibacter sp.
CGAACGCTACCGTTTCGAGATGCCTTGCGAGAAAGAAGGCGATGGATTTGCCCGACTGCGCGTGCTTTTCGCCGAGGCACAACAATCCGCGAAGCTCATTCATCAGGCAGTCGAGTCGTTGGAACCCGGCGAGACTTGCACGCCAGTCACCCAGGCTGATGCAGGTGCTGCATCGGGATGGGTTGAGGCCCCGATCGGCGCGGCGCTGCATTGGATAAGGCTGGACCGCGAACAGAAGGTGGAACGTTACCGCATCCTATCGCCATCTTTCCGCAATTGGCTGGGCCTCCATGTGGCGGTGGAGGACTTTGCATTTCAGGATTTTCCCATCATTTTGGCAACTTTTGGTTTGTCTGCATCAGAGTGCGATCGTTAGATCGTTACATTGTTAGGAGCGGCAATCGATGAGCTCGTGGTTCTGGCACGGAGTACGAAGAGGGATTCAGACAACGCGGTATCCTGGGGCGCCCGAAACAGCCGCGGGCGTTTCACCGGGACGGCCCTTGTCAACGACCTTTGGTTCCCCAGAGCAAGCATCCCAAGCTGCGTCAAACTGTCCCGTGCGCGCGATCACGGCCAGCGAGAACATCGCGACCGTAGATCTCAGGACCTGTGTGTGGTGCCAACGCTGCCACTTTGGAGATTCGAATCTGCTCAACTGGGATGCAGGTTACGAATGGACGCAGATGCCTGCCACAAAAAAGGACTATTCCGAACTTCACAGCGCCTTTGGCCAGTCACTCCACGTCATGGTGGTAGATGCAGGAGATTGCGGAGCCTGTCTGCACGAGGTCAAGCAATTGAACAATCCGTTGTACAACATGCACCGGCTGGGCATTTTTCTGACCGCTACTCCACGGACTGCCGATGTCCTGCTCGTAGTCGGGCCGGTGAGTGAGAACATGCGGGGGCCGTTGCTGAAGACCTATGAAGCGATGCCGGAGCCGAAGCGTGTTCTGGCTGTCGGCACTTGTGCCATCACAGGAGGTGTTTTCGGGAAGAGCTTTATGTCTGCCGGTGGAGTGGGTATGGTCCTTCCCGTCGATGTGGAAGTACCCGGCGATCCACCGCCGCCGCTTGCAATCTTGCACGGTCTGCTCGTCGTGGCAGGCAGAAAAAAGCCAACAACTGCTCCCACGCAGACACGAGAGGAGGCCTGAGATGGCTGCGTATGCTGGCGCCGCTCTTCTGCTCTTTTTCACTCTGTGCGCAACCGGGCTGGTCCTGTCGTCGCTATTTCGCGGTAAGTATGCCCCGCTGGCCATCGCCTGGTTCGGGACCCTCTGCTCCATTGTCCTCATGGCTGCGGCAGGACTTCGTCTCGCAGCCGGAGTGGATTTCCATCTCAATCTTTGGACGCTCAACGGTTTCGGAACTCTGTCCCTTCATCTCGACGCACTGTCGGCGATTTTTCTGTTCGTAGCCGGCTTGGTTTATCTCTCTTGTTGTTTCTTTGCTCCGGACTACCTCTCCCGAGATGGGCACCCCTCTGGCCGCTACGGCATGCTTCACTTCGCTTTGATGGCTTCCGTAGTTTTGATCCTCACTGCGGGCGATGTTCTCACCTTCCTGATCAGTTGGGAGTGCATGTCGATCTTGTGCTACCTGCTCGTCAACTACGAGCAAGAACCTGAAAGCGATTCGACCGCTGGCTACATCATGCTCGCCATGAGCGAGGCGGGATTCCTGGCGGTGGTCATCGCGTTTCTTATCGCTGGAAACGCTGCTGGGGGATATTCGTTTGCCGTCCTGCGGATGGGAGCTGCTCATTTGTCGGGTACGGCGACATGGGGCGTGTTTCTTCTGGGCTTCCTCGGCTTTGGCGTCAAGGCGGGCCTGGTGCCGCTGAATTTCTGGTTGCCGAGATCGTACACGGCGGCTCCGCCCGTTTTCATCCCCGTGTTCGCGGGCGTGACTTTGAATCTGGGTTTCTATGGAATCCTGCGTCTGAACGCGGACCTGGTTCCCGGCCACGGCATTGGACCGGGCCTGGTCGCTCTCGTCATCGGAGCCGTCACCGCACTAGTGGGGATTCTGTATGCCACGACTGAGAACGACCTGAAGACCATGTTGGCCCATAGTTCCATCGAGAATGCCGGAATTATCGCGGCTGGGATCGGAGCCTTTCTGGTATTCCGCAATTCCGGGAATGCGATCCCGGCTGCCCTTGCGCTAACTGCCGCGCTTTATCACATGCTGAATCATTCGACATATAAGGCACTCCTCTACCAAGGCGCGGGCCACATTGAAGCCGCGACTGGCACAAGAGACATGGATCGGCTGGGCGGCCTGATCCGCTCTTTGCCGGCGCTGTCGATCGTTTTCCTGGCTGGATGTCTCGCCATCGCGGCGGTGCCGCCCTTCAATGGTTTTGTGAGTGAATGGTTAACCTTGCAGACTTTCCTGCGCAGCGCGCTGCTCCCCTCGGCCGCAGTGAAGATCGTCTTCGCCCTTTCCGGTGCCATCCTGGCGCTGACGGCCGCATTGGCTGTCACTTGTTTCGTGAAAACCTACGCCATGAGCTTTCTGGGAACACCGCGCAGCCATTGGGAATCAAACGCCCAATTCGTG